>NZ_POTW01000140.1 GCF_003236295.1 Jiangella anatolica
CCCCAGCGCGGGACAACCCCACCCGACGGGAGCGCGGCCACCCCGGGGCCGGCCGACGTCCCGCTGCAGGCGCGGCCTAGGGGAAGATCCGCTCCAGCACCTGGGCCACCCCGTCCTCGTCGTTCGAGGGGCAGCGGTGCGACGCGGCCGCGACGGCGTCGGGGTGGGCGTTCCGGACGGCGTACGAGGTGCCGGCCCAGGCCAGCATCGGCACGTCGTTGGGCATGTCGCCGAACGCCACGACGTCGTGCGCGTCCACGCCGAGCGAGCCGCACAGAGCCGCCAGCGCCGACGCCTTGGAGACGCCGGCCCGGCTGACCTCCAGCACCGGAGCATGACCCGAGTACGTCGCCGCCGCCAGCGAGCCCACCACGGCCGCCGCCCGCGACACGAACTCCGACGCCGACAGCGACGGGTGCGTCGCGACCAGCTTGGACACGGGCTCGGCCAGCAGCTCCTCCAGCGACGCGATCACCGTCCCGTCCGGCGCCGGCCAGGTCCCGCGGAACGACGGCTCCTGCCCGAACGTCAGCCGCCGCTCGATGGCGAACGTCGCGCCCGGCACGCTGGCCCGGATCGCCCGCGCCACCTCCAGCGCGACGTCGCCGGGGAGACCGTGCTCCTCGATCACCTCACGCCGGCGCACGTCGTAGACCAGGGCGCCGTTCGCGCAGATGGCCAGCCCATGCGAGCCGACCTCGGACGCCAGGACGTCGATCCAGCGCGGCGGCCGCCCGGACACGAACACCACCGTCGCGCCCGCGGACTCGGCCCGGTCCAGCGCCGCCCGGGTGCGCGGCGAGACGGTCCCATCGCTGCGCAGCAGGGTCCCATCGAGATCGGTGGCGACGACCTTCACGGCTGCGTCAGCCCGGACTGGACGGCGAAGACGACGAGCTGGGCGCGGTCGCGGGCGTGCAGCTTCACCATCGCCCGCGACACGTGGGTGCGGACGGTCGCCGGGCTGACCACCAGCTCGGCGGCGATCTCGTCGTTGGAGCGGCCGGTCGCCACCCACGCGACGATCTCGCGCTCCCGCTCGGTCAGCCGGTCCAGCTCCGGATGCGGCGTGCCGGCCGGGACGTCGCGCGCGCTGAACCGCTCGATCACGCGGCGGGTGACCGACGGCGACAGCAGCGAGGCCCCGTCGGCGACGACGCGGATCGCGTGCAGCAGCTCGGCCGGCGGCGAGTCCTTGAGGACGAACCCGCTGGCGCCGCCGCGCAGCGCCTCGAACACGTACTCGTCCAGCTCGAACGTCGTCAGCACGATGACCTTGACGTCGGCCAACGACGCGTCCGAGGTGATCTCGCGCAGCGCGGCCAGCCCGTCCAGCACCGGCATCCGGATGTCCATCAGCACGACGTCGGGCTTGGTGCGGCGGACGAGGTCGACGCCGGCGCGGCCGTCGGCGGCCTCGCCGGCCAGCTCGGTGTCGTCCTCGGTCTCCAGCAGCGTCGCCAGGCCCATCCGGACCAGTGCCTGGTCGTCGATCACCGCAACCCGAATCATGTGCTCGATCCTGACAGGTCGGCGCGGACGAGCGGCAGCCGGGCGTGGACGGCGAACCCGCCACCGGCGCGCGGGCCGGCCTGCAACCGGCCGCCGAGCGCCTCGGCGCGGGCGCGCATCCCGGCGATCCCGGTCCCCGACCCGTCGTCCTCGGCCGACGCCGACGCCGCCGACGACGCTGACGACGCCGACGACACCGGCGGCGACGGGACCGACGACCCGACGCCGTTGTCGCTCACCGACACCAGCAGCTCGTCGCCGGAGCCGGAGCCGGAGCGGCGGATCCGCACCTCGGCCCGCGTGGCCGACGCGTGCCGCAGCACGTTCGTCAGCGACTCCTGCACGATCCGGTACGCCGCGACGTCGACGTCCGGCGGCAGGTCGCCGGCCAGCGCGCCGGACAGGTCCGCCACCACCTCGACGCCGCCGGCCCGGATCCGGTCCAGCAGCACACCCGCCTCGGCCAGCCCGGCGACGGGACGCCGCGGCGCCGCCTCGCCGACCGGGCTGCGCAGCACCTGCAGCTCCGCCCGCAGCCCGTCCAGCGAGGACCGGCTCGTGTCGCGGATCGCCTCCAGCGCGGCCCGCACCTTCTCCGGGTTGCGGTCCAGGACGTGCAGCGCGACGCCGGCCTGCATGGCGATGACGGCCAGCCCGTGGCCGACGGAGTCGTGCAGCTCCTGCGCCATCCGCAGCCGCTCCTCCGACACTGCGCGACGGGCCAGCGCGGCCCGGACGTCGGCCTGCGACTCCCGCCGCGTCTGCAGCGCCGCGCCGATCGCCAGCGGCGCGCCGAACATCGCCAGCGACGCGATCGCCCACGCCGCGCCCTGACGCCACAGATCCGCGCCCGAGTCGTCCAGCAGCCGCACCGTCGACACGACGAAGAACGCGGCATAGTAGCCGCCGGCCCAGCGCAGCGCCGAGCGCAACGGCAGCTGCGCGCCGAGCGTGTACAGGACCACCGGGACGGTGATCATGATCGGGCCGTACGCGTAGTTCGCGACCAGGTACGTGAGCAGCGCCGCGCCGCTGATCAGCAGCGTCGTGCGCGGGTAGTGGCTGCGCAGCACCAGCGCCAACGCGGCGACGACCACCAGGGTGTACGCGAGCACGCCCGGCTCGCGGGCCCAGTCCTGCCCCTGCGACGCCCCGTGCGTCCCGCCGATGCCCACCACGACCAGCACCAGCGCGATGGCCACGTCGGCCAGCCAGGTCCGTGCCCTCTCCATGTCCTCGACAGTAGAGCCGGCGGCGCCCGCGCGGCGTCGGCGACGCGGCGTAACCGCACTACGCGGATCTGCGTATGCGCGATGCCGCTTCCTGACCGACGCCGGCGACGGCGGTCGCGCGGGACCGTGGCGGCATGACGAACTCGATCGTGGTCACCGACCGGCTGACCAAGCGCTACGGCGACCGGCTCGCCGTCAGCGACGTGAGCCTCACCGTTCGCCGCGGTGAGGTGTACGGCTTCCTCGGACCGAACGGAGCCGGCAAGACGACCACGCTGCGCATGCTGCTCGGCCTGGTCCGTCCCACCAGCGGGACCGCGACGATCCTGGGTCACGCCCCCGGCGAGCCCGGCGCGACGGCACGCATCGGCGCGCTGGTCGAGGGTCCCGGCTTCTACCCCTACCTCTCCGGCCGCGACAACCTGCGGGTGATGGCCCGCTACCAGGGCGTCTCGGACCGCGCCGTCGAGGACGTGCTCGAGCGGGTCGACCTCGCCGAGCGCGGCCGCGACGCGTTCAAGTCGTACTCGCTGGGCATGAAGCAGCGCCTCGGCGTCGCGTCCGCGCTGCTCGGCGACCCGGACCTGCTGGTCTTGGACGAGCCGACGAACGGCCTGGACCCCGGCGGCATGGCCGACATGCGCGAACTCGTCGTCGACCTCGCCGAGCAGGGGCAGACGGTGCTGCTGTCGAGCCACCTGCTGGCCGAGGTGCAGGAGATCTGCGACCGCGTCGGCGTCATCGCGCACGGCAGGCTGCTGGCCGAGAGCACCGTCGCCGAGCTGCGCGGCGCCGGCACGCTGCTGGTGCGCGCGCAGCCGGTCGAGCGGGCGCTCGCCGTGGCGATGCGGGTGGCCGGCGACGACTCCGTCCAGCTCACCGACGCCGGCATCCGGCTCGACCTGCCCGAGGACCGGGCGCCCGAGATGGCCCGCGCACTCGTCGCAGAGGGCCTCGACGTGCACGAGATCCGCCCCTCGGAGCGGTCCCTGGAGGACGTGTTCTTCGAGCTGACGACCGACCAGGAGGAGAACCGATGAGCACCGCGACGATGACCGCCCCGGCCGCCCACCAGACGGCGCGCGCCGTCCCGAGCCCGCTCGGCGGCCTGCTCGCCAGCACCCGCGCGGAGCTGCTGCGGCTGCGCAAGTGGCCCGCGGTCTGGGTCCTGGCGGTGGTGTGGCTGCTGCTCAACCTCACCTTCGCCTACATCTTCAACTACGTCGCCTACGCGACCGACTCCTCCGGCTTCTCCAACGAGGGCGTCGACCCGTCGGCACTGCTGCCGGAGCTGCTGCCGGCCGCGATCCCGTCGGTGTTCACCGGCGGCATGCCGATGTTCGGCGGCGCGATCATGTTCATCCTCGGCGCGCTGGCCGCCGGCAGCGGGTTCGGCTGGGGCAGCTGGAAGACGGCGCTCACGCAGGGCCCGGGCCGGATCTCGACGTTCGGCGGGACGCTGGTCGCCGTCGCCACGGTGGTCGTGACGGTGGTCGCGGCGACGCTGGCGCTGGACCTGGCGGCGTCGGTCCTGATCGCCGTCACCGAGGGCCAGACGCTGACCTGGCCGGCACTGGGTGCGCTGGCCGAGTCGGTCGGCGGCGGGCTGCTGATCTTCGGGATGTGGGCGTCGGCCGGCGTGCTGGTCGGCGTGCTGACCCGCAGCCCGGCGCTGGCGGTCGGCCTCGGCCTGGTGTGGTCGCTGGTGATCGAGAACCTGCTGCGCGGCGTCGGCAACCTGCTCGGCGGCGTCGAGTACGTGACGAACGTACTGCCGGGGACGGCGGCCGGCTCGGTGGCCGGCGCGCTGGGCCCGGCCAGTGAGGGCGACCCGGAGGGGGCGCCGGGCATCCTCACCGTGCTCGACGGCGGACCCGCGGCGCTGCTGGTGACGGCGTACCTGGTGATCTTCGCCGCGATCGCCGCGGTGCTGATGAAGCGGCGCGACGTGCCCTGATCCACCCGCACCGGCGCTCGCCCGCCGTCCCGCGACCCGGGACGGCGGGCGACGTGTCGGCGCCCGCGCTTAGGGTGGCCTTCCCAGCTGACACAGCGGCAGGCGAGGAGGTGCGATGCGGTTCGGCGTTCTGGGCCCGGTGGCGGTGTACGGCGACGACGGCGTGCCCGTCCCCGTCGCGTCGGCCAAACAGCGGCTGCTGCTGGCCGTCCTGCTGTCCCGCCGCAACACCCTGGTCAGCACCGACACGCTGGTCGACGCGGTGTGGGACGGCCGCCCGCCGCGATCGGCGCGGGCCAACCTGCACAGCTACGTGCACCGGCTGCGGCGGCTGCTCGGCGAGTCGCGCATCGTGCACGAGCGGTCCGGCTACCGGCTCGTCGTCCGTCCCGCCGAGGCCGACGACGAGGAGTTCGAGCGGCTGGTCGTCGAGGGCCGCGACGCGCTGGCGGACGGCGACGTCGAGCGGTCCGCCGAGCTGGCGCACCGCGCGGTGGCGCTCTGGCGCGGGCCGCGGGCCTACACCGACGTGGCGGACTGCGCCGCCGTCGAGCCCGAGGCGAGCCGGCTGGACGAGCTGCGGCTCACCGCGGTCGAGCTGCGCATCGACGCCGGCCTGGCGCGGGGCCGGCACGACCTGCTGGTCGGCGAGCTGACGGCGCTCGTCGCGGCGCACCCGCTGCGGCAGCGGCTGCACGCCCGGCTGATGCTCGCGCTGCACCGCGCCGGACGTCCGGCCGAGGCGCTCGACGTCTACCGGCGGGCCCGCGCGACGCTGGTCGAGGAGCTGGGCCTGGAGCCGGGGCCGGAGCTGCGCGAGCTGGAGCGGGCCATCCTCGCCGACGACCCTGCACTCGCCCCGCCCGGGCCGGCCGCCGCGGCGCCGGCCCCGGCGCAGCTGCCGCCGGACGACCCGGCCTTCACCGGCCGCCGCGCCGAGCTGCGGCGCGTCACGTCCTGGCTGGCGCAGGACGGCGCCGTCGTGACGATCAGCGGGCCGGGCGGCGCCGGCAAGTCCGCGCTCGCGCTGCGGGCGGCACACGCGGCCGCCGCCGAGTTCCCCGACGGCCGGCTGTACGTGAACCTGCACGGCGCGACGCCCGGCGTCCGCCCGCTGCAGCCGGAGGAGGTGCTGGCGCGGCTGCTCGGCTCGCTCGGCGTCGACGAACGCCGCGTCCCCGCCGACCCGGCCGCGGCCGCCGCGCTGTACCGGGCCACGGTTGCCGGGCGGCGGCTGCTGATCGTCCTCGACGACGCCGACTCCGCCGCGCAGGTGCGCCCGCTGCTGCCCGGGCCCGGCCCCGGTCCGGCGCTGCTGGTCACCGGCCGCCGGGTGCTCGCGACACTGACGCAGGCCCGGCCGCTCGCGCTCGGCACGCTGCCGCCGGACGAGGCGATCGCGCTGCTCGCCGCCCAGGCCGGGTCGGACCGCGTCGCCGCCGAGCCCGACGCCGCCGCCGAGATCGTCGCGCTGTGCGGGCTGCTCCCACTGGCGGTCCGGGTCGCCGGCGCGCGGCTGCGGTCGCGGCCGGACTGGCCGCTCGCCGCGCTGCGCGACCGGCTCGACGACGCCCAGCACCGGCTGGACGAGCTGGAGCACGACGATCTCGCCGTCCGCACCAGCTGCGACGTCGCCTACCAGGCGCTGCCGCCGGCCGCGGCGGACGTCTTCGCCGGCCTGGGCCTCACCGGGTTCGCCGACTTCACCGTCCACACCGCGGCCGCGCTGGCCGGCCGGTCGCTCGCGGTCACCCGGCGGGCGCTGGACCGGCTGGTGGACGCGCAGTTGCTGACCGCGGCGCCGGACGACCGGTTCACGGTGCACGACCTGGTCCGCCTCTACGCGCGGGAGCAGGCGGAGCGCACGCTGACCCCGTCGGAGCGAGCCGACGCGATCCGCCGCGCCCTGCACCACTACCTCGCCGCCGCCCGGCACGCCTCCCGCTCCAGCGTCGCCTGGTCCGACCGGCACGCCCAGATCGGCCCGCCCGAGCTCCCCGGCGGTGCGGCGGGGGATGCCGTCAGGGGTAGGCTGCGGGCGTCCGAGCGAGGAACGAGCGAGGCGGGCGGGGACGGCATCCCCCACCGCACCGCCGGCGCCATACAGCCGGACGGGCCCGCGATCGCGGCCTGGGTGCGCGCGGAGTCCGACAACGTCGCCGCGGCCGCCATCCACGCGGCGGCGCTCGACGGCGACGGCCCGGCGATCCTGGCCGGGCTGGCCGCGGCGATGGCGCACCCGCTGCGCAGTCAGGACCGCTGGGCCGACATCGTCGCCCTCGGACACCTCGCGCTCGGCACGATCGGCGACGACGGCCCCGCCCGCTGGCGGGCGAAGCTGCACCAGAACCTCAGCGACGGCTACTTCATGCTGAACCGGCTGCCCGAGGCGCACCGGCACGGCCGGGCCGCCGTCGCGGCCGCGCACGAGGACGGCGACCGCCGGGCCGAGGCCGACGCGCGCAGCACGCTCGGCTTCGTCCTGCACCACCTCAACCGCACCGACGAGGCGTTCGACGAGTACCGCCGGGCGGTGCGGATCCAGCGCGAGATCGACGACATCCGAGGTCAGGCCGTCACGCTGACCCGGCTCGGCGCCGGCCATCATCTCGGCGGCCGGCTGGACGAGGCGGTCGCCTGCCAGGAACGCGCGCTGGAGCTCGACGACAGCCCGCACCTCACCGGCATCGCCCACTTCCGGCTCGGCGACGCGCACCTCGACGCCGGCCGGCCGGAGCTCGCGCTGGACTGCCTGGAACGGGCCATCGCAGCGTTCCAGGCGTGCGGCTCCAGCGTCGACGAGGCGCTGGCGCGCTGGCTGCGCGGCGACATCCTGCGCCTGCTCGGCCGCGACGGCGACGCCCGGCACAGCTGGCGCAGCTCGGCGGACCTGCTGCGGCAGATGCGCAGCCTGACCGGCGACGAGGCCGGCGACCTGCTCGGCGCGCCGGTCCCGCGGATGCCCGACGTGCTGCGTCGCGGCCGGGATGCCCGCCCGGCGGGCTGACCGGCGGGTCAGCGCGCGTGTAGTGCCCGTGTAGCGGCGGCTGTCATCGTCTCCCCACGTGACATCCATGACCCGTGCCCTGGCCGTCCCACTGGCCGGCATCGCCCTGCTGTTCGCCGCGGCCTGCGGCTCCGACGACGACGCTCCCCCGCCCTCGGCGCCGGAGGGAGACGACCTCGAGCTCACCATGACCGACCCGCCGGCCGACTCCGCCGACGCCGGTGACTACTGCGGGCTGCTGGAGTCGATGGGCACCGACGTGCTCGCCGGCGCCGGCAGCAGCGACCCGGACGCCGCCGCCGGCCTCGTCGACACCTACCGCGACATCGCCGCCGTCGCGCCGGACGACGTCGCCGCCGACTGGACCGCGCTGGCCGACGCGATGCAGGCGCTGGCCGACATCGACCCGGCCGACCCCGACGCGATGGCCGAGCTGGAGGACCTCGGCGACCTCGCCGCCGTGAGCCAGCGGCTGGGCGAGAGCGTCACCACCGAGTGCGGCTGACCTCGACGGGAGCGGACGTTCGGGGGACGTCCGCTCCTGGCCCGCTCACTCGCGAGGGCTGATCTCCAGGCCGAGCGTGAGGTCGGTGACCAGCTCACCCCCGTCGGTGCCGTTGCTCATCTCGAGCGCGAGATGCGTGGTGATCGCGCTGGCGCCGGAGACGGCGACCGGGAAGCTCAGGCTGCCGCTGCTGGTCCCGCTGCCACTGCCGGTGCCCTCGATCACCTCGAGGCTGCCGGTGGCGTCCTCGATCGTGGTGGGCTGCGCCTCCTGCGTCACCTCGGTCTCCAGCGTGTACGCGTCGCCGTCGAACTCGGTGAGGTGGTAGGTGACGTCGCTGCAGTACAGGATCCCGTTGACGTCGATGCCGGTGCTGACCGTCCAGACGGCGCCGACGCCGACCGGATCGACCGGCAGCGGCACGGTGAGCTGCTCCAGCTGGGCGTCCAGCTCACCCATCGCCTGCATGAGCTCCGGGCTCAGGCCGGACGTGTCGACCGCGCCGTCGACGAACGCGCCGTTGCGGGTGGTCGTGATCGTGCCCGTCATGCCGACGATCGGGGCCAGGCTCTGCGCGACCGCCGGGTCCTCGCTCTCCATCTCGGCCTTGTCGTAGACGAACGACATCGCGATCTCGTCGTCGGTGACCTCGTCGACGGTGGCCTGGAAGCCCATCAGCATGGCCGGGATCGGCGCGCTCTGCGGCGGCCCGCCGTCGATCGCCGTCGTGCCCTCCATGCTCACTCGCATGTCGAGCGCGACGGTGTCGCCCGCCGACGGCGCCAGCTCCATCACCGTCAGCGGCTCGGCGCCGGCCTCGGTGACGGTGAGCTCCGGCTCGCCCGCGGCGCAGGCCGGCTCCGCGTCCGCCGGCTCGCCGGTCGGCTCCGCGCTGGCCTCGGACGAGGGCTCGGCCGTCGCGGACGTGGTCGAACCGGCCTCGCCGCCGCCGTCGTCACCGCAGGCGGCGAGCACGAGCAGGGCAGCGGCCAGCGGCAGGCAGCCGGTGATGCGGCGCACGGGGACTCCTCGGGTGTGGTCGGGGCGGATCGCACTCTAGCCGCCACCCCGGACACCGGCTCAGCCGCGGCCGGTGATCTCCGCCTGGATCGCCGTCTTCACCTCGACGGTCTGCTCGGTGCCGGCCCCGTCGGAGGCCATCACGACGGAGTTGGTGGCATTGCTGGACCCCTCGACGGCAACCGGGAAGCTCAACCGGCCGCCGCTGGTGCCGGTGCTGCTGCCCGACCCCTCGACCACGTCGATCGTCACCCCGCCCTCCTCGATCGTCCCCGGCTCCAGCCGCTGGGACGCCTCGACGGCGAGCTCGTAGGCGTCGCCGTCGAACGCGGTCAGCTCGTAGCCGGTCGTGGTGCACCAGGTGATGCCCTGTGCATCGACGTCGGTGACGACGTCCCAGGTGGCGCCGATGCCGACCGGCACGGTGGGCAGCGGGATCGTGAGACTGGCCAGCTCCTCCTCCAGCTGCCGCATCATCGGGGCGAGCTGCGGGTCGAGGCCGGCCAGATCGAGCCCGCCGTCGACGAACGCCCCGCTCCGAGTGGTTGTGATGGTCCCGCCGATGCCGACCACCGTCTCGAGGCTGGCCCGCGTCGCCGCGTCGACGCCGTCCGCCTCGACCCGGTCGTAGGCGATCGCGGTGGTGATCTCGTCGTCGGTGACCTCCTCGACGGTCATCGCCATGCCGATGACCATCGGTTGCGCCGCCATCGCGGGCCTCGCGACGCCGTCGACCGTCGCCGTGGTGTGGATCGTCAGGCTCAGGTCGATGCCGCCGGTGTCGCCGGCCGACGGCGCCAGCTCCATCAGCGTCCGGGGCTCGGCGCCGGGGTCGCTGACGGTGGCCTCCGGCGGGCCGTCGGTGCAGGACGCCGACGCGGCCGGCGCCGGTCCGTCGTCGGCGGCGGCGACGTCGGCCTCGGTGGCCCGGCCACACGCGGCGAGGACGAGCAGGGCGGCGGCGACGGTCAGCCGGCCGGCGATGCGGCGCACGGGCACTCCTGGGACTGGTTCGGGGCGAGGGCGGATCGCACTCTAGCCGCCGGCCCGGACAGAGCCGCTCAGCCGGTCGGGCCCCGTCCGCTCCAGCTCCACGCGTAGGCGCCGTCGTCGGTCTGCTGGCCGGCCTCGCCGATCTCCAGCGGCCGGAACGTGTCGACCATGACCGCGAGCTCGTCGAAGTAGTCCTTGCCCAGCGCCCGCTCGATCGCGGCCGGCTGCGGGCCGTGCGAGTGGCCGCCCGGGTGCAGCGTGATCGAGCCCTGCCCGATGCCCGAGCCCTTGCGCGCCTCGTAGTCGCCGCCGCAGTAGAACATGACCTCGTCGGAGTCGACGTTGGAGTGGTAGTACGGCACCGGCACGGCCAGCGGGTGGTAGTCGACCTTGCGCGGCACGAAGTTGCAGATGACGAAGTTGTAGCCCTCAAAGACCTGGTGCACCGGCGGCGGCTGGTGGATGCGCCCGGTGATCGGCTCGAAGTCGTCGACGTTGAACGTGTACGGGTACAGGCAGCCGTCCCAGCCGACCACGTCGAACGGGTGCGTCGGGTAGGTGACGATGCTGCCGACCAGGCCGGACGGGCCGTGACCGCGGTGCTTCGTGTACACCTCGACGTCGGCGCCCTCGGTGACGAACGGCTCGGCCGGCGCGGTCAGGTCGCGCTCGCAGTAGGGCGCGTGCTCCAGGAACTGGCCGAACCGCGACAGGTACCGCTTCGGCGGCGTGATGTGCGAGTTCGCCTCGACGACGTACGCGCGCAGCGGACCGTCGCCGGTCGGGACCCAGCGGTGCACCGTCGCCCGCGGGATGATCGCGTAGTCGCCCTTGCGGACCCGCAGCAGGCCGAACATCGTCTCCAGCGTCGCCTCGCCGTCCTCGATGTAGACGCACTCGTCGCCGATCGCGTTGCGGTACAGCGGCGACGACTCGCCGGCGGCGACGTAGGCGATCCGGACGTCGCCGTTGCCGAGCAGCAGCCGCCGCCCCGTCACGACGTCGAACGCCTTCCAGTCCTTGCCCGGGAACAGGTCGTGCGGCTTGAGGTGCAGCGGCTTGAGCGGGTGGTTGGCGACGGTGCGCGCGTCGGGCAGGTCCCAGATGCGCGAGTCGACGATCGCCGACGGGACGCCCTCGTGGTACAGCAGCGACGAGTCCGAGGAGAACCCCTCCTCGCCCATCAGCTCCTCGTAGTAGAGGGCGCCGTCGGGCCGGCGGAACTGCGTGTGCCGCTTCGGCGGGACCTGGCCGACGCTGCGATAGAACATCTCCGTCACCTTCTCGACGTTGTTCGCATATCGGACTCACTTGCCCGGATATCGACCAGCGTCCAGGATGGGTAGGACGCTGTCAAGGGAGCGCGATGACGATTGCACCGATCTTCGAACGGCTGATCGACGACGCCGCCGTCTTCCCGCCCGGCGACCTGCCGCTGGCCGACGCGGTGCCGGCGCACGTCGCGCACCGGTCGGCCTGGTACTCGGCGCTGGTCGGGCCGCTGCTGTGCCGTGCGTCGGACCTGGAGTCGCTGGCCGCGCTGGCGTCGTCGCTGCCGTCGCCGCTGGAGGTGGCGGTCGTCGTCGACACCGGGACGGCCGGCGTGCTGACCGCCGTCGACGCCGTCGCGCACGAGTCTCAGCTGGTGCTGCGCGGCGTCGAGGTGCCGCTGCGGGGCGAGCCGCTGGGCGAGACCGCGCGGCGGACGGTGGCCGCGCTCGACGCCGCGCTGGGCGGTCCGGACGACGAGGAGCCGGCCTACGTCGAGGTGCCGCGCGCGCCGGGCTGGGAGGTGGCGCTGGACGTCATCGCCGACGCCGGGTACCGGGCCAAGCTGCGCACCGGCGGGCCCTCCGCCGACGCCGTCCCGTCCGGCGACGAGGTGGCCGCGTTCGTCATCGCCTGCATGGACCGGGGCGTGCCGTTCAAGTTCACCGCCGGGCTGCACCACGCCGTCCGGCGGCCGCCGGAGCACGGGTTCCTCAACCTGCTGCTCGCGGTGGGCCGGGCGGTCGAGGGCGCGCCGGCGGCGGAGGTCGCGGCGGCGCTGACGATCGACGACGGCGGCGAGCTGGCGTCCGCTGTGAGTGCGCTGCCCGCGATGTCGGTGCGGCGCTGGTTCACGTCGTACGGGTCGTGCAGCATCGCCGAGCCGCTGGCCGAGCTGGACGAGCTCGGGCTGGTGGCTGCGCCGTGAACTGGCTGCCGCTGGGCGACGAGGACCCGTTCGACAGGTGGACGCTGCCGTACGGCGTCTTCGTGGTGGGCGGCTCGGCGCCTCGGGTCGGCGTCGCGGTGGGCTCGTGGGTGCTCGACCTCGCACCGTTGGCCGGCGATGAGCTGTTCGCGCAGCCGTCGCTGAACCCGTTCCTCGCCGCCGGGCGGCCGGTGTGGGACGCGGTGCGCGCCCGGCTGCTGTCGCTGGTCACCGACCCGCGGCATCGTGAGCTCGTCGAGCCGCACCTGATCCCCGCCGCCGACGTCGAGCTGCGGCTGCCGTTCGAGGTCGCCGACTACGTCGACTTCTACGCCTCGCAGACGCACGCCGAGAACGTCGGGCGGCTGTTCCGTCCGGACAACCCGGCGCTGCCGGCGGCCTGGCGGCACCTGCCGATCGGGTACCACGGGCGCGCCGGCACCGTCGTCGTGTCCGGGACGCCGATCGTGCGGCCGTCCGGACTGCGCCGGGCCGGCGACTCCGTCGAGTTCGGGCCGTCGCTGCGGCTGGACATCGAGGCCGAGGCCGGCTTCGTCGTCGGCACGCCGTCGGCGCTGGGCGCGCCGGTGCCGGTCGGCGCGTTCGAGGACCACGTCTTCGGGATGGTGCTGGTCAACGACTGGTCGGCGCGCGACATCCAGGCCTTCGAGTACGTCCCGCTCGGCCCGTTCCTGGGCAAGTCGTTCGCGACGTCGGTGTCGCCGTGGGTGGTGCCACTGGCCGCGCTGTCGCATGCGCGGGTCGAGCCGCCGCCGCGTTCTCCGGCTGTTGCCGACTACCTGCGCGACGAGGAGCCGTGGGCCCTGGACGTGTCGTTCGAGGTGGAGTGGAACGGGACGGTGGTCTCGCGGCCGCCGCAGCGCTCGCTGTACTGGATGCCGGCGCAGATGCTCGCCCATCTGACGGTGAACGGCGCGTCGGTGCGCACCGGCGACCTCTACGCGTCCGGCACGATCAGCGGCCCACGCCCCGGCGGCAGCGGCTGCTTCCTGGAGCTGACCTGGAACGGCGCCGAACCCGTGCAGTTGACCGACGGAGCCCGCCGCACGTTCCTCGAAGACGGCGACACCGTCACCCTCCGCGCGACGGCGCCGGGACCAGCCGGGTCGCGCCAGCGACTCGGCGAGGTCACCGGCACGGTCGCCCCGTCCCCGTCCCCATGATCATCAATGATCCAACCACCTATAGAGCCTGTTGCTCTTTGTGGTTGTAGCTGACCGGTGTGGTTCGGGTTGGTGGTTCTTGGGTTGTCGGCTTGTCGGGGTCCGGTGCTGGTGGGCTGGTCAGGCGGTGGCGATCTGGGCGGTGGTGATG
>NZ_POTW01000141.1 GCF_003236295.1 Jiangella anatolica
GTGTGATGTGTCCCTTCCGCGAGAACCATTGGCGTGGTCTCGCCGACCATCACACGATGGCCACCCCCGACGTGGTCACCCACGCCGACAACGGCCCGACCGTTACACCACGACCTGGGACGTCACCCCCGGCTAAGAAAATGGGCAGCAGGGGGACGACCAACGGTCGTAGCCCTCTCAACGAACGGCTGCAGCGCCTCAGCGAGCGGCGGCGGCCGACTCGTCGAACAGCATCCCCTGCCGCGTGACGCCGACGACGGCGGGCCGGACGCCGATCTCGGCGCCGCTGAGCCAGTGGACGCCGAACAGGCGCCGCGCGGTCTCGTCCAGCCCGTCCGAACCCGCATGGCGCCGGGCGCGGTGCAGGGCCCGCGTCGCCCACAGCTCGACCGGCGGGCCGGGCTCGTCGGACACCGTGGCGCGGACCAGGCCGACCTGCTCCGACGCGGTCAGCGCGAGCATCGTCCCGACCGCGGACCGGCCGATCGCCACCCCGGCCGGCACGATCAGCGAGAACGGCGCCGGGAAGCCGGTGCGCACCGGCTCGGGCGCGAACCGGACCCGAGCGTCGGCGGCGAAGTAGTCCTCGACCCAGCGGGGCAGGGCCTTGCTCGGCGACACCGTCACGACCAGGTCGGTGTACTCCGCGGCGAGAACGCTGTCGACGGTGACCTGCACCTCCTCCGGTGTCCCGCTCGTCGCGTCGACGACGGCGTGCACGACCGGCACCTGCCACATGCGGCCGACGTCGGAGGGGCGGAACAGCGGGATCGGCAGGTAGTTCGCGGCCAGCCCGGACCGCTCCCGCTTGATCTCGTCGCCGCGGATGGCGAAGTTGCGAGCGCCCTGGTGGTAGCTGCGCGCCGCCGGCTCGGGGATCAGCACGGCGCCGGCGGTGTAGGCGCGGTAGCCGAACTCGGTGTCGACGATGCCGCGCAGCCCGAACGTGGAGAACCCGCCGCTCTCGGCGTACAGCGCGCGCGGCGCGGAGACGCTGGCCCCGACGACGGCGAGGAAGGCGTCGTCGACGGGCCGAGTGAGCCGGTCGGCGGACTTGATGAAGTCCTCCTGCCAGCCGTGCCGCTGCTGCTTACGGCCGGCCAGCAGCCGGTCGAACGTGTCGTCGCGGGTGGCCTGGAGGACGTCGGCGGCGGTGATGTCGTCGAAGTCGACGAACATCTTGTGCCCGAGCACCACGGCGTCGGCGACGGTGTGGTGCCAGCGCGCGTGCGCCTCGACGTGCGTGCGGGTGGCGACGATGTCGGCGTCGAGGAACAGCACGACGTCGCCCGTGGCGGCCTCGGCGCCGGCGTGCCGGGCCCGCCCGGACCCGTGCCCGTCGCCGGGCGGCAGCCGCAACACGCGGGCGCGCTCCGGGTGGACGGCGGGCAGCCGCAGCGGCTCGGCGGACGCGTCGTCGACGACGATGACGTCGAGCAGCTCGGCCGGGTACGTCTGCGCCGCCAGCGCGGCCAGAGTGAGGTCCAGCTCGTCCTGGCAGTCCTTCGCCGGCAGCACGACCGTCACCGTCAGAGCCGGCGTCCAGGCGCCGAGCTCGGGCGCCTCGACGGTGGTCCACTCCTGTCTTGGCACGGCGACAGGCGTACGGACCGTGGGCGACATCATTCCTCCGCTGGAGCCGGGTAGGGTGAGGGCGCCGCTCACCGGGCGGCGCCAGACTGAGAACCTACCGGGCCGTGTGATGCCGACCAAAACTGACCTCCAACCAGCGCCGACGCCATCCGGGTATGTCCGGGACTGGGGCCTTCTGGCCGCTCTGACCCCATCCGAGCTGCGGACGGCGACGAGCGCCATCCTGGCGACGCCGCTGCCCGTGGTGAACACCGCGCTCGTCTCCCCTGTCGGGTTCGACGCCTTCGACGACGACGTGCGGGGCGATCGCGCCCGGCCGCTGGCGCAGGCGAGCACGACGCCGTCCGGCGGGCTGCGGATCCGGGCCGGCCGCGCCCGGCTGGCGGAGCTGGACCGCGCGTCCGCGCTGAGCCCGGCCCAGCTGACCGAGCTGCGCGCGTACGCCGCCGTGGAGGTCCCGTTCGGCGCCGCCGCCGGTCCGGTCGAGCTGGCCGGGTACCTGCGCCAGCTGCTGGTCGCCGGGGTCCCCGTCCTGGCGCCGGACCTGCCGCTGGTGGTGCGCCGGCTGCTCGGACCGGTGCTGGGCGAGCTGGTCGCGACGCTCACCTACGCGACGGTGGCCGACCCGGACCGGCGCGAGCGCTGGTCGGTCGCCGCCCGGCGCGCCGCACTCCGGGCCGCGACGGCGGCGGCCGGCGTCGCGTCGTCGCCGCCCTCGGTCACCGCGATCGTCTCGCCGGGCGACACCGGCGTGCTGGACGATCTGCGCCGGCAGACCTGGCCCGCGCTCACCGTCCGGCCCGCCGGCGACGCGGCGGAGCGGCAGCGGGCGCTGGAGACGTGCACGACCGAGCTGGTCACGCTGCCCGCCGCCGGTCTGCGCTACGCGCCCGAGCACGTCGAGGACCTCGTGCTCGGCCGCGGCTACGGGCTGCGGCCGATCAGCGGGGTCCGGGTCCGGCGCACGTTCCTCCCGGCGCTGGACGTCACCGTGCGGGCGCCGGGCCTGCCGTCCGAGCGCCCGGCGGACAGCCTGACGGCGGCCACCGTGCTCGGCTCGCCGGCCGACCTGCTCGCGCTGGGCCTGGATCGCCTGGACGACCCGCTGGCGCCCGTGGACGTCGGCGACGACGGATACGCGGTGCACGACCGCGGCGTGTGCCGGGTCGCCCGCGACCCGGGCGAGCTGGACCGCGCGCTGCGCGCGGGCGGCCGTCAGCTCGGCGGGTCGGGCCGGGTCGACGCCGGCTACGCGTCCTACTTCGCCCGCCACTCCTGAGCGCCGGCGGTCACCTGGCCAGCGGCGCCGGCGCCGGCGCTTGCGCCTCCGCGCGGAGCTTCTGGACCGTCTCGACCAGCTCGGCCGCCCGGGCGTCGAAGGAGTGCTCGCGCCGGACGCGTTCGGACAGCTGCTCGCGAGCGGCCGCCCGCTCGGGCGTCTCGCGCAGGTGGGTGTCGACGGCGGCGGCGAGCTCCTGCGGCGTCGTGTACGTCAGCACGACGTCGCCGAACAGCTCGTCCAAGCCGTCGACCACGTCGGTGACGACCCTGGCGCCGCAGGCCACCAGGTCGAACAGCCGGTTCGACAGCAGGCCCTCGGTCCGCATGTCGGCCCAGTGGTCGTTGAGCACCGCACCGGCGCCCGCGTAGACCGCGGCGAGCTCCTCATTGGGGATGTACTCGCCGAGCCAGGCGCCGTCGGGCAGCAGCCCCTCCCAGCGCACGCCGTAGACCGACGGGACGATGCCGGCCGCCAGCGCCGCCTCGACCGACGCGCGCATCCCCCGCGCGTTGCCGACGAACAGCACGTCGTGGCGGCGGCGCGGGTCGGCGGGGACCGGCCGGAACCGGCGCGTGTCGGTGGCCTGCAGCAGCGGCCGGACCGGCGCGCCGAGGTCGGCCGACATCCGCCGGGCCAGCCCCGTCGAGGCGGCGAACACCGCGTCGTACGAGGCCAGCTCGCGCCGAGTGACCCGCTCCGGGTGGCTGATCACCCAGGAGAGGTTGGTCTGCTGCGGGTTGACCGCATAGGCCCGGACCCCGCGCAGCACCAGCGCGACGTCGTCGAACCGGGACGTCGGGCGGTACCACGCGTCCTTGGCGTCGATGACCGCCTCGTGGCCGAGCCGCTCCAGCGCCTCCTTGAGGCCGATGGCGAAGTGCCAGTCGCCCCAGTTCGTACGCCGTGTGACGTCCGGCGCGCCGATCTTGATCGCCCAGCGCAGCGGCCGGTCCGGGCGGTCGCGCACGATGATCGGATCGAAGCCCCAGTGCGTCGGGGACTCGCCGTCGTAGCCGACGATCGTGTAGCCCTGGTGGCCCCAGACGATGTGGTCGTCCTGGTCGACGACGTCGGCCCAGCGGCTGGTGAACAGCTCCTGGTTGTCGGTCGCGGTGGTGGTGGCCGACGCCGACGTGCGGCGCTCCGGCGTGTCGGTGAGCGCCACCAGGCCGGTGGGCTCGTGCCGCAGCGGCCGCTCGGTCAGCCGGGCCAGCCGGAGCGTGAGGTCGGGGTTGTCGTGGTCGTTGACGAACAGCGGGTCGAAGCCGCGGACGGCGGCGAAGTCGGCGGCCCGGACGGCGAGCGACAACGGCGACAGCCCGGCCGGCTCCGACGGCTCGGTCACCTCAGGGGCGTCGCCCGGGAAGCGGCGGTAGAGGTTGTGCGGATGGGCGCCGCGGGCGAACGCGACGCCGGCCGACCACACCGTCCCGTCGCGCAGCAGCACGAGCGGCTGCACCGCGGCCGCGCCGTCGGCCAGCGCCGCCGTCAGCGGCTCCAGCCAGCCCGGCTCCACCCGAGCCGCCGACGGCAGGAAGACGATGATCTCGCCCGTGGAGTGGGCGGCGCCGATGTTGCGCGACAGCTCGGTCGACAACGGCTGCGTCTGCCGCAGCACCCGGACGTTCGGGAACCGGGCCGGCAACAGCTGCAGCCGCAGCGCGTCGCCCTCGGGCGCCTTCGCGTCGACGATGACGATCTCGACGTCGCCGCTGACGGCCATCAGCCGCTCGACGGTGCCGATGACGGGCCCGGCCGAGCCGGCGGCGTGGATCACCACCGACACCGAGCCCGGCCGGCGCTGCGCCAGCCCGGCGTCGATCGCGTCCCAGTCGACCAGGTGCTTGGCCCGGATGACGAAGCGGTAGCCGAACAGCTCGTTGATGGTGATGCGGTCGCTACGCTGCTCCCACGCGTCGTAGCGGGTGGCGATGAACGGCGCCAGCTCGAAGTCGGTGACCGCGGACATCCGGATGAACAGGTCCCAGTCGACGTTGCGGCGCAGGTTCTCGTCGAACCCGCCGACCTCGTCGAGCAGCGAACGCTCGTGCAGGACGACGATGCAGTCGATGAAGTTGCGTTCGAGCAGCGCGGCGCGGTTGTAGGGCAGCGACCGGTAGCCGACGCGGCCGTCCGGCTTCTCCTCGACCAGCTCCGACACGGCGTAGGCGAACCGCAGCTGCCGGGTGCGCACGAAGGCCACCATGACCTCGAGGAAGTCGGGCAGCCAGATGTTGTCCGAGTCGAGGTAGGCGACGTACTCGCCCCGGGCGCGCGCGAGCCCGGCGTTGCGGGCGGTCGAGACGCCGTCGGCCTGCTCCCGGCGGACCAGCTCGATGCGCTCGTCGGCCAGCAGCGGCTCGATCGCCTCCGCGGTGCCGTCGCTGCTGCCGTCGTCGACGACGACCAGCTGCCAGTTCCGGTACGTCTGCGCGAGCACGGAGTCGATCGCGGTGAGCACGCCCTCGCGCCGGTCCTTCGTCGGGATGACGACGGTGACCAGCGGCACCTCCTCGGCGAGCTGGGCGTAGTCGGCGAGGACGCCGCGCTTGAACTCCTCGGCCGCCTCGTGGTCGAAGGTCTTCGCGGTGCGCGGCAGGTGCTCCCAGCCGCGGGTCTGGTCCATCAGCCGGCGGTGCCGGCGGGCGAAGTCGGCCAGCGGCGCCTCGTGCACCTCGCCGACGGCGCGCACGTAGCCATCGACGTCGAAGACAGGGCTGGTCTGGGCCCCGGACCGCCAGCCGATCTCGAGGTAGTGCCCGAGCGGGCCGCCGGCATGCTTGGCCGCCTCCGGGTGCTGGCTCAGGTAGAGCTCCGGGTCGAACAACGGGTGCGGCGGCACGTTGCGGCCCATGCCGCGCAGGATGTAGTGCACGAACGGCGTGACGTCCAGCCGGCTCGGGGTCCGGCGATGGTCGCGGTACCAGTCCGTGGCGAAGCACGGGTTCGGCGAGATGTCGTTCTCTGCGCCGGCCATGACGTAGTGGTCGATCGGGTCGACACCGTCCGGGATCGGCTCGGCCAGCTGCTCCTCGTACCAGCCGGCGTCGAACAGACCACTGGCCCGGATGGCGTCGGCGATGCGCTGCTCACGGGTGACGGCATCGGACCGCAGCTGCGACCGCCTCCTCCGGACCAGACGACGCAACCTACGGGCCGGCAGCTTCATGACGTGGTTCTCCTACGGCAGCGATCGTGGAACCCTCGCGCGCCCCCCGGGGTCCGAACGCCGATATCGTAGACGGTCGAGCCGGATGGAGGTCCCGCAGTGCGATGGTTGGTCACGGGCGCGGCCGGGATGCTGGGCCGCGACATGACGACGGTCCTCGACGGCGCGCAGGTCACCGCGCTGACCCGGGCCGACCTCGACATCACCGACGCCGCCGCCGTCGACACCGCGGTGAGCGGCCATGACGTCATCGTCAACACCGCCGCCTGGACCGACGTCGACGGCGCCGAGACCGCGGAGGAGGCGGCCACGGCGGTGAACGGCGCCGGGCCCGCGCACCTGGCCGCGGCGTGCGCCCGGCACGGCGCCCGGCTGGTGCACGTCTCCACCGACTACGTGTTCGACGGGGCCGCGACGGCGCCGTACCCGGAGGACGCGCCCACCGCGCCGCGGTCGGCGTACGGACGCAGCAAGCTGGCCGGCGAGCGGGCCGTGCTGGCGGCGCTGCCGGACGCCGGCTACGTCGTGCGGACCGCCTGGTTGTACGGCGAGCACGGCGGCAACTTCGTGAGGACGATGGCCCGCCTGGCCGCGCAGCGCGACACCCTCGACGTCGTCGACGACCAGCGCGGCCAGCCGACGTGGTCGATGGACGTCGCCCACGCCATCGCCGGCCTGGTCCGCGCGGACGCGCCGGCCGGCGTCTACCACGCGACGAACGCCGGCGAGACGACGTGGTTCGGGCTGGCCCGGGCCGTGTTCGCGCAGCTCGGCCTGGACCCGGCCCGCGTCCGGCCGACGACCACCGACAGGTTCCCGCGCCCCGCGCCGCGCCCGGCCTACTCCGTCCTCGGCCACGACGGCTGGGCCAGGGCCGGGCTGGCGCCGCTGCGCCCCTGGGACGAGGCCCTGGCGGAAGCCGCCCCCGCCGTCCTCCCCCAGGCCTAGGGTGTGGCGCGAGCGGCCAGCGCCGCGGTCAGCAGCTCCCGGGCGCGCGCGTCGAACGAGTGCGCCGTCCGGATCTCCTCGGACACCAGCTTGAGGGCCTCCGGCGGGCAGAACTCGTCCGGCGCCATCGCGCACAACGCCGCGAGTTCCGTCGGCGTCGAGTAGGTACGCACCGCCGGCCCGAAGATCTCCGCGATCCCGTCGATCGGGTCGCTGATGACCCGTGCGCCGGCGGCCACGGCGTCGAACACCCGGTTCGAGATGAAGCCGTGAGCCCGCATGTCGGCCCAATGGTCGTTGAGGACCACCCGCGCCTGGCCGTAGGCGGCGCTCAGGTCGGCGTTGGGCAGATAGTCGCCACGCAGATACCGCGCTGGGATGTCGTCACGCCAGTTCAGGCCGTAGACGTGAACATCGACACCGGCGAGGATCGCGTCCCGGAGGGTCCGGCGGATCACCCCACGCCGCCCGGAGCCGACGAACAGCACCGGCCCGGCGCCGTCGAATGACCGCGGCTGGAACCGCTCCGGGGCGGTCGCCTGGAGCAACGGCCGCACCGGCACGCCCCATCGCGCGCTGCGCTCGGCCGCCCAGGACGCCGACGCCGCGAAGACGGCGTCGAACCGGCCGGCCTCTCGCTCGGTCACCGCGTCCGGGTGGCTGATCACCCAGAGCAGGTTCGTCCGGAACGGATCGGGGGCGTACGACTCCAGCCCGCGCAGGGTCAGTGTGACCTCGTCGAGGTAGGCCGTGGACCGGTCGAAGGCGGTCCTGCGGTCGACCGCGACCTGCTGTCCGAGCCGGCCCAGCGCGTCGGCGAGGTCCCGGGCGAAGTGCACGTCGCCCCACGTGTCGCCCCGCGCTCCGGCGTGTGCGCCGATCTTGATCGACCACCGCAACGCCGGGGTGCGTTCGGTCACCGTCGTGGCCGCCGGCCGCGTCAGGACCGGCAGCGGTGTCCGCGACCCAGCCGCGTCGACGGGGCCTGGATGGACATGCGCCACGGTGAAGCCGGCCCGCTCGTAACGCCAGAGCTCCGATTCGGGCAGGCGCCCGGACCAGCGGGCGGCGAACTCGGTCCGGTTGGCTGAGTGGAAGGCCATCCGCCCCGCGGTCTTGCTCTCGTGATGCACGACGACGGCGTCGGTGACGACGGCGAACCGGCCACCCAGCTCCTCGGTCGCGCGCAGGCAGAGGTCGACGTCCTCGCTGCCGTTGATGTACATCGGGTCGAAGCCGCGCAGCGCGGCGACGTCGCCGGCCCGCATCGCCAGGGCCGCGGCGGTCACGGCCGTGAAGCCGGTCATCGTGCCCTGCCGCTGCGCGTCCTCGGCCGGGTGGTGCGCGAGGAAGGCGTGCGGGAAGCCGTCGCCGCCGGCGAAGACCGTCCCGGCGGACTGGATGGTCCCGTCCGGGTACACCAGCAGCGGCTGGGCGCCGGCGACCGCGGGATCGGCCAGCGCGTCCACCAGCGGCCGCAGCCAGCCCGGCCGCACGGTGGTGTCGTTGTTGAGGAACACGACCATGGCGCCGGTGGAGTGCGCGAACGCCAGGTTGGAGCCGGTCGCGAAGTGCAGGTTGCGGGCCACTCGCACCAATCGGAACCGCGGCTCGGCGGCGAAGCGCGTCCTGATGATCGCCGACACCGCCCGTCGCGACCCGTTGTCGACCACGACGACCTCGACATCGTCACCCGCGGTGTCGGCCGCCTCGAGCACCGACTCAGCGGCGGCCAGCGTCAGCCGCCAGTCCTGGTACGTCGGGATCAGCACCGAGACCCGCCCGGGCACTCTGGAGGCGAGGCCGGCGTCCACCGCGTCCCAATTCAGGTGGTGCTTGCCCAGCACGACGTACTCCCAGCCGGGAGCCTCGGAGAAGGTGATCCGGCCGGGGCCGTCCGGCTCGCCGTTCTCCTCGCCGCCGACGAAGGGCAGCAGCCGCAGCGGCGTGATCCGTGCGATCCGGATGACCAGGTCATGGTCGACCCAGCGCCGCAGCGACTCGTCGAAACCGCCGATGTCGTCGAGCACCTCGCGCTCGACGACCAGGGAGATCATGTTCACGTGGTTCTTGATCAGGAGGTGGTCCGCGGTCCCGTCGAAGGCGAGGTAGCGCCGCCGAGTGTCCGGGCCGCGGTCGAGCACGGCGTGAGCAGCCCGCAGGCCTTCGGCGTTCATCGCCTTCAAGGCCAGCTCCAAGAAGCGCGGCCGGTACAGGTCGTCGGAGTCGAGGAAGGCCACATAGCGGCCGGTAGCAGCGCTGATCCCGGCGTTGCGCGCGGCGCAGACGCCACGCCAGGGACCGGCCACCACCCGCAGCCGGTCGTCGGCGGCGGCCAGCTCACGCAGGACCTCCGGCGTCTCGTCGTCGGACCCGTCGTCGACCACGATCAGCTCGAGTTCGCGCAGGGTCTGGCTGAGCACCGACGCGACGGCCGCGCGGATCTCGACCGGCCGGTTGTGCACCGGGATCACGACACTGACCAGTGGCCCTTCGGCGGCGGAGGGCAGCGGCATGACGGCGACGCGGGCGATGTAGGCCTCCTCCTCCGCGCGGTCGAAGTCGCCGGTGGCTCGAGCGCCCTTGCCGAGCGCGAAGGCATCGCCCCACTCGCGGGCCGTGGCGATGGCACGCTCGCGGACGGTCGCCTGCGTCGGAACCGGCCCGGTGAAGTCCGGCCCCACCGGCGCCGGAGTGTCCGGGCCGGCGTGCTGGCGGTAGTGGCCGAGCGCGCCGCCAGGATGGCGAACGGCATCCGGGTGGGCGGCCAGGTACGCCTCGATGTCGAAGAGCGGCCCGAGCGAGCCCGTGACGGCGTGCCGCGCCAGCTCGAGCGGGTCGACACCCTCCCGCGCCGTGAACCGCGGGTCGTGGAACTCGGGCTCATACAGCGGGCTCGGCGAGAAGCCGCGATGCAGCCCCCAGTTCAGGTAGTGCCGGCCGGCGGCGCGGTTCGACGCGAACTCCCTGCCTGCCTGGGCGCCGTAGAACTCGCGATCCAGGACGTTCCAGCTGAGCAGTTCCGCGATCGGGTCGGCCGCGGGCGACGCGTCCACGACCGTCGGCTGTTGTTCCAGCCGCGGGCCACCCGCCGGCGTGGTCCGATCGTGGGCGAGCCTCGACCGCGCCCGTCGCGCGAACCGCCTGATCCCGTCTCGCCGCGGCGAGCCCCCCATGTCCTGCCACCCTCCCGACGTCCGCTTCGCGCTGAACTGGATCAGCCGAATGTCATCATTCAGGCAACGCAGCGGAGCGTACGACAGGTTGCTTCGGCGTTAACTAGGGCCTGTCTCCTAATTGGCGCGTAGCAACCGCCGGACCACCAACTAGCCCGAGCCCAAGACTGGGGTAGGACGGATGGGACGTGCCCGTGCTTCAGCAGTTCGACGTGGTGATCATGCGCCGCGGCGTGCCTGAGGTAGGGATCGAGCCGGGTACCCGGGCCGTCGTCGTAGACGTGCATCCGTCGCCCGCCGAGCTACGAGGTTCGAGATCGTCGACGATCAAACCGGCGCGACCGTCTGAGCCGGCGCCGTCCCGGCAACGCGCTGTCCTCACAGCGGCGGCCACGCCTTCATCGCTGCCTTAGCGACTTCTTCCAGCTCGGCCCGAGTCGCGCCCGAGACGGCTTGGACAGCCATGCCGTTGGCGACTGTCATGACGTAGCGGGCGAGTTCAGTCGGTTTGCTAGTGGCGGGGAGGTCCCCTTCGTCGATGGCGCGTTGGAACCGGTCGCGCAGGTGAGCCACGCTGTCGTTACGCCATGCGACCAAGACGTCGCGTGCATTCTTTGCAGTGGCGCCGGCTGCGAGGGAACCTTGGACGCCGAGGCATCCAGGTGGGTAGCCGGGGCGGGTGCTGGCCTGAGCCGCACCGACCAGGAAAGTCCTTGCCACCTCCTCTGCGGTTGGCTTGTCCATCGCCTGCGCGACGTAGTCGATGCCGTCTCGCGTGTATCTCTCGAGAGCCAACCTGAAAAGCTCGTCCTTGTTCCCGAACGCGGCGTACATGCTCGTGCGGGTGATGCCCATCGCCGCGGTCAGGTCCGCGAGGGACGCGCCGTCGTAACCCTGCTCCCAGAACACCCGGGTCGCGCGTTCCAGCGCGTCCTCGGTGTCGAAGCCGCGAGGTCGTCCTAGGCGTGACTTCGTTGCGGGATCCACGGGCCCGATCCTACCAATTACGTACCGATCGATCTAGATGTGCTAGGTTTCCATTCAGTATCGATCGGTACTTAAATGAGAGGGAAGCGAATGGGACACTTCACGGGCAAGGTGGCGCTCGTCACCGGTGGCGGCACCGGCATCGGTCGGGCGGCCGCCGAACGCTTGGCGCGAGAGGGCGCACACGTGTTCATCACCGGGCGCCGCCAGGCCGAACTGGAGGCGACGGCGGCCCATATTGGTGCCGAATCGGTAACGGCGGTCGTAGGAGACATCTCCCACCTCGAGGACCTCGACAGACTCTTCGAGACGATTCGGACTCACGGCCACGGACTGGACATCCTCTTCGCCAACGCCGCGGTCGCCGAGCTCACGCCGCTCGAGCAGGTCACCGAGCAGCACTTCGACCAAATCTTCAACGTCAACGTCCGGGGAACGGTATTCACCGTGCAGAAGGCGCTGCCGCTGCTCAATGAAGGGGCTTCGGTGATCCTCTGCTCCTCAACTGCAGCCGAGCAGGGCATCGAGAACTTCGGCATCTACTCTGCGTCCAAGGCTGCCGTCCGCGCCTTGGCGCGATCCTGGACCCCCGAGCTCAAGGCGCGCGGTATCCGTGTCAACGCTGTCTCGCCCGGCTCAATCGACACTCCGATCGTTGAGCAGCTCGTCGGCGAGGAGAACGCGGCCGCTGCGCGCGTGGGCCTGGCCGAAAGCACGCCCATCGGTCGCATCGGTCAGCCCGAGGACGTCGCAGCAGCAGTCGCCTTCCTGGCCTCTGGGGACAGCAGCTTCATCGCAGGCTCGAACCTCTACGTCGACGGTGGTCTCAAGCAGGTCTGACCTGGCTGTGTCACCACAGGACCAGTAGCAGCATCCCTGCGAATCAATATGTGTGCAGGAGAGGATCCAGTGACGAAGACACTTTGACTCATCGATAGCGGCGATCTCGGTAGCTCGATTGCGCGCCTCGCATGCGACGCCGGTTACGCCGTCGTACTCAGCAACTCCCGGCACCCCGACACGCTGGCTGATCTCGCCAGCGACCTCGGTGAGAATGCGACCGCCGCGACCCCCGCAGGGGCGGCACGGACCAGCGACGTCGTGGTACTCAGCGTGCCGCTGTTCGCGATCAACGACCTTCCCGTCGGCGACCTCGCAGGCAAGGTCGTCATCGACACGACGAACTACTACCCCGAACGCGACGGACAGATCGAAGCTCTCGACAACATGTCTCCTGACGGCTCGGGAACGGATGGCCGTCGTCGGGTCGGCCCAGGCGGTCAGGACTGTGACGGTGCCCTGTTGCGAGCAAGGCCCCTATAGAGACACGCCTGGCCGACCCGACGGCAGCAAGCACCGCCCCGGACGCGCAGTCGACAGATCAAACACAAGGCACCCAAGGCCAGTCGTAACGCGGGTCAGACCACGATCCGGGGCGGCACCATCTCATCCTCACAGTCGTAACGGGTGGCCAGGGCGCGCCATTGCTTGGTCAGGGCGAAGGACCGCTCGACGACGTTGCGTCGTTTGTAGGTCTGGGCGTCCAGTGCCGGTGGTCGCCCGCCGGCGGAGCCCCTGCGCTGGCGGGCGGCTGCGGAGTCCTTCTTCTCGGGGATGACCGCCTTGATCCCGCGGGAGCGCAGGTGCTTGCGCACGGGACCGGTGGCGTAGGCGCGGTCGGCGATCGCGGCATCGGGCGTGGTGCGGGCACGTCCCGGGCCCAGGCGCGGGACGCGGATGTCGGCCAGTACCTCGGTGAGCATGGCGCCGTCGTTGCGCTGCCCGCCGGTGACGACCGCGGCGAGGGGGCGACCGTGCCCGTCGACCGCATGGTGGATCTTGCTGGTCAGCCCGCCACGCGACTTTCCGATACCGTGGCCTGCAGGTTCACGTTCCCCGCCGAGCGGGCTGGGGACGAACCCCTCAGGCAGATTCGTGTGGTTCGCCCGTGCCCCCCGTTGTCCTGCTCGGGGCGGGTGGTGTTCGTCGCGTGCTGGTGAGCACGGTTGATCGTGGCGTCCACCGAGACGGTCCAATCGATCTGCCCGGCAGCGTCGGCCTGGGCGAGCAGCCCAGCCAGGACCTTGTCCCACGTGCCGTCCTCGGCATACCGGCGATGGCGCTTCCACACCGTCTTCCACGACCCGAACGGCTCACGGGGCAGATCCCTCCACGCGATCCCGGTCCGGTACCGGTAGATGATCCCCTCGACCACCCGACGGTGTCCCAGAACGGGTGCCCACGCCGGCCAGCGTTCGAGGGCAGCAGCGGCTCGATCCGCTCCCACTGGGCATCGGTCAACGACTGGAACCGGGACGAGGTCACACCGCGATCATGCAGTGCACCCGCTCACAGATATGGGAGACACGCCCTAGCCTCGATGTTTCGCCTGGCCGCTGGGTTGCTGTTGAGGTTTGTGCGTGTGGGGGCGGCTTCGGGGAGGCGTGCTCGGTTGCCGGCGCTGGGTCCGCCGGCTCTCCGGGTTCCTCGGTTGTC
>NZ_POTW01000142.1 GCF_003236295.1 Jiangella anatolica
GGTGGGGTGGGCCTGTCCGCGGTGATGGGCGCCGCGCTGGCCGGCGCCCACCCCGTCGTCGCCGTCGACACGGTGCCGTCGAAGCTCTCGCTGGCCACGTCGCTCGGCGCGACGCACGTCGTGTCCGCGTCCGAACCGGATGTGGTTGGCGCCATCCGGGAGCTGACCGGCGGCGGCGCCGACCACGCCCTGGAGTGCGTCGGCAGCGCCGCCGTTCTGGAGACCGCGTTCGCCGCGACCGCCCGCGGCGGCACCACCGTCGCCGTCGGCCTCCCCGACCCGTCGCACCGGGCCGCCCTGCCCGCCGTCACCCTGACCGGCGAGGGCCGGGTGCTGCGCGGCTCGTACATGGGCTCGGCCGCGCCGGCCCGTGACATCCCGCGGCTGATCCGGCTGTGGGAGGCTGGCAAGCTGCCGGTCGAGCTCCTGCGCACCTCCACCCTCGGCTTCGACGACCTCCCCGCCGCGTTCGACGAGCTCGCCGCCGGCCGCGCCGTCCGCCAGCTCCTGCGTCCGTCCGCCTCCTAGCCTGTGGACGTTCGTGCACATCTTCTCTTGTGGACGTTCGTCCACATCCGCTAATGTGGATGATCGTGCACATCCCTTGGGGGTCGAAGTGTTCCGAAGCACGCGAGAGCTGGGCGCCGCGGTACGCGACCGCCGGAACGAGCGCGAACTGACGCAGGCCGAGCTCGCGCGGCGCGCCGGCGTGTCCCGCGAGTGGGTGAACGCGCTGGAGCGCGGCAAACCCAACGTCAACGTGACACAACTGATGGATGTCCTCGAGGTGCTCGATCTCGCCCTGGACCTGACGCCGTTGACGCGCGACACGAGAGCGGACGAGATCATCGACGAACTCTTCGGAAGAGAGCCCGATGACCACAGCTGAGCTGGACGTGTACCTGGACGGCGTGCGCTGTGGCGTCCTGCGGCAGTCCTCGGGCGGCAACCTCACCTTCGACTACGAGGACGCATATCGAGCGGGTAGGCAGCCGACGCCGCTGTCGTTGTCGATGCCCCTCGCGATCGCGACGCACGCCAATCGTGTGGTCCGCCCGTTCTTCGCCGGTCTGTTGACCGACAACCCGCAGGCTAGGGCGGCGCTGGCGCGTGAGTACGGCGTTTCGCTGGAGAATCCATTCGCGTTGCTCAGCCACGTCGGAGCGGATGTGGCGGGTGCGCTCCAGATCCTGCCGCCGGGAGTGTCGACAACGGACGGCGGTGGCCTTCCCGCGAGCCACACCCTGCTCGGGCCGCACGAGCTGGAGACACTCCTGCTGGACACGATTGCGGAGTATCGCGAGGGCATGCCGGGCGGGGGACCCTCGCAACGGTTCAGTCTGGCTGGGGCACAGCCGAAGGTGGCGCTTCATCGCTGTCCGGACGGTTGGGCTCGGCCGGACACCGGCACGCCGACCACTCACATCATCAAGCCCGTGGCGGGCGAGTACCGCCGACTGGACGTCGTCGAGCACCTGACCATGCGGGCAGCGGGCCATCTCGGACTCTCGGTGGCCCAGACATCCTTGTCCACCTTCGGAGAGGTGCGCGCGTTCGTCACCGCCCGGTACGACCGCAGGAGAGTCGGCGATCGTTGGATCCGGGTCCATCAGGAGGATCTGTGCCAGGCATTGGGGTTCCCGCCGGAGAAGAAGTACCAGCATCTCGACGGAGGGCCGGGCGTCGGCGCGGTGGCTCGACTGTTCAAGAGCCTCCCGTTGAGGGCCGATCGGGAGGAGACCGCACGCGACTTCTTCCGTGGGCTCATGTTCAACACGGTGCTCGAATGCAATGACGCGCACGCCAAGAACTACTCGTTGATCCTGGTCCAGGACCGCGTCCGCCTGGCACCGCTGTACGACCTCGTGACCTACGCGCCGTATGGTCGGCCCACTTATGCCGCCATGCAGATCGGCGGCGAGTACGAGTTCGCGAAGATCGGCGAGGCGCAGTGTCTGAAGGCCGCCAAGACGCTGGGCGTCGATCAGTCATGGGCTCGCGATCAGCTCGACGCTCTGCGCCGGGGTGCGGCAGGTGCCTTCGAGGCGGCCAGGGACGACCTGGTGCAGGCCGACTCCGACACCCGCGAGGCGGCATCTCTCCTCGTCGACGCGGTCGCCGGCCTGCGCCTGGTGCGCTAGGCAGTCCCCTCGTAGGCGGCCGCCAGCGCGGGGAGGTCGAGCTTGACCATCGACATCATCGCCGCGGCGGTGCGGCCGGCCTTCTCCGGGTCCGGGTCGCTGAGGTAGCGCAGCAGCTGCACGGGCGTGATCTGCCATGACACGCCGAACCGGTCCTTCAGCCAGCCGCACTGCGTCGGCGTGCCGCCGCCGGCCAGCAGCGCGTCCCAGTACCGGTCGATCTCCTCCTGCGTCTCGCAGGCGACGAACAGTGAGATCGCGTCGTTGAACGGGTCGTGCGGGCCGCCGTTGATGGCCATGAACTGCTGGCCGGCCAGCTCGAACGTCGCCGACTGGAGGGTGCCGGCGGGGAACGGGCCACCGTCGCCGAAGCGGGCGACCGAGGTGATGTGGGCGTCGTCGAAGATCGACGTGTAGAAGGTCAGGGCCTCCTCGGCGTCGTTCTCGAACCACAGGAACGTGATGATCTTCTGGCTCATGGTGTGTCCTTCATCCCGGCGCCGGTCTCTCCGGCGGCTCAGCAGTGGGTCGGAGCCGCTCCGCCGTTCTCGACACATCTCCCGGCTGTTCCAGTGTCCGCCGCAGCAGCCACCCATCGCCGGTGCGGATGAGCGCGTACCGCGCGGCGCCGTCCCGCCCGTGCAGGGTGAAGATCATCCGCCGCTCGGTGCGGTCGTGCTCCTCCCACCAGCCGGTGTCGGCGACGGACTTGTGCTCGTCCTCATAGTCCAAGTGGTCCAGGTCGTGGTCGGGCACCTCGACGGCGAGCCGGTTCTCGCCCGGCGTGCCGGGCAGGCCGCGCGGCACCGCCCACGACCGCAGCACGCCGTTCTCCTCCAGGCGCAGGTCGAAGTGGTGCCGCGGCCGGCGATGCTCGTGCAGCACGAACGCCGGCCGCCCGTCATCCCCCATACGAGGGTTGTACCCGATCGGTCAGCCGGTGACCCGGCGGCGCAGTGCCAGAACCCCAACACCGGCGGCGGCCAACAGCGCCGCGATCACGGCCGGACCGGCGCCGGCGCCGGTGTCGGGCAGCTCCTCGCCCGGCTCGTCCGTGGGCGACGCGGACGGCGTCGGACTCGGCTCCTCCGTCGGCGACGGCTCCTCGGTCGGCTCCTCCGTCGGGGTGGGCGACGGCGACGGGGTGGGCGTCGGCGTCGGGTCGGCCGTGATCGCCAGCGGCTCGTCCACCGGCACCGTCACCGGGATCCGGGTCGAGTCCGCGCCCGGCGGGGTGACGACGAGCTCGTAGTCGCCGGCCGGCACGTCGGGCAGCACGAAGTCGCCGTCGTCGTCGGTGGTGGTCTCCGCGACCACCTCGCCGTCGCCGTCCTCCAGCACGACCTCGGCCTCCGGGATCGGCTCGCCCTCCGGGTCGGTGACCGTCCCCGGCACCTCGAACACCTCGGTGGCATCCTCCATCAGGTCGAAGTCGACGCCGGCGGCATCCTCCGTCACCACGTCCGCGGGCAGCGTCGACGGGCCGACGGCGGTCAGCCCGTCCGGCACCGTCATCGTCACGTCGTACTCGCCCGGCGCGAGCCCGGGGAACGCGTAGGTGCCGTCCTCGGCGGTCGCGGTGGTGGCGATCACCTCTCCGGACGGGCCGGTCAGTGTGACCTCGACCCCGGCCTGCGGCTCCGACCCGTTCAGCGTCACCGTGCCCGCGACCGATCGCAGCTGCGACGCGAACCACGTGTGGTAGACGGGGAAGCCGGTCTGCCAGGCGAACTCGACGGTCAGCGACGACAGCGCGACCCGCGGCTGGAACCAGCCGGCCGCGCCGCCGGTGTCCGGACCGTTGCCGGTCAGCGTCACGTCCGACGCGCCGACGGCGGACACCGGCAGGTCGAAGCCGGTCCCGCCGGCCGGCGGGCCGGCCGAGCACACGCCGCTGGGCCGCGGCGACGCGTCGCAGTAGTTGAAGACGCCCTCGAAGCCGAGGTCGGCGCCGGACACCGGATCGCCGGAGGCGTCCAGGGCGGTCACGACGGCGGTGTCGGAGTCGATGTCACCGAGCGCGAACCCCCACCCACCGGCCGGCGTCGGAGCGTCGAAGACATAGCTGGTGGTCGACGGCGACGCGGCGGAGTCGGCGGCCGGACGCAGGTTGAGGTACGCCTGGTTCTGGCTGGACCCGAACACCTCGCCCCACGGCGTCGCCGCCGGGAGCCAGTTCGACGAGCCGCTGGGCACCGAGGCGGCCGCCCTCGAGTCGCTGGTGAACGTCGCCCCGGGGAACCCGGGCGGCAGCGTCACCGTGCCCGAGTAGTCCCCGCCGCTCCCCGTCAGCGTCACCTCGCCGTACGACGCCTCCGCGTGCGCCGCGCCCGCGGCCATCAGCGTCAGCACCGCCGTCACCGCGGCGACGGCCGCCGCCCGTACCGGTCCGCGTACCATGTCCCCGTTTGTCCTTCCACGTCGTGGCTGGTGAACGGGGTCATTGAACCCGCGGGCGGCGGCCGCCACCACCGATTCGCGCAAAACGCGTCACACGGCAGACAGTGCCGCCGTGGGTGGCATCCGGGCGGCCCGGGCCGCGGGATAGGCACCCGCCAGCGCCCCGACGACGATGGTCGCGCCGGCCGCGCCGGCCAGGACCCACACCGGCAGCGCGAACGGCCAGTCCCGCCCGGACGCGAACGCCGCCGTGGCCGCACCGCCGAGCAGCGCGCCGCCGACCCCGCCCAGCGTCGCCAGCAGCACCGACTCGCCGAGGAACTGACGGCGGATGTGCGCCCGGGTGGCCCCGAGCGCCCGCCGCAGCCCGACCTCGGACCGTCGCTCCAGGACGGCGATCACCATCGTGTTCGCCACCCCGATGCCGCCGACCAGCAGTGCCACCCCGCCGAGCGCCAGCAGCAGCGTCGTCAGCGTCTCGTCGGTCGCGGCCTGCGCGGCCAGCGCGTCGGACGGCCGGCTGACGGCGACCTCCTCCGGCGCCGCCGGGTCCACGGTGGCCGGCAGCAACGTCCGAACCTCGTCGATCGCCGTCTCGTCGACCCGCTGGTACACCGTCGTCGGCGCGCCGTCGAAGCCGAGCAGCGACTCCGCGACCGGCCAGCCGATCAGCGCCGACGTGTCCAGCTCCGGCGCCAGCGGCACCGGGTCCAGCACGCCGGCGACGGTGAACCACTCGCCGCCGAGCCACACCTGCACGTCGCCGTCGGTCCGCGACACCCCGAGCAGCTCCGCCGCGTCGGCGCCCAGCACGACCGCCGGGAACGCGCTGAGCGCGTCGTCCAGCCAGCGACCGGACGCCACCGTCGCGCTGACGGTGTCCAGCAGGTCGGTGCGCGCCGCGCTGACGGCGATCGACCCGGTCTGGTTCGGGTCGATCTCGTCGGTGCGGTAGACCGCCGCGTCCGGGACGATCCCGACCGCGCTCACCGACTCCACGTCGTCGAGCCGGGCCACCATGTCGACGGACTCGGCCGGCAGCTGCGCCGTGCTGACGAACGACTGGCTCGGCGCGACCGTGAGCAGGTTCGTGCCGAGGCTGCGCAGCTGCTCGTTCACCTGCTCGCGGCTGGACGCGGAGATCCCGACGACGGCGACCATCGCCGCGATGCCGACGGCGATGCCCAGCGCGGACAGGACGGCGCGCAGCGGCCGCGCCCGGAGCCCGGAGAACGCGACCCGGACGGTGTCGCGCGGCCGCAGCCGGGACCGGCCCGCGCTCACTGGTGCACCATCCTCTGGTCGGCGTGCTCGGTGAGGGCGTCGATGCACCCCGGGTGCCACCAGGTCACTGCCCGGCTCGCTTGACGCGTTCTAGCAGTGCGATGTCCGTCGTGAGATCTGCAGGATCTGGTGGTCGCTCGGAGTCTGTGGACCGTCGATAGGGCTGTGCGCCAAGGCTGGGGTTGCCGGCTGCGAGCGCCGATCAGTGAGCGAACCGGCAGGCAGACTCCGGCACCAACGGCGCCGTGTGACGAGGGTGCCTCCCCACTGGGTCTAGCAGCGAGGAGGCTGACATGAAGTCTGCCAGCAACACCATCGATAGTGAATCGTCTGGGTCTCTGCCCGAGGTTGCGGTCAACGACGTGACCGGTGGGATCGATTGGGCCCGCGATGACCACGCCGTGAGCATCGTCGATGCCCGTGGCCGTGAACTCGCCCGCACCATGGTCGAGCACACCGCCGCTGGTCTGCGTGAGCTGACCGGGTTCCTCGGCCGGCACGGTGTGGGTGAGGTCGCGATCGAGCGCCCTGACGGGCCCGTTGTCGACACGCTCCTGGACGCTGGCCTCACCGTGGTGGTGATCTCCCCGAACCAGGTCAAGAACCTGCGTGGGCGATACGGGTCGGCCGGCAACAAGGACGACCGGTTCGACGCCTACGTGCTGGCCGACACCCTGCGCACCGACCGGGCCCGGCTGCGGCCCCTGATCCCCGACACCGACGCCACCATCGCGCTGCGCCGGGCCTGCCGGGCCCGCAAGGACCTCGTCGGCCACCGCGTCGCGGCCGCGAACCAGCTCCGCATGCACCTGCGTAACGTCTTCCCCGGCGCCGTCGGACTGTTCGCCGACATCGACTCCGAGATCACCTTGGCGTTCCTGACTCGCTTCGACACCCAGGACCGGGCCGACTGGCTCACCCTTCAACGCCTGGGCGCCTGGCTGTCCAGGCAGGGCTACAGCGGCCGCACCGATCCCGCGGTGCTGCACCAGCGCCTCCTCCACGCCACCCGCGGAGCCACCGGCGAACACGCCACCAGCCAGGCCCACATCACCCACGCCCTGGTGGAACTGCTCAAGACGCTGGTCGAGCAGATCAAGACACTCTCGACCCAGATCGACCGCCAGCTCGACGAGCACGCCGACGCGCACATCTTCACGTCTCTGCCCCGCGCCGGCCGGGTCCGCGCCGCCCGGCTGCTCGCCGAGATCGGCGACTGCCGAGCGAAGTTCCCCACCCCCGAATCGCTGACCTGCCTGGCCGGCGCCGCACCCTCGACCCGCCAGTCCGGCAAGTCCCGCGTGGCCGGATTCCGCTGGGCCTGCGACAAACAACTGCGCGACGCTGTCTGCGACTTCGCCGCCGACAGCAGACGAGCCAACCCCTGGGCCGCCCAGCTCTACAACGACGCCATCACCCGCGGCAAAGACCACCCCCACGCCGTGCGCATCCTCGCCCGCGCCTGGCTCTACGTCATCTGGCACTGCTGGCAAGACCACGCCGCCTACGACCCCACCCGCCACCAAGCCCTCCAACGACTCCTCAACCAAGACCAACCGGAGCCGGCTTGACATAGGGCTTCTCACGACGCCACCGCCACGGACTCGTCGGACTCGATCCGCCCGTCCAGGATGTGCACCTGACGCGGCAGCTCGGCCGCCACCCCGTGATCGTGGGTGATGACGAGCACCGTCGTGCCGCCGTCGTGCAGTTCGTGCAGCAGCTTGAGCACGGCCGCGCCGGACGCGGAGTCCAGCGCGCCGGTCGGCTCGTCGGCCAGGAGGAACGACGGCCGCCCGGCCAGCGCCCGGGCGACGGCGACCCGCTGCCGCTGCCCGCCGGACAGCTCGTTCGGCCGGTGGTGCGTCCGGTCGGCCAGCCCGACCCGGGCCAGCGTCCGGGCCGCCCGGCGGCGCCGCTCGCGCAGCGGCATGCCGGTGTAGAGAAGCCCGTCGGCGACGTTGTCCAGCGCGCTCACCCCGGGTGAGAGGAAGAACTGCTGGAACACGAACCCGATCGCGTGCGCCCGCAGCGCCGACAGCTGCTTGTCCGACATCGTGCCGACGTCGCGGCCGGCGATGCGCACCTCGCCGGCGTCGGCCCGGTCCAGCGTGCCGAGGATGTTCAGCAGCGTGGACTTCCCCGACCCCGACGGCCCGACGATCGCGACCAGCTCGCCGGGCGCGACGCTGAGGCTGACGCCGTCGAGCGCCCGCACCGGCGGCCGGCCGGGGTAGCGGCGGTGGACGTCGCGCAGCCGGATCACCGGCTCCGCGGTCGTGACGGTCATCGTCCGGCCACCCCCACGACGTCGCCCTCGGCGATGCCGTCGCCGGTGACCTCGACCCGGCCGTCGGCGAACAGCCCCAGCTCGACGGGGACGACCGACGTCGTGCCGTCGTCGGCGACCACCTCCAGGCCGTAGCCGCCGCCGGACATCGCCAGCAGCGCCGTCACCGGCACGACCAGCACGTCCGCCCGCTCGTCGACCGGCCGCACCACGTCGACCGGCGAGCCGACCAGGGCGGCGTCGACCGGCTCGGCCAGCGCCACCTCCACCTCGACGACGGCGTCCTCGCTGCCCGCCGCCTCCTCCTCGCCGCCGCCACCGGCCGGCGGCGCCTCGACGACGGTCGCCGCGGTCACCGTCCCCGATGCCTCCGCGCCGCCCGGCAGGACGACGGTGACGGCGGTGCCGACGGCGAGCAGGTCCCGGTCGGCGACGTCCACCTCCAACGTCGCGACCTGGTCGGCGCCGGTGATGTCGAGCACCGGCGATCCCGGCGTGACCTGGGCGCCGACGTCGGCGTACACCGTGCCGACCCGGCCGCCCTCGGGCAGGAACACGACGTCGGACCTGCCGACGGCGCCGGTCTCCTCCGCGCCGATGTCCTCCTGCCACTCCTCGACCGCCTCCGCGGTGTTCTCGGTGTACTCGTCGTCGGCGGTGAAGCCCTCGTACCCGAGGGCCGCCAAGTTGGCCTCCAGTTGTTCCACGTCGATCCCTTCGTCGCCGATGCCCAGGTCGCGGTACATCGGGATCGCCCCCAGCAGCGCCGTCACCGGCCGTTCGTCCAGCCGGAACAGCTCGGTGCCGCGGGTGACCTCGGTGTCCACCGGCGCGACCCGGGTGAGCGTGCCCTGGGCGGCCGGGATGCCGAGCGCGTCGCCGTGGCCGAGGGTGCCCGACCACGTCTCGGTGGCGGCGATCGTGTCGCGCACGACCTCCGCGGTCGCCGCCGGCCCGGTGGACGTCGCGGCCGGCTCGCCGCCGTCGTCCTGTGTCAGGTACCAGTACGCCCCGCCGGCCCCGGCCACCCCGACGACGCCGAGCGTCAGCCAGATCAGCCGGGCCCGGCTCCGTCGCGGCCGGTCCAGGTCCGCGTCGAGGTCGTCCTGGTGGTCGAGCGTCGTCGTCACTGGCCACCACCTGGGCCGCCGAGCCGGATCGGTGCGCCGTTGAGCTCGGGCTGGCACGTGGTCATCGCGGCCTGGAACTCCGCACTCTGCGGGTCGACGCCGGCGGGCATGCTCAGCCTGCCGTCGGCGGCCGGGTCGGGCATGTCGATCCCGTTCTCGCGCATGCACTCGGTGAACGCGCGCAGCGACTCCAGGTCCTCTGGGCTGGTGTCCTGCATCTCGCCGCCGTTGGGCAGCAGCGACCGGCACTCCTCCATGGCCGCCTCGGAGCCCGGCGGCAGCTGCAGCTGGACGCCCGGCTGGCCGGGATCGGGGTCGGGCAGGTCGACGCCGTTGTCGCGCATGCACTGGTAGAAGTCGAGCTCGGCCTGCTCCGGGTCGGTCTCGCCGCCGCCGTCGCCGCCATCGCTGCTGCCGGCGCTGCTGTCGCCGGTGCCGGCCGCGGCGGCCGGGTCGTCGTCGTCCGAGCCGCACCCCGTCAGCGCGACGGTGAGCAGCAGGGCGAGGACCGGCAGCAGCCGGGAACCGCGCCGGGTGGATCGGGTCATCGTGTCCTCCGGGACGTCGTGGTTGTCGGTGCGACACCCACGCTCCCGGCGCGGCATGAGACGTCCTTAGGGCCGTTCTAAGAGCGGGCTGAGAATCGGCTGCGGCAGCACGAGAGTGAACGCGGCGCCGCCACCCTTGCGCCGTCCGGCCGTGACGGAGCCGCCGTGCAGCTCCGCGGCCTGCGCGACGATGGCCAGGCCGAGGCCGGAGCCGTGCCGTTCGCGGGCGGCCTGGCCTCGGTAGAAGCGGTCGAAGATGCGCGGCAGATCGGCGTCGGAGATGCCCGGCCCGCGGTCCAGCACCCTGATCCGGGCGCCCGCGGCCGTCTCGTCCAGCAGCACGTCGACGGCGCCGCCCGGCGGGCTGACCTGCACGGCGTTGCGGATCAGGTTCGCGACCGCCCGCTCCAGCACCACCGGGTGCACGACCGTTTCGAACGGGCGGCCGGCGACGGTGATGGTGACGGACGGGTCGATGCGGCGGGTGCGTGCGGCGGCGCGGTCGAGCAGCGCGCGCAGGTCGGTCTCCAGCGGCGGCTCCGGCTCGGTGCCGCCGCGGGCCAGCTCGACGATCTCGCCGACCATGTCGCTCAGCGCCGCCGCCTCGGCCTCCAGGTCACGCAGCAGTGCGGCGCGGTCCTCCAGGTTCAGCGTGCGGTCCGGGTGCTGTTCGCTGCGCAGCAGGACGCCGAGGTCGTTGCGCAGCGTCGTCAGCGGGGTGCGCAGCTCGTGTCCGGCGTCCTCGACCAGCTGCCGCTGCTGCGTCCGGGCGTCGTCGAGGGCGGCCAGCATCGCGTTCACGGACCCGGCCAGTCGCGCGACCTCGTCGCGGTCGTTGCCGGGCGGGTCGATCCGGTGCGCCAGGTCCTTCGTCGACGCGACCTGCTCGGCGGCGTCGACCAGCCGGTCGATCGGGCGCAGGCCGGTGCGCGCAGTCGTCCAGCCCAGCGCGCCCGCCGCCGCGACCCCGACGCCGGTGACGCCCGCTAGCAGCCAGGCGATCCTCGTCAGCGTCTCGTGCACGTTCGCCAGCGGCTGCACCAGCCGCAACGCACCGCCGCCTTCCAGCGACGCCGTCATCACCCGGACGTCCTCGCCGCCGACGGTCTCACTGCGCAGCAGCGGGCTCTCGATCTCGCCGTCCAGCATCCGCTGCTCCTCCTCGTCCAGGACCAGCGCGCCGGGCTCGTTGCCCGGTGGCAGCCCCGGCTCGACCGAGCCGTCGGGCGTGATCGTCTGCATGCCGAGCGGCTCGTTGCCCATCACCAGTGAGATGCGGTGGCGGGCGCCGTCGGGGAGCTCGGCGGCCGTCTGCGCCATCTCCTCGACGTCGGGGATGCGCGAGAGCAGCCGCTGGTCGATCTCGTCCAGCAGGCTGGAGCGGATCAGCAGCCACGCGGTGACGGACGCCGCGATCACGGCCAGCGCCACCGCGGCCGACGTCAGCAGCGCCAGCCGGGCCCGCAGCGTCACGGCGCCGCGCGCAGGCTGTAGCCGACGCCGCGGACGGTCTGCAGCATCCGCGGCTCGCCGCCGGCCTCGAGCTTCTTACGCAGGTAGCCGACGTAGACGTCCAGGGAGTTCGTCGACCCGTCCAGGTCGCAGCCCCACACCCCCTCGTACAACTGGGTGCGCGTGAGCACCTGGCGCGGATGGCGCATGAGCAGCTCGAGCAGGCCGAACTCGGTGCGCGTCAGCGTGATCTCCCGGCCGTTGCGGCGCACCTGCCAGGTCTGCGGGTCCAGCCGCAGGTCGCCGACCACGAGCGGCGCCTCGTCCTCCGTCGACGCCGTCCGCCGCAGCATCGCCCTCAGCCGCGCGAGCAGCTCCTCGTGCGCGAACGGCTTCACCAGATAGTCGTCCGCGCCGGCGTCCAGCCCCAGCACCCGGTCCCGTACCGCGTCGCGCGCCGTCAGCATCAGCACCGGCGTGCGGTCGCCGTCGCGGCGCAGCCGGCGGCACAGCTCGATGCCGTCCAGGTGCGGCATCATCACGTCCACCACCAGCACGTCCGGGCGCACGTCGGGGAAGCGGCGCAGCCCCTCGACGCCGTCGGCCGCGGTCGTGACGGCGTAGCCCTCGAAGCGCAGCGAACGCGCCAGGGACTCCCGGAGCACCGGTTCGTCGTCGACGACAAGGACCCGCACGTCCGCCAGTGTGCGCGCCGAGGTTAAGAGCAACCTGAGAGACGTCGTCCGGCTAGGGCTCCAGCCGGAACGGCGGGTACCGGTCGGTGACGAGCGTGAAGGCGTACCCGGCGACCCGGTTGTTCCACCGGATGACGCCCTCGACGAAGTCGAACAGCCCGCGCGGGTACCGCCCGGTGAACAGCACCGCGAACCACGCGATGACGACCGCCACGAACGCCCCGATGCCGAGGAAGAACAGCACGATGTAGTGGGGGATCGCCAGCAGCCACTTCACCAGCGGCAGCCACCGGTTCAGGTCGGTGCGCACGTCCGGGTAGGCGTAGTCCAGCCGCACCGACTGATGCTCGTCGGTCGACGGATACCGGTCGTCCATCAGCGCCAGGTAGCAGCTGACCCGGTTCGCGAACCGCTGCAGCTCCAGGTTCCAGTCGAACCACCAGCGCGGGTACTTCTGACGCACGACGATCATCAGCAGCGGCCCGAAGAACAGCAGCCCGCCGGCGCCGGCCGCCGCTGCCTCGGCGTCGTCGTAGGACCACTGCCAGGTACCGCCGGCGACACTGCCCAGCACGATGAGGATCGGGATCGCCACGATCAGCCGGAAGAAGGTCGTCAGCCGGTTCAGCGGCCGGTCCGGGTAGTCGACGGAGAACGTGACGGGATAGGCGGATGGCTCGTACGGCTGGTACTCCTGCATGACGCACCGTCCTGGGTCGGCGACAGGCCCGTGATCAGGGCTCTCACCAGGTGTACTACCGGAGCGACGGCCTGGGGGCGCGAACGCGCGAACCGGCCCCCGCCCGTCGATTTGACTCCGCCCCGCTGATCTTTGTAAGTTCTCCGTCGGCCCACGAGAGCGCGGGAGCACCGGGAACGGTGCGCCGGACTCGGGGGCCTCCCACTGAGCTCGATCAGATCGGCCTGCGGGCTTGATCCGAGGAACCCGGTGGGCTAGGCTAGACGGGTTGCCCGGGCGAGGGTCGTTCGACCGACAGCCGGCCAAATTCGAGAAAGCAGCGAATTTGACTCGGCAGACCGGGAAAACCTAAAGTAACACCAGCGTCTCACGGAGATTTCCGAGAGGAAATCAAGTGGGTGCGTCCGATTTTTGAGAACTCAACAGTGTGCCTGATGATGTTTGGTTGATGCCAAGTTTGTTTGTGTCCTCGGGCTGACATCTTCACTTTGGTGGGGTTGTTGGTTTGTTGGATTCCTTTGGTAGCGCAATTGTCCTCTTACCGGGGGATGGTTGTGTTGCTGGGGTTGAGTTTCTTCTGATGATGGTTGATCCACTCTTTTGAGTGATCGCATATTCATTGATGGAGAGTTTGATCCTGGCTCAGGACGAACGCTGGCGGCGTGCTTAACACATGCAAGTCGAGCGGAAAGGCCCTTCGGGGTACTCGAGCGGCGAA
>NZ_POTW01000143.1 GCF_003236295.1 Jiangella anatolica
TACACCTATTAAGTCGTCGGCAGCGTCAGATGTGTATAAGAGACAGGCGTGATCTCGTGCTCCCGGGCCCACGCCGTGAGCCGGTCCTGCGCGTCGTACAGCGCGAGCGTCGCCGACACCGGCCCGACGTCCTTCGCCGAGTCGGAGTAGCCGAGCATGATCTCCATGCGCCGGCCGGTCTCGGCGAGCCGCGCCTGGACCTCGGGCAGCTCCAGCACGCCGTCGAGGATGCCGACGCAGGCCGCGAGGTCGGCGCCGGTCTCGAACAGCGGCACGACGTCCAGGGCGATCGGCCGGCCGTCGAGCGCGTGCCGGGCCAGCTCGAACACGGCGGCGACGTCGTCGGTGGACTGGGTGAACGAGACGACGTAGCGGCGGCACGCGTCGGCGCCGAACCGGGCCTGGATCTGCGCCATCACCCGGATCGTCGCCAGCACCTCCTCGGTGCGGTCGGACAGCACGCCGCCGGCCCGGATCTCCTCCAGCGCCGCCCGGTGCACGGCGCTGTGCTGGCGGACCTCCAGCTCGGCCAGGTGGAACCCGAACGACTCGACCTGCCAGATCAGGCCCTGCAGTTCGCCGTAGGCCTGCCGCGCGGCGCCGGCCTCGGCCAGGCTGGCCTGGACGGCGCGCAGGTCGGCCAGCAGCTCGGCGGCCGACGTGTAGGAGAGGTCGGCGTCGCGCCGGCGGGTCGCGCCGATGCGGGCGGCTGCGTAGAGGACGGCGATGCGGTGCGGCTCGTTCGGCGAGCGCGCCGCCAGCTCGGCGTACAGCTCCGGCTGCGCGGCCTGCGCGTCGGCGAGGACGCGGCGCAGCTCGGTGGCGGCGGGCGTGCTGCCGGCGTCGAGCGTCAGCCCGCGGCCGACCCGGGTGCACGCGGACTCCAGCGCCCGGAGCACGTGGTCGGACTGGATGGCCATCGCCTGCCGGGTGACGGCGCTGGTGACGTGCGGGTTGCCGTCGCGGTCGCCGCCGATCCAGGAGCCGAGCCGGACGAACGCCGGGACCTGCGGCGCGGCGACCGTCTCGGCGCCGCCGGCCAGCGCCATCTCGGCGCGCCGGTACACCTGCGGCACGACGTGGAAGAGGACGTCGTCGAACGCCGACATCGCGGTGCGGACCTCGTCCAGCGGGCCGGGACGGTCCACCCGCAGCGGCGCCGTGCGCCACAGCACGTCGATCTGCTCAAGCAGCATCCGGTGCGTCTCCGCGTCCTCCGACGCACCCAGGCGGGGGTCGTCGCGGCGTTCCAGCAGGTGCGCGATGCGCCGGATGGACGTGACGATGGCCCGGCGGCGGGCCTCGGTGGGGTGCGCGGTCAGGACCGGCCGGAACTCCAGCCCGTCCAGCAGGTGCTTGGCCTTGTCGTGCCCGGCCAGCCGGGCGACGTCCTCGACCGCCTTCGCGACGGTGCCGGCCAGCGGGTGGTCGGCGCGGTCGCCGGCCCGCAGCGAGCGGACCCGGTGGTACTCCTCGGCGGCGTTGACCAGGTGGAAGTAGACGGTGAAGGCGCGGGCGACCTCGTCGGCGCGGTCGAGACTCCACGACGCGACGAGCTGCTCGGCGAGCGCGGCGGCGTCGTCGGCGACCGTCTGGTCCTCGTGGTGCGAGGCGATGGTCAGCTCGCGCAGCCGCTCGACGTCGGCCAGCAGGGCGTCGCCGCCGTACTCGCGCAGCACCTGGCCCAGCGCGTCGCCGAGCTGCCGGACGTCGGCACGCAGCCGTTCGGGCATCTCGAAGCGCGCCGCTTCACGGGATCCGGTGGCAGTGGAGGCCATGCGTCCAGCGTAGACAGCCGACGTGGAACGCCGTGGCCGTGCCCCACAGAGCGAGACACGGTGTTCTACCCTGCAATGGCTTCGACGAGCGACGGAGGGCCTCCTGATGACAGCCGACGTTCCGGACGTCCACACGACGGCGGGCAAGCTCGCCGGCCTGCGGCAGCGGATCGACGACGCCGTCCACGCGGGCTCGGAGCGGGCCGTGGAGAAGCAGCGCGCGCGTGGCAAGGGCACCGCCCGGGATCGGATCGCGCTGCTGCTCGACGAGGGCTCGTTCGTCGAGTTCGACGAGCTGGCCCGGCACCGCTCCACCGCGTTCGGGATGGACGCCAACCGGCCCTACGGCGACGGCGTCGTCACCGGCTTCGGCACCGTCGACGGCCGCCAGGTCGCCGTGTTCGCGCAGGACTTCACCGTGTTCGGCGGCAGCCTCGGCCAGGTGTTCGGCGAGAAGATCGTCAAGGTCATGGACTTCGCGCTGAAGACCGGCTGCCCGATGATCGGCATCAACGACTCCGGCGGCGCGCGCATCCAGGAGGGCGTCGTCTCGCTCGGCCTCTACGGCGAGATCTTCCGCCGCAACGTGCACGCGTCCGGCGTCATCCCGCAGATCTCGCTGATCATGGGCCCGTGCGCGGGCGGCGCCGTGTACTCACCGGCCATCACCGACTTCACCGTCATGGTCGACCAGACCTCGCACATGTTCATCACCGGCCCCGACGTCATCAAGACCGTCACCGGCGAGGACGTCGGCTTCGAGGAGCTCGGGGGCGCTCGCTCGCACAACACGAAGAGCGGCAACGCCCACTACATGGCCGCCGACGAGGCCGACGCCGTCGACTACGTGAAGGCGCTGCTGTCGTACCTGCCGCAGAACAACCTGGACCCGGCGCCGTCGTTCCCCGACGCCGTCGCGTCGCTGGAGCCCACCGACGCGGACCTCGCGCTGGACACGCTCGTCCCCGACAGCGCCAACCAGCCCTACGACATGCACGCGGTCATCGAGGCCGTGCTCGACGACGGCGACTTCCTCGAGGTGCAGCCGCTGTTCGCCGGCAACATCATCGTCGGCTTCGGCCGGGTCGAGGGCCAGTCCGTCGGCGTCGTCGCGAACCAGCCGCTGCAGCTGGCCGGGACCCTCGACATCGACGCGTCGGAGAAGGCCGCGCGGTTCGTCCGCACCTGCGACGCGTTCAACGTCCCCGTCCTCACGTTCGTCGACGTGCCCGGCTTCCTGCCCGGCACCGACCAGGAGTGGAACGGCATCATCCGGCGCGGCGCCAAGCTGCTCTACGCCTACGCCGAGGCGACCGTGCCGCTGGTCACCACCATCACCCGCAAGGCGTACGGCGGCGCCTACGACGTCATGGGGTCCAAGCACCTCGGCGCCGACGTCAACCTCGCCTGGCCGACCGCGCAGATCGCCGTCATGGGCGCGCAGGGAGCGGTCAACATCCTGTACCGGCGCGAGCTGGCCGACGCCGCCGACCCGGCCGAGCGGCGCGCGGAGCTGGTCACCGAGTACGAGGACACGCTGGCCAACCCCTACGTCGCGGCCGAGCGCGGCTACGTCGACGCCGTCATCGAGCCGTCGCGGACCCGCATCGCGATCGTCCAGGCACTGCGGGCGCTGCGCACCAAGCGCGAGACGCTGCCGCCGAAGAAGCACGGCAACATCCCGCTGTAGGCTCGTGACGTGAGCGAGGCGCCGCTGTTCCGGGTCGTCCGGGGCAATCCGACCGACGAGGAGGTGGCCGCGCTCGTCGTCGCGCTGACGGCGACGGCGGCGGCCGGGCGCGCGCCGTCGGCCCCGCCGCGATCGTCATGGGCGTCATACTGGCAGCGGCGGCAGACGCCGCTCGCGCCCGGCGCCGGGGCCTGGCGGGCCAGCGCACTGCCCCGCTGAGCCTTTCAGTGGATAGGGTCGCTGGGTGACGACCCCGCAGCCCTCGCGCTCCGTCGACGAGATCGCCGATGCCTACGTCGACGAGTACGCCGCCCTCGACCCGTACACCGCCACCTACGCCGGCCTGAGCGGCTACGACGCGCAGAGCACCGACCTGTCGCCGGACGGGTTCGCGCAGCGGCGGGCGCTGGCCGAGCGGACGCTGGCCGCGCTGGCCACCGCGACCGCCGCCGACGAGCGGGAACGGGTCGCCGGCGAGTCGATGCGCGAGCGGCTGTCGCTGGACCTCGAGCTCGACGACGCGGGGCTGAACCGCAACCTCAACGTCATCGAGAGCCCGATGCACTGGGCCCGCGAGACGTTCGACCTGATGCCCACTGACACCGCCGAGCAGTGGGCGAACATCGTCACCCGGATGCGCGCCGTCCCGCAGGCGCTGGAGCAGTACCGGGCGACGATGGACGCCGACGTCGCCGCCGGCCGGCCGCCCGCGCGCCGCCAGGTGCTCGCCGTCGCCGAGCAGGCCGGCCGGATCGCGACGACGTTCTTCGGCGGCCTCGCCGCCGGCGGCCCGGAGCAGCTGCGGGCCGACCTGGACACCGCCGCCGCGGCGGCGTCGGAGGCGTTCGCCTCGTTCGGCGGCTACCTGCGCGAGACCGTCGCACCGGCGGCCCGTGAGCAGGACGCCGTCGGCCGCGACGTCTACGCCGTAGCGTCGCGCTACTTCCTCGGCGCCACCATCGACCTGGACGAAACCTACGAGTGGGGCGTCGCCGAGCTGGCCCGGATCGAGGCCGAGCTGGTCGAGGTCGCGCAGGACATCGTCCCCGGCGGCACCGTCGACGACGCGGTCGCCGCGCTCGACGCCGACCCGGCCCGCAAGATCGCCGGGACCGACGGGCTGCAGGCGTGGATGCAGAAGCTGTCCGACCGCACCATCGAGGCGATGAACGGCGTCCACTTCGACATCCCGGAGCCGATCCGCCGGCTGGAGTGCCGCATCGCCCCGACCAAGGAGGGCGGCATCTACTACACCAGCCCGAGCGACGACTTCAGCCGCCCGGGCCGCATGTGGTGGTCCGTCCCCGAGGGCGTCGAGGAGTTCTCCACCTGGCGCGAGGCCACGACGGTGTTCCACGAGGGCGTGCCCGGGCACCACCTGCAGGTCGCGCAGGTCATGTACCGCCGCGACGTGCTGAACCGGTGGCAGCGGCTGCTGTGCTGGGTCTCCGGCCACGGCGAGGGCTGGGCGCTCTACGCCGAGCGGCTGATGGCCGACCTCGGCTTCCTCGACGACCCCGGCGACCGGCTCGGCATGCTCGACAGCCAGTCCTTCCGCGCCGCCCGCGTCGTCGTCGACATCGGCTTCCACCTCGGCAAGGAGATCCCGGCGTCGCTGGTGGCGTCGGACGGGCTGCCGGCGGGCGTGTGGACGCCGGAGTCGGCGTACGCGTCCTGCGGGCGCACTGCCGGATGCCCGACGAGTTCCTCCGCTTCGAGCTGGACCGCTACCTCGGCTGGCCCGGCCAGGCGCCGTCGTACAAGGTCGGCGAGCGGATCTGGCTGGGCGCCCGCGACGACGCCCGCCGCCGTCAAGGCGACGCCTTCGACCTGCGCGAGTTCCACCGGGCGGCGCTCGACCTCGGCTCGATCGGACTCGACCCGCTGCGCGAGGCGCTGGCCCGCCTCTGACCTCCGCGCCGCTCGTCCACCCGGCCGGCTATCCGGGGCGGCCGGTCATGGCCTCCTGTCTCGTGACCGGCACCGACGTACGCCCGCTGCCCGCCGGCCTGCGCCTGGACGGACGGCGCCCGCTGCTGGCCGTCGGCTCCAACGCGTCGCCGAGCCAGCTCTGGCACAAGTTCGCCGAGCGCGGCCCGGATTTCGCCATCCCCGTCCTCTCGACCCGGGTGGACGGCCTGGCCGTGGGCCATTCGGCGCACGTCAGCCGGGCCGGCTACATCCCCTACGCGCCGTACGCGGCCGCCGGACACACGCTGCACACAGCGATGCTGCTCTGGCTGGACGACACCCAGCTCGCCCGCATGGACGAGACGGAGCCGAACTACGACCGGGTGCTGCTGGCGTCGGCGGACTACCGGCTCACGCTGGAGTCGGGAGCGGAGGTGGCCGAGTATTTCGTCTATCGCAGCGTCCACGGCGTGGTCGCGGACCTGCCGGCCACCACGCAGGCGGACGCCCTCGCGCGGCTGGCCCGGTACGCCATCGACTCCGGGCTGAAAGTCGGAGAAATCTCCCGAACCGGGAATAGCCAGCTCATCGCCTCTCGTTGAGCACGCTGACATGGTGAACATCTGGGGCCTCACGCAGCGCCTGCACGTCGATCTGCGACGGCAGGCCAGTTCCGCCTGTCGCGGCTAGCTCGCCGCGCTGGCCGCGCGGCCACCGCCCCTCACCTCGTCCTCCCCTGTGTTCCGGAAGGTCTTCGCATGTCCGACACTGCGACCGCCGGCGCGCCCACGCGCCGCCTTCGCCTGCCCTCCTTCTCCATCCAGGTCCTCATCGGCCTGGCGCTCGGCGTCGTCCTCGGCCTGGTCGCCCGCGAGCTGGGTCCGGCCGCCGACGGCAACCCCAACTGGCTGACCAGCACCCTCGACACCGTCGGCGGCCTGTTCGTCGACCTGCTGCGCGCCGCCGTCATCCCGCTGATCTTCACCGCGATCGTCGCGAGCATCGCGAACCTGCGCAACGTCACCAATGCGGCCCGGCTGGCCGGGCAGACGCTGCTGTGGTTCGCGCTCACCGCGTTGGTCGCGGTCGGGATCGGCATCGCGCTCGGCCTGATCCTGCAGCCGGGCGAGCACACGTCCGTCACCCAGGACCAGGCGGCCGAGCCGGGCCGCACCGGTGACTGGTGGGCGTTCCTCACCAGCCTGGTGCCGACCAACTTCCTCGCCCTGACGGCGAACACGTCGATCGACCCGGAGACCGGCGCCGCGGCGACCAGCCTCAGCTTCAACGTGCTGCAGTTCGTGGTCGTGTCGGCGGCGATCGGCATCGCGGCGCTGAAGCTGGGCGAGAAGGCCGAGCCGTTCCTGGCCTTCAACCGGGCCGCGCTGTCCATCGTGCAGAAGGTGCTCTGGTGGATCATCCGGCTGGCCCCGATCGGCACCATCGGTCTGCTCGGCTACGCCGTCGCCGACTACGGCTGGGACGCGATCGGCTCGCTCGGCCGGTTCACGCTGGCCGTCTACATCGGCCTCGCGCTGGTGCTGTTCGTCGTCTACCCGATCCTGCTGCGGGCGCACGGCCTGAACCCGGTCAAGTTCTTCACCGGCGCCTGGCCGGCCATCCAGCTGGCCTTCGTGTCCCGCTCGTCGGTCGGCACGCTGCCGGTGACCGAGCAGGTCACCGAGCGCAACCTCGGCGTCTCGCGGTCCTACGCCTCGTTCGCGGTGCCGTTCGGCGCGACGACGAAGATGGACGGGTGCGCCGCGATCTACCCCGCGATCTCGGCCATCTTCGTCGCGCAGTTCTTCGGCCTGGACCTGTCCGTGTCGGACTACCTGCTGATCGCGCTGGTCTCCGTCGTGGGCTCGGCGGCGACGGCCGGCACGACGGGCGCGACCGTCATGCTCACGCTGACGCTGTCGACGCTGGGGCTGCCGCTAGCCGGCGTCGGCCTGCTGCTGGCCGTCGACCCGATCCTCGACATGGGCCGGACGGCGGTCAACGTCGCCGGGCAGGCGCTGGTGCCGACCATCGTCGCGAAGCGGGAGGGGCTGCTGGATCTGGCGGTCTACAACTCCGACCGGCACGGTGACGTGTTCGCCGACGGCGGCGAGGTCCGAGACAAGACGGCCGACTTGGCGTTAACCTCTCGGTGACCATGACCACCCGATGATCGTCGGCGGTCGAACCTGATTCAGGGATCGACCGCCGATGATCATTTTCGGTAACGTGAGGTCCCGTGGTGCGCCTGCTGCTCGCTTCCCAGTCCCCCGCCCGGCTGGCGACCCTGCGCTCGGCGGGCATCGAGCCCGTCGTCCAGGTCTCCGGCGTCGACGAGGACGCGGTGCTGGCCGACGCCCGGTCCCGCGGCCCGGTGCCGCCGCACGACGTCCCGCTGCTGCTCGGCCGGGCGAAGGCCGAGCGGGTGGCCGGCAAGACGTTCGCCGGCATGGTGGTGCTCGGCTGCGACTCCGTGCTGGAGCTGGACGGCGAGATCCACGGCAAGCCGGCCGACTCCGTCGACGCGGTGCGACGCTGGCGGCTGATGCGCGGCCGGTCCGGCGTGCTGCACACCGGCCACTGGCTGATCGACCTGCGCGAGCCCGAGGACGGCGGCACCGGCCGCGCCGTCGGCGACACCGCGAGCACGACGGTCCACTTCGCCGACCTGTCCGACGCCGAGATCCGCGCCTACGTCGCCACCGGCGAGCCGCTGCGGGTGGCCGGCGCGTTCACCATCGACGGCCTCGGCGGGCCGTTCGTCACCGCCATCGACGGCGACCACCACGCCGTCGTCGGGCTGTCGCTGCCGCTGCTGCGGACGCTGCTCGGCCGGCTCGGCGTCTCGATCACCGAGCTGTGGCGCACCGACCCCGACCACGAGCCGGTCCGGCGCCGCGCCCGCCGGGCGGCCCGCTAGACGGGCGCCCGCTAGACCGGCGGCACGCCGTGGCGGCGGTCGGAGAAGCGGCGGTCCTTGCCGGCGGCGGCCGCGAGCCGGGCGACCAGCTGACCCCGTAGCTCCTCCGGCTCCACGATCGCGTCGATGACCAGGTCCGACGCCAGCCGCAGGATGTCGATGTCGGCCTCGTACTCCAGCCGCAGCCCGGCCACGTACGCCGCCCGCTCGTCCTCGTCGTCGATGGCGGCGATCTTGTTGAAGTACACCGCGTTGATCGCGGCCTCCGGGCCCATGACGGCGATCTTCGCGGTCGGCAGCGCGAGGCAGGCGTCCGGTCCGAACCCCGGCCCGCACATCGCGTAGAGCCCCGCACCATAGGCCTTGCGGACGATGACCGACACCGTCGGCACCGTCGCCTCGGCCACCGCGGTGATCATCTTGGCGCCGTGCCGGATGATCCCCTCGCGCTCCACCACCGAGCCGATCATGAAGCCGGGTACGTCGGCCAGGTAGACCAGCGGCACGTTGAACGCGTCGCACAGCCAGATGAACCGGGCCGCCTTGTCCGCGGAGTCGGTGAACAGCACGCCGCCCTTGACCGCCGGCTGGTTCGCGACGACGCCGACCGGCTGACCCTCCAGCAGCCCGAACCCCGTCACCAGCTCCGCCGCGAACAACGGCTTGACCTCGAAGAACGAGCCGTCGTCGACGAGCGCGTCGATGACGTCGTGGATGTCGTAGCCGACCGACTCCTCGGCCGGGACGAGGTCCCGCTCGAACTCACGCGACGGCGGCCCCGCGGCGTAGGCCGGCGGCGCGGCGCGCCAGGACCCGGGCAGGTAGGAGAAGAACGCCTTGGCCTGGTCGATCGCCTCGGCGTCGTCGGCGGCGAGGTTGTCGCCGCAGCCGGACACCGTCGCGTGCATGCGGGCGCCGCCCATCTCCTCCAGCGTCACCTTCTCGCCGACGACCATCTCGGCCATCCGCGGCGAGCCGAGGTACATCGACGCGTTGCCCTCGACCATGATCACGATGTCGCAGAAGGACGGGATGTAGGCGCCGCCGGCCGCGCTGGGCCCGAACAGGCAGCAGATCTGCGGCACCTTTCCCGACAGCGCGACCTGGTTGTGGAAGATCCGCCCGGCGCCGCGACGGCCGGGGAACAGCTCCACCTGGTCGGTGATGCGGGCGCCGGCGGAGTCGATGAACCAGAACACCGGCAGCTCGTCGCGCAGCGCCGTCTCGGTGACGCGGACGATCTTCTCGACGGTGCGGGCGCCCCACGAGCCCGCCTTGACGGTGGGGTCGTTCGCGACGACGAGCGCCGGCCGGCCCTCGACCAGCCCGCGGCCGGTGACGACGCCGTCGGCGGGCAGCCCGGTCGCCAGCGCGTTGGCGAGCTGGCCGTCCTCGACGAAGGTGCCGGCGTCGAACAGCAGGTCGATCCGCTCGCGGACGTAGAGCTTGCCCTGGGCGGCGAGCTTGGCGGCGCCGGCCTCGGACGGGACCTCGGTGGCCTTCCGGGCCGCCCCGACCTCGGCGTAGTGGTCGCGCCCCACGGCGCCCCTTTCGCTCACGGCACGATCATGCCTGAACCGGCAGCCCCAGTCCGCGTGCGAGGACGAGCCGCTGGATCTCGCTGGTGCCCTCGCCGATCTCCAGGATCTTCGCGTCGCGGTAGAAGCGGGCCACCGGGTACTCCTCCATGAAGCCGTAGCCGCCGTGCACCTGGGTGGCGATCCGGGTCGCGGTGACGGCGGACTCGGTGGCGTACAGCTTGGCCGACGCCGCCGCCTGCTTGACCTGCTCGGCCGGCGCACCGGCGTCGCGCAGCGCCGCCGCCCGGTACGTCAGCAGCCGCGCGGCCTGCGCCATCACGTGCAGGTCGGCGATCTGGAACGCGACGGCCTGCTTCGCGCCGATCGGCACGCCGAACGACGTCCGCTCCTGCGCGTACGGCAGCGACGCGTCGAGCATGGCCTGGATGCAGCCGACGGCCAGGGCGGCGATCGCGATGCGGCCGTCGTCGAGGGTGGCGAGGAACTGACCGAACCCCTGGCCGCGCTCGCCGAGCAGGTTCCCGGCCGGCACCCGGGCGCCGTCGAACGTCAGCGGATGGGTGTCCGACGCGTGCCAGCCGAGCTTGTCGTAGGCCGGCTCGACGATGAAGCCCGGCGTGCCGGCCGGGACGATGATCGCGGAGATCTCGGCGCCCCCGCCCGGCCGCTCGCCGGTGCGCGCGGTGATGGTGACGCAGCTGGTCAGCTCGGTGCCGGAGTTCGTGATGAACTGCTTGGCGCCGTCGACGACCCACTCGTCGCCGTCGAGCGTCGCCCGGGTCGCCGTCGCGCCCGCGTCGGACCCGGCGCCGGGCTCGGTGAGGCCGAACGCGGCCAGCGCCCGCCCGGCGATGAGGTCGGGCAGCCAGCGGGCCTTCTGCTCGTCGCTGCCGTAGGACAGGATCGGCGTGATCCCCAGCCCGACGGCCGCCTCCAGCGTGATTCCCATCGACTGGTCGACCCGGCCGATCTCCTCGATCGCCACGCACAGGCTGGTCAGCCCGCCGCCGGCGCCGCCGTACTCCTCCGGCGCGGTCAGGCCGAACAGGCCCAGCTCGCCCATCGCCCGCACGACGTCGACGGGGAACTCGTGCTTGCGGTCCCACTCCGCGGCGTGCGGCGCGATCCGCGTCCTGGCGAAGTCGCGGACGACCGAGCGGAACTCTTCGTGATCCGCGGACAGCTCGAACATCGTGGCACCTCCACTACTTGACGTTTACGTTAACGTAAGTTGGAGGCCCGGACCAGGGGTTGGAACGAGGAGACTGTGGTGGACGCAGAACGGACGTGGAGCATCGCGGAACTGGCCGACGAGTTCGGCGTCACGCTGCGGACCATCCGGTTCTACGAGGAGCAGGGCCTGCTCACCCCGGCCCGCAACGGCACCCGCCGCATCTTCGCCGACGGCGACCGGGTCCGACTGGGCCTGGTGCTGCGCGGCAAGCGGCTCGGCTTCCCGCTGGACGAGATCAAGAAGATCATCGGCATGTACGACGCCGAGCCCGGCGAGACCGGCCAGCTGCGCTACCTGCTCGACCAGATCGAGGACCGGCGCAAGGAGCTGGAACAGCGCCGGCGCGACATCGACGCCGCCCTGTCCGAACTGGACGAGCTGGAGCGCCGCTGCCGCGCCGACCTGAACCGGCTCACCGGCCGGGCTTGACCTGAGCCCGATCAGGCCATCCCGGACCCGGCCGGCGAGCCGGTCGTCTCGGCCAGGGCGGCCCGCAGCTTCGTCATCGCCCGGCTGGCCCGGCTCTTCACCGTCCCGGTGCTGATGCCCAACGCGACGGCGATCTCGCCCTCGGTCAGGTCCTCGTAGTAGCGCAGCACCAGCACCGCGCGCTGCCGCGGCGGCAGCGTGGCCAGCGCCTGCCACAGCGGCTCGCCATCGAGCCGGTCCGCCGGCGTGTAGCCGCGCTCCGGCGGCTCGTCGTGTTCAGTCTGGGTAGATCTGGGACACCGGATGTCTACGTAGATCTGAGACACGCCGTTGTCGCGCGGAGTGGGGCGCCTGAGCCTGTCGTGGATTTGGTCCATGGCGAGAACGGATGCTCGTGTGA
>NZ_POTW01000144.1 GCF_003236295.1 Jiangella anatolica
TCGCCGCCCTCGACCGCCCGACGATGATCAGGCCGAGCGACGTGCGCACGGTCCAGCCGCGCGCCCGCCGCACCGTGGCGTCGTCCACCTCTCCGTACGCCCGGAAGAACCGCGCCGCCGCGCCGGCCGGAAGCAGCGTCCAGGCCGCCGCCAGATCCGTCGCGGGGTCCCCGGCGCAGAGCTCGCCGAAGTCGAGCACCCCGGCCAGCGTCCCGTCGGCGACGGTGACGTTCGCCGGGTGCAGGTCGCCGTGCAGCCAGGTCGGCGGGCCGGTCCAGGGCGGCGCCGCCACCCCGTCGGCCCAGACGGCGCGGGCGGCCGGCACCAGTGCCGGCGGGACGAGCGTGCCGATACCCTCGTCCGTCGCGTCGGCGAGCCGCTCGAGCGCGACGCCGCGGTCCGAGCTGTCCGGCGCGTCCGCCGGAGCGAGCTGGTGCAGCGCGCGCAGGAAGCCCGCCAGCACGTCGGCGGAGTCGTCACCGCGCGTGACCGGGACGCGGTCGGCCGGCTCGCCGTCGACCCAGGTCGTGACGGTCCACGGCTGACCGAAGCGCTCGGACGGCTCGCCCAGCCGCAGCGGCGTCGGAACCGGGAGCGGGAGCACCTCCGCGAGCGACGGCACCCACCGGTGCTCCTTGCGCAGCAGCTCGGGACCGCGCTCGGTGCACGGGATCCGCACGGCCAGCGCGTCGCCCAGCCGCCACAGCTCGTTGTCCCAGCCCTTCGCCGCGAACCGGATCGGCAGGCCGGCCAGGTCGGGGTGCTGCTCGCGCAGCAGCGTCCGCACCAACTGCTCGTCCGTCACGCGCTCCACGTCCCGGTCGCCAGCATCGCGAACGTGAACAGCCCGAGCGCGACGCGGTAGACGATGAACGGCGCGAACGACCGCTTCTCCAGCCACTGCATCAGCCAGGCGATGACGCCGAAGCCGACGAAGAACGCGATGATCGTCGCGAGGATGGTCGGGCCGGCGCCGTAGACCGAGCCCTCCTCCATCGCGCTCGGCCACTCGAAGATGCCCGAGCCGAGCACCGCCGGGATGGCGAGCAGGAACGCGAACCGGGCGGCGGCCTTGCGGTCCAGGCCGAGGAACAGTCCCATGCTGATCGACGCGCCGGACCGGGACACGCCCGGGATCAGCGCCAGCGCCTGCGCGCACCCGATGAGGACGGCGTCCTTGTAGGTGAGGTCGGCGGCCGTGCGCTCCTTGCGGCCGACGCGGTCGGCGATGCCGAGGATGATGCCCAGCACGACCAGCGTCGTCGCGATGATCCAGAGCGAGCGGAAGTCGTCCTCGATGACGTCCTTCAGCACGTAGCCGAGCGCGGCGATCGGCAGCGTCCCGATGATCACGAACCAGCCCATCCGCGCGTCCTGCTGGTCGTACTGACTCCGACGGAACCAGGCAAGCGACCATGGCCGGGCGTCCTGCGGATCGAAGGTCTCGCGCCGCCGCCGGCCACGCGACGGGTTTCGACGCCCCAGCGAACGGAACCAGGCACTGATGATGCGGCCGATGTCGCGGGCGAAGTAGAGGATGACGGCGGACTCGGTGCCGATCTGGGTGACGGCGGTGAACGCCGCGCCCGGGTCCTCCCAGCCGAACAGCTCCGGGTAGATGCGCAGGTGGGCGCTGGACGAGATGGGCAGGAACTCGGTCAGTCCCTGCAGCACCCCCAGCACGACGGCGTGGAACCACTCCATGTGATGCGTCGACTCCCCTACGACCCGGTCAGGATGCCAGTCCGGCGGCGTCCAGCGCCTCGGCGACGGTGCGCAGCGCGGCGACGCGCTCCTCCAGCGGCCCGGCGTGCACCGCGACCGCCAGCGTCGTCACGCCGGACTCCGCGTAGGCGTGCAGCCGCTCGCGGATCCGCTCCGGCGGGCCGATCAGCGCCGTCCGGTCGACGAAGTCCAGCGGGACGGCGGCCGCGGCCTCGCGGTGCTTGCGGTCCAGGAACAGGTCCTGGACGGTGCGCGCGGCGTCGCCGAAGCCCATCCGGACGGCGAGCGCGTTGTAGAAGTTCTGCTGCCGGCTGCCCATGCCGCCGAGGTACAGCGCCGAGTAGGCCCGGATCGGCGCGGCGCACGCCTCCAGGTCGTCGCCGACGGCGACCGGGACGGTCGGCACGACGTCGAAGCCGTCCATCGTCGCGCCGGCCTTCTCGCGGCCGGCCCGGATCAGGTCCAGCGACTCGGCGGCGTGCTCGGGCGCGTAGAAGACGCCCAGCCAGCCGTCGGCGATCTCGCCGGTCAGCTCCAGGTTCCGCGGCCCGATCGAGGCGAGGTACACCGGGATCGTCGGCCGGACGGGGTGGACGGTCAGCTGCAGCGCCTTGCCGGGGCCGTCCGGGAGCGGCAGCTGCCAGTGCTCGCCGTCGTAGGCCAGCCGCTGTCGTGACAGCGCCAGCCGGACGACGTCGACGTACTCGCGGGTGCGGGCCAGCGGGTGGTCGAAGCGGACGCCGTGCCAGCCCTCGGAGACCTGCGGGCCGGAGACGCCGAGGCCGAGCCGGAACCGGCCGCCGGACAGGCTGTCCAGCGTCGCCGCCGTCATCGCCGTCGTGGCCGGGGTGCGGGCCGGTATCTGCATGACCGCGCTGCCGACGTCGACGCGTGAGGTCTGCGCGGCCACCCAGGCGAGCACCGTCGGCGCGTCGGACCCGTACGCCTCGGCCGCCCAGACCACCGCGTACCCGAGCTCGTCGGCCGCCCGGGCCAGCGCCAGGTTCACGTCGTTGTCGCCGCCACCCCAGTAGCCGAGGTTCAGCCCGAGCCGCATCCGTCACCTCCCGCAAGACACTCCGGGCGACTCTACCCGGCGGGGAAACGCGCCACCCGGTAGCCTCACCGCGTGGAACAGCGACGACTCGGGGGAAGCGGGCTGTCCGTCTCGCGACTGGGGCTCGGCACCTTGACGTGGGGACGCGACACCGACCAGCACGACGCGCGTGAGCAGCTCAAGGCGTTCGCCGACGTCGGCGGCACGCTGGTCGACACCGCGGCGGCGTACGGCGGCGGCGAGAGCGAGCGGCTGATCGGCGCGCTGCTGGACAGCGCAGTGGCGCGGGAGAACCTGGTGATCGCGACGAAGGCCGGCTCACCCGGCCCGGCCGCGGGTCGCGGGCGCGCCGACGTGTCCCGCAAGGCGCTGCTGGACCAGCTCGACGATTCCCTCGACCGCCTCGACCTCGACTACGTCGACCTCTGGCAGGTGTCGGCGTGGAGCGACGGCACGCCGCTGGAGGAGACGCTGGGCGCGCTGGAGCACGCGGTCACGTCCGGCCGGGCCCGCTATGCCGGCATCTCCAACTACGCCGGCTGGCAGACCGCCGCGGCCGCCGTTCACCAGCGCGCCGTCGCCGGTCCGCAGGCGCCGCTGGTGTCGACGCAGGTCGAGTACTCGCTGCTGGAGCGCGGGGTCGAGCGGGAGGCGCTGCCGGCGGCGACGCGGTTCGGGCTCGGCGTGCTCGCGTGGTCGCCGCTCGGGCGGGGCGTGCTGACCGGCAAGTACCGCAGCGGCACCCCGGCCGACTCGCGCGCCGCGACGACGCACTTCGCGCCGTTCGTGGACAAGTACCTCGACGCCCGCTCGGCGAAGATCGTCGACGCCGTCTGCACCGCCGCCGACGGGCTGGACGCGCTGCCGCTGGAGGTCGCGCTGACGTGGGTCCGGGACCGGCCCGGCGTCACCGCGGCGATCGTCGGCGCCCGGACCGCCGGACAGCTGCGCGACGTCCTGGGGTCCGACGACCTCTCCCTGCCGGAGGAGATCCGGGCGGCCCTGGACGAGGTCTCGGCGCTGGACCTGGGCTACCCGGAGACCTGACCGCCGCGCCCGCGTCAGTCGTCGGTGTGGATGATCTCGTCGACGCGGTACACGAGCAGGTCCTCGTCGGCGACGCCGAACGGGTCGGTGGTGAGGGTCTGCTCCTCGGCCTCGCCGAGCGCCTGCACCCACACCGTCCCGCCGCGCGGCAGCAGCCCGGCCTCCTCGGCCCGCTCGTCCAGGCCGTCGACGCCGTAGGCGTGCAGCATCTGGTAGAGCGCCCGCCCCGGGTGCGACACGTCGGCGACGGCGGACTCGCGCGGGTCCTGCGGGTACAGCTCGCCGTACGCCTCCCGGCCGGCGACGATCAGCCGGTCGTTGTCGTCGATCTCGTAGTCACGGCGCACGAGCAAGCCGACCACGCCGGGCTCGGCCTCGAGATCCTGGTACTCGATGCTGGGCGGCTCCTCCGGGAACTCCCACGGGGTGACCTCCTCGGTCACGTCATAGAGGAGGTCGTCGTAGCGGTCGGCGGCGATCCGCAGCTTGTTGTACGCCGCCTGGACCACCGGGTCGGACTCGCCGGTGCGGGCCAGGCAGGCGTTGAGGTGGGCTTCCAGTGCATCGGTGAGGTCGTCGAGCGCGGCCTGCAGGCGCTCGGCGTCGTGCGGCGGCATGGTCACAGTCGACGACCGTACCCGGTCCGGGCGTGGCAAGATACGTAAATGGAATGGTCGGTGGCGAGAAGCCTCAATTCCCGAGTCCCGGCCACCGAGTACGAGTTCCGGCACATCTCCCTCCCCCGCACCACGTCGCGGAATGCGGCCCGCCGGCTGCTCACCGAGCAGGCGGAACACGGCCACTGGGAACTCGCTCGGTTGCGCCTCCACCCCGACGGCACCCGCCACATCGTCCTGCGTCGCAAGATCATGCGGGTGCGCGCGACGCTCTGACCCTTCCCAGGCCAGAGCGTCGCGCGTGTGTGCTGCTCGCTCAGGAGCGACGTGCCCGCAGCGCCATCGCGGCAGCGCCGGCCAGCAGCAGGCCGAACGCCGCCACGGCGACGGTCGTGCTGTCCGTCCCGGTGTTCGGCAGTTCCTCGCCGTCGCCACCGGTCTCGTCGCCCGAGCCGCCCGTCACCGTCACGACGGTCTCCGCCTCGAAGTCCTCGCCCCAGGCGTTGTACGTCAGAGCCGCGACGCCCAGTTCACCGGCCGGCGCGTCGGTGTCGAGCTGGACCCGGAAGGTCCACTCCTCGGTATCGCCGGGTGCCAGCGCAGCCCCGCGGATGCACTCCACCTGTTGCGGCGTCCACAGCACACAGCCGTCGTCCACCCAGGTCATCTCGTCGAGGATCTCCAGACCCTCCACACTGGCGATCGTCGCGCCCGCGGGGACCGTCAACGCCGCGATCCGGCCCTTCGGCCCGAAGATGCCATCGTTACGGGCCGTCAGGACGATCTCGACGATCTCTCCGGCCGCGCCCGTCACCGACGGCGTCGCGGTGACCTCCATCGCGCGTCGATCGAAGGCGACGTACACCGCCGCCGCGTCCGACGCCTGGCCGCCCCGGTCACCCACCACGTGCACGGAGGCGTCACCGAGCCACGACTGCTCCGCGTGCTCTGGCATCCGCTGGTGGACCGTGATCTCGAACGGTCCCATCTCGGGGGACGGGGTGTGGCACTCGAGGCGCCCCGTCGCCGCGATGACACAGCCCTCGTCGGGTCGCTCGGTGCCGTCGACCAGGTCCAGGCCGGTGACGCCCGTGACGGCCACGCCCGGTGCAGGGGTGAAGTCGAGCGTGAAGCCGGGGACGAACGCGTTGTTGTAGACCTTGACGGTCTGGTCGAAGGCCGCGCCGAGGGGCGCCGACGCGGTGAAGTCGGGCCCGATCGCGGCGGTGAGGTCAGGCTCGCCGGTCATGACCGGAAGCTCCGTCTCCGTGCTCTTCTCGACGCCGTCGTCCGACGTGACGGTGAGGACCACGGGGCTGAGATTCCCCGTGACGTCGTCGTCGATGGCCGCTGTGAACGTGGCGTCGACGCCCTTGGCGTACTCGAGCACGGCGTTCGTGTGGCACTCGACCCGCTGCGGCGTGACGAGGGCGCAGCCCTCGTCCGGCCGCTCGGTGCCGTCGACGAACTCGTCGTCCACCATGCCGGTGATCGTGACGCCGTCGGGGACCGAGAGGTCAAGGCTGCGGCCGGCGAAGTGCGGCCCCTTGTTCTCGATGGAGGTGTAGATCTCCGTCGCGTCGCCCGGCTTGCCGCCAAAGGCGATCAGGCTGAGGCTGAAGTCGTACGGAATCTCCTCAGCAGGTGCCGGTGCGGCGAGACCGAGCGCGGTGGCTCCGATCAGACCCACGCCGGCCAGTGTGCGGACAGCAGTCCGCATAGGAAACCTCAAGGTGTGCCCCCAGAAATGTGCACTTAGCAGCGAAGCGTCAGAAACGTCCGGCGCAGACTACATCACGGGCAGGTATTCCAGGGAGAGGTAACTCATTGTCACGCGAGGTCGAGAAAACGGTCGATGACACGGGCGCCGAAGCGCAGGCCGTCGACCGGTACGCGCTCGTCGACGCCGTGGAACATGCCGGCGAAGTCGAGGTCGGGCGGGAGCAGCAGCGGCGAGAAGCCGAAGTTGCGGATCCCCAGCAGGCTGAACGACTTCGCGTCGGTGCCGCCGGACATGCAGTAGGGCACCGGGTGGGCGCCGGGGTCCTCGGCCCGCAGGGCCGCGCTCATCGCGTCGACGAGGGGGCCGTCGAAGGAGGTCTCGACGGCGATGTCGTGGACAAGGGACTCGCGCTGGACGTTCGGGCCGAGCAGCTCGTCCAGCGTCGCCGCGAACTCGGCCTCCTGGCCGGGGAGGAAGCGGCCGTCGATGTAGGCCTCGGCGCGGCCGGGGACGACGTTGTGCTTGTAGCCGGCCTTGAGCATGGTCGGGTTGGTGGTGTTGCGCAGGGTCGCGCCGACGATCCGGCCGAGGTTGCCGAGCTGGCCGAGCAGCGCCTCCGGGTCGTCGGGGTCGAACTCCAGGCCGAACGCCTGCCCGACCTCCTCCAGGAACGACCGGACGGTGGGCGTGAGCCGGACCGGCCACTCGTGCCGGCCGACCCGGGCGACGGCCTCGGCGAGCTCGGTGACGGCATTGTTCGCGCTGACCATCGAGCCGTGGCCGGCGCGGCCGGTGACGGTCAGCCGCATCCAGTCGATGCCCTTCTCGGCCGTCTCGATCAGGTAGAGCCGCTTGTCCTCGGCGACGGTGAGGCTGAACCCGCCGACCTCGCTGATCGCCTCGGTCGCGCCCTCGAACAGCTCCGGCCGGTGGTCGACGGCCCAGTGGGCGCCGAGCCCGCCGCCGGCCTCCTCGTCGGCGAGGAACGCGAGGATCAGCGGCCGGGCCGGACGGCGGCCGGCGCGCAGCCGGTCGCGGACGACCGCCAGGATCATCGCGTCCATGTCCTTCATGTCGACGGCGCCGCGCCCCCACACGCAGCCGTCGGCGATCTCGCCGGAGAACGGGTCGTGCGTCCAGTCCGCGGCGTCGGCCGGGACCACGTCGAGGTGGCCGTGCATGAGCAGCGCGTCGGACCGGGCCGGGTCGGCGCCCTCGACCCGGGCGACGACGGTGGTGCGGCCCGGCGCGGACTCGAACACGACGGGCTCCAGGCCCACCTCCGCGAGCTTCTCGGCGACGTACTCGGCCGCCTTGCGCTCGCCCGGGCCGCTGCCGTCGCCGAAGTTCGACGTGTCGATGCGCAGCAGGTCACGGCAGAGGTCGACGACCTCCGCGTCGGCGGTGCTCGGGGTCGCGGCGGGGGTCTGCGTCATCCGCCCATCTTGGCATGCCGCCAGTACTGCCGCTTGTCCTGGTCACGCACCACGACCCCGAGCTTGGACAGCTCGTCACGCAGCTCGGCCAGGTCGCGCTGGTCGCCCTTCTCCAGCGCGACGGAGCGCGCCTTGAGCACGGCGTTCGCTCCGGCCGGCAGCTCCGGCTCGTCCGGCACCCAGCGGCGGTACTCGTCGCGGTGCGGGTCGCCGCCGTCGCGCCACGGGTAGCCCTGCCCCGTGAACGCGGCCGCCAGCCGCGGCGTCGCCAGGTCGGACTTCTCCCGGGCCAGCTCGACGCCGGTGCGGCCGATCAGCACCAGCTCCTTGCCGTCGGCGAACACCGTGGTGACGTCGCCGCGGGCGATGCTGCGGGTCTTGCCGTCGCGGGTGAGCGTGACGCCGGACGGGCCGACGGCCACGCGGAGCACCTCGCCCTCCGCCGTCAGCGCCACCAGCACGCCGAGCACCACACCGGCGGCGACCGTCACGAAGGTCCCCTGCGGCTGCGGCAGCTCCGAGATGAACCGGATCGGACCGACCTCGGGCACCCAGGAGCTGTCGATCGCCCAGTCGGCCAGTGGCCCGACCCCGAGCCCGAGCAGTGCGCCCAGCACCGGGAACCCGGCCCAGACCAGCACCGCCTCCCAGGCCGGGCGGCCGACCACCGTCTCGCCGCCCGGGCCGTTCGTCCTCGCGTCCATCGTCGGCATCCCTACTTGATCTCCGAGCGCAGCACCCGCCACAGGCCGAAGGCGAGCGGCAGGAGCAGCCACAGTGCCAGCGACGTGCCCAACTGGCCCCACTCGGTGCCGCTGAGGCCGCCGTCGTCGATCAGCGGCATGGTCGTGGCCTGATAGTTCAGCCACTCGGCCGGGGTCTCCAGTGCGGAGATCGTAGTGCCGAGGATGGTCCACGCGGTGGGCAACACGAAATACAGGACGATGGCCAGCGGCGTGCTCAGCAGCGCCAGTCCGAACGCGCTGCCGACCAGCATGCCGATCACCTGGAACAGCACGACCCGGCCGAAGTCCTCGGCGCCGAAGCTCCAGCTGCCGTCGGCGTCGGTGACCAGCGGTGCGACGACGTTGGCCAGCGCGGCCCAGGCCAGGCTGGCGACGACCACGCCGACGGCCATCAGGACGGCCGCGGACAGCTTCGCGGCGACGACCCGTTCGCGCCGCGGCTCCAGCGCGAACGTGCTCAGCGTGGTGCGCTGCGACCACTCGCCGGTGACGGCGAGGATGCCGACGACCGGGAGCAACAGCCCGACCGGCAGCTGGGCGCCGACGAGGAAGTCGGAGAACGTACGGTCGGCGGCGTCGCCGGTGAACATCTGGATCAGGACCATGCCGAGCGCGACCAGCGCGATGACGGCGAGCAGCCAGAAGCCGGCCCGGGTGTCGGTGGCCTTGCGCAGCTCGACGGCGGTGAGCCGGGCGAGCGACGGACGGCTGGTCCTCGTGGGCCGGTGCGTGCCGGCCGCGGGCGTGGCGAGTGCGGACATCAGGCGGCATCCTTCTGCGCGTCGGGGTGGGAGGTCAGGCGGAGGAACATCTCCTCCAGGCCGCCGGAGTCGGCCGGCCGCAGCTCCAGCAGGACGACGCCGGCGGCGAGCGCGGCGCGCCCGATGCTCTCGGCGTCGGCGGCGACGCTGAAGCCGCCGTCGCGGGTCGGCTGGACGGACAGGCCCGCCTCGGTGAGCGCCTTCTCCAGCAGGGCGGCGTCGAGGCCGCGGACGTAGAGGCCGCCGGCGTGCAGCAGCTCGGTCTTGGCGCCGTCGGCGACGATCTTGCCGTTGCCGATGACGACGAGGTGGTCGGCGACCGCCTCGACCTCGCGCAGCAGGTGCGACGAGAGCATGACGGTGCCGCCGCGGTCGGCGAAGTCGCGCAGGACGCCGCGCATCCAGAAGATGCCCTCGGGGTCCAGGCCGTTGGCCGGCTCGTCGAGCATCAGCACCGACGGGTCGCCGAGCAGCGCGTGCGCGAGGCCGAGCCGCTGCCGCATGCCGAGGGAGTAGTTGCCGACGCGGCGCTTCTCCGGCGCGCCGGCCAGGCCCACCAGCTCCAGCATCGCGTCGACCCGCTTCCGGCCCACGCCCAGCAGCTGCGCGGACAGCGACAGGATCTCGCGGCCGGTGCGGCCGGAGTGCTGCGCCGACGCGTCCAGCAGGACGCCGATGTGCCGGCCCGGGTTGGGCAGGTCGCGGAACGCGACGCCGTTCACGGTGGTGCTGCCGGAGGTCGGCGGCGTCAGCCCGCTGATCATCCGCATCGTGGTGGACTTGCCTGCGCCGTTCGGGCCGAGGAAGCCGGTGACGGTGCCGGGGACGCACGTGAACGACACGTCGTCGACGGCGGTGAACGCGCCGTACCGCTTCGTCAGGTGCTCGACAGTGATCATGGCATCCACTCTGGTCGCGCCACCGGTCCCGCCGCGTCGGCCCGAAGGCTGCCGGTGTGCGACCAAGGTCTAGGCCCGGATCGACCTTGGTCGCTACCGTCGGCGCCGATCGGCTCGTAGCGTGGTGTCCCATGACGACGCAGGTGCCCGGGCGGGCGGCCAGCAGCCCGGAGCTGCCCGCGCTGCTCCCGGGCATGCTGCGGGTCGAGCCGGACACCGAGGACGCGGCCCGGCGCGGCCGGGTGCGCCGGTCGGTGCGCGACTGGATCGTCGACACGCTGTGCTTCCTGATCGCGATCTTCATCGGCCTGTCCAACTTCGACGCGGCGATGGAGACCGACCCGCCCGAGCTGGTCCAGCTGCTCGACCTCGGCGTCGGCCTGCTGGCCTGTGTGTCGCTGTGGTGGCGGCGGCGCTGGCCGGTGCAGCTCGCGATCGCCATCGCCCTGGTGTCCATCGGGATCGCGTCGGCCGCGGGCGCGGCGATCGTCCTGGTGTTCACCGTCGCCGTGCACCGCCGCTGGCAGGTCGCCGCCGTCGTGGCCGGTGTGCACGCCTGCGCCGGCCTCCTCTTCTACCGGATCTATCCCGATCCCGGGCTGGCCTACCGGTGGGCCGCGCTGCTCACGATCTTCGGTGTCGCCGTCATCACGCTGTGGGGCATGCTGGTGCGCTCGCGCCGGCAGCTGGTGCTGTCGCTGCGCGAGCGGGCCTACCAGGCCGAGTCCGAGGCGGCGCTGCGGGTGGAGCGGGCCCGGCACCTGGAGCGCGAGCGCATCGCGCGCGAGATGCACGACGTGCTGGCGCACCGCATCTCACTGCTCAGCGTGCACGCCGGGGCCCTGGAATACCGGCCGGACGCGCCCCGGGAGGACGTCGCGACCGCGGCCGGCGTGATCCGCGCCAGCGCGCACCAGGCGCTGCAGGACCTGCGCGAGATCATCGGCGTGCTGAGGGCCCCGTCGTCCGGCGACGACCCGGACCGGCCGCAGCCCACGCTGGCGCAGCTGCCGGCGCTGGTGGACGAGTCGCGGCAGGCCGGCATGAGGGTCACCGTCGTCGACGAGCTGGCCGGCGACGGCGCCGAGCCGCCCTCGGTCGTCGCCCGCTGCGCCTACCGCGTCGTACAGGAGGCGCTGACGAACGTGCGCAAGCACGCCCGCGGCACCGGCGTCATCGTGAACCTGACGGGCGGGCCGGGCGGCGGGCTGTCGGTCGAGGTGCGCAACCGGATGCCGGTCGGCTCGGCCGGCCCGGTGCCGGTGCCGGAGATCCCCGGCACGGGCACGGGGCTGATCGGGCTGGCCGAACGCGTGGAGCTGGCCGGCGGCTCGCTGGAGCACGGAATCACCCCGGACGGCGACTTCCGGGTCCGTGCCTGGCTACCGTGGCCGTCAGTGTCAGGGTGATGTCGCCGCTGTTCGCGGCTGGTTGGATCCTGATCGCCTTGGTGTCTGGCTCGTAGCGTGGCTGCCGACTGTTGGTCTGGTCTTCATGCGTTTTGCCGGCACCGGGGTGTGAAGGACCGGCCGGCGTGACTTGATAGGAGCGTGGCGTCGCCCCGACTGAGATGTGTCCGCCGGCCGGTCCAACCGTCCCGTCACTGATCAGGTGAGAGGAGGCAACCACCATGGTTGT
>NZ_POTW01000145.1 GCF_003236295.1 Jiangella anatolica
GTGGACGGGACGGCGTCGGCGGCGTTGTTGAGGGCCGGGCGCTTCTTCACCCGCTGGGACGAGTCCGACGACGGGCGGGCGGTGTTCCGGGACGGAGGGCGGCAGGGCGACGTCTTCTATCGGGACCGCTGGAGCCACGACAAGGTGGTCCGGTCGACGCACGGGGTGAACTGCACGGGGTCGTGCTCGTGGAAGGTGTACGTCAAGGACGGCATCATCACCTGGGAGACGCAGCAGACGGACTATCCGTCGGTGGGACCGGACCGACCGGAGTACGAACCCCGCGGCTGCCCACGAGGTGCGGCCTTCTCCTGGTACACCTACTCTCCGACGCGGGTGCGCTATCCGTACGTCCGCGGCGTCCTCCTCGACCTCTACCGCGAGGCCAAGCAGCGCCTCGGCGACCCCGTCCTGGCGTGGGCGGATGTCACGAGGAACCAGCAGAAGCGGCGCGCCTACCAGCAGGCCAGGGGCAAGGGCGGGCTGGTCCGAGCCAGCTGGGACGAGGCGATCGAGATCGCCGCCGCGGCGCACGTCCACACCATCAAGGAGTACGGACCGGACCGGTGCGCCGGCTTCTCGCCCATCCCGGCGATGTCGATGGTGTCGCACGCCGTCGGGACGCGGTTCATGCAGCTCATCGGCGGCGTGATGACGTCGTTCTACGACTGGTACGCCGACCTCCCGGTGGCCAGCCCGCAGGTCTTCGGCGACCAGACCGACGTGCCGGAGTCGGGGGACTGGTGGGACGCGACGTACCTGATGATGTGGGGCTCGAACGTCCCGGTCACGCGCACGCCGGACGCCCACTGGATGGCCGAGGTCCGCTACCGCGGCACCAAGGTCGTCACCGTCAGCCCCGACTACGCCGACAACACCAAGTTCGCCGACGAGTGGATGCCGGCCCAGGCGGGCACCGACGCCGCGCTGGCGATGGCCATGGGCCACGTCATCCTGAAAGAGCACTTCGTCGACAGACAGACACCGTTCTTCGCCGACTACGTCCGCACCTACACCGACCTGCCGATGCTCGTCCGGCTGGACGACCGCGGCGACGGGCTCACCCCGGGCAAGTTCCTCACGGCCGCGGACCTGGGCGGGGCAACAGCAGAGGACCGGTGGAAGACGGTCGTGCTCGACGAGGCCACCGGCGCCCCGAACGTCCCGAACGGGTCGATCGGCTTCCGGTACGCCGAGTCCGGCAAGGGCCGCTGGAACCTCGACCTCGACGGCGTCACACCCGCCCTCACCATGGCCGGCGGCGACACCACCGAGAACGTCGAGGTCCTCCTCCCGGCCTTCGTGCAGCCCGACGGATCCGGCGAGGTCCTCCGACGCGGCGTCCCGGCCCGGTGCGTCGGCGGCCACCTGGTCACGACGGTGCTCGACCTCATGCTCGCCCAGTACGGGGTCCAGCGGCCGAACCTCCCGGGGCAGTGGCCGGCCGGCTACGACGACACCAGCACCCCGTACACGCCGGCTTGGCAGGCCGAGATCACCAGCGTCCCGGCCGAGCAGTGCGTCCGCATCGCCCGCGAGTTCGCCGCCAACGCCGAGGAGTCCGGCGGCCGCTCGATGATCATCCTGGGCGCCGGCGTCTGCCAGTGGTTCCACGGCGACGCGACGTACCGGGCCATCCTCGCGCTGCTCATCCTCACCGGCTGCATGGGCCGCAACGGCGGCGGCTGGGCGCACTACGTCGGCCAGGAGAAGTGCCGCCCGATCACCGGCTGGATCTCGCTGGCCAACGCGCTGGACTGGTCCCGCCCGCCGCGCACGATGATCGGCACGGCGTATTGGTACATGCACACCGGCCAGTGGCGCAATGACGGGTACTCGACGGCGTCGCTGGCGTCGCCGCTGAGCACGAGCACCACGGCGCGGCACACCGCCGACACGATCGCCGAGTCGGCGAAGCTCGGCTGGATGCCGTTCTACCCGCAGTTCGACGCGAACCCGCTGCAGGTCGCCGACGACGCCGCCGCCGCGGTCGAGAACGGCCAAGCAAAGGACCCCGCCGACTACGTCGCCCAAGCCCTCCAGACCGGCACACTCCAACCCGCCATCGCCGACGTCGACGCGCCCAAGAACTGGCCGCGGACGCTCGTCCTCTGGCGCTCGAACCTCATGGGCTCGTCGGCGAAGGGCAACGAGTACTTCCTCAAGCACCTGCTCGGCACCCACTCCAACGTCATGGGCGCGGAGAACCCGAACACGCCGCGCCCGAACGACGTGAATTGGCACGACGAGGCGCCCGAGGGCAAGCTCGACCTGCTCATCTCCGCCGACTTCCGGATGACGTCGACGACACTGCTGTCCGACGTCGTGCTGCCGGCCGCGACCTGGTACGAGAAGCACGACCTGTCCTCGACCGACATGCACCCGTTCGTGCACGCGTTCACGCCGGCGATCGACCCGCCGTGGGAAGCGAAGACCGACTTCGACGCCTTCCACCTGCTGGCCCGCAAGCTCTCCGAGCTGGCGAGACACCACCTCGGCACGAGGAAGGACCTGGTCACCGTCCCGCTCCAGCACGACACCCCCGGCGAGCTGGGCGGACCGGGCGGACGGGCCCAGGGCACCCGGCCGGTCGTCACCGTCGTCGAGCGCGACTACACCGCCATCGCGGACAAGCTGGCCGCCATCGGCCCGCTCGCCGACACGCTCGGCTTCACCGTCAAGAACGTCACCTACCGGCTCGAGGAGCAGACCCACAGGCTGGCCAGGAGCAACGGCGTCATGCTCGGCGGCGCCGCCGACGGCCGCCCCGCCATCGACACCGACGAGAAGCTGGCCGAGGCGATCCTCACCCTCTCCGGCACGACGAACGGCGCGCTGGCCGTGCAGGGCTTCCGCACGCTGGAGGAACGCGTCGGCAAGCCGCTGGCCGACCTGGCGGAGGGCTCGGAGGAGAAGCGCATCACCTTCGCCGACACGCAGACCGCGCCCGTCCCCGTCATCACCTCACCCGAGTGGTCCGGCTCGGAGACCGGGGGACGCAGGTACGCGCCGTTCACCGTCAACATCGAGCGGCTCAAGCCGTTCCACACGCTCACCGGCCGCATGCACTTCTACCTCGACCATGACTGGATGATCGACTACGGCGAGGCGCTGCCGATCTACCGCCCGCCACTGGACTTCCACCGCCTCTTCGGCGAGCCCAGGCTCGGCCCGGACGGCGCCAGCCAGGTCACCGTCCGCTACCTGACGCCGCACTCGAAGTGGTCGATCCACTCCGAGTACCAGGACAACCTGCTGATGCTGTCGCTGTCGCGCGGCGGCCCGGTGGTCTGGATGAGCCCGCACGACGCCGGCGCCATCGCCGTCCACGACAACGACTGGGTCGAGTGCGTCAACGCCAACGGCGTCTTCGTCGGCCGCGCCATCGTCTCCCACCGCATGCCACCAGGCGTCGTCTACGTCCACCACGCTCAGGAGCGCACGATCGACGTCCCGAAGTCGGAGGCGACCGGGCGGCGCGGCGGCATCCACAACTCGGTGACGCGGCTGCTGGTGAAGCCGACGCACCTGATCGGCGGCTACGCGCAGCTCTCCTACGCGTTCAACTACCTCGGCCCGACGGGGAACCAGCGCGACGTGGTCTCGACCATCAGGAAGCGGTCGCAGGAGGTGACCTACTGATGAAGGTCATGGCGCAACTGGCGATGGTGATGAACCTCGACAAGTGCATCGGCTGCCACACCTGCTCGGTCACCTGCAAGCAAGCGTGGACCAACCGGGCCGGCACCGAGTACGTCTGGTTCAACAACGTCGAGACCCGGCCCGGCCAGGGCTATCCCCGTCGCTACGAGGACCAGGAGCGCTGGCGCGGCGGCTGGCGGCTGAACAAGCGGGGCAACCTGGAGCTGCGCACGGGCGGACGGGCGAGGCGGCTGCTCAGCATCTTCGCCAGCCCCGTGCAGCCGGAGCTGGCCGACTACTACGAGCCGTGGACCTACGACTACCGGACGCTCACCGAGGCCCCGCTCGGCGACGACTTCCCGGTCGCGCGGCCCAAGTCGCTCATCACCGGCGAGGACACGAAGGTCACCTGGTCGGCGAACTGGGACGACAACCTCGGCGGGACGAGCGAGCTGGGGCACCTCGACCCGGTCGTGGAGAAGGTGCGGCGCGAGTCCGAGGAGAAGATCCGCTTCGAGCTGGAGCGGACGTTCATGTTCTACCTGCCGCGCATCTGCGAGCACTGCCTCAACCCGTCGTGCATGGCGTCGTGTCCGTCCGGCGCGATCTACAAGCGCAGCGAGGACGGCATCGTGCTGGTCGACCAGGACCGCTGCCGCGGCTGGCGCCAGTGCGTCACCGGCTGCCCGTACAAGAAGATCTACTTCAACCACCGCTCCGGCAAGGCGGAGAAGTGCACGTTCTGCTACCCGCGGGTCGAGGTCGGGCTGCCGACGGTGTGCGCGGAGACCTGCGTGGGCCGGCTGCGCTACCTCGGGCTGTTCCTGTACGACGCGGACCGGGTGACGGCGGCCGCCGCGACGCCGGACCCGCAGGACCTCTACGAGGCGCAGCTGGACCTCATGCTGGACCCGGCCGACCCCGAGGTCGCCGCGGCGGCGCGAGCGGGCGGCGTGCCGGACGACTGGATCGACGCGGCCCGCCGGTCGCCGGTGTACGCGCTGGCCAAGACGTACCGCGTCGCGCTGCCGCTGCATCCGGAGTACCGGACGATGCCGATGGTCTGGTACGTGCCGCCGCTGTCGCCGGTGGTCGACCTGCTGGCCGAGCAGGGCCACGACGCCGAGGACCGGGCGACGCTGTTCGGCGCGATCGACGCGCTGCGGATCCCGGTCGAGTACCTCGCCGAGCTGTTCACCGCCGGTAGGACGTCGACGGTGACGAACGTGCTGCGGACGCTGGCCGCGATGCGCTCCTACATGCGCGACGTCACGCTCGGCCGCGACCCGGACCCGGCCGTCCCGGCGTCCGTCGGCCTGACGGAGGAGTCGCTGTACGCGCTCTACCGGCTGCTCGCGATCGCCAAGTACGACGAGCGCTACGTCATCCCGACGGCGCACGCCGAGCAGGCGCACGACCTGGAGGAGATCGGCTGCGCACTCGACGTCGACGACGGCCCGGGCATGTACGAGTCCGGGCCGTTCGGCGAGGCCAGCGGCCGGCCGGTGCCGGTCGCCGTCGAGACGTTCCAGGCGCTGAAGCAGCGCCAGACCAGCGACACCCCGCCGGGCGACCTCAGCGGCCGGGTCAACCTGCTCAACTGGGACGGCAACGGCCGCCCGGACGGCCTGTTCCCGCCGCCGAAGGACGGTGCGTCGTGATCGGCCGCCGCCGCGACCACGCCACTGAGTACCGGGTCGTCCACCAGGTCGCCTCGTGGTGCCTGGACTACCCGGACGAGTCGCTCGCGCAACGGCTGCCGCTGCTGGGCCGCGCACTGACCGAGCAGCCGCAATCCACGGCCGTCACCCTGCTGGCCACTCTGGTCGAGCACCTGACCGGGCGCGACCTCGGCGACCTGCAGCGCGACTACGTCGAGGTCTTCGACCTGAGCCGGGACCGGGCGCTGCACCTGTCCTACTGGACCGACGGCGACACCCGGCGGCGCGGCGAGGTGCTGGCCCGGTTCAAGGCCGCCTACCGCGACAGCGGCTTCGTCGTCGACCTGCGCGGCGAGCTACCCGACCATCTGCCGACGGTGCTGGAGTTCGCCGCGATCGCCGACCCCGCCGCCGGCACGGCGCTGCTGCAGGAGTACCGGCCGTCCCTGGAGCTGCTGAGGTTCGCGCTGCTCGATCTCGGCACGCCGTACGCCGCCGGGGTCGCCGCGGTCTGCGCGACGCTGCCGGGGGAGTCGCCGCCGGACCGGGCCACCGTCCACGCCCAGGTCGCGCCGCCACCGGTCGAACAGGTCGGCCTGGAGCTGCAGCCGTACGGGGACCGGCCGTGAACACGGTGCTCTGGGGCGTGCTCCCGTACGTCATGGTGGTCGTGCTGGTGGCCGGCTCGATCTGGCGGTACCGGTACGACAAGTTCGGCTGGACGACGCGGTCGTCGCAGCTCTACGAGTCGCGGCTGCTGCGGATCGGCTCGCCGCTGTTCCACTTCGGCCTGCTGGTCGTGATCGTCGGGCACGTCGGCGGGCTGGTGATCCCGGAGTCGTGGACCGAGGCCGCCGGCGTCAGCGAAGGGATCTACCACTTCAACGCGCTGCTGTTCGGCGGCATCGCCGGCGTATGCACGCTGGCCGGCATCGCGATCCTGATCTACCGGCGCCGCACGACCGGCCCGGTCTTCATGGCCACGACCCGCAACGACAAGCTGATGTACGTCGTGCTGGTCGGCGCGATCGCGCTGGGCCTGTGGACGACGCTGGTCAGCGTCGGCGCCGGGCACGAGGCGCACGACTACCGCGAGTCGGTGTCGCCGTGGTTCCGGTCGCTGTTCGCGCTGCAGCCCGACGTCGACTCGATGGCCGCCGCGCCGGTGCAGTTCCACCTGCACACGCTGGTCGGGATGGCGCTGTTCACGATCTGGCCGTTCACCCGGCTCGTGCACGCGTTCACCGCGCCGATCCACTACCTGTTCCGGCCCTACATCGTCTATCGCAGCCGCGACGCCATGGTGCCCTCGCCGGGCCAGACCAGGGAGCGACGATGACCACCGACCGCCGCGCCGGCCAGACCCGCAACCTGGTGCTGGCCACCGTCGCGTTCGCCGTCAGCTTCTGGGCGTGGAACATGATCGCGCCGCTCGGGGTGCGCTACACCGGCGAGCTGGACCTGTCCTCCGGGCAGAAGTCGCTGCTGGTGGCGACGCCGGTGCTGGTCGGCTCGGTCGGCCGGATCCTGGCCGGCACGCTGACCGACCGGCTCGGCGGCCGGCTGATGTTCCCGGTCCTGATGCTGCTGTCGACGCCGTTCGTCGTGCTGGTCGCGGTGGCCGGCGAGGCGGAGTCGTACGGGCTGCTGTTGCTGTTCGGGTTCTTCCTCGGCATCGCCGGGACGACGTTCGCGGTCGGCATCCCGTTCGTCAACGCCTGGTACGAGCAGTCGCGACGGGGCTTCGCGACCGGCGTGTTCGGGGCCGGGATGGGCGGGACGGCGCTGTCGGCGTTCTTCACGCCCCGGTTCGTGGACTGGTTCGGCTACGTCGCGACGCACGTGATCGTGGCGGTCGCCTTGGTCGCGATGGCGGCGATCTGCTGGACGTCGATGCGGGACGCGCCGGCCTGGGCGCCGAACACCGCGCCGGTGCTGCCGAAGCTGGCCGCGGCGGTCCGGCTGCCGGTGACGTGGCAGATGTCGTTCCTGTACGCGGTCGCGTTCGGCGGGTTCGTCGCGTTCTCCACCTACCTGCCGACCTACCTCAAGGACATCTACGACTTCGACCTGACGGCGGCCGGCACCCGCACCGCCGGGTTCGCGCTGGCCGCGGTCGTCGCGCGTCCCCTCGGCGGCGTGCTGTCCGACCGCATCGGGCCGCGCCGGGTGGTCGCGATCTCGCTGGCGGGGACGGCGGTGCTGGCGATCGTCGTCGCGTTCCAGCCGCCGGTCGAGGTGCCGGCCGGCGCCGCGTTCGTCGCGCTGGCGTTCTTCCTGGGCCTGGGCACCGGCGGCGTGTTCGCCTGGGTCGCGAAGCTCGCCCCGCCGGAGAAGGTCGGCACGGTGACCGGCGTCGTCGGCGCCGCCGGCGGGCTCGGCGGGTTCTTCCCGCCGCTGGTCATGGGCGCGACGTACGAAGTGCTGCTGGACGGCTACGGCGTGGGGCTGACGCTGCTGGCGATCACCGCCACGGGCGCGCTGGCGTTCACGCTGCTCGGGGTGAAGGCGCGGACGGCGACGGCGCCGCCCCGGTTGTCCTGAGGCGGCGCCGTCGGTTCCCCTGGGAGGGCTCAGCAGTACGCCCGGTTGTTATTGTGTGGCGCCCACGTTCCCTGGGAGGGCTCAGCAGTACGGCGGGGCCGCCCCCACGTTCGTCACGTAGCGGGCCGACACCCACTGGCCGCCGCCGTCGCCGGTGAGCTGGTACCAGCGCCGGTTGCCGTCGACGCTCTGCGAGTCGACCTTGCAGACGATGTGCAGGGTCGCGCCGCGCGGTGCGGAGCTGACCTTGAGGTTCGCCGTGTTCGGGCCGCTGCGCACCGCGAGCGACGTCGACGAGGACACCCGGCCGGTGTACTCGTGGCCGTCGCCGCAGAAGCGCGGCGCGGCGCCGATGTTGGCGACGTAGCGGGCGCTGACCCAGCGGCCGGTCGCCAGCTTGTACCAGAGGCTGTTGCCGCTGACGGACGGGCCGTAGACCTTGCACTGGATCGTGATGGTGGCGCCCTTGGCGTACGAACCGACCTTCGTGGCGTAGCTCGTCGGCGCGCTGCGGACGTTGATGCCCTCGGTGACGCGGCCCTGGTAGGTCGTCGCCGCCTGCGCGACCGAGGTGGTCGCCAGCAGGCCGAGGGGGACGATGACGGCCGTGGCGAGCGCGATCGCGGTTCGCCTGACTCGTTGCCGGATGATCATGATGGACCTCCTGACATCGCCGTCCCGGGCGGTGCGACCGGGTATCGGCTCCTCACCATCAATCACTCCTCAGCGTGATCCACGGTTGCATCCGGCGCGCGAGTTTCTGGAGAGAAGAGGGCCGGTATCGACGCAGGTCAGCGGCCATACCATCACTTAGTGCGACAAGTTGGTCACGCTCCGCTACTATGGGTGTCACACGAGGGTCGCTCCGCCACTTGCCCCCCAACTGGCGGAGCGACCTTCTCATGTCCGGCAACCGCCGTCCGTGAGCGGCATTGGCGCGGGCCGGACGGCGGGGCGGTGACCGTGGTGACCGGCGCCGCACAGGCGGTCACTTCGCTGCCAACGATCGCTGAGCCCGCAGCCGCCCAACGTCGGGAGCATTCTCACGGCCGGCGCCCGCTGCCGATCCGGCCCGCGACTGTAGGACGCGCACCGGCCCCGTTCGGTTCACACTCCGGTTGACATTTCGTGGCGGCAATCGTACTTTCCTGTCTAGTTAATTAACCGGAGGGGAAAATGCCGGTCCTGGACGATCAGCTGACCACTACGTTCGCCGCGCTCGCCGACCCGATCCGCCGCGCCATCCTGGCCCGGCTGACGCGGGGCGAGGCGACCGTCGGGCAGCTCGCGGAGCCGTTCGACGTGTCGCTGCCGGCCATCTCCAAGCACGTGAAGGTGCTGCAGAAGGCCGGGCTGATCGAGCAGACGCGACGGGCGCAGTGGCGCTCGTGCCGGCTGCGCCCGGAGCCGCTGCGCGATGTCGTCAGCTGGATGGCGCTGTACCGCGACTTCCTCGGCGACAGCGTCGAGCGGCTGGACCAGTACCTCAGCGACCTGCAGAACGGAGAGACGCCATGAGCCGACGCGAGCTGGGCGACGCCGCCACGACGGTGGTCGCGGACGGATCGGAGCTGGTCATCGAGCGGGTGTTCGCCGCGCCGCGCGAGCTGGTGTGGGCCGCGATGACGGTGCCTCAGCACCTCGCGCACTGGATCGGCCCGCACGGCACCACCACGGAGGTGGTCGAGCTGGACCTGCGCCCCGGCGGCCGGTGGAAGTGGATCAACCGGTACGACGGAGGCGAGATCGCGTTCCAGGGGGAGTACCTCGAGGTCGACCCGCCGAAGCGGCTGGTCCGCACGACGGCGCCGGACCTGGAGCCGGCCGGCGGCCCGCCCGCCGTCGAGACGATCACGTTCGACGAGGTCGACGGCGGCACCCGGGTGCTCTGGGTGACGGTCTTCCCGGCGCCGGAGGTGCTCGACTTCGCCGTCGACTCCGGCATGATCACGGGCATCCTGGAGCAGTACGAGCGCCTCGCGGACCTCGTCGCTCAGGGCTGACGGCGGCGCAGCGCCCGGGGCAGCGTGACCGCGACGGCGACGGTGGCCAGCGTGCCGCCCGCGCCCGCGAGCACGAACGTGACCGGCGCCGACGTCGCGTCCAGCAGCAGGCCGCCGGCGAGGTAGGAGACGCCGGCGGCCAGCCCGATCGCACCGTAGAGGTTGCCGAACACCCGCCCGAGCAGCGCGTCGGGCACCAGCCGCGGCAGCAGCGTGTTCGTCGCGACGTCCATCGCGGCGATGCCGAATCCGCGCACCGTCTGCAGCGCGAACGCCGCCGTGACCGCCCACGCCAGCCCGGTCAGCAGGTTCCCGACGCTGCTCACGGCGAACCCGGCGACCAGCAGCCACACCATGGAGGCCTGCGACGAGTAACGCGCGAGCAGCGCGTAGCCGGCCAGCAGCCCGATCCCGACGGCGGCCAGCAGCGCCGCCGTCGCCGAGTCGCCGGCCCCGAACGTGTCCCGGGCCAGCAGCACCAGCGCGACGTCGTCGATGCCGTTGAACGCGACGACGGCGCAGAACCCCAGCCCGACGATCCGCAGCGCCGGCGTCCGCCACAGCACGCCGAGGCCGATCCGGGCGTCGGTCAGCAGGCCGTCGCGCGGCCCGGCCGGCCCCGACGGCGGCAGTGCGGGCAGCCGGAGCAGCAGCAGCGCCGACAGCAGGAACGTCGCCGCGTCCACCAGCAGCACGCCGCGCACGCCGGCCACCGGGAACAGCGCCGCCGCGACCAGCGGCCCGAGCGCCTCGCCGCCGTTGGTGGCCAGGCCCAGTGCGGAGTTCGCCGCGGCCTGGTCTCGCGGCCGGACCAGGGTCGCGACCGCCGCCCGCGACGCCGGCAGGAACACATGCCCGGCGACCGCCCGCAGCGCCACCAGCGCCAGCAGCAGCGGCAACGGCGGCAGCGACACCGCGATCGCCACCAGCAGCCCGGCCTGGGCCAGCTCGCAGCCGATCATCACCCGGCGCCGGTCCCACCGGTCGCTCACCGCGCCGGTCAGCGGCGCGAGCAGCGCCGGCGCCAGGTCGCCGGCCAGCAGCAACAGCGCGACCGCGAGCGCCTGCCCGGCCGTGTCCGCGACATGGAGCATGAGCGCGACCAGGCTGAGCGAGTCGCCGAGGAACGAGATCGTGCGCGCCGCGAACAGCGACCGGAAGGCGGGGTCGCGCCGCCACGGGCCGGCCACGAGGACGAGCATCGGGCATCTGCCCTGCCCGCTCAACCTGATTTCCGGCCGGCGAACCCGGCGACGGTCGCGACCACGCCGAGCAGCGCGAGCACGGCGACGAAGCCGAACGCCAGGTGGAACCCGGCCAGACCGGACCCGCCGACCAGCACCGCCGACACCGCCGCGACCCCGGTCGCGCCGCCGATCTCCCGCGTCGTCTCGACCAGCCCGGCCGCGAGCCCGGTGTCCTGCTCCGCGACGCCGGTCAGCGCGCCGATCTGCAGCGCGGGCCCGCACAGCCCGAAGCCGAAGCCGGCCAGCAGGAACGCCGGCAACACGTCGAGGACGTAGCCGCCGTCAGCCGGCACCCTGGCCAGCCACAGCGCGCCGATGGCGAGCAGCCCCAGCCCGATGACCAGGGACCAGCCC
>NZ_POTW01000146.1 GCF_003236295.1 Jiangella anatolica
TGGTCATCGTCGGGCCGGGGGAGTCGACGGTGGGCGAGGCCGGGCGGGCGGGCAGCCTGGCGTCCTACGGCCTCGACGTCACCGTCGCGCTCCCCGGCGAGACGACAGCGACGACGAACCTCCCGCTCTCGGTCACCGTCGGCGCCTGGCTGCTGCAGCGCGACGGCTGGGAGGGGCCGGTCCACACCGCGACGGTAGGTGACGGCGACGGCGTCGAGCTGGGCCGGCAAGTCGCGGCGCGCGCCGACCGGGTCGCGCTGCTGGTGATGGCCGACGGGTCGCCGCTGCGCGCGGACACGACGCCGCAGGACCTGAGGGCCAGAGCGGAGAGCTACGACGCCGCGCTGGCGGAGGCGCTACGCGGCGGTGAGGCGGAGAAGCTGCTGGGTCTCGACGCGGAACTGGCCGCGGAGACCGGGGCGGAGGCGGGGCGGCAGGCGTTGACGGTGCTCGCGGGCGCCGCCGGCGAGCAGCTGTACGACGCCGAGGTCGGCTACGAGGCCGCGCCGTTCGGCGTCGGCTACCTGGTCGGCGTCTGGGAGCGGCACGGCTGACGCGCGCGCCGCTCCCTCGACCGCGTCAGGACTGGGGCGGGTTGTCCTCGCCCTTCTCGCCGTCGAGCCCGTCGATGAAGTCACGGGCCTTGTCGTCGACCCCGTCCAGGTGCTCGCTGTACTTGCCGCCGGTCTTGTCGTCGATGAAGTCGGTGGCCTTGTCGATGCCGTCGCTGACCTTGTCAGCGTTGTCGGACACCATGTCCTGGACCTTGTTCTTGATCTCGTCGAAGCCCATGATCGGCACTTCCCCTCGTTGACGTGGGCCGTCGGCCGCCCAGTGCGGCTCGACCAGTGCTCCCACGGACGTTCATACCCCCGGCTCGGACGGCCCGCAACGCGTTCGTGACAATTCCGCCGCGTGGCACACTCGGCGGGTGAGCCAGCACGTCCCCGTCGTCGCCGTCGTCGGACCCACCGCGGCCGGCAAGAGCGACCTCGCCGTCGACCTCGCGCTCCGGCTGGACGGCGAGGTCGTCAACGCCGACTCCATGCAGCTCTACCGCGGCATGGACATCGGCACGGCGAAGCTCACGCCGGACGAGCGCAAGGGGGTCCGGCACCACCTGCTCGACCTCTACGACGTCACCCGCCCGGCCACCGTCGCGGAGTTCCAGCGGCTCGCCCGCGCCGCGATCGACGACTGCCGGGAGCGCGGCGTCACCCCGATCCTGGTCGGCGGCAGCGCGCTCTACGTCCGCGCGGTGCTGGACCGGTTCGAGTTCCCCGGCACCGACGCCGCCGTCCGGTCCCGGCTGGAGGACGAGCTCGCCCGGGTCGGAGCCGCCGCGCTGCACGAACGCCTCGCCACCCGGGACCCGGCCGCCGCGGCCGCGATCCTGCCCACCAACGGCCGCCGCGTGGTCCGCGCGCTGGAGGTCATCGAGCTGACCGGCCGCCCGTTCACCGCGACCCTGCCGCCGCGCGAGTACCACTACGACGACGTCGTGCAGATCGGCCTGGACGTCCCGCGCGACGTCCTCGACGAGCGGATCGAGCGGCGCGTGGACCACATGTGGGAGCAGGGGCTGGTCGACGAGGTCAGGCGGCTGGAGGCGCAGGGGCTGCGCGAAGGACCGACGGCGAGCCGGGCGCTGGGCTACGCGCAGGTTCTGGCGTTCCTGGCCGGCGAGGAGACCGAGGACGCGGCGCGCGCCGAGACGGTGCAGCTCACGCGCAGGTTCGCCCGCCGTCAGCACGCCTGGTTCGGCAAGGACGACCGCATCGGCTGGGTGCCGTTCGACGCCGATGACCGGTTGGAGCGCGCCCTGACCTACCATCGTCGGTCGTGAGCGGGATCTCCTTCGTCAAGGGACATGGCACGCAGAACGACTTCGTGCTGGTCCCCGACGCCGACGGCGCGCTGGCCGGCCGACTCGACGAGGCGGCGGTGCGGCGGCTGGCCGACCGGTACGCCGGCATCGGCGCCGACGGCGTCATCCGGGTCACCCGGACGGAGACCGCCGCGGAGGTGCGGGAGCAGGCCGACGACGCCGAGTGGTTCATGGACTATCGCAACGCCGACGGCTCCGTCGCCGAGATGTGCGGCAACGGCGTGCGCGTCATGGCCCGCTACCTGTGGGAGAACAGCCTGGCCGACGGCCCGGTGCTCACGCTGGCCACGCGCGGCGGCGCCCGGACGGTGCATGCCGAGCAGGACGGGCAGATCACCGTCGAGATGGGCCGGGCCAAGCCGGCCGCCACCCGCCAGCTGGCCTTCGTCTGCACCGCAGGGCGCACCTGGGAGGCCGTGCCGGTCCGGGTGCCGAACCCGCACGCCGTCGTGTTCGTCGACGACCTGGACGAGGCCGGCTCGCTGACCACGCAGCCGGACCTGCGGCCGGCCGCCGCCTTCCCCGACTCAGCCAACATCGAGTTCGTCGCCGACCGCGGGCACAAGCACATCGCCATGCGGGTGTGGGAGCGCGGCGTCGGCGAGACCCGGTCCTGCGGTACCGGCGTGTGCGCCGCGGCGTGGGCGGCCATGCGCCGTGACGGGGCCGGGGCGGGCTCCCGGTATCTCGTCGACGTCCCCGGCGGGCGGCTGGTCGTGACGGAGCGGCCGGACGGAGAACTGCTGCTCACCGGCCCGGCCGTGCTCGGACTGCGGGGCACCGTCGTGCTGTGACCCAGATCACAGCATCCGGAACAACCCCGACGACGTCTCCTTCAGTAGAAGGAGCACGACGTCAGACTCGCGGTCGATGCGATCGCCGGGGAGCGGGCCTAACGTGGTGAACGTGGGGCGGCAACGAGGCCGGCCGCGCGCCTGACGGAAGGCGGTGCCCATGGGTGCGACGGAGAAGCAGCGACGCGAGGCCGTGCTGCAGGAAGTGGCCAGGCGCGCCCAGGAGAAGTCCACCGGGAAGGCCGGGCGGCGTGCGGCGACGCTGCGCGCGGCGGCGAAATTACGGTGGGCGGCGTCCACCGGGTCGAGCTATGGTCGTTCCTGAAGACGTCGAACGGCGGAAGCAGGAACATTGACGAACAGTCCAGGCCACGCATACAACCCCTATGACGACTCCGCCGAGCTGCCCGAGGTCGACGAGCTCGACCTCGTGGACGGCGACACCACGGGGGACTACGACCTGGACGAGCGGCACGCGCTGCGGCGCGTGGTGGGCCTGTCGACCGAGCTCGAGGACGTCACCGAGGTCGAGTACCGGCGGCTGCGGCTCGAGCGGGTCGTCCTCGTCGGCGTCTGGCCCGGCGGATCGTTCACCGACGCCGAGAACTCCCTCGCCGAGCTCGCGGCGCTGGCCGAGACGGCCGGCTCGCAGGTGCTCGAGGGCCTCGCTCAGCGCCGGCTGAAGCCCGACCCGGCCACGTTCGTCGGCTCCGGCAAGGTCGAGGAGCTGCGCGAGGTCGTCCAGGCGCAGGGCGCCGACACGGTCATCGTCGACGGCGAGCTGTCCGCGTCGCAGCTGCGCAACCTGGAGGACAAGGTCGGCGTCAAGGTCGTCGACCGCACCATGCTGATCCTCGACATCTTCGCCCAGCACGCGAAGAGCCGCGAGGGCAAGGCGCAGGTCGAGCTGGCCCAGCTGGAGTACCTCAGCCAGCGGCTGCGCGGCTGGGGCACCAGCCTGTCCCGGCAGGCCGGCGGTCGCGCCGGCGGCGCGGGCGGCGGCGTCGGCACCCGCGGTCCCGGTGAGACCAAGCTCGAGACCGACCGCCGGCGCATCCGCACCCGGGTGGCCAAGCTGCGCCGCGACCTCGCCGACATGCGCGTCGCCCGCGACACCAAGCGGGCCGACCGGCGCCGCAACGCCGTGCCCGCGGTCTCGATCGTCGGCTACACCAACGCCGGCAAGTCGTCGCTGCTCAACCGGCTCACCGGCGCCGGCGTGCTGGTCGAGGACGCGCTGTTCGCGACGCTGGACCCGACGGTGCGCCGGTCGCAGACGGCCGAGGGCCGGGTCTTCACGCTGGCCGACACGGTCGGGTTCGTCCGGCACCTGCCGCACGAGCTGGTCGAGTCGTTCCGGTCGACGCTGGAGGAGGTCGCCGACGCCGACCTGCTGGTGCACGTCGTCGACGGCTCGCATCCGGACCCGGAGGGCCAGCTGACGGCGGTGCGCTCGGTGCTCGCCGACATCGGCGCCGGCGGCGTGCGCGAGATCGTCGCCGTCAACAAGTCCGACGCCGCCGACCCGATGGTTGTCGCCCGGCTACTGCGCAACGAGCCGCACGCGGTCTCGGTCTCCGCGCGCACCGGCGCCGGGATCGACAAGCTGCGCGCGCTGATCGAGAGCGAGCTGCCGCAGCCGCCGATCGAGGTCGAGGCGCTGGTGCCGTACCACCACGGTGAGCTGGTGGCGCGGGTGCACACGATCGGCGAGGTGCTGTCGCTGGACCACGAGGCCGAAGGGACCCGGGTGCGGGCCCGGGTCCCCGAGGCGCTGGCCGCGGCACTGGAGCCGTACGCCGTCGCCCGTCGCTGATCGGCCCAGTCAGTCCGCGAAGTCCACCGTGATGAACCGCGGCCGGTAGATCGACACGTCCTCGTAGTGGTCGGTGTTGTCGAACGTGTTGACGTTGTACGAGACGACGAGGTCGCCGTCGCGGTCGATGTGCGGGTGGGCGTGCGCGTTGTAGGTGAAGATGTTCGGGTCGCCGTAGCTGCCACCGGCGCCGGTCTCCGGCGTCGTGTAGAGCACGGTCTTGTCGGTGAACGGCCCATACGGCGAGCACGAGGCGTAGGCGACGATCTCGGCGTTGAGCGGCACGGTCGTGTCGTGGGTGACCAGCAGATACCGGCCGTCGTGCCGTGACACGCTGTACTCGTTGGCGACGCCGTCCATCACCCTGACGGAGTCGGCCTCGTCGCGCGACCAGCCGTCGGCGGTGCGGTACTCCCAGGTCCCGAGCAGGCTGGCGCCCCGGACCCGGGCGACGTGCATGTACTTGACCGCGCCGTGGTCCTCGACGCCGTAGACGTAGGTGTAGGGACCGACCCGCCGGATCGCCGACGCCCACGAGATGCCCGCGGACGAGGGCAGGTCGTGCACGCTGAGCGGCTCGTCCGGGTGCTCGGGGGAGTAGCGGGCGAGGACGTTGCGGTTCCAGCGCCAGTCCCAGGCGCCCGGGCCGAACCGCTCGTACTCCTGGTACGTCGCCTCGATGACGTTGCCGCTGGCGTGGGCGTCGCCGGCCCAGAACCAGTGCGAGCCGTCGACCGGCGGCATCAGCGGCTCGGGATCGTCGGCGCTGCCCCGGTAGATCGTCTCGAGCTCGTCGCCGTCCTGGACGACGAACGAGTTGTTGAGGAACGGCGTCGTGCCGCCCTCGTCGGTGACGGGGGAGCGGCCGCCGTCGGCGTCGACCTTGCCGAGGAACGTGTCGGAGAAGACCCAGAACACGCGGCCGTCCTTGAGTGGGACGGAGTAGGTGCCGTCGGCGCCGGTCCAATCGTCCAGCGCGGTGTTGTCGTTGCCGTAGGCGGTGAACAGGCCGGTGAGCGCCGCGTCAGGAGCGGCGCCGGTGACGGCGGGAACGGTGGCGCACGCCGCGGCCGCCCCTGCTGACGCGGGTGCGGCGTGCGCCGCACCGCCGAGCGTGAGCACGACGGTGCCGGCGAGGAGGACACGGCTTCGATGACGAGTGACCATAGGAGAGTTCTAGTGATTAGATCACTAGATGTCCAGAGTTCACCCGTATGACGGCACTGCCCGTTTTCGTCAGTCCGGCTGCACGCGGCCGCCCAGGTGTGTGGCCAGGAACCGCTCGGCGGCGGCGTAGAACCGCTCCCGGTTCTCCGGCCGGGCCAGGCCGTGGCCCTCGTCCTCGAACAGCAGGTACTCGTGGTCCAGGCCCTTCTCCTGCAGCGCGGCGACGATCTGCTCGGCCTCGGCGATCTTCACCCGCGGGTCGTTCTTGCCCTGCGCGACCAGCAACGGGATGGTGATCTGGTCGACCTTCGACAGCGGCGAGCGGTCCCACAGCATGTCGCGCTCGGTCTCGGGGTTGCCGACGCGGTTGTGCATGAGCGCGATCTGCGGCTTCCAGTACTCCGGCACCGACGCCAGCAGCGTGAGCAGGTTCGACGGCCCGACGATGTCGACGGCGCAGCGGAACACGTCGGGCGTGAACGCGGCACCGGCCAGCGCGGCGTACCCGCCGTACGAGCCGCCGTAGATGCCGACCCGGTCGCGGTCGATCAGGCCCTGGCCGGCCAGGTGCTCGACGGCGTCGAGCAGGTCGGTGTGCATGGCGCGGCCCCACTCCTTGTTGCCGGCGTTGCCGAACGCCTTGCCGTAGCCGGTGGAGCCGCGGAAGTTCACCTGCACGCAGACGTAGCCACGGTTGGCGAACCACTGCGCCTCGGGGTTGTAGCCCCAGGTGTCGCGCGCCCACGGGCCGCCGTGCACGTCGAGCACCGCCGGCAGCCCGGCGCGCTCGACGCCGCGCGGGAACGTCAGGTAGCCGTGCACCGTCAGCCCGTCGCGGGCGGTGTAGGAGAACGGCTCCATCTCGGCCAGGTCGTACTGCTCCAGCTCCGGGCGGTGCGAGAACAGGAACGTCAGCCCGCCGGAGTCGCGGTCGTAGCGGTAGTAGCGGACCGGGCCGTCGGACAGCACGTCGTGCACCAGCCAGGTGCGGTCGTCGCGGACCGGCCGGGAGATGCCGACCTCGCCGTGCAGCCGCTGGATCAGTCCGCCGACCTCGGCGCCGAAGGCAGGGTCGAGGAAGGTCCAGGACTTGCGCTCCTTGATGAACGTGACGGCCTGCGGCTCCAGCGTCTCGGGGTGCTGGGCCACGCCGCCGGCGTCGTACTCGGGGTCCTCGGCCAGCACGGTCTCGGCGCCGGTCGCGAGGTCGACGCGGATCAGCCGGGCGGCGTTGACGCCGACGCTGGACAGCAGGTACGCGGCCGAGCCGTCGCGGCTGAACCCGGCGACGTCGGTGGTGAGGACGTCGTCGGGGCCGATCTCGAACCACGGCTCGTCGTCGCCGTCGTCGCCGCGGCGGTAGACGACCGCGCCGCCCTCCTCCGTCATGGCGACGCCGCCGCGGACCCGCTGGTCGGAGTCGACCAGCCAGCCGGCGTAGCCGGGGTTCTCGGCGACCTTGGTCAGCTCGCGGGTGGCGAGGTCGAGCCGGTACAGGTCGTGCAGCTGCGGGTTGTCGGCGTTCAGCCCGATCAGGATCGAGGTGGGGTGCCAGCGGTTGTGCTCGACGATGTACGCGGTGACCTTGTCCTGCGGCGTGACCAGCTCGGCCGCGCCGGACTCCAGGTCCAGCGCGTACAGCCGCCAGTCCTCGTCGCCGTCGGTGTCCTGCAGGTACACCAGCGTGCGGTCGTCGTGGCAGAACATGAACGTGCGCACGCCTCGGTGCCGGTCGTGGGTGACCGGGCGGGCGGCGGCGGGGTCGTCGGCGGGACCGACCCAGACGTTGAGCACGCCCTCGTCGGGGGCGACGAAGCCCAGCCTCGAGCCGTCCGGGGACAGCGTGGGGAGCACCCGCTCGGGGTTCCCGAAGAGGACGTCCCGGGGGATCAGCGGCACCGCGTCATACGTCATCCCGGCATTCCATCACGGGCCTCGGACAGGGTGAAGACGCGGCTGTGGACAACCGCTTTCCGGGTTGGCGGGTCGGGTAGTGTCGGGCCGGTGAATGAGGGCGATGTGACGGTCGAGAAGTTGCTCACCGCAGCCGTCGCGGCCGTCGGTGGGACGGAGCGCCCTGGGCAGGTCGAGATGGCCGAGGCGGTCGGCGAGGCGGTCGCCGACGGCAAGCACCTGCTGGTCCAGGCCGGCACCGGCACCGGCAAGTCGCTGGCCTACTTGGTGCCGGCGCTGCTGCACGCCGACGCCTCCGACGGGCCGGTCATCGTCGCGACGGCGACGCTCGCGCTGCAGGCGCAGCTGGTCGACCGCGATCTGCCGGCGCTGGCCAAGGCGGCCGAGCCGCTGCTGGGCCGGCCGCCCAAGTGGGCGACGCTCAAGGGGCGGGCTAACTACGCCTGCCTCCACCGCGTCCGCGACGGCGCGCCCGACGACCAGGGCATCCTCGTCCCCGTCGAGGAGCTGTCCGCCGGTCCGCTGGGCGCGGAGGTGCTGCGCGCCCGCGAGTGGGCCGAGGAGCAGGCCGCCACCAAGGGCACCGGCGACCGCGACCGGCTGGAGCCCGGCGTCAGCGACCGCGCCTGGTCGCAGGTCTCGGTGTCCTCGCGCGAGTGCCTGGGCGCGGCGCGGTGCCCGTACGGGCAGGAGTGCTTCGCCGAGGTGGCCCGGGCCCGCTCCGACGGCGCCGACGTCGTCGTCACCAACCACGCGCTGCTGGCCATCGACGCGCTCGAGGGGCTGCCGGTGCTGCCCGAGCACGATGTCGTGGTGGTCGACGAGGCGCACGAGCTGGCCGGGCGGGTCACCGGCGTCGCGACGGCGGACCTGTGGCCGGGGGTCATCGACCGCGCGGCGGTGCGTTCCCGGGCCCATGTCGACGACGGCGACGCCGAGGAGCTGCGCGCTGCGGGGGAGCAGCTGCGGGCGGCGCTGCTCGACGCGCCGGTGGGCCGGCTCGACACCGTGCCCGAGCAGCTGCTGGCGGCCCTGGTCGGGGTCCGCGACGCGGCCCGGGCGGTGCAGTCCGGGTTCAGCGGGTCCGCGCGCGAGGAGCGAGCCGCCGACGTCGAGTCGGCCCGGCGGGCGGCCAAGACGATGGTCGACGACGTCTACGGCACGGCCGAGCGGCTGGTCGCCAACGGCGAGCACGACGTCGTCTGGGTCGAGGACCGCGAGCGCGGCGGCCGGTCGCTGCGGGTCGCGCCGCTGTCGGTGGCCGGGCTGCTGCGGGAGCGGCTGTTCGGGCAGAACACCGTCGTGGCCACGTCGGCGACGTTGGAGCTGGGCGGCTCGTTCGACGCCGCCGCCGGGGCGTTCGGGCTGGCCGGCGAAGGCGCACCGGCGTGGCGCTCGCTCGACGTCGGTTCCCCGTTCGATTACGCCAAGCAGGGCATCCTCTACGTCGCGCGCGACCTGCCGACGCCGGGCCGCGACGGCCTGCGCCCGGAGGTCGTCGACACGCTGGTCGAGCTGATGGCGGCGGCCGGCGGGCGCACGCTCGGGCTGTTCTCGTCCCGGCGCGCGGCGCAGGAGGCGGCCGAGGCGGTGCGCAAGCGGCTGCCGGACCTGCCGATCCTCTGCCAGGGCGACGACGTGGTGGCGACGCTGCTGCGCACGTTCGCGGCCGACGAGAAGACCTGCCTGTTCGGCACGCTGTCGCTGTGGCAGGGCGTCGACGTGCCGGGCGGGTCGTGCCAGCTGGTCGTCATCGACCGCATCCCGTTCCCGCGGCCGGACGAGCCGCTGTCGTCGGCGCGGCAGCGGGCGGTCGAGAAGGCGGGCGGCAACGGCTTCATGTCGGTGGCCGCGACGCATGCGGCGCTGCTGCTGGCCCAGGGCGCCGGGCGGCTCATCCGCCGGTCGACCGACCGAGGCGTGGTGGCGGTGCTCGACCCCCGGCTGGTGACGGCCCGGTACGGCTCGTACCTGCGGGCGTCGCTCCCGCCCATGTGGTTCACCAGCGACAAGGCGGTCGTCTCGGGGGCGCTGCAGCGCCTGGCGGTCTCGTCGTCCTGAGATGTGCGGCATCGGCCGGGGCGTGTGGTGGCCTCGATGCCCCGGCCGATGCCGGCTCGTGCGCGCCGTCGCTCAGATGCGGCGCATGACCGCGACCACGCGGCCCAGGATGGTGGCGTCGTCGCCGTCGATCGGCTCGTAGTCGGCGTTGTGCGGGAGCAGCCAGATGTGGCCGTCGCGCTTCTTGAACGTCTTGACCGTCGCCTCGCCGTCGATCATCGCCGCGACGATCTCACCATTCTCGGCCACCGGCTGCTGCCGCACGACGACCCAGTCGCCGTCGCAGATCGCGGCGTCGACCATCGACTCCCCGACGACGCGGAGCATGAACAGCGTGCCCTCGCCGACCAGCTCGCGGGGGAGCGGGAAGACGTCCTCCACCGCCTGCTCGGCCAGCACCGGCCCACCGGCGGCGATGCGGCCGACCATCGGGACGTAGGACGGGGTCGGCAGGTTGCTCTCCTCGTCGTCCATCAGCTGCCGGGTGAAGTCGCCCGGCGCGGTCCCCGGCGGCAGCACCTCGAGCGCGCGCGGCCGGTGCGGGTCGCGGCGGATGTAGCCCTTGGTCTCCAGCACGCCGAGCTGGTGGGCGACGCTGGACGGGCTGGACAGGCCGGCGGCCTGGCCGATCTCACGCATGCTGGGCGGGTAGCCCCGGCGGCCGACCGACTCGCGGATCACTTCCAGCACCTTGCGTTGCCGCACCGTCAGGTCGGCCGGATGCTGGTGGGTCTCGGGGAAACTGTGCACCGATGCGCCGCCCGAATCGCCGCGCTCCTCGTCGTCGTTCTTGGCCACCACGCCACCTCCGGTCGCTGCTCACGCTGATATGTCGCACAGTCGAGTTATGTGGTCACAGTAGCCGGAGGGAGGGACACGATCAAACATCTGTTCGAACGTGTCTCGACTTTGTCAGTGGCACCGTGTACAACGTTTCGTACAGTCGTTCTATCGAACGGTTGTGCGATACAGACCGGAGGCTGACCATGGCGACGACGACCTACATCCCGCCGTTCGAGACCCGTACCCGCGTGGTGATCGAGCCCGATCACGCCGACCTCGCCCCGCGCCGCCACGTCGCGCGTCGTCGTCCCACGGGCCGTCCGACGCCGGTCCCGTGCGTGGGTTCGGCCGAGCCCTCCCTGCACGGTTCGCGCCTCACCCGGCGCGGGCGTGTCGTGGTCGGGCTGGCCTGGCTGCTGCTGATCGTCGCCGGTGCGCTGGCGTTCGTCCGGCCCTGGGACGGTTCCACCGGTTCGGCGGGCACCGTCACCACCGTCGAGGTGCGGGGCGGAGACACGCTGTGGGAATTGGCCACCGACGTCGCGCCGACGGCCGACCCGCGCGAGACGGTCGCGGCGATCATGGACCTGAATGGGCTTTCCTCGGCGGGCGACATCCGTCCCGGGGATGTGCTGGAGATTCCCTCCGGGCGCTGACGCCTGGTCGTTCGGTCCGGCGTCCCGGATCGCGATAGGGCATTGCCTCCATGCCTTGTCGCGTTCGCGGGGATGTCGGACCGTTTGCCGTTTGGGACAGTGGCTGGGCCCCCTGCTGTTTCGATTGTCGGGGGCGCGGTGGGTGACGTCCCGTGACGTGGTGTAGGTGGTCGTCCACGTGTGTGGGTCAGCGAGTTGTGCTGATCATGCCGTGAGGAGTGCTGTTGGTGCTACCTGTTGATCGTTGGTGGTGGTGTTGAGCAGGGCC
>NZ_POTW01000147.1 GCF_003236295.1 Jiangella anatolica
CCGGACCACCGCCCGCCGGGCCGCCCGCCGCCACCGTCTCCGGCACCTCGTCGACCGGCAGCGGGTTGCGCCTTGCCGCCCGCAGCACGTCGATCGCCTTGCGGTGCGCGATCGTGACCAGCCAGGCCTCGACGTTCGCCGTCGCCGGGAGATCCGGGTACGCCCGCAGCGCCGCGAGGAACGTCTCGGACCACGCGTCGTCGGCGTCGTGCGGCCCGAGCAGCACGCGGCAGACCCGGAACACGGTCTCACCGTGCTCCGCGACGACCTGCTCGAACGGCTGCTTCATCTCCACCTCGTCGGTCAGAACAACCGGGCGGCGCCGACCTCGGCCGGCTCCTCCAGCTCCAGCAGCGCCCGTTTGCGCTTCAACCCGCCCGCGTACCCGGTCAGCGCGCCGCCGGAGCCGACGACCCGATGGCACGGCACGACGATGCACAGCGGGTTCGCGCCCACGGCCTGGCCGACCTCCCACGCGCGCCTGCGATCGCCGAGCCGCTCGGCGATCCGACCGTACGTCGTCGTCCCCCCGAACGGGATCTCCTTCACCAGGTCCCACACGGCGTGCTGGACGTCGTCGCCGGCCGGGGCGAGCGGCAGGTCGAACTCGCGCCGCCGCCCGTCGAGGTACTCGGTCACCTGGGTGGCCGCGTCGGCGAGCAGCCGGTCCTCGAGCACCGGCACCTCCGGGCCGAGCGACTCGGCCGGCGGGCGGCGGATGTGGCGCCGGAAGTACAGCCCGCTGACGGCGTCGTCCGTCGCGACGAGCGTGAGCGGGCCGAGGCCGCTGTCGAGCACGACGTGGCGGATGTTCATGTGGTCCCTCCTCGTGTCTTCACCTGGAAGACGCGGGGCGGGCCCGGAACGTGAGGTCACCACGCGGGCGAGTTCGTCACCGCCGCTCCCAGGTGCGGTTGACCTGCCGGACCACCAGCCGGACCAGCACCGCCAGCGCGACGACGCCGGCCGCGACGCCCACGCCGATCGCGGCCTCCAGCCCGGCGCCGGCCGCGTCGCCGATCATCCCGGCCAGCGCGCCGATCAGCACCGCCACGATGACGCTGACCAGCAGCGCGATGCTGGACAGGTACTGGCCGGCCGGGATCCGCGCGCGGCGCACGCCGTAGGTCTGCATGAGCCCGGCGACGTCCTCGCGGTGCCCGGTCACGAAGTACGGCTCCAGCTCCGGCGCGAGGTCGAGGTAGCCGCGGCGCAGCCGGTTCATGCCGGCCACGAGCTCGACGTCCTCGCTGTTGAGCTGGACCAGGCGGACGACGGTGGCCACGCCGATGACGACCAGCAGCGGCAGCAGCACGAGCGCGAACAGCCGGAACCCGGGACCGAAGCCGGTGCTGTCGGCCACCAGCGCGAGCGCCACCACCGTCGCCGACACGACCGTCAGGAACCAGCTGGCCCGGCTGAAGCTCTCGTTCCAGGCGAGGCCGCGGGTGGCCAGCAGGCTCCAATGCTCGGTGGACAGGATCTGCGCGCGGACGGAGACGGGCGCCGGCTGCTGGTCGGCGGAGGGATCGGACACGTCGCGCTCCTGTTCTGACGGCTTGCGCCACACCCTACGCAGCGCCGGAACGAAAGCGTCGTCTCACCCATTGAGCCGTTCCGCGCGCGAGCGGCCGCCGCCACGGCTAACGTCTTGGTGCGTGGACGCCGCTCGTTATCGTGCTCACTGTCCCACCTGCCCGTGGACCAGCCGCGATTTCTCCCGCTACACGACCGCCGAGAACGCCGCGCGCACGCATGCGGACGAGAAGGATCACGCCTGCCACGTGATCGACCAGTACGGGTTACGGGTGACCGGTTCGACGGTCCGGCCCGGCGACCAGGCCTGACGGCAGAACCGCAGGTCAGAACTTCTTTCCGACCCCTCCCCTACGCTGGGGCCATGGCCGTCACGCGCACGGCCGGCCAAGACCTCGCCGGCCTGGTGCTTCCGCTCGCCAAGGCGCTCGTCGCGTTGGAGTCCGCCGTCGCGCGCCGGCACGGGCTGACGTCCTGGCAGTGCGCGATCCTGCGGGCCGCCGCGGAGCCGCCGGGACGCACGCAGCGCGAACTGGTCGGCGCCATCGGCTACGACCGCAACCGCATCGTGGGCGACCTCGACGACCTCGAGCGGCGGGCGCTGCTGTTCCGCCGCGTCGACGACCTGGACCGCAGGTCCAACCGCATCGAGGTGACGGCGGCCGGACGGCGACTGGCCCGGGCCGCGGCACGCGACCTGCGGGCCGGGACGGACGACCTGCTGGCGGCGGTCGGCCCGGACGAGACCCGCGAGGCCACGCTGCACGCGCTGACGGCGCTGCGCGACCGGTGCGCCGACGACGCCTGGTCCAGGACGTGGCTGCGGCCGTGACGATCACGTTCCGGCCGCTCACGCGCGCCGACTTCGCGCTGCTGGCCGGCTGGCTCGCGCAGGAGCACGTCGCCCGCTGGTGGAACCACGAGACGACGCCGGAGGCGCTCGAGCGCGACTTCGGCGGCATCGCCGACGGCGCCGATCCGGGCGAGGACCTGCTGGCGCTGGCCGACGGGGAACCGATCGGGCTGGTGCAGCGGTCCCGGCTGGCCGACTTCGCCGAGTACCGCGACGAGTTCGCCGCGCTGACCCAGGTGCCCGGCGGCGCGGTCACCATCGACTACCTGGTCGGCGACCCGGAGCGCGTCGGCCATGGCCTCGGCACCGCGATGATCAGCGCGGTCGTCGCCGACACCTGGCGGACGCAGCCGGACGTGCCGGCGCTGCTGGTCGCCGTCGCCGCCGCGAACGAACGGTCCTGGCGGGTGCTGGAGCGGGCCGGGTTCCGCCGCGTCGCCGAGGGCCCGATGGAACCGGACAACCCCGCCGACGACCCGCTGCACTATGTCTACCGGCTGGACCGGCCGGTCACGGGCAGCGGATGACCAGCCCCGCGTAGGACAGCCCGCCGCCGAAGCCGAACAGCAGCACCGGCGCGCCGGCCGGGACCTCGCGTCGCTCGACCAGCTTGGACAGCGCGATCGGGATGCTCGCCGCCGACGTGTTGCCGGACTCGACGACGTCGCGGGCGACGACGGCGTTGGTGGCGCCGAGGCGCGCGGCCAGCGGCTCGATGATGCGCAGGTTCGCCTGATGCAGCACGATCCCGGCGAGGTCCTCCGGCGCGATGCCGCTGCGCTCGCACACGAGCCGGCCGATCCGCGGCAGCTCGGTGGTGGCCCACCGGAACACCGCCTGGCCCTCCTGGCCGAACGTGCCGGGCCGGCCCTCGATGCGCACCGCGTTCGCCATCTCCGGCACCGAGCCCCACGTCACCGGGCCGACCTCGGGCTCGTCGGCGGCCGTCAGCACGACCGCGCCGGCGCCGTCGCCGACCAGCACGCACGTGGAGCGGTCGGACCAGTCTGTGAAGTCGGTCAGCTTCTCCGACCCGATCACCAGCGCCTTCGACGCCGCGCCCGCCCGGATCGCGTGGTCGGCCGTCGCCAGCGCGTGGGTGAACCCGGAGCAGGCGGTGTTGACGTCGATGGCGGCCGGCGTCGTCATGCCGAGCCGGGCCGCGACCCGCGCCGCCATGTTCGGCGACCGGTCGATGGCGGTGCAGGTGGCGACGGCGACGTAGTCGATGTCAGTGGCCGCGAGACCGGCGTTGGCCAGCGCCTTCTCCGCCGCTCGGGCGGCCATGTCGTCGACGGTCTCGTCGTCGGCGGCGATGCGGCGGGTCTCGATGCCGACCCGGGAGCGGATCCACTCGTCGCTGGTGTCCACGATGGTGGCCAGTTCGGCGTTGGTGAGCACCCGGTCGGGCTGGTAGTGGCCGACGGCGACCACGCGGGAGCCTGTCATGCTCGCAGCGTAACCGCGACACCGGGAGAGGCGATGACCAGGCACCACTACACGACCACCGTCCACTGGACCGGCAACCGTGGCACCGGCACCTCGTCGTACCGCGACTACTCGCGCTCGCACGCCATCGAGGCGGAGGGCCGGCCGGTGCTCGCGGCCAGCTCGGACCCGGCGTTCCGCGGCGAGGCGGACCGCTGGAACCCCGAGCTGCTGTTCGTCGCGGCCCTCTCGGAGTGTCACCTGCTGCAGTACCTGCACCTGTGCGCGGCCGGCGGCGTGGTCGTCACCGGCTACGAGGACACCGCCGCCGGCACCATGGAGATGACACCCGACGGCGGCGGCGCGTTCACCGAGGTGGTGCTGCGTCCGGTCGTCACCGTCGCCGACGCGTCGCTGGTGGAGCGGGCCACGGCGCTGCACGAGCGGGCGCACGAGCTGTGCTTCCTGGCCTCGTCGGTCCGGATGCCGGTGCGCCACGAGCCCACGGTGGTCGTCGGTTGACGCTCGACGAGCTGATCCACTGGCTCCGCACGGACTTCGGCATCGTGGCCGGCGAGGTGACGCCGATCGGCCACGGCGCGGACGCGGCGGCGACGGTCTGGCTGGTGCGCGCCGGCGGAGCCAGGTACGCGGTGAAGTGGACGACCGGCGGGACGACGGCCGGGCTGCGGCTGGCGTCGCTCGGGCTCGACGGCGTCCCGGCGCCGGTCCGGACCCGGGACGGCGCCCTGTGGTCCGAGCGCGGCGGGCGGCGGCTGTCCGTGCAGCCGTGGGTGTCCGACGTGCGCGCGGTCGACGCGGGCATGTCGCCGCAGCAGTGGACGGCGTACGGCGCGCTGCTCGCCCGCGTGCACGCGGTGCCGCCGGCCGGCCCCGTCGCGCGTGACCTGCCGGTCGAGGACCACCGTCCGGACCAGGTGCTGACAACGACGGCGACGCTGACCGCGCGGCTGGCCGCCGTCGACGCCGTCGACCCGGCCGACGACCTGGGCGCCGGGCTCGCCGCCGCCTGGCGGGACGGCGCCGAACTGCTCGGCGCGCTGACGGCGCGGGCCGCCGTCCTGGGCGCTCGCCTGCGCGACCGGCCGGCCCGTCGCGTCGTCTGCCACACCGACGCCCACCTGGGCAACGTGCTGCTCGGCGACGACGCGGTCTGGCTGATCGACTGGGACGACGCGGCGCTGGCCCCGCCGGAGCGCGACCTGATGTTCGTCGTCGGCGGCCTGCCGGGCTACGCGCCGGTGGGCGAGCGGGAGCTCGGCTGGTTCGCCGCGGGCTACGGCGACGTCGGCGCCGACCCGGACCGGCTGGCCTACTACCGGGCCGTCCGCGCGCTTGTCGACCTCACCGAGTTCGGCGAGCAGCTCCTCGACGGCGCCGGCGACCGGGCGGACCGCGAGTTCGCGCTGCGCGTCGTCCGGGCCGAGCTGGCCGGCGCCGGGCTGGCCGCCCTCGCCGTCGTGAAAGCATGACCGTCATGAGGACCTGCACGCACCTGGACACCGTCCGCGAGGTCACCCCGTCCGGCGACGGCTGCGAGGAGTGCCTGCGCGACGGCGGCCGCTGGGTGCACCTGCGGCTGTGCATGGCCTGCGGGCACGTGGGCTGCTGCAACAGCTCGCCGGGCAAGCACGCCACGGCGCACTACCACGAGCACACCGAGCACACCGAGCACCCGATCATCCGGTCGTTCGAGCCGGGCGAGGACTGGTGGTACTGCTACACCGACGAGCTGACGTTCGAGCTCGAGGGCCAGCAGCCGGCGCCGTCACACTCCTGAGCCGGCGGATGACGCCGGATCGCCCGTACGGGTGATTCCTGACACATCAAGGGCCGAGCCGGGCCGGGCCGCGGGTAACCTCGGTCGGCGAGGTGGCCGAACCGGCCGCTGAGCTGGGATTTGGACCGGGTTCACCCGGTTCGGGGGAATGTCAGAGGGGAAGCGGTCGCACGTGTTCGGGTGGGGCTCCGGTCGCCGGCTGTGTGGTGGTCTCGGCGCCGCGGTCGCCGCCGTCGCCGCCCTGTCCGCCGTCCCGGCCGCGGCCCTCGAGGTCGACACGACCCGGGCCGCACCCGCCGCGCGCATGGAGGCGTTCGAGCCGGACGACTTCGCCGACCGCGCGGCGCGGCTCCCGGCCGGGCTGACCGAGGCGATCCGCCGCGACCTGGGCGTCTCGCCCGAGGAGTACCTGGCGACAGCGGCGGCCGCGCGGCTGGCCGGCGAGGTGGTGGCGTCGCTCGGCGACGTGGTCCGCTCGGCCTGGCTGGACGGACAGACCCTGCACGTCGCCGTCACCGATCGCGGCGCCGCCGTCGCCGCCCGGTCCACCGGCGCGCAGGTGCAGGTCGGCGACGTGCTGTCCGACGCGCTCAGCGCCGCCCGGGCGCAGGACAAGCTGGCCTACATCGACCGGGCGGCCGAGCGGGTCGTCGCCGTCGCCGCGGAGGTGCGCGGCGCGCCGGCGGAGTCCGCGGCGCCGTCCGGCTCCGGCGAGGACCGCGACCACCGCGGCGGCGAGGCGGTCGCCGTCGGAGCCGGCCACCTCTGCTCCTCCGCGTTCACCGGCACCGACGACGACGGCGATCCGCGACTGCTCACCGCCGGGCACTGCGCCACCGGCCCGGTGGACCCGGCGCTGGGCGAGCTCGTCCCGGACAGCGTCGCGTTCGGCGACGAGCGCGACGCCGCGCTGATCGCCGTCGACGGCGACGTGCTGCCGGAGGTCGCGGGCGACCCCGCGCTCCCCGTCCACGACTCGATCGACGCCGTCGCCGGCGCGCCGGTGTGCGCCGCGGGCGTCGCGTCCGGATGGACCTGCGGGCGCATCCTCGACGCGCGGACGACGGTTCCGGTGAGCGGCCAGCCGGTCACCGGGTTCCTGTTCGACGCCTGTGTGCTGCCCGGGGACGGCGGCGGCGCCATCACCGCCGGCACGTCCGCGCTCGGGCTGAGCTCCGGCTCCACCTGGACCGGCCCGTCCTGCGCCGACGGCGACCCGGCCGCGCGCGGCGACGACGTCAGCGTCGGCTTCCCGCTCACCGCCGTCGAGGCCGCGTACGGCGACGACTTCGACCTGGCCGTCCGCGTCGGCGCGCCCGAGGTCACGACGCCCGCCGCCGACGCCGCGACCGGGCCGGCGCCGACCATCGCCGGTACCGCGGACGCCGCCGCCGGCGCCGTCGTGACGATCCGCATCGAGGACGGCACCGAGCTGTCGGCGGCCGTCGGCCCGGCGGGGCGCTGGAGCGTGCCGGTCGGCTCGGCGCTCGAGCCGGGCGTCTACGCGTACACCGCGACCACGTCGCTCGAGCCCACGAGCGGAGACCCGGCCGTCACGTCGGCGGAGACGGAGGGCGAGTTCGAGGTCGCCGAGCAGGCCGGCCTCGGCGTCACCTGGCCCGCGCCCGGACACGTCAGCCCGGACGGGCGGCTCGCGTTCGAGGGCACCGGCCAGCCCGGCGCCGACGTCGTCCTGACCGTCGGCGGCGCGGAGCTGGCACGCACCACCGTCGGCGCGGACGGCACCTGGTCGCTGCGCGCCGGCTCCGAGCGGCCGGCCGGCCGGTTCGACGCCGTACTCACCCAGCACGTGGCCGAGACCTTCGCGGCCACCACGGGGACGGACGCGGCCGACACGGCCACGGCCACCTCCGAGTCCGGCGACGCGACGGTGACGGTCGCCAACGTGGGCGTGGCACCTGGCGCGCCGGTCGTCAGCGCGCCGCTCGGCCGGATCGAGCCCGCCGACGCCGCCGTCCTCCGCGGCGCCGGTGCGCCGGGCGCCACCGTGGCGGTCCGGGTCGCGGCGTCCGACGCCGACGTCGCGGCCGCGCCGGAGCTGCGCACCGAGGCCGCCGGCGACGGCTCGTGGAGCGTCAGGCTGGACGCCCCGCTGGCCGCCGGCCGCCACGTCGTCGTCGCCACCCAGTCGGTCGACGACCTTACCTCCGAGCCGTCGGCCCCGGTCGTCGTCGACGTCGCCGCACCGGCCCGTGCGGACGGCGGCCCCGTCGCCGTCGAGCCCGCGGCGGAGGACGGCGGCCTGCCCGGCGGCGCGCTGGCCGGCGCGGCCGGAATCCTGGTCGCCGGCGCCGCCGCGGCGGCCTCCATCGTGTGGCGTCGCCGCCGCACCGCCGGCTGACCGCCGCTCCATCCGCGACACGCGAGCCGACCTGCGCATCTCTGTGTGACACCGGTGGTCAATGTCGTGGTTGTGTCCGTTATGCGCTATTCACCACTTGAGCATTCAAATTTCTCGTCACACTGAGTGATGTCGGACATTCTCCCTGATAGGTGTCCAGGTACTTGAATATGGGACTGAACGGTGCTGTAGGGTGACTCCCGGCCCCGGGGTGCCGTCGGCAGCTTTCCCACCCGCCGGCGGAGCGCCGGGTCCATACCATGTCAATGACATTTCATTTTGGAGTAACTGTGAGCACAGCCCTGCTGCGCCGTCGCGGCGCTGCACGGGTCTCCGGTGTGCTGGGTGTTTGCGCCCTCGTAAGCACTGGCGTCGTCGTCTCCACCACGGCCGCTTCGGCCGAGGAGGAGCCGGCCACCGGGTCCCTGCAGACGTTCGCCGCGGAGGCGTTCGCCCCCCAGGCCGACGAGCTCCCAACCGGTCTCGTGGAGGCCATCCAGCGTGACCTCGGCATCTCCGCCGAGGAGTACCTCGCCAACGCGGCGGCCGCCAAGGTCGCCGCCGACGTGTCGGCTCAGCTCGTCGAGGCCGGCGTCGACATCAACGCCACCGTCATCGACGGCCAGGACGTGACGCTCTACGTCGCGGCCGAGGCCGACGTCGCCGCCGCCGAGGCGGTCGGCGCCAAGGTCGAGATCGGCGAGCCCGAGTCGCACGACTACTCGCAGTACGACTTCGAGCCCAAGATCGACCACAAGGGCGGCTACGCCTTCTTCACCCTCGCCGACGAGGAGACCGGCAGCGGCTTCCGCTGCTCGGTCGGCTTCAGCGGCTACACGCCCCAGGGCGACGACCGCTACCTGACCGCGGGCCACTGCGGTCTGGACGGCGAGACCTACGAGCAGCTGCTCGGCCCGGTCTACGACGTGCCGCTCGACGGCCCGATCGGCCCGCCGACCAACCCGCCGACCCCGCTCGAGGTCGGCGAGGAGATCGGTGACATCACCGACGGCTCGATGCACTTCGGCCCGGACTTCGTCAACTACGACGCCGGTCTGGTCGACCTCACCAACCCCGACTGGGACGGCGTCCCGCAGGTCGCGGGCTGGGGCGGCGGCCAGGGCGCGCCGGACGCCAACTCCGTCACGGTCTACGGCACGATCGACGCGGTCGTCGGCGCCGAGGCCTGCAAGTCCGGTTCCACCACTGGCTGGACCTGCGGCAACATCACCAGCGCCGAGGAGACCGTCACGTTCGGCACCGGCGAGACCGTCACCGGCTTCATCTTCGACGCCTGCATGCTGGGCGGCGACAGCGGTGGCTCGATCGTCGTGGGCAACTACGCGCTCGGCGTGAACTCGGGCTCCAACTTCGGCCCGGACTGCAACACCGGTGACTTCGGCATCGGCTTCGCGGTCTCCGGCGGCCAGTACAACGCGCTGGACATCCTGGGCGACCAGTGGGAGCTCAACGTCGCGGTGAACGCTCCGGCCGTCACCACGCCGGAGGACGGCGGCGAGACCGGCCAGTCCGTGACCTTCGAGGGCACGGTCGAGGGCGGCACCGCCGACCACCGGGTCAGCGTCTCCGTCGACGGCGGCACTGCCGTCGAGGGCGCGGTCGCGGCCGACGGGTCGTTCTCGGTTCCGCTGGAGGGCGACCTCGAGCCGGGCGAGCACACCTACGCGGTGCAGGCGTTCTACGGCAACCACTCGCAGTCCGAGGTCACCGAGGGCTCGTGGACGGTCACCGAGGCGCCGCCGGTGGAGCAGCTCGTCGTCGACTCCCCGACCGAGGGCCAGACCACCAGCAACGCCCGTCCGGAGTTCGCCGGCGCCGGCCAGCCCGGCGCCACCATCGCCCTGACGGTCGGCGACGCCGAGTTCGGCACGGCCGAGGTCGGCGAGGACGGCGCCTGGACGCTCACTCCGGCGAGCGACCTGCCGGTCGGCGTGCGGTTCGACGCCGTCGTGACGCAGACCTTCGAGGAGGACACCCAGAAGGTCACCGTCGCGGGTCTCGGCATCGAGGCGGCCGACGTGACGATCACGACCCCGGAGGACGGCTCGACCGTCGCCGGTGACGTGACCTTCGAGGGCACCTCGTTCGCCGGTGCGACCATCGGCCTGCTGCTCGAGCAGGCCGCGGACGCCGCTGCCGACGACGCTCAGCCGCGTCTGGGCCTGCGGGCCGAGGGCGAGGACGACGTCGAGGAGTGGGCCGGCGAGTTCGAGATCGACGACGCCGGCAACTGGACGTTCGACCCGGCCGAGGACCTGCCGGAGGGTGAGTACACCATCACCGCTCAGGCGACCCTCGAGGGCGGCGACCCCGAGCTGTCCGACTCCGAGGCCGTGGCCACGTTCACCGTGGCGAACGGCGGCGGTGACGACGACGGCAACGGCGAGGACGGCGACGGCGACCTGCCCGACACCGGTTCCTCCGGCACCACCTGGATGATCGTCGGCGGCGTCGCGCTGCTGCTGGCCGGCGGCGCCGCGGTGGCCCTCCGGGCTCGCCGCAACACCACCGCCTGATCACTCGGGTAGACGCACCACCTGCTGAACCGAACGGCCCCGGCCCCGCCTCGCGCGGGGTGCGGGGCCGTTCGTCGTTACCGAATCGTGATGCCGCGCCTGGTGGTCACGCTGGGTGACGAGTCCGGCGGCCTAGGCTGGACGACGTGACCGCGCCGTCGCCCGGGCCCGACGCCGTCGGGATGCTCCGCCGCGACGCGCTGCTGGAGTGGTACCGCTACCCGCCCGGCCCGCCGGTCGAGATCCCGCGGCACGCCCACGACGAGTACCAGCTGAACCTCAACCTCGACCTGCCCGGCGGCATCCACGACCGCGGCGAGTACCACGTCGTGCCGGCCCGCCGGCTGACCGTCGTCATGCCGGGCGAGGCGCACACGCCGGTCGACCCGGACCACCGCGACCGCGAGTCCGCGCACCTCACGCTCTACCTCGACGCGGGCGCGCTCGCGACGGCCGCGGCCGAGATCGCCGGCCGGCCCGCCGGGCTGCCCTTCTTCCGCGACCTCGCCATCGCCGACGCCGCGACCGTCGACCGGTTCGTCCGGACGCACGCGGCGCTGTCCGGCCGCGCCCCGACGGCGTCGGTGCTGGACCATGACGTGCGCCTGCTCGGTCTGGCCGGCGCGCTGCTGTGCCGGCA
>NZ_POTW01000148.1 GCF_003236295.1 Jiangella anatolica
GACGCGGGTCAAGTCCAAGCGCGGTGGGGTGCTGGGGGATTGTGGTTGGGGCGCTTGGACTTGACCCGCGTCACCGCGCCCCCGGTTCAACAGCATCAGGGGGGCCGCCCGGAAAATGGGCCTGGCCATAAGGCTCGCTGACCTTCTTGTCCGCTGGCCTCTCGCCGCCCGCTGTGGATGGCTACCGACTCCGCTGTCGTGACGGGTCGGCTGGCCGGCGGCGGCCGGCGGGCATTGTGAACGGCGGAGTCGGTAGCCATCCACCTGCGGCCCGTCAGCGGCCAGCGGACCTCACGCCGAGCGAGCCCGAAGGCCGGGGCCCCTTCTTCGGGTGGCTCCCTCCGAGTCTTGCCCCCGGTCGTGGAGCCGGGGGTCAAGTCCAAGCCCCTAGGCGCCGGACTTGAGGCCCGGCTCCACGACCGGACAATGGGCAAGCGAGGGGGCCACCCGAACGGCGCAGACCCAACCAACGGAAGCCCGGCGAACGAGACCCCCAGCCAACTGGCCCAGTGACCAGAGTGACTGCTGTGACAATTGAGGCTTGACCTGCGTCAACGCACCAGGAGCCCAGACCTTGTCAGACCCTGCCCGTACCTTCGTGATCAGCGGGGAGGAGGGCTCACCGCGAGAGCGTGAGAGTGAGGATGGTCATGCACATCGACTGCGATCGCTGCGAGATGCGCGGCCTGGCGTGTTCGGACTGCGTGGTGTCGGTTCTCCTTGGACCCATCGACAGCGAGTTGGGTGGTGAGGAGCGCGAAGCGCTCGGCGTGCTCGCCGAGGCGGGGCTGGTGCCCCCGCTGCGCCTGGTCGTGACGGAGGGCGACGCCGCGAGCAGAAATTCGGCCGAAACCACGTCGAGGGATTTGCGGGAGGCACGTGAGGCTGGCTAGGCTCCCGGCCCAGGTGCCTGTATCCCGCCCCAAGGAAGGACCAGAGTGCCTGAGCCAGGTGGTCACCCCCGCCGTCCGCGTCGCGCGCTTGTCGCCCTGTGCACAGCCGCCGTCAGCGTCACCGGGGGAATGACCCTCATCACCCAGAGCAACGCCGACCCGAAGCCCACGATCTCCGAGGTCAGGGAGCAGGTCGACGCCCTGTACCACCAGGCGGAGCAGGCGACGGAGCGGTACAACGCCGCGACCGACGAGCTCACCGAGGTGCAGCGCCGCATCGAGCGGGCGCAGGCGTCGGTCGACCGGCAGCAGGCGGCCGTCGACGCGGTGAGGGCGCAGATCGGCGCGTTCGCCGCGGCCAGCTACCGCTCCGGCGGCATCGTCGACCCGACGCTGCAGACGCTGCTGGCGGAGAGCCCCGAGGACTTCCTCGCGCAGTCGTCGGTGATCAACGCGTACGCCGGGCAGCAGGCCGACAGCCTCGCCGCCGCGGCCGACGTGACCCGCAGTTACGAGGCGGCCCGGCTGATGGCCGACGAGGAGAAGACTCGCCAGCAGGCCATCGAGGCCACGCTGGAGACGGAGAAGGCGACCGTCGAGCAGTTGCTGGCCGACGCGCAGGAGATCCTGGACCAGCTGGAGGCCGAGGAACAGGCCCAACTGGAGGAGGACCGCGAGGAGAACTCCGAGGTGCCGGACCGCGGTGAGGGCGACGAGGAGGAGACCCCGACCGACCCGCCGCCGGTGTCCGGTCGCGCGGGTGTCGTGGTCCAGTTCGCGCTGGCGCAGGTCGGCGACCCCTACGTGTGGGGCGGCGACGGGCCGGACGGCTGGGACTGCTCCGGACTGACGTCGGCCGCGTGGGCCGAGGCCGGGGTGAGCCTGCCGCGCTCGTCCGGCTCGCAGATCGGCGTCGGCACCCGCGTCTCGAAGAGCCAGCTCGAGCCCGGTGACCTCGTCTTCTACTACAGCCCCATCAGCCACGTCGGCATCTACATCGGCGACGGGCAGATCGTGCACGCCACCCACCCGGGCGACGTGGTGAGCGTCGACGACGTCGACCTGATGCCGTTCGCCGGCGCCACCCGGCCGGGCTGAGCCCTCCCGCAGCACACAGAAAGAGCCGGACACCAGAAAGGTGTCCGGCTCTTCTCACGTGCTGGCTCTCACGGACGAGTCACCCGTGACGCCGTTGTCACGAGCACTCGCTCCACCGGTTGCTCTCGCGGTGCAACCGCTGATCGTTCGACGTCAGCCGACGCTGATCGCGTTGGCCAACTGCCAGCTGATGAACCACGTGCCGGCCAGGATCACTGCGATCACGGCCAGCCGCATCAGAGCGCTCTCGATGCGCAGAGAACTCCGTTGCCGTAGTGCGTCACGCATGGTCGATCACCCCCGGAACTTCTCAACCTCAAACCGGCAGGAGAAACCGGCCTACATCCAGGATGAGGTCAGATCACTTCGGGGTCGATGGAGCGAGCGTCTACTTAAGTATCGACCGAAAGGAGGACGTGCGTCACACTCGGTGACCGAACGTCACTCAGTGTCACAGGAACCGTCCCGATGTCACGGAACCGCGTCCCGGTGTCACATTACCCGGACTGGGCCTCCTCATGGCGGCTCAACAGCCCAGCTCGTACCGCGGCCATGATCGCCTGGGCCCGGTTGGAGGCGTTGAGCTTGTCGTAGAGCTTCGAGACGTGCGTCTTCGTGGTCGACTCGCTGATGTACAGCTTGCGGGCGATGCTCGACACGCCGAGGCCGTCGGCGAGCAGGTCGAGCACCTCGCGCTCACGCCGGGTGAGCTGCGGCCCGGTGGGGTGCAGCCGCCGCTGCATGGCCTCGGCCAGGCCGTCGGCGACGAACGCGGACGGGGTGGCGGCGGCATGCCGGGCGGCGGCGACGACGTCGTCGCTGGGGGAGCTCTTCGGCACGAACGCCGACGCGCCGGCGTCCAGCGCGCCGAACAGGTGGTCGTCGCCGGCGTACATGGTGAGGATGACCAGGCCGATGTCGCCGCGGGTCTCCCGGAGTCGCTGCGCCAGCTCCAGGCCGCTGCCGTCCGGGAGGCGGATGTCGATCACCGCCACGGTCGGCTGGGTCGCTTCGGCCAGCTTCTGCGCCTCGGCGACGGTGGCGGCCTCGCCGACCACCGTGAATCCGGCGTCCCGCTCGAAGGCGCGGCGCAGTCCTTGGCGGATGAGCTCGTGGTCGTCCACGAGCATGACCGACATGGGCACGGTTGTTACCCCTCTCCATGAATGTTGCCGAGGGATACGTCGACGACCGTACCGCCCTCTGGCTTTCGTTCTCCGATGACGAGATTGGCGCCCACCCGCCGGGCCCGCTCCTGCATGATCTCCAGACCGTAGCGGCCGCGTGGCTGCTCCCGCATGCCCATGCCGTCATCGACCACACGAATCTGCGCATTGGGTGGGCTGACGGACACAGTGACCCACAGGTTCTTCGCCTTGGCGTGCTTGCGCACGTTCGTGATGGCCTCCTGGCCGATGCGCAGCAGCTCGGCCTCGACCTCCGGCCGCAGCCGGTCGTGCTCCTCCTGGTGCGCCAGGTGCACCTTGAGTCCCGCTTGGGTGCCCACCTGACGGGCGTAGGCCGACAGCGACGTGCCGAGGCCGCCGTCGTGGTCCAGGTCGCTGCGCAGGTCGAAGATCGAGTGCCGCAGGTTGGACAGGATCCGGGTGAGCTCCTGGCGCAGCGTGGTCGACAGCGACTTGGCGTCGGCGTCGGTGGTGCGGGCAATGAGGTCGTCGACGAGGTAGCCCAGCGAGGTCAGCTCCTGGGCGATGCCGTCGTGGATCTCGCGGGCCAGCCGGCGCCGCTCCTCGCGGGTGGCCAGCTCGCGCACCTCGTCGAAGAGCAGCGCGGTCTCCAGCCGCAGCGCCCCCTCGTCGGTCGAGCCGACCAGCAGCTGCAGCTCCTCCGACGACACCTGGTCCGGCACGTCGGCGACGATGACGCCCATCGTCCGCGACCCGACCCGCAGCGGCAACACGACGCGGTAGCCGCGCCGCCCGTTCGGCGTCCAGGCCGGTGTCTCGCTGCTCCACGCCTCCAGCACGACGGGGTCGCGCTCGGCGCCGAGCAGCCAGCCGTCGTCCTCGCCACGATGGGCGAGCGGGAACAGGTTGCCGCCCTCGCGCCGCACCAGCAGCGCCGCCCGGCGGACGGCCAGCGGCCCGGCGACGTTGTCGAGCAGGCCCTCCGCCAGCGTGCCGGGGTCGAGGCCGACGGACAGCCGGCGCGACACCACCCGCAGCTCCGACAGCAGCCGGTACGCCGCGGCGTAGCGTCCGCCGTCGGCGATCTGGATGCTGTCCAGCCGCAGCACCCACGCCCCGATGGCGCCGGTGGCGAAGATGATGACGACCCAGACCGAGACGCTGCCGAACGTGGGCAGCTCGATCAGGTTGCCCCCGGCGAGGATGTTGCCGATGACCAGGCCGATCGCGCCGGTGAGCGTGGTGATGGCGGTGCCCATGATGCTGCCGGCCAGCCCGGCGGCGAACGCCGGCACCAGCAGGTAGGGCAGCGCGAGGTACGCCTCGGGCAGCCCGAGCCCGACGATGATCGAGGCCAGCGCCATCTCCGCGGCCACCCGCACGCGCGTGCGGGGGAGGATCCGCTCGGAGATCGCCGCCGCCAGCGCGACCAGCGCCAGCGCGCCCAGCCACCACCAGTCGGTGACGACGCTGCGGGCCGACCCGGTCAGGGCGATGACGAGCGCGAGCATGCCGGGCCGCGCGACGGCCACGCCATGCCAGTGACGCTGGACGGAATCGGGAGCCCACACACTCACAGGCGGCAGTTTGCCGTAAAAAGCCGAACGGCGAGTTCCGAATCGCGGCATGTGCCCGTACTTCGAGACGTGAATTGGATCATGGAAACGTGATCCGGGCCACAAAACCGTCCGTTACTGGCAGTGACGGCTCGGAAACTGTCTGTGACGCTGTGACGCCATCTTCGTCTCGACTCGCGCGGGGGCCAGAAGTACGTTATAGGCCCGATTCGGCCGGTGCCATTGCGCCACCGAATCGGACATCGCGGGCTCTAGCCGCGGGCCTCGGCAGCACGGCGGCATTCTCGTCCGCCGTCGCTGGGTCAGCCGCGGGGGTCGGTCACCGCGCCGAGGAAGACGATGGCGCCGGTCTGGCTGTCGGAGATGGTGAACGCGAACGGCCGGTCCACCCGGACGCTCTGGCCGCCCGACATCCGGGTGACACCACCGGTGACGGCCGCGGCCTCGGTGCCGGCCTCGTCGACCCGGATGTAGGTCTTGTGCACGACCGACGAGAGCGCCTGCGGCTGTGGCGACATCGGCCGGAAGTCGGCCTGCTGGAACGCCGGGCCCATGCCCAGTGCCGTCAGCGCGTCGCCCAGGTCGGCGTCCCACTCCAGCTCGAACTTCGGCACCGCGACGGTCTGCAGCTCCTGCGGTGTCAGTGCGGCGACGGCGGCGGACCACTCGGCGGCGTCCAGCGACGACAGCAGCGCCGGCAGCCCGGCGTCGTCGTCGGGGAGCAGGATCTCCATGCCGTAGCGGCCGTCGGCGCCGTAGGGCAGTCGCAGCATCGAGTAGCCGTCGCGCTGGACGAACGGCAGCGTCTGCTCGCGCAGGACCATCAGCGGCACGTCGGCGGTGTCGCCGCCGGGCAGCGTGAACGACTGCGGCCGGGTGTCGGCCGGGTCGAACTGCGTGGTCCAGGTGCCGAGGAAGTACACCGCGTTGAGCAGCACCAGCGCCGCCTGCGGGTCGGGCAGGCCGAGGTCGGCGGCGATGCCGTCGATGCGGTCCTCGGTGTGCTCGCGCACCCACGCGTCGATCTCGTCGGCGGTCTCCTGAGCACCGAGGTCCGCCTCCTCGGCGGTCGCGCCGAACGAGTCGCGCACGAACGTCAGGTAGTCCTCCTCGAACGGCACGCCCTGCCGCGACCACAGCGCGTTGGCCGGCGCCAGCGTGACGTCGGTCGTGTCGGCGAGCTGGCGCAGCAGCGCGCCGACACGAACGTCGCGCGGGTCGTCCAGGTGCAGCGTCCCCGCCATCGCGGCCGCCGTCTCACCGCCCGCGCCGGCCAGCAGCATGGCCAGCATAGACGCGACGGAGACGGGAGAGGTGACGGTGTTCTCGTCGCCGTCGGTCAGCTGGCCGAGCAGGTCGAACCCGAACTGGTTGACCGACGCGGCGACGGTGCCTGCGTCGGCGGGCGCGAGGTCGGCGACGACGTCGATGCGCGGCGCCGGGCCCGGGTCGGCGGTGGACGTCGCGCCGCTGTCCGCGGCCTCGCCGCTGCCGCCGTCCTCACCGGCCGTGGTGGAGCCGCAGCCGGTGAGCAGCAGCGCACCGGCGAGCAGCGCGATGGCCGGGCGGGACAGCGACATGAGCGCACCTCCGAGGACGAGTCAAGCATGCTCCTTCCGTTGGACGTCCGCCGTGGCCGGCCGGTTGCCGGGAAGATCGGCGAAGTAGAACCGGGACGCCAGCGCCCGTCCGGCCCGGTGGTGCGGGTTCGGCACCCCGTGCGCGTCCACCGGCGCGCCCGCGCCCACCAGCTCCGCCCTCGGCGCCCGCCGCCGTGCCTCCGGCGCCGTCAGTGGCCGGTGCAGCTCGCTGAACCCGCCCTCGGCGTCGACGACGACGATGCCGGTCGCGTGTCCGTGCCGCAACTCCTCCAGGTCGCGAAGCCGCAGCCCCAGGCAGATGCGCTTCGCCGCCCAGAACGCCAGCGGCGGCGCCACGACGACGGCGACCTGCAGGAACCGGATCAGCGGCTCCAGCGGGACGTGCAGCAGCGTCGCGACGACGTCGCCGCCGCCCGCGATCCACAGCACCAGGTAGAAGGCCACGAACGCCGCCACCAGCCCGGTGCGCACCGGCATGTCCCGCGGCCGGTCCAGCACGGACGGGTCGCGCCGGTCGCCCGTCGCCCACTGCTCGAACCACGGGTACAGCGCCAGCGACGCCAGCAGCACGCCGGGCAGCACCATCACCGGGACGACGACGCTCAGCGTCAGTGTGTAGCCGAACACGTCGAGCTCCCACGGCGGCATCAGCCGCACCGCGCCGTCGAGGAAGCCGAGGTACCAGGGCGGACGGCTGCCGGCCGGCGCCTGCGCCGGGTCGAACGGGCCCCACAGCCAGACCGGGTTGACCTGCACGGCCGCCGCCATCGCGACGATGCCGCCCCAGAACGCCAGCACCAGCCCGCCCATGCGCACGGCGTACTGCCGCGGCGGGTCGCCGACCGGCTCCGCCGGCGAGGGGCGCCGCCGGTACCAGAGCAGCAGCCAGAGGCCGGCCAGCCCGATGATCAGCGCCGGCAGCACCCACACGTGCACGGTGTACAGCCGGCCGATCACCTGGTCGCCGGGGAACTCGCCGCCGAACACGATCCACGACAGCCAGGTCCCGACCACCGGCGCCGCGAGCAGGTAGCCCTCGGTGACCCGCAGCCCGGTGCCGGACTGCAGGTCGTCGGGGAGCGAGTGGCCGAGGTACGCCTCGACGATGCCCAGCACCAGCAGCCCGAGCAGCAGCAGCCAGCCGATCCGCCGGCGCCCGCGGAACCCGCCGCTGAGGAAGACCCGCAGCAACTGCGCCGACAGCGCGGCGATGAACACCAGCGTGGCCCACTGGTGCACCTGGCGCACCAGCAGCCCGCCGGGCACCTCCATCGAGATGCGCACCGTCGACTCGTACGCCTCGGACATCTGCACGCCCCGCAGCGGCGCGTACGACCCGTCGTACACGACCGGGCGCATCGACGGCTCGAACCAGAACGCCAGCAGGACGCCGGACACCAGCACGAGCAGGAAGCTCGCCACGGCCAGCGGCCCGAACAGGTCGCTCCAGCGCCGCGGGACGGCCGGCCGGGGCCGTTCGTGCCGGTCGGCGAGGCCGATCACCGCGGTGACCATCCGGTGGTTCGTCAGATCGCGCATGTCGCACTCCTTGCGATCGCTCCTACTACCTACGACCTGTTCGGGCCGCGGTTTGTGACATGACGTGGGTCACGTCCGGCAGCGCCGTAGGCTGCGGGAATGGCGCCGGCGATCGATCTCGTGGACGACACGTTCGTGGTGGCGGAGCGGGCCGAACTGGCCGCGCGCGTCCGCGACCCGGCGCTGGCCCGCGCCTGGTGGCCGCGGCTGACGCTCACCGTCGACGAGGACCGCGGCCTGGAGGGCGTGCGCTGGAGCGTCGCCGGCGAGCTGACCGGCAGCACCGAGCTGTGGCTGGAACGGTGGGGCGACGGCGTCATCGTGCACTGGTTCCTGCGGGCCGACCCGACCTCGCCGCGGGCCGACGCCCAGCGCCTCGCCCGCCGGTACACCGTCGCGTTCAAGGCGAGCGTCAACGAGCTGAAGGACCGGCTCGAACACGGACGACCGGCCGGCGTGCCGCGGCTGCCGCCGGCTCGATAGTCTGCGAACTCCGCCGTCCGGCTGATGGGACACTTCACACATGGCTGCGCAGACCACGTCGAGCATCGTCGTCGCCGCGACACCGGCCGCGATCATGGCCGTCATCGCCGACCTCGACGCGTACCCGGAGTGGACGGCCTCGGTCCGCGAGGTCGAGGTGCTGACGGTGTACGAGGACAGTGGGCGGCCGGCCGAGGCGAAGTTCGTCCTCGAAGCCGGGCCGATCAAGGACCGCTACACGCTCTCCTACGAGTGGGACGGCGACGACGAGGTCCGCTGGACCCTGGTCGAGGGCGGGATGATCAAGGAGCTGGACGGCTCGTACGCGCTGGCGGCCGTCGACGACTCGAGCACCGAGGTGACGTACCAGCTGACGGTCGACGTCGCGATCCCCATGCTCGGGCTGATGAAGCGCAAGGCGGAGAAGGTCATCATCGACACGGCTCTGAAAGAGCTGAAGAAGCGGGTCGAGGGAGTGGACGAGTGAGCCTCACCATCGGTGTCGACGTGGGCGGAACCAAGATCGCCGGCGGCGTCGTGGACGAGAAGGGCGTCATCGGGGCGCGGACCCGGCGCGAGACACCGTCGCACGACCCCGCGGCGATCGTCGCGACGATCATCGACGTGGCCAAGGACCTGGCCGAACAGCACGACGTCGAGGCCGTCGGCGTCGGCTCGGCCGGGTTCGTCGACTCGGCCCGGTCCCGGGTGCTGTTCGCGCCGAACCTGGCCTGGCGCGACGTCCCCGTCCGCGACCAGGTCGCCGCGGCCACCGGCCTGCGCACCGTCGTCGAGAACGACGCCAACGCCGCCGCCTGGGGCGAGTTCACCTTCGGCGCCGCCGAGGACATCGACGACATGATCCTGCTGACGATCGGCACCGGCGTCGGCGGCGGCGTCGTGCTGGACGGCAAGATCTACCGGGGCGCGCACGGCATCGCGGCCGAGCTCGGGCACCTGCGGCTGGTCCCCGACGGTCACCTGTGCGGCTGCGGGCTGCGCGGCTGCATCGAGGCGTACGCGAGCGGCACCGCGCTGGTCCGCGAGGCGCGCGAGGCGGCCAGCCTGCCGTCGGCGGAGCGGCTGCTGGAGCGGGCCGGCGGCGACGTCCACAGCATCACCGGACCCATGGTCACCGAGCTGGCCCAGGCCGGCGACGAGCTGTGCATCGTGCTGATCGCGGAGGTCGGGCGCTGGCTGGGCGAGGCGATGGGCTCGCTCACGGCGGTGTTCGACCCGGCGGCGTTCGTCATCGGCGGCGGCGTGTCCGAGGCCGGCGACCTGCTCATCCGGCCGGCCGAGGAGGCACTGCGCAAGCACACGACCGGCGCGGGCCACCGGCCGGAGCCGGAGGTGCGGGTGGCGACGCTCGGCAACGACGCCGGCATCATCGGCGCGGCCGACCTCGCCCGCGTGTGACGGGCGTCGCGCTGCGGGTCGTCAGCTACGACGTCCGCGGGCTGCGCGGTGACGCGCACGCCGTCGCCCGGGTGCTGCGGGATCTGGACGCCGACGTCGCGTGCGTCCAGGGGCTGCCGCGGGTCGTGCTGTGGCGCGGCCGGGCCGCCTCGTTCGCCCGGCGCGCGGACCTGCTGTACACCGCCGGCGGCGGCACCACCGGCGGGACGGCGCTGTTCACGGCCGTGCGGGTGGACCTGCGCGACGTCTGGGAGTACCGGCTGCGCCGCACACCCGGCCTGGCCCGGCGCGGCCTGGTGCTGGCCCGGCTGGAGAAGGACGGCGTCGCGTTCGCCGCGGCGTCGCTGCGGCTGGGCGCCGACGCGGGGGAGCGGGCCCGGCACCTGACGGAGATCACCGGCCTGGTCAACCGCCTCGACACGGCGACGACGGTGCTCGGCGGCGGGCTGGAGGAGCCGCCGACGGCGCCGACGTGGACCCGCCTGGCCTCGCAGTACACCGACGCCGGCGCGGACTCGACAGTGCCGACCGCGCGTGCCGGCCGCGTCGACGGCGTCTTCGTCCGGGGCGCGTCCGTGACCTCCTACCGCGTCGTCGACACCCCGGATGCCCGGGCGGCGAGCGACCACCTCCCCGTCGTGGCAGAGCTGACGCTCCCCTGAGCGGCCTTGGCACGCCGGAGCGCTCCACAAATCACGCAATTCGGGCACGGTTGGTGACGTTCGGGGTGCCAAGCGCGGCGCTGGGGCGTGCCAAGCGCCGCTCTGGGCCGCGGTGCATGAACGGGCGGCGGTCCCGGGATGGGCCTGGCAGGCTCCCGGCGTTGCGATCCCGCGCCGGGTAGCGCGGGACCTTGGCACGCCGGAGCGCTCCACAAATCACGGCAATTCGGGCGCGGTTGATGGCTTCCGGCGTGCCAAGCGCGACGCTGCGGCGTGCCAAGCGCCGCTCTGGGCCGCGCCGCAGAGCGGAGCTGACGTTGCGCTAGATGACGGCGCCGTCGTCGGGGTCGTTGGGGTGGTGGCCGCGCATGCGGGCGACCAGGGTGACGAAGCCGGCGACGAACGCGACGACGGCGAGGAAGACGATCTGGTCCGACGGGCGCCAGGACATGATCGCGACGATGATCAGCGCGATCGGCGGCACGATCACGCCGGCCCAGGCCAGCTGCTGGACGCGGTCGCCGCGGGGGATGGGGGCCGGCGGCGGCGGGACGAAGTGGTTGGCCGCCTCGTCGGCGGTGGCGTCGTCGATGCCGGGGC
>NZ_POTW01000149.1 GCF_003236295.1 Jiangella anatolica
CAGCCCCCACCACTCCCCGCTGCTCGGCCGCCGCCGTGTCCTCGGCCTCGCGGCCGCCGGCGCCGGCGCCGCCGCACTCGGCCTGCCTCGAGCGGCCGCCGCCACGCCGAACTTCTCCCGTCGCCCCCGTCCCACGCTCGGCGGTGGCACGATCGACCGGGCCGCGAGCGGGCCGGGCCCCGCGTACGACATCGGCCTGGACAACCCCGTCCTGGTGAAGAACTGGGACTTCGGCCATGCGGGCACGCTCACCGGCATCAGCTCGCTGAACCAGGAGTTCCAGTACCACGACCAGTTCGGGACGATCGGGAACGGCACGAACTACGGCGCGGTCATGGTCGCCCCCGACGCGGCGAACGCGCTGCCAGGGCAGCCGATCCAGGATCCGAACCGCCCGGTCCGCACATTCCACCCGTACTCGATGCGCACCCACCTGGTGCCGCTGAACGGCGCCACCACTGTGACGCCGACCCAGCACAACGCCGGTTCCGGCTCGTTCCAGGCCAAGTGGACCGCCGCGAACGGCGGATCGCTGCTGGGCCGGGACCTGCTGTGGGAGACGCGGGTCCGCTACGTCACGCCGCCGTACTTCTGGTTCGCGATCTGGACCTGCGGCAACATCTGGCAGCGCGGCGCGGAGATCGACGTCGTCGAGTCGTTCGGCTACGACAACGGCGGAGGCAACACCAACTACGACGGGCGCTTCTGGCACAGCGGCGTCGTCGGCGGCACGAACTCCGTCTACTACCACGCCAACTGGGGCGCGGCGATGGCATCGCGCGGCATCACGTCGTTCGACGGCACTCAGTACCACGTCTGGCAGTGCCTCTACCGGGCCGACGACACCTACGAGATCTTCGTGGACGGGATCCTCGTCCAGTGGGGGACCATTCATTGGACCGTCGGCGGCGTCCAGGGCGCCCAGCCGATCAACATGAGCTTCATCTTCGACGGCGGCTGGGGACACACGAAGGTGGCCTCCGTCAACCACTCGCTCCCCGCGTCGGCGCTGCAGGGCACCTACTACGAGTGGGACTACAGCCGTATCTACCTCAGCGCCTAAGGACGGGTACCCATGACGTTCTCGCTCGGCATCGTCGGTGCTGGACAGTTCGCCGGCTCGCTCACGCGGCTGTTCGGCCTCCATCCCGCGATCTCCGACATCTACGTGACCGACCTTCTTCCCGAGCGGGCGAAGCGGTTCGCGGAGACCTACGGGCTGGCCGGAACGGTGGCGACCTACGACGAGCTGCTCCGCTCGCCGGTCGACGCCGTCGCCGTCATGACCCAGCGATGGACCCATGGGCCGCTCGTGGTGGCGGCGCTGAAGGCGGGCAAGCACGTCTTCAGCGCCGTCCCGATGGCGGTGAGCGTGGAGGAGGTCGCGGAGATCATCGACGCGGTGCGCTCGACCGGGCTCACCTACATGATGGCGGAGACGAGCTACTACAACCCGGCGACGGTGTTCGCGCGGCGCAAGCTGGCGGAGGGCGGGTTCGGCCGCGTCTTCTACGCCGAGGGCGACTACGTCCACGACATGGACCTGGGCTTCTACGAGGCGTACCAGTACAGCGGCGGCGAGAACTGGAAACCGACGGCGAGCTTCCCGCCGATGCTGTACTCCACCCACGCGATCGGCGGCGTGCTGGGCGCCCTGCCGACGCACGCAGTCAGCGTCAGCTGCCTCGGCGTTCCGGACACCCGCGGCGACGGGGTCTTCGACCGCGAGGTCAGCATGTTCGACAACGACGTGTCGAACGCGACGGCGCTGTTCGAGCTCGCCGACGGCGGCACGATGCGCACGAACGAGCTGCGGCGGGTGGGGTACCCGAGCTACATCAGGGAGTCCCGGTTCCGCTACTTCGGCACCGAGGGGAGTTTCGAGCAGTTGGCCACCGTCAGCCTGTGGCAGGACAAGTTGGGCGTCACCGACGTCTCGGAGCTGCTCGAGACCCGGCCCACACTGCCGGTGGACGCGCCGGAGCTGGCCGACGTCGACCCGGCACTGCGTGCGGCGTTCGCGTCCGGCTGCGCGGCCGTGCACGACCCCGCCCGGCTGCCCCGTGAGTTCGACGGCGCACCGAACGGCCACGAGGGGACGCACCAGTTCCTGGTCGACGACTTCGCCCGCGCCGTCGACGCCGCGACGCTGCCGCCGGTCAATGCATGGGCGGCCGCCCGGTACACGGTGCCCGGGATCATCGCCCACGAGTCGGCCCGCCGAGGCGGCGAACGGCTGCGGATCGACGACTTCGGCGACCCGCCGGCGTGAGCCGGTTCCACGCCGCCGTCGAGCCGTCGCTCCGTATCCTGTAGACCGCCGCCACACCCCCGAGGGAGCGTCCGTTGCGCTTCGCCACGCTGCTCGTCGATGACCGAGAGCAAGCCGCCGTCGCGTGCCATGGCGACCAGTGGGCGCCGTTGGACCTGGTCGACCCGGCACTGGCCGGCGACCTGCTCGTGCTCATCGAGCAGCAGCGGCCGCCCGGCGAGCTGGCGGAGCTGGCCCGTCTCGCGGCGCGGTTGCCGGCCGGCCGCCTCGTCGCGGCCGGCGAGGCCGTGTACCGGCCGCCGTACCGGCGGCCGCGCAAGATCTGGGGGATCGGGCTGAACTACGGCGACCATGCCGCAGATCTCCACGAGAGCACCCCGGACCAACCGGCGTCGTTCATCAAGGGCAGCCACACGATCATCGGTGCCGGCGACGACATCGTCATCCCGCGGCAGAGCCGGCGCACCACCACGGAGGCCGAGCTCGGTCTGGTCATCGGCCGTGACACGGCCGAGGTCGGCCGAGCCCGCGCCCTGGACCACGTCTTCGGCGTCTGCGCCGTCCTCGACCAGACGGCGGAGGACATCCTCGCCCTCAACCCGCGCTATCTCACCCGCTCGAAGAACTTTCCCACGTTCTTCTCCTTCGGCCCCGAGATCGTGACGCTCGACGAGTTCCTCGCCGGCCGCGAGCTGACCGACGTCGAGATCGCGACGCGGGTGGACGACGTGGACATCCGGCGCGACGTCGTCGGCAACATGACCCACTCACCGGCCGAGCTGGTCGGCTTCCACAGCGCGATGATGCCGTTCTTCCCGGGCGACGTGATCTCGACGGGAACCCCCGGGGCCGGTGTGGTGACGCCCGGCGTGCTGGCCGAGGCGCACGTCGACGGCCTGCTGCCGTTGACCAACCAGGTCCGGGCCCAGGGTGCTCCGCGATGACGATCGCCTCGCTCCGCGTGCCGGCGACGGTCCCGCTGCAGGTGCTCGGACGGGTTCCGGACGCGATGGCGGTGCCCGGCAAGGTCTCGCCGTGGGCGCAGGTGGAGCGCGGTGTCGACGCTCCGCTGTGCTTCCTGGAGGGGCCTGTCCTCGACGGCGCCGGCGGGCTCTACATGGTCGACGTGGCGTGGGGACGGATCCTGCACATGGCCGCGCAGGGGGACTTCTCGGTCGTGCTGGAGTACGACGGTGAACCGAACGGCCTGGCCTGGCTCGACCACGACACATTGGCCGTGGCCGACTTCCGTCGCGGCCTCGTCCTCGTCGACGGTGTGCGGAGCGGAACACCGCGCATGCGGGTGCTGCTCGACGGCGCCGACGGCCGGCCCTTCCGCGGGCTGAACGACCTCGTCGTCGGCTCCGACGGCTCCATCTACGTGACCGACCAGGGCGACACCGGCCTGCATGACCCGTCCGGCCGCCTCTACCGCGTCCGTCCCGGCGGCCGCCTCGAGACCGTGCTCGACGCCGTGCCCAGCCCGAACGGCCTGGCGCTGGACGAGGAACATGGCGTGATCTACCTCGCCGTGACCCGCGACAACTCGATCTGGCGAGTGCCGCTGGGCCATCGTGGACCCCGGAAGGTCGGCAGGTTCATCCAGTTGTCCGGCGGCATCGGACCCGATGGGATCGCTCAGGGCCCCGACGGCACGCTGCTCGTCGCGCACCTCGGCATGGGTGTGGTCTGGGTGTACGACGAACGCGGTCTCCCCCTCGTGGCGTTCGAGGCGCGACACGGACGTGCGACGACGAACGTCTGCGTCGACGACGGCGGACGGGTCTACGTCACGGAGTCCGACACCAGCACGATCCTCACGGCCGATCTCACCGCCGCGCTCGCCGCCGCCGGAAAGGACCTTCGATGACCAGCGTCCTCTACACGGGAGCCGCGGGGCGTCTAGGTACGGTGCTCCGGACCGGCCTGGCCGGGCAGTTCGACCGGGTGGTGCTGTACGTGCGCGAGGAGGCGATCGACGCCGACGCCACCGAGGAGGTCGTCGTGGGCCGTCTCGATGACCTCGCCGCGCTGACCGAGGCCATGCGCGGCGTCGACGTCGTCGTCCATCTGGCCGCGATCGCGGACGAGGCGCCGTGGGAGGACATCCTGGCCAGCAACATCGACGGCACGTACGCGGTCTTCGAGGCCGCACGGCGAGCGGGCGTGCGCCGCGTCGTCTATGCCAGCTCGCACCACGTCATCGGGTTCTACCCGGCGACCGAGCGCGTCGGCCCGGCACACCCCGTGCGGCCCGACAGCTACTACGGCGTCAGCAAGGTCTTCGGGGAGGCGCTCGGACGGCTCTACCACGACAAGTGGGGCCTCGAGGTGGTCAACCTGCGGATCGGCTGCTTCCGGCCGGAGCCGGAGGACTTCCGCCAGCTCAGCGCCTGGTTGAGCCACCGCGACGGTGTCGAGCTGGTCCGGTGCGCGGTCGTCGCGCCGGAGGTCGGCTACCTCACCGTCTACGGCGTGTCGGCCAACACCCGCGGCTGGTGGGACAACGACGAGGCGGCCGCCTCCATCGGCTACGTCGCGCGCGATGACGCCGAGGCCCATGCCGAGCTGTTCTCCGCGGACGATCCCGCACCATCCGTGCATGGCGGCCAGTTCGCGGATCCGTCCTACCGTGGGGTGGGCCGCTAGCATCGGCGGGTGAGTGAGCCACTGCGCGTCGGCGTGCCGCGGCAGTCCCGCGACCACCTCAGCCGGCCGCGGCTGCTCGAGGCGCTGGGCGAGGGCGAGCTGCCGCTGCGGGTCGTCCAGGCGCCCGCCGGGTACGGGAAGACCGCGCTGCTCGCCGAGTGGGCGACCGGCCGCGGCACCACCGCGGCGACCGTCTGGGTCACCGTCGACGAGGAGTGCGCGACCCGGCTGGGGTTCTGGTCGCGGCTGGTGGCGCTGCTCGGCACCGTCGACCCGGCGCTGGCCGGCGTCGAGGTGTCCGCGGACGCCGTCGCCAACCTGCCCACCCTGCTGCCGCCACTGCTCGATACCGCCGGGCGGCCGCTCACGCTGGTCGTCGACGCCGCGGAGCAGCTCGCGGACCCGCAGGTCGAGCGCGACCTGCTGCGGCTGGTCCGGCACACCGCCCGGCTGGAGCTGGTCGTCGGCACGCGCCGGGCCGGTGAGCTGACCGACCCGGCGACGGCGCTGAACGTCGACGCCGTCACGCTCGGCCACCATGAGCTCGCCTTCACCCCCGACGAGTCGGCCCGGCTGGCCGAGCAGCTCGGCAGCCCGCTGACGGCCGAGCAGATCGGCGCCGTGCACGACGCGAGCGCCGGCTGGCCGCTGGCCGTCCGCGCCGGGGTGCGGATGCCACCGGAGCACCCGTGGCCGGACCCTGCCGAGGCCGACACCCTCTCCCGGCTGCAGCGGATGCTCGTCGGCGACCTGGCCGAGCTGCCCTGGTTCGACGACCTCGTCCTGCTCTCCGTGGTCGACGGCGTCAGCGTGCGGCAGGCGGAACTGCTCGGCGTCCGCCTCGACGACCACCCGATCCTGGCCGCCGTCGAGGCGCGTGGGCTCGGCGGCTGGGAGGACGGCCTGGGCGAGCCGCGGTTCCGGCTGCAGCCACTGGTCCGCGACGCGCTGCGGCAGCGGCTCGACGACGACCGGCTGCGGGCCGCGCACCGGCGGCTGATCGCGTGGTACGAGGAGCGCGGCGACCGTGCCGGCGCGTTCGAGTCCGCGCTGATCGCGCAGGAGTGGCAGCGCGCCCGCGTCCACCTCGGCCAGGCGTTCCGCGAGGTCGCCGGCGGCCTGGACCGCGGCTGGGTGCGCCGGGTCGAGCTGCCCAAGCCGGTGCTGCGGGCGCAACCGCTGCTCGCGCTGTTCACCGCGGTCGCGCACTACGCGAACGGCGACGTCGCCAAGGCGGTCCGGATGCTGACGGCCGGCGTCGCGACGGCCGAGTGGCAGCGGTTGTCGTCGCACGGCCGAGTCAGCGTCGACCACGTCTGGATCCAGGGCATGCTGACGCTCGGCCTGCGCTTCGCCGGCCGCGACGAACTGGTCCAGCCGGCGCTGCGCCGGCTGCTGGCGATGCTGCCGCGGGCCGCCGACCCCACCGGTGAGCTGGACTACCTCCGTCCGCTCATCGTCACCCAGACCGCCTCGACCCACCTGCTGCTGGACCGCGTCGACGACGCCGTCGGCGCGCTGGCCGAGCGGCCGCCGGAGCGCCGGGGAAGCGGCAGCGGCGGCCTGCACCCGGAGTCGCTGACGGTGCTCGCGCACGCCTCGGCCGGCCGGATCGGGCTGGCCCGGGCCGCACTGGCCGAGCTGGTCGACTCGCGGTTGCCGCGGTTCTTCAACGCCGGCTTCTACGCGATCCCCAAGCACGTCGGCGCGGCGTACGTCCACCTGGAGGACCACCGGCCCGACGCCGCCGCCGACGAGCTCACGCAGGTCATGCCGCACTGGCCGACGGTCGAGTGGTGGCCGCTGGTGCTGCACGCGCGGGCGGTGCAGCACTGGCACGCCGCCGGCGCGGCCGACGCGCTGCGCGTGCTGGACGCCGGCCTGACGGAGAAGAGCCGCAAGCCGCTCGGCGCCGCGATGCGGGCCATGCTGACGGCGTTGCACGCGGAGCTGCTGCTCGCCGCCGGCCGGCCCGCCGAGGCCCGCCGGCTGATCCCGTCGCGCCGGATTCGCCCGTACCCGAGGCTGGCGGTGGCCAAGGCCCGCGGGCTACTGCTCGACGGCGACCACGCCCGGGCCCTGACGATCGCCACGGCGCCGGCGCACGAGCATCGCGGGACACCCCGGATCCGGCTGCACCTCGGCCTGATCGCGGCGTCGGCGCGGCTGCGCACCGGCGACCGGACGGCGGCCGCGCGCGAGTTCGCCGACGCCGTCGCGCTGTCCGACGACACCGGGCTGCGCAGCCCGTTCGCCGCCATGCCGCGGCCGGACTTCCACACGCTGGTCGCGGCGGTCCCGGACGGCGCCGGGCTGCGCGCGCACGTCGACCGGTTCCCGGTGCTGTTCCCCGAGCCGGAGGCGCTCGTGTCGCTGACCCGGCGCGAGTCGGCGGTGCTGGCCGAGCTGGCGACGCCGGACACGCTGGCGGCCATCGCCGGCCGGCTCGGCGTCGCCGCGGGCACGGTGAAGAGCCAGTGCCGCGCGATCTACCGCAAGCTCGGCGTCTCCGCCCGCGACGAGGCCGTGGCCGAGGGTCGTCGCCGCGGCCTGCTCTGATCGTCCGGACCGGGGCGAAGGGGTAAGAACCGGGGGTATTTCCGCGAGACCCGCACCCGTACCACGGACCACGTCTGCTGCCCTGGACACGCATGACAGGAGCGGAGCACGGGGGACGGGTGGATCGAGGACCGACGGACGGCAGGGTGCCCCGAGCTCGGCTGTTCGCTCGTCTCGACCACCCGGCCGCGCTCTGCGTCATCGTCGGCCTGCCCGGGACCGGCAAGACAGCGCTGGTCGCCGAGTGGGCCCGGCAGTACGCCCGGTCCGGCGTCACCGTCACGTGGATCGACGACGCGGCCGGTGTGCGGGCCGCCCTGGCCGGAGCCGGTGGGAACGGAAGGGCTCCGGCCGGGGCCGGTCCGCAGGTGCTGGTCGTCGACCGCGGTGACGACCTGGCCGAGCCGGACGCCGTCGCCGCCGCGCTGGCCGCCGCGCCGCACGTGCGGCTGGTGGTCTGCGCTCGTGGGCCGGTGCCGCTGGTCGCCGCGGCGTACCGGGCCGGGCTCGACGTCACCGAGCTGACCGGGCCGGAGCTGCTGGCCACATCGGACGAGCTGGCCGCCGCCTGGGGCGAGTGCGGGCTGGCCGCCGTGCACGAGCACACCCGCGGCTGGCTGCTCCCGGCCCGGCTGATGATCGACGCCCCGACCGCCGCGGACGGGCGCCGCTCGGCCACCGACTACGTGCGCGCGGTCGTCCTCGGCGACTGGCTGGACGACGACGTGCGGGCCGCCGCGGCGCGGCTGGCGCTGGCCGAGCCGATCACGTCCGCGCACCTGCACGCCGCCGGCGTCGGCGCCGAGCTGGCCGGACGGCTGCGCGCCGCGGGGTTGCTGACCATGCCGGACGACGGCGGGGACTGGTCGATGCCGCCAGTGCTGCGGGACGCGGCGCGGGCCGAGGGCGACGAGGCAGCGCAGTGGCATCGCCGGTTCGCGCTGGCGCTGCTGGACACGGACCGGCCGGGTGCGGCCGTCCGGCACGCCCGCGCCGCCGCCGACTGGTCGCTGCTGGCCCGGATCTGGACCGCCGCCGGGCTCACGCTGCTGGTCGAGCGGGCCGACGACCTGGGCGCGGCATTCGGCGACCTGCCCCGCTCGGTGCTGCACGATCACCCGGACCTGCGGCTGCCGGCGGCGGCCGCCCGCATCCTCGCCGCCCACCCGCCCGGCGTCAGGACGTTGCAGGCGCTGGTCAGCGCGTTCCGCGCCGATGGGGAGCCGCTGCTGCGGGCCGAGGAGGCGACACCCGGCCGGCCCAGCGACCGGCAGCTGCAGCTGCTCTCGATGGCGATCGTCGCCGACCGCCTGGACGGACGCTACGAGCGCGCCGTCGCCGGCGCCGCGCGGCTGGACCGGGAGCTCGCCGGACGCGAGCCCGGCGACGTCTGGCCGATGCACCGGGCGTGGGCGCTGCACCAGTCGGCCCAGGCGCTGCTGCTCGGCGGGAACGGGTCGCGGGCCGTCGCGGCCGGCACCCAGGCCTACGCCGCCGCCCACGACGTCGTCACGCACCCCGTCACCGCGCATCTGGCCGCCGACCTCGCGCTGGCGCACGCCGCGGGCGGCGCGACCGGCGACGCCCGGTACTGGCTGGACGTCTACGAGCGGCATCGCGGCCCGGCGCACTGGCTGGAGTACCTCGTCCGGCTGCCCGCGCACCTGGCCGCCGCGTTCGTCGCCGTCGACCGGCTGGACGAGCCGGCCGCGCGCGCCGAGCTGGAGCAGGCCGAGGACGACACCGGTCAGGCCGAGCTGTGGCCGTTCATCGTCGCCGCGCTGACCCAGTACGCGCTGAGCTTCGGCGACCCGATGCTCGCCCTGACCGCCGCCGACCGCTATGCCGCCCGGAATCCGCAGCCGGCCGGCGGCCTCTCCGCCCGGATCCTCGACCGGTGCCGGGCCGAGCTGCTGCTCGCGCTCGGCGAGCTGAACCGCGCCGATCTGCTGCTGCGGGACGTCGGTCCGGACGCGACGTGGGCCCGGGCGCCACTGGCCCGGTTCCACCTGATCCGCGGCGAACCGGCGCTGGCCGGCCACGTCGCCGGGACGGCGCTGTGGGAGGAGGACACGACGCTGCGGGACCGGATCGACCTGCTGCTGATCGAGGCCGCTGCGGCCGAGGCGCTCGGCTCGTCCGGCACGGCGGACCACTCGTTCGCCCGTGCCGCCGCGCTCGCCGGCCGGGCCGGGGCGCTGCGGCCGTACACGTTGCTGCCGGCGGAGGTCCGGGAGACACTGCTGAAGCGGTCGGGTGTCGTCGTCGACCCTGCCGTGCTGACGGCGCGCGCTGCGTATCCGGCGCGAGCCGAGCTGGTGACGCTGACGGACCGGCAGCAGGCGGTGCTGCGGGCCCTGGACCGGCACGAGGACGCGGCGGCGATCTCGTACGCGCTGGTCATGGCGCCGACCCTGGTGGAGGAGCAGCTGCGGTCGCTGTACGCGGCGCTCGGGGTGACGGACCGGGCGGCGGCCTTGCTGCGCGCCCGCCGGCTCGGGTTGCTGCCCGGGTAGATGGCCGGGTTGCTGCCGTTGGCTCTGCGGGGCTGCGAACGTTTGCCGTCCCCCTGCTGCCCATTTTCTTAGCCGCGGGACCGCGCCTCAAGTCCGCGGCCACTGCTGGTGACTGTTGCGTTGTGGTTGCGGGCCGCGTACTTGACCCGCGGTCCCGCGCCAAGAACGGGCAGCTATCAGGGGGACGGGGGAAGTGTGGTGACGCCCCGTCGGGCACGGCGACGTCGTTGAGGGCTCCGGCGTGATCCGTGAGATTCTGGGGCGTTTCCCGGGCCGCCCACCAGGCGTTCTCCCGCTCTACCGGGCATGCATGGGTGGTAGAGCGGGAGAACGCCTAGTTGTACCCGGCCAGGACGTTGGTAGCGGCGAGCCTGGTTGAACGAACGAGAACCTCCGAATGGGATGTGGCTTGTCGAAGGCCCGCTCCACCCGGAGGTTCTCGTGTCCCACGGTAGTGCCCGGCTGACCGTGCATGGTCGCCGCCTGATCGTTCAACGCCACCGGGCCGGCTGGCCCCAGGCCCACATCGCCGCTGCGATGGGAGTCTCCC
>NZ_POTW01000014.1 GCF_003236295.1 Jiangella anatolica
ACGCCCAGCCCCACGCCGACGCCGTCGGACACGTCCACCCCGGTGGCGCGGTCCAGCAGCACACCGGGGACCGACGCCGGCATCGCGCCCTACGTGCTCCTGGTGGCGCTGCTGATCGGCGCCGCCGCGGCGGTCGCCGGACCCGCCCTGACCCGGCTCGGCGCCCGCTTCGCCCACAAGGCCTGACCTCATTCATCTGGCGTACACGATGGCGAGACACAGCAGGTCAGAACGTTCGTGCTGCGTCCGTTCCACCGCCCCGGCGATCACGCAAACATCGATTCCGGCAACACAAGGCACGTCCCTTTCGAAAGGGGATCATTTCAGTGAAGCGTCAGACCATCGCCCGTGCGGGCGCCGTGCTCGGGGCCGCCGCCATGGCGCTCGGCCTCGCGGTCGGTCCCGCGTCGGCCGACCCGGACCCCGTCACCGACTACCGGCAGCTGGCCGGCGTCGGCTCGGACACGACCCAGGACGTGCTCAACGGCCTGGGCGTCGCCGTCGGCGGCGGTGACGTGATCGCGTCGTGGGACGCGCGCGGCACGGCCACCATCTCCACCAAGGACGCGGCGCAGAACGCGAACTGCCAGAACATGGTCCGCCCGAACGGCTCCGGCCAGGGCCGCACGGCCCTGCAGGCGTCCGAGGGCAGCGGCCAGTGGCAGGGCAAGACCATCACCGGCTGCGTCGACTTCGCCCGCTCGTCCAGCGCGCCGGGCAGCCCGAACACGAACGGCACTTACACCTACATCCCGTTCGGCGTGGACGCCGTCACCTACGCGGTGCACAGCAACGCCGTCACCGACCTCGGCTTCCCGGCGAACCTGACCCGGCGCCAGCTCGAGGGCATCTACAAGTGCGTCATCACCCGCATCAACGGGATCGACGTGAACCCGCTGCTGCCGCAGACGGGCTCGGGCACCCGTGCGTTCTGGCTGGCCCAGGTCGACATCCTCGAGGACGAGCTGTCCTCGTACCCGTGCATCGACCAGCGCAACAACACCGTCCAGGAGCACGACGGCCGCGTGCTGCAGTGGAGCCTGACCGGCAACACCGCCGACATCGTGCCGTTCTCGGTGGCGCAGTTCGTCGCCCAGGGCAACGCCGGCGAGACCCACGACGGCGTCCTGATCGACGTCGAGAACCGTCGCGGCAGCGCGGTGCTCGGCCGGGTCAACAACGTGGCGCCGACCACCGGCACCGCGGCCGACCCGGTCCTGAACGTCAACTTCCCGATCGTCCGCGACGTCTACAACGTCGTCCCGACGCACGACATCCAGGGCGCCGCGCCCGACGCGGCCATCGTGAACACCTTCGTGGGCGCCACCTCGGCCGTGTGCCAGCGGCGCACCGTGATCGAGGCCTTCGGCTTCGGTTTCCGGACCACCGCGGTCCCGGGTGACCAGCTCAAGCTCGCGTGTGGCGCCACCACGCTGCGGGCCAACAGCTGACACCTGGCTCCATCACCACCTTCGGAAGGGAAGGCAAGTCATGCACATGTCGAAGAGGGCGCTGGCGCTGGCCGCCACGTCCGTGGTCGCCGGCGTCGTCGGCGCCGGCCTCGCCGCCGTTCCGGCGAACGCGGCCGTGCTCGGCGACATCGAGTTCTCGGCGACCACCGGCAGCATCAACGACGGCCCGTTCCTGGCGTGGGCGCGCTCCTCGGGCCCGTGCCCGACGCCGTTCAGCCAGGCCGCGTCGCTCGACGTCGTCATCGACGTCGACGGCAACGGCACGATCGACCTGGACACCGAGCGCTTCTCGCTCGGCCCGACGCTGAACGAGGGCGGCTACGACCAGGGCCCGGTCCAGGTCGACGGCACCCCGGGCACCGCCCGGACGCTGGAGACCCGGCTGCAGGGCCGCAAGGGCGAGTTCGAGATCCGCATCAGCTGCATCTCCGAGCAGTTCATCGCCTCGCCGGACTACTACGCGGCGTCCATCATCGTCGAGGGCGACACGTGGCGCCTCAACGAGGACGTCGAGCAGCCGGTCGAGGGCACGCAGGACATCACCACCACGGTCGAGCAGGGCGAGGGCCAGCTCACCATGACGATCGGCGACGACGCGCAGGTCACCCTGCCGGCGCCGCAGCTCGATGGTGACCGGCTCTCGACCGAGGGCACCCTCGACCCCGTCACGGTCAGCGACACCCGCGCGGGTGCGCCCGGCTGGGACACCACCGCCCAGGTGAGCGAGTTCTCCACCGGGTCGGCCTCGTTCGAGGGCAAGTACCTCGGCTGGACCCCGGCGGTCGTCTCCTCGACGGCCACCGGTGTCACCGCGGGTGCCGCCGTCGCGACCGGCTTCGAGTCGGGCACGGGTCTGTCGGAGCCGCGGCAGCTGGCGGGCGCGCCCGCGGGCAGCGGCGCCGGCACCTCGCAGCTCGGCGCGGGCCTCTCGCTGGAGATCCCGGCCGACACCGCGGCCGGTACGTACACCGCCACGCTGACGCTGACCACGATCTGATCCGGTCGTCAGCACACCGGGGGTGGATCCGGGATCTCCGGGTCCACCCCTCCCGGCCGTAGTCGAGAATTGGAGTCACCTGCGATGGCCAGAGCCCTTCGTCGTCTCGCCGGGGTGCTCGCTGCCGTTCTGGCCTTTGCGGCGCTCGTCGCCGCGCCGGCAGCAGCCTCGTCAACCGCACCTTCGGATGGGTCGGTGAGCTGGTCGGTCCAGCCGTCGACCGAGAACGGCCCGGACGGCCGCACCGCCTTCACCTACGAGCTCGAGCCCGGCGCGACCGTCTCCGACGTCGTCCGGGTCAACAACTTCAGCGACACCCCGCAGACCTTCCGCGTCTACTCGCAGGACGCGATCAACACCCCGGAGGGCAGCTTCTCGCTGCTGGAGGGGTCCGAGACACCGGTCGACGTCGGGCTCTGGGCGGCGGTGAGCCACGACAGCGTCGAGGTGCCGGCCGGCGGCCACGTCGACCTGCCGTTCACGCTGACGGTGCCGGCGAACGCGACCCCCGGCGACCACGCCGGCGGGATCGTCGCGTCGCTCACCGACGTCGTGACCGAGGAGGACGACAACCAGGTCCTCGTCGAGAACCGCGTCGGCGCCCGCATCTACCTGCGCGTCGGCGGCGACCTGGCGCCGTCCGTGCGGATCCAGTCCGTGTCGGCCTCGTTCGACGGCGGGTGGATCCCGTTCGCCGGCGGCTCCCTCTCCGTCACCTACGAGCTGGAGAACACCGGCAACGTGCGGCTGACCGGCTCGCAGCTGGTCGACGTCGAGGGGCCGCTGGGCGTGGCCCTGAAGTCCGTCCACCCCGACGACCTGCCCGAGCTGCTGCCCGGCCAGAAGTACACCGTCACCACCGAGGCGACCGGCGTGCAGCGGCTGGGCCGGCTGACCGCCCGGGTGTCGATCGACCCGGCGTCGCTGAACGTGCCCGAGGGCAGCGTGGAGCCGCCGGACGTGTCCGCGGTCGCGTCGGTGTGGGCGGTGCCGTGGCCAGAGCTGCTGGTGCTGCTGGTGATCGTCGTGCTGCTGGTGCTGCTGCGCCGCCGTTCCCGCGGGCGCCGGCGCCGGGCGGCGGAGGCGATCGCGGCCGCCGAGGCGCGCGGCCGGGCCGCAGCGGCGGCCGAGCTGGGCACGTCGCGGATCGTGGCGGTGCTGACGGCGGGGGTGCTGGCGCTGCTCGGCCTGGCCGGGCTGGCCGGGCCCGCCGTTGCCGGTGAGCGGCCGGCGCCGGGGGAGATGGACGTGACCGTGACGGTCCCGTCGCCGTCGCCGACGGGGTCCGACTCCGGTTCCGACTCCGGTTCCGTCGGCGGCACCGGCGACGCGGACGGCGGGGAAGGGGAGCACCCGCCGACCGGCGCCGACCTCGCCGGCTGGGCCGGGATCGGCGTCCTGCTGGTGGTGTTCGGGACGTTGCTGGCCCGGCCGCTGCGGCGCACCGGCGCCGGCGCCGGCGAGGCGGCCGCGTGAGTGTGGACACGCCGCCGTCCGCCCCGCCCGCGCCGGCTCCACCGGTGCCGCCGGCGTCGCCCGCTCCTCGCCCGTCCGTGCAGCCGCCGGTCATGCCGTCCGTGCCGGTGGTCGTGTCGTCCGGGCTGGGCGACGCGCTGCGGCTGCCCGGGCTCGCGCTGACGATCGTCGGCGTGCTGCTGCTCGGCTTCGTGGCGCAGCTGGGGCTGCTGTCGCAGCTCGGGCACTCGCGGGCGCAGGAGCTGGCGTTCGACGAGTTCCGGGTGCGGCTGGCCGACGGCACGGCGCCGCTCGGCCAGCTCAACGCGGACGAGGAGCTGTACCCGTCGGGCACGGCGATGGCGGTGCTGGAGATCCCGGCGCTCGCCCTGCACGAGGTCGTCTTCGAGGGGACGACGTCGGCGGTGCTGCAGGACGGTCCCGGTCACCGTCGCGACACCGTCTATCCCGGTCAGGCCGGGACCAGCGTCGTCATGGGCCGGCAGGCGACCTACGGCGGCCCGTTCGGCGGGCTGGACCTGCTGCAGCCGGGCGAGCCGCTCACTGTCACCACCGGGCAGGGCGCGCACACGTACCACGTGACCGGCGTGCGCCGCGAGGGCGATCCGCAGCCGCCCCCGCTCGCCGCCGGCGAGGGCCGCTTGACGCTCGTCACCGCCGGCGGCGACCCCTTCCGCCCCGACGACGTCCTGCGGGTCGACGCCGAGCTGGTCAGCGACCCCGTCCCGGCTCCGTCCCGCCCGTATCGGCCGGCCGACCTGCCGGAGTCGGAGCAGGCGATGAAGGGCGATCCGTCCGGGTGGGTGGCGGTGATGCTGTGGGCGCAGGCGATCGCGGTGGCCGCAGCCGGCGTGGCCTGGGCGACGGTGGCGTGGGGCAAGGCCCAGGCGTGGACCGTCGGCGTGCCCCTCCTCGGCGGCCTCGGCATCGGCCTCGCCGACGCCGTCGCGGTGCTGCTGCCGAACCTGATGTAGTCAGTATCGACGGGTATCGTCGGGGCTGTCGCTTGCGGAAGGATCGCCCATGCCTCGTGTTGCCCTGGTCACCTGCGCCGAGTTGCCCGACCTCGACGTCGACGACCGGCTGGTCGTCGAGCCGTTGCGGGCGCTCGGCGTCGACGTCGAGACGCCGGTGTGGGACGACCCGGCGGTGGACTGGGCGTCGTTCGACCTCGCGGTGCTGCGCAACCCGTGGGACTACGCCCGCCGCCGGGAGCAGTTCCTGGCCTGGGCGCACGCCGTGCCGCGGCTGCTGAACCCGGCGAAGGTGGTCGAGTGGAACACCGACAAGGTGTACCTGCGCGAGCTGGCCGCGGCCGGGCTGCCGGTCGTCCCGACCACCTGGCTGACGCCGGGCGAGCCGCCCGCCGGCCTCCCGCGGAGCGGCGAGTACGTCGTCAAGCCGTCGATCAGCGCCGGCTCGGCCGACACCGGCCGCTACGACCTGGCCGACGCCGGGCAGCGCGCGCTCGCCGTCGCGCAGGTGGAGAAGCTGCTGGGCCGCGGCTCCACCGTCATGCTGCAGCCGTACCTGACCGCCGTCGACACCGCCGGCGAGACCGCGATGCTGCACCTCGGCGGCGCGTTCAGCCACGCCATCCGCAAGGGCGCCCTGCTCGACGGGCCGGACCTGCGCGACGGGAAGCCGCTGTGGAGCGAGCAGATCGAGCCGCGCGAGCCGTCGGACGCCGAGCGCGAGCTGGCCCGGCGCACCCTGGACGCGATCCCGGGCAGCGACACCCTGCTGTACGCACGCGTCGACACGATCCCGGGCCCAGACGGCGCCCCCGTCATCCTCGAGGTCGAGCTGACCGAGCCGAGCCTGTTCCTGGCCACGTCGCCGGGCGCGCCGGAACGGCTGGCGCGGGCGATCACCGCCCGCCTCTAACCGCTACCATCGACCCGGCCGGAAACCACCCCAGAACCGAGGAGCACGTCGTGTCCGAACAGATCCGTATTGCCGTCGCCGGGAGCGAGCGACAGGTCGATGCGGGCACGACGGCGGCCGAGCTGTTCGCCGACGACGCGACCGTGATCGCCGCCCGCTTCGGCGGCGCGCTGGCCGACCTCGCCAGGGTGCTGGCCGACGGCGACGAGGTCGAGCCGGTCGCGATCGACTCCCGCGACGGCCGCGACATCCTGCGGCACTCGACGGCGCACGTCATGGCGCAGGCGGTGCAGGAGCTGTATCCCGAGGCGAAGCTCGGCATCGGCCCGCCGGTCGAGAACGGCTTCTACTACGACTTCGACGTCGCCGAGCCGTTCACCCCCGACGACCTGAAGAGCATCGAGAAGCGGATGCAGCAGATCGTCAAGGAGCGGCAGTCGTTCGTCCGCCGCCCGGTCTCCGACGACGAGGCTCGTGCGGAGCTGGCGAACGAGCCGTACAAGCTGGAGCTGATCGGCCTCAAGGGCGGCGCCGCCGAGCAGGCCGCCGAGGGCGCGTCCGCCGAGGTCGGCGGCGCCGAGCTGACCATCTACGACAACGTCAGGCCCGACGGGGAGCTGGCCTGGAAGGACCTCTGCCGCGGCCCGCACCTGCCGACCACGCGGAACATCCCGGCGTTCAAGCTGATGCGCGTCGCCGCCGCGTACTGGCGGGGCAGCGAGAAGAACCCGCAGCTGCAGCGCATCTACGGCACCGCCTGGGAGAGCCGCGACGCGCTCAAGGACTACCTCGACCGGCTGGCCGAGGCCGAACGGCGCGACCACCGCAAGCTGGGCCGCGAGCTGGACCTGTTCAGCTTCCCCGACGAGCTCGGCTCCGGCCTGCCGGTGTTCCACCCCAAGGGCGGCGTCATCAAGCGGGAGATGGAGGACTACGTCCGCCGCCGGCACCTGGAGGAGGGCTTCCAGTACGTCGGCACCCCGCACATCACCAAGCAGGGCCTGTTCGAGACGTCGGGCCACCTGCCGTACTACGCCGACGGCATGTTCCCGCCGATGGAGCTGGAGGGCAGCTCGTACTACCTCAAGGCGATGAACTGCCCGATGCACAACCTGATCTTCCGCTCCCGCGGCCGCTCCTACCGGGAGCTGCCGCTGCGGCTGTTCGAGTTCGGCTCGGTCTACCGGTACGAGAAGTCCGGCGTCGTGCACGGCCTCACCCGCGTGCGCGGCATGACGCAGGACGACTCGCACTCCTACGTCACGCAGGAGCAGGCCGCCGACGAGATCAGGCACCTGCTGAACTTCGTGCTCGGCCTGCTCAAGGACTTCGGGCTGGACGACTACTACCTGGAGCTGTCCACCCGCGACCCCGAGTCCGACAAGTTCATCGGCACCGACGAGCAGTGGGAGGTCGCCACCCGCACGCTCGAGGAGGTCGGCAAGGCCTCCGGCCTCGAGCTGGTCCCGGACCCGGGCGGCGCGGCCTACTACGGCCCGAAGATCTCGGTGCAGATCCGCGACGCCATTGGCCGCAGCTGGCAGATGTCGACCATCCAGCTCGACTTCAACCAGCCGGCCCGGTTCGAGCTGGAGTACCAGGCCGCCGACGGGACCCGGCAGCAGCCGGTGATGATCCACTCGGCCAAGTTCGGCTCCATCGAGCGGTTCATCGGCGTGCTGGTCGAGCACTACGCCGGCGCGTTCCCGCCCTGGCTGGCGCCGGTGCAGGCGGTCGGCATCCCGATCGCCGACGAGCACGTCCCGTATCTGGAGACCGTCGCGGCGAAGCTCGCCGACGCCGGCATCCGGGTCGAGGTCGACGACTCCGACGACCGCATGCAGAAGAAGATCCGCAACGCGCAGAAGCAGAAGATCCCGTTCATGCTCATCGCCGGCGACGACGACGTCGCCAAGGACGCGGTCTCCTTCCGCTACCGCGACGGCAGCCAGAAGAACGGCGTGCCGGTCGACGAGGCGGTCGCCGAGATCGTCGACGCCGTCCGCCGCCGCCTGCAGGTCTGAGGATGCCGGAGGCGGACCGCCTGGAGCGGCTCTGGACGCCGTACCGGATGGCCTACATCACCGGCGAGGCGGGGAACGGCCGCGACGGTGATGGCTGCCCGTTCTGCGAGATCCCGAAGAAGTCCGACGAGGACGGGCTGATCCTGCACCGCGGCGAGACCGCGTACGCGGTGCTGAACCTGCACCCGTACAACCCCGGCCACCTCATGGTCGTCCCGTACCGGCACACCGGCGAGTTCGAGACGCTCACGGACGCGGAGTCGCGCGAGCTGACGGCGATGACGCAGGACGCCGTGCGCGCGGTGAAGGCGGCGTCGGGCCCGCAGGGCTTCAACGTCGGTCTCAACCTCGGCGGCGTCGCCGGCGGCTCGCTCTCCACCCACCTCCACCAGCACGTCGTGCCGCGGTGGAGCGGCGACGCCAACTTCATGACCGTGCTCGACAACACGAAGATCATGCCGCAGCTGCTCGCCGACACCCGCGCCCTGCTGGCCGAGGCCTGGCCGTGACCGACGCAGAACCCAAGCCCAAGGACGACGACGTCACGCACCTCGAGGACGAGCTGGTCACCACCCATCACGACCTCGACACGCCGGACGGCCGGCTGTCCTACACGGCCAAGGCCGGCCGGGTCGTGCTGTGGGAGGACAAGGTCGAGGACGACGTGTGGAAGGGCCGCCGCCCGCGTGCCCAGGTCGGCCTGACGGCGTACACGCTGGACGACGCCGACGCGAGCACCAGGCCGGTGACCTTCGCGTTCAACGGAGGGCCGGGCTCGGCCAGCGTGTGGCTGCACCTCGGCGTGCTGGGGCCGCGCCGCGTCGTCATGGGCGACGTCGGTGAGCTGGCGCCGCCTCCGTACGGGCTGGCCGACAACCCGGAGTCACTGCTCACGGCGAGTGACCTCGTCTTCATCGACCCCGTGTCGACCGGGCGGTCCCGGGTGGTCGACGGCGAGAAGGCGGGCGACTTCCACGGGTTCACCGCCGACATCGAGTCCGTCGGCGAGATCATCCGGCAGTGGGTCACCGCCGAGGGCCGCTGGCTGTCGCCGAAGCTGCTGGCGGGGGAGTCCTACGGCACCACCCGCGCGGCGGCGCTGGCCCAGCACCTGCAGAGCACCGGCATGTACCTCAACGGGCTCATGCTCATCTCCTGCGCCCTCAACTTCGGCGTGGCCGAGTTCCAGGTGGGCAACGACAATGCGTACGCGCGCTACCTGCCGTTCTACGCCGCGGCCGCCCACTACCACGGCAGGCACCCGGGCCGGGAGCTGCGCGACGTCGTCGCCGAGGCCGAGGGGTACGCCGCCCGCGACTACCTCTACGTGCTGGCCCGCGGGTCCCGGCTGAGCGGCCAGGAGCGGGCCAACGCCGTCGCGACCGTGGCCCGCCTCGCCGGCGTGAGCGAGGACTACGTCGACCGCGCGGACCTGCGGCTGGAGCACTGGCGCTACTTCACCGAGCTGCGTCGCGCCGACGGCCTCAGCGTCGGGCGGCTGGACGCCCGGTTCACCGGGCCCGCCGGCGACGGCGTCGCCGACGGCATGGACGCCGACCCGTCGATGGACGCGATCCTCGGCCCGTACGCCACGGCGTACCAGCACTATGCCCGCGCCGAGCTCGGCATCGAGGACACCACCCCGTTCCACGTGTTCGGTCCCGACGTCATCGGCAAGTGGAGCTACAAGGAGTTCGAGAACGCGCCGGTGTCGGTGCTGGACCGGCTGTCCCGGGCGATGCGGCAGAACCCGCACCTGCGCGTCCACGTCGCCTTCGGCTATTACGACGGCGCGACCCCGTTCTCCTGCGCCGAGGACGACCTCGCGCACCTGAAGATCCCCGCTGATCTGCAGGGAAACATCGAACGCCGCTACTACGAGGCCGGCCACATGATGTACGTGCACGAGCCCAGCCGGCTGCGGCAGAGCGCCGACCTCGTCGACTTCGTGCGGCGGGCCACCGCAGGCTAGGGTCCGTCCGCGGTCACCTTGGCGGCGATGTTCTGCGGCATCGGCTCGTACCGGGCGAAGCGCCGGGTGAAGGTGCCGGTGCCGTGGCTCATCGCGCGCAGGTCGATCGCATACCGCACGATCTCGGTCTGCGGCACGTCGGCGCGCACCACCGTCCGCCCGGAGCCGACCGTGTCGGTGCCCAGCACCCGGCCGCGCCGCCCGGAGAGGTCGCCCATGACGGCGCCCACGTAGTCGTCCGGGACCATGACGGAGATCTCGTCGACCGGCTCCAGCAGGCTCACCCCGGCCGCCGACGCCGCCTCGCGCAGCGCCAGCCCGCCCGCGGTCTGGAAGGCCATGTCCGACGAGTCGACGCTGTGCGCCTTGCCGTCGTAGAGGGTGACCTTGATGTCGACCATCGGGTAGCCGGCGACGGTGCCGCGCTCCATCTGCGCCCGCACGCCCTTCTCCACCGACGGGATGAACTGGCGCGGGACCGAGCCGCCGACGACCTTGTCGACGAACTCGAAGCCGCCGCCCTCGGGCAGTGGCTCCACCTCGATCTCGCACACGGCGTACTGGCCGTGCCCGCCGGACTGCTTGACGTGGCGGCCGCGGCCGTTCGCCTTGCCCGACAGCGTCTCGCGCAGCGGCACCCGCAGCCCGACGGTGTCGACGTGGACGCCGTGGCGGGTCCTCAGCCGGTCCAGGACGAGATCGGCGTGCGCCTCGCCCATCGTCCACAGCACGAGCTGGTGCGTCTCGCCGTTGTTCTCCACGCGCAGCGTCGGGTCCTCGGCGACCAGCCGGGACAGCCCCAGCACCAGCTTGTCCTCGTCGGCCTTGGCGGACGGGACGATCGCGAACGGCAGCAGCGGCTCGGGCATGGTCCACGGCCGCATGAGCAGCGGGTCGTCCTTGGCCGACAGGGTGTCGCCGGTCTCGGCGCGGGACAGCTTGGCGACCGCGACGATGTCGCCGGCGTGCGCCTCGGGCACCGGCCGCAGCGTCTTGCCGAGGGGGCAGGACAGCGCGCCGATGCGCTCGTCCTCGTCGTGCTCCTCGTGCCCGCGGTCGGCCAGGAAGTGGCCGGAGACGTGCACCGTCGCGTCGGGACGCAGCGTGCCGGAGAAGACCCGGACCAGGCTGACGCGGCCGACGTACGGGTCGGACGTGGTCTTGACGACCTCGGCCAGCAGCGGGCCGGCCGGGTCGGCCGTGATGCCTTCGCGCGGCGTGCCGTCCACCGTCGTGACCTCGGGCATCGGGTGCTCGGCGGGGGAGGGGAAGCCGCCGGCGATGACCTCCAGCAGCTCCTGCGTGCCCAGGCCGGTAGCGGCGCAGACCGGGATGACGGGGTGGAACGACGCCCGTGCGACCGCCCGCTCCAGGTCGTCGACCAGCACCTTCAGCTCGATGTGCTCGCCGCTGAGATAGCGGTCCATCAGCGACTCGTCCTCGGACTCCTCGATGATGCCCTCGATCAGCTCGCCGCGGGCCTCCTCGAGCAGCGCCGCCTCGTCCGCCGACGGGTCGCGCGCCTCGCGCCGGCCGCCGTCGTAGGTGAACACCCGCTCGCTGAGCAGGCCGATCAGTGAGTCCGTGCCGCTGGGGAGATAGAGGGGGAGCACCTTGTCGCCGAAGCCGTCGCGGATCGCGGCCAGCGTGCCGGCGTAGTCCGAACGCGGGTGGTCCAGCTTGGTGAGGACGACGGCGCGCGGCATCCGCACGGCCTCGCACTCGGCCCACAGCAGCCGCGTCGTGCCGTCGATCGGCTCGGCGGTGGAGACGACGAACAGCGCGCAGTCGGCGGCGCGCAGCCCGGCCCGCAGGTCGCCGACGAAGTCGGCGTAGCCGGGGGTGTCCAGCAGGTTGATCTTCGTCTGCTCGTACAGCAGCGGGGCGAGGGCGAGACCGACCGACCGCTGCTGGCGGATCTCGCTCTCGTCGTGATCGGTGACCGTGGTGCCGTCCTCGACCCGGCCGGCCCGGTGAATCGTCCCGGACGCGACGAGGAGGGCCTCGACCAGCGTCGTCTTACCCGCGGAAGCCGGGCCGACGAGAGCGACGTTGCGGACGTCGACCCCGTCGGCCGGAGGTACGCCTCCGGCGTCGCCCTGCTCTCCTGTCTGGTGCCGTGTCGCCATGCGCCAGCCTCCTGCCTCGCAGGCGACGCGCGGCCCGGCGGATCCAGCGCCTCGTTGCGCCGCCGCGGTTCGTAGATGTGGTGATGGCCACTTTGCTGCCCGAGGCGTGGATGCGCAAGGGTGATCGGCATATCGCCAGTAGCATGGCGGCGCCGGGTGCCGCTCACTCTGCGGGCCGGTTTCGGACATCTGGAGTCGAACGGACGGGCGATGCTCGACAAGTACACCCGGGTCTATTCGACCCGCATCCTGACCCCGGCGGCGCGCGGCATGCTGCGGCTGGGGCTGGGCCCGGACGCCGTGACGGTCATCGGCACCCTCGGCGTCGTCGCCGGTGCGCTGATCTTCTACCCGCGCGGGGAGTTCCTCTGGGGGACGCTGTTCATCACGGCGTTCGTGTTCTTCGACAACATCGACGGGATCATGGCCCGGCTGCAGGGCCGGACCAGCAAATGGGGCGCGTTCCTCGACTCCACGCTGGACCGGTTCGGCGACGCCGCGATCTTCGGCGGGCTGGCGATGTGGTTCGCCGGCGACGGCGACGACCTGCGCATGGTGGCGCTGCTGATCGCGTGCCTGACGCTGGGCGCCGTCGTCTCGTACGCGAAGGCGCGGGCGGAGAGCCTGGGCTACACCGCCGGCGGCGGCATCGCCGAGCGGGCCGACCGGCTGGTCGCCGTCCTCGTCATCACCGGACTGGTCGGGCTGTTCGACCTGCCGGTGGTGGTGCTCGAGGTGCTGTTGTGGCTGCTGGCGGCGGCCAGCGCGTGGACGGTGTGGCACCGCGTCCGCACGGTGTGGCGGCAGGCGGCGCTGGAGTGAGCACGTTCAGCGACCGCCGTCAGCTGTGGCTGTACAGCACCGGCTGGTCCGCGGTCCAGCACATGCCGGAGAAGGCGGCCTACCGGTCGTTCCGGACGATCGCCGACTTCTTCTGGCGCCGGCGCAGCCGGTACGTGCGGCGGCTGGAGCAGAACTACGCCCGCGTCGACAAGTACAGCCCGGACGAGCTGCGCGAGCTGACCCGCCTCGGCGCGCGGTCCTACATGCGGTACTGGTGCGACGCGTTCCGGATGTCGGAGTGGAGCCACGAGCGCATCCTCGACCGCGTCCGGGTGGTCGACGAGTACCGCCTGCGCGACGCCCTGGCCGCCGGCCGGGGCGTCGTCGTCCCGCTGCCGCACATGGCCAACTGGGACTGGGCCGGCGCGTGGGCCTGCCTCACCGGCGCGCCGCTGGCGACGGTGGCCGAGCGGCTGCGCCCGGAGGCGCTGTACGAGCGGTTCGTCACCTACCGCGAGGCGCTCGGCATGACGGTGCACCCGCTCGGCGGCGACGGCGTCATGAGCGCGCTGGCCGAGCACCTCAACCGCGGCGGGCTGGTCTGCCTGCCGGCCGAGCGGGACCTGTCCAAGCGCGGCGTCCCGGTGACGCTGTTCGGCGAGCCGACGCGGATGCCGGCCGGAAGCGCGATGCTGTCGTTGCGCACCGGCGCGCCCCTGATCCCCGTCACGCTCTCCTACGAGGGCCGAGAGCCCGACCACGGCCTGGTGATCCGCTTCCACGAGCCGATCCAGCCGCCGGAGGAGCGCGGCGAGCGGCTGGCGACGATGACGCAGCGCATCGCCGACGCGTTCGAGACCGGCATCCGGGCCAACCCGGAGGACTGGCACATGACGCAGCGGCTGTTCCTCGCCGACCTGGACCCCAGCGACCCGCGCCGCGCGCACCCGGTGCCGTCATGAAGGTCGGCATCGCCTGCCCGTACGCCTGGGACGTCCCCGGCGGCGTCCAGGTGCACATCCGCGACTTCACCGAGGAGCTGACCCGGCGCGGCCACACGGTCTCCGTCCTGGCGCCCGGCGATGACGACGACCTGCCGCCGTACGTCACCACCGTCGGGCGGCCGCTGGCGATCCCGTACAACGGGTCGGTGGCGCGGGTCGCGTTCGGGCCGCGGATCGCCGCCCGGGTGCGCCGCTGGCTGGTCGACGGCGACTTCGACGTCGTGCACGTGCACGAGCCGGCGTCGCTGTCGCTCGGGCTGATCACGACGCTGTGGGCCGAGGTGCCGATCGTCGCGACGTCGCACTCGGCGATGCGGCGGTCGCGGGCGATGAGCGCGGCGCAGGGGATCCTGAAGTCGGCGTTCGAGAAGTTCACCGCGCACATCGCCGTCTCCGAGGAGGCCCGGCGCACCGTCGTCGAGCATCTCGGCGTCGACGCGGTGCTGATCCCGAACGGGCTGTTCGTCGACCGGTTCGCCGTCCCGCCCCGTCCCGACTGGCGGTCGGGGGACGGGACGCTGTCGTTCCTCGGCCGCCTGGACGAGCCGCGCAAGGGCCTGCAGGTGCTGCTGAAGGCGTGGCCGACGATCCATGACGCGTTCCCGAAGGCGCGGCTGCTGGTCGCCGGGCGGGGCGAGATCGACGACATCCGCCGCGGCATCGAGCCCCGGCATCGCGACGCCGTCGAGTTCCTCGGCGGCGTCAGCGACGACGACAAGGCGGCGATGCTGGCCAGCAGCGACATCTACGTCGCGCCCCACATCGGCGGCGAGTCGTTCGGCATCGTCCTCGCCGAGGCGATGGCCGCGGGCGCGCCGGTGCTGGCCAGCGATCTCGAGGCGTTCCAGGTCGTGTTGGACGGGGGCCGGCTGGGCGCGCAGGTGCCGGTCGGCGACGCGGCCGCGCTGGCCGGCGAGGCGATCGCGCTGCTCGGTGACCCCGCGCGGCGGGCCCGGTACCGCGCGGCGGCGTCGCTCGGGGTGCGCCGGTACGACTGGGCCCGGGTCGCCGACGAGGTCCTCGCCGTCTACGAGATGGCCATCGCCGTCGGGTCCGGCGGGCACACGTTCAAGCTGCCGGGGCTGCCGTGAACTGGGAGTGGCTGTTCGTCACGATCGCCGTGCTGGCGGCGCTGGGCGTCTACCTGTCGTGGACGGCCGGCCGGCTGGACCGCCGCCACGCCCGGCTGGCCGCGTCGCGGGCCGTGCTGGACGCGGAGCTGCTGCGGCGCTCGGGTTCTGTGTTGGACCTCGCGACGGCCGGGCTGCTGGACCCGGCGACGTCTGTGGCGCTGGCCGATGCGGCGTCGCGGGCCCGGACCGCCGCCGAGGGCGCCGAGCGGTACCAGGCGGAGAGCGATCTGACGGCGGTGCTGACGGCGGTGCTGGACGACCCGGCCGACCTGGAGCCGCTGCGCTCGGATCCTGCCGCGGCCGCCGCGCTGGACGAGCTGGCGATGGCCTGCCGGCGGGCGGCGCATGCGCGGCGGTTCCACAACGAGCTGGTGCGGGGCGCCGTTCGGTTGCGGCGCAAGATGCTCGTCCGCTGGCTCCGGTTGGCCGGGTACGCGCCGATGCCCGAGACCGTCGAGCTGGACGACACCGTGCCGCGGGGGCTCGCTACGGAGTAACCCGGTTTTGCCGTTCGCCGGGCTCTCGTTCGTTGGGGTTGCCGCGTTGGCCTGCCCCCTGCTGCTTCCAGTGTCGGGGGCGCGGTGACGCGCCTCAAGTCCGCGCCGCGGTGGGTGTTCTTCGCTGGGGTCGGGGGCTTGGACTTGACCCGCGTCACCGCGCCCCCGGTTCAGCAGCGTCAGGGGGCCGGCCGGAGGATGGGCCCTGGCTTCCGGGCTCGCTCTGCTTCTGGTCCGCTGGCCTCCTCTGGTTGCCTGTGGTGTTGGCGACCGGCTTCGCTGTGGTTGCTGGCCGCTGGCCTCCCCTGACGGAAAGCGCTCGCCCTCCGCTGCTCCCATGATCATCAACCTTTTGCGTCGTCAGGGCAGCACGGAAGGTTGATGATCATGGGAGAGCGGGGGCGCGGCGATGCCAGTGGTGAGGCCTTACCATGGTGCTGTCCGCCAATCCCTTGACTCGTGAGGTTCGAGCAGCAGTGTCCGAAGAGACGCAGTCCACCGTCGGTACCGCGCGGGTGAAGCGCGGCATGGCCGAGATGCTCAAGGGCGGTGTGATCATGGACGTGGTCACGCCGGACCAGGCACGCATCGCCGAGGACGCCGGCGCCGTGGCCGTGATGGCGCTGGAGCGAGTGCCGGCCGACATCCGGGCGCAGGGCGGCGTGGCGCGCATGAGCGACCCCGACCTCATCGACGGCATCATCGACGCGGTGTCGATCCCGGTGATGGCGAAGGCGCGGATCGGGCACTTCGTCGAGGCGCAGGTGCTGCAGAGCCTGGGCGTGGACTACATCGACGAGTCCGAGGTGCTGACGCCGGCCGACTACGAGCACCACATCGACAAGTGGAAGTTCACCGTGCCGTTCGTGTGCGGCGCGACGAACCTGGGCGAGGCGCTGCGACGCATCGCCGAGGGCGCGGCGATGATCCGCTCCAAGGGCGAGGCCGGCACCGGCGACGTCTCCAACGCGACGACGCACATGCGGCAGCTGCGCGACCAGGTCACCCGGCTGACGTCGCTGCCCGAGGACGAGCTGTACGTGGCGGCCAAGGAGCTGCAGGCGCCGTACGAGCTGGTCAAGGAGGTCGCGCAGGCCGGCAAGCTCCCGGTGGTGCTGTTCACCGCCGGCGGCATCGCCACCCCGGCCGACGCCGCGATGATGATGCAGCTCGGCGCCGAGGGCGTGTTCGTCGGCTCCGGCATCTTCAAGTCCGGCGACCCGGCCCGCCGCGCCGAGGCCATCGTCAAGGCGACCACGTTCTACAACGACCCCGACACGCTGGCCAAGGTGTCGCGCGGCCTCGGCGAGGCCATGGTCGGCATCAACGTCGCCGACGTGCCCGAGCCGCACCGGCTCGCCGAGCGCGGCTGGTGACCACGCGGCGGTGACTGCGGACGCCTCCGACCTGGGGGAGTGGCGCGACGACGAGGGCGTCTGGTTCCGTCGCGCCGCCCGCGTCATCGCCGTCGACGGCGCCGGCCGCGTGCTGATGATGCGCGGCGTCGATCCCGCCGCGCACGACCACGTCTGGTGGATCACGCCCGGCGGCGGCCTCGACCCGGGCGAGGACGAGCGGGCCGGCGCCGTCCGCGAGCTGTACGAGGAGAGCGGGCTGCGGCTCGACCCCGCGCAGCTGACCGGCCCGGTCGCTGTCCGCAGCGCGCTGTTCAGCTTCGACGGCCGGCCGTACCGGCAGGACGAGGTGCTGTTCTTCGCCCGGCTGCCCGAGGTGGCGGCCGAGCTGGACACCACCGGCTGGACCCCGGTCGAGCAGGCGTCGGTGACGGAGCTGCGCTGGTGCACCGCCGACGAGCTCGACGCCGTCGGCGAGCCGGTCTACCCGCCGGCGCTGCCGTCGATCGTCCGCGGCCTGCTCGACGGCGGCTGGGACGGCGTCGCCCGTTCGGTCGAGTGACCGCCCGGGCGGTAAAATCGAGGGTCGGACCCGAACCGAAAGGCCTGCCGTGACCCAGCCCATCGTCGGCGTGCTCGCCCTGCAGGGCGACGTGCGCGAGCACCAGCGCATGCTGGCCGACGCCGGCGCGCCCAGCACACCGGTGCGCACACCGGACGGGCTGGCCGCCGTCGACGCGCTCGTGCTGCCCGGCGGCGAGTCCACCACCATCTGGCGGCTGGCCCGCACGTTCGGCCTGCTCGAACCGCTGCGGCGACGGGTGGCCGAGGGGATGCCGGCGTATGGATCCTGCGCCGGCATGATCATGCTGGCCGACCGCATCGAGGGCGGCGTGGCCGGCCAGGAGACCGTCGGCGGCATGGACATCACCGTGCGCCGCAACGCGTTCGGCCGCCAGGTCGACTCGTTCGAGGCCGACCTCGACTTCCCGGCGCTCGGCCCGGACCCGCTGCACGCCGTGTTCATCCGGGCGCCGTGGGTGGAGAAGATCGGCGACGGCGTCGAGGTGCTGGCTCGAGTGCCGTCCACAGGTAATATCGTCGCGGTCCGGCAGGGACGGCTCCTCGCCACGTCCTTCCACCCGGAACTGACCGCGGACGCGCGTGTGCACGCGCTCTTCCTCGACATCGTGAAGGAGGCTTGACCCCTTATGTCCGGCCACTCCAAGTGGGCGACCACCAAGCACAAGAAGGCCCTGGTCGACGCGAAGCGGGGCAAGCTCTTCGCCAAGCTGATCAAGAACGTCGAGGTGGCGGCCCGCACCGGCGGCGGCGACCCGGCCGGTAACCCGACGCTGTACGACGCCATCCAGAAGGCCAAGAAGTCGTCGGTCCCCAACGACAACATCGACCGCGCCGTCAAGCGCGGCTCCGGCGCCGAGGGCGGCGGGGCCGAGTACCAGACGATCATGTACGAGGGCTACGGCCCCAACGGCGTCGCGGTGCTGATCGAGTGCCTCACCGACAACCGCAACCGCGCGGCGTCGGAGGTCCGGGTCGCCATGACCCGCAACGGCGGCTCCATGGCCGACCCCGGCTCGGTCTCCTACATGTTCGACCGCAAGGGCGTCGTCGTCGTGCCGGCCGAGCAGGAGGGCGGCCGCAAGGTCACCGAGGACGACCTGCTCGAGGTCGTGCTCGACGCCGGCGCGGAAGAGGTCGAGGACCTCGGCGAGGCGTTCGAGATCCGCAGCGAGGCCACCGACCTCGTCGCCGTCCGCACCGCCATCCAGCAGGCCGGCCTCGACTACGACTCCGCCGAGTCGTCGTTCGTCCCGTCGGTCAGCGTCCCGCTCGACGAGGACGGCGCCCGGAAGATCTTCCGGCTCATCGACGCCCTCGAGGACAGCGACGACGTGCAGAACGTGTGGGCCAACTTCGACGTCTCCGACGACGTCATGGCCGCGGTCGGCTGACGGCGCGCCTGCGTCGTCGGCGCGACGCCCGCCGGTAGGGTCGGCACCGAACTGGTGTTCGGTGAAGGGTGCTGCATGCGGGTGTTGGGAGTCGACCCGGGACTGACGCGGTGCGGTCTCGGCGTGGTCGAGGGGTCGCCCGGGCGGCCGCTGAACCTCGTCGCCGTCGACGTCGTCCGCACCCCCGCCGACGCCGAGCTGGGGCACCGGCTGCTGGCCATCGAGACGGCGATCGAGGAGTGGGTGGCCGCCCACCGGCCCGACGTGGTCGCCGTCGAGCGGGTGTTCAGCCAGCACAACGTCCGCACCGTGATGGGGACGGCGCAGGCCAGCGGCGTCGCGACGCTGGTGGCGGCGCGCCGCGGCATCCCCGTCGTCACGCACACGCCCAGCGAGGTGAAGGCCGCTGTCAGCGGCAGCGGCCAGGCCGATAAGGCGCAGGTCGCGTTCATGGTGACCCGGCTGCTCCGGCTGGACGCTCGGCCCAAGCCGGCCGACGCCAGCGACGCGCTGGCGCTGGCGATCTGCCAGGTGTGGCGCGGCTCGGCGCAGAACCGGCTGCAGGCCGCGGTCGCCGCGGCGGGGAGGGGACGACGGTGATCGCGTACGTACGCGGCCAGGTGACGGTGGTCCGGCCGACGGAGGCCGTCATCGACGTCGGCGGCGTCGGGCTGGCGCTGCACTGCACCCCGTCGACGACGTCGGCGCTGCGGCTGGGCGAGGTCGCCCAGCTGGCCGCCAGCCTCGTCGTCCGGGAGGAGTCGCTGACGCTGTACGGCTTCGCCGACGAGGACGAGAAGACGGTGTTCGAGCTGCTCCAGACCGCGTCGGGCGTCGGCCCGCGGCTGGCGCAGGCGATGCTGTCGGTGCACTCGCCCGACGACCTGCGCCGCGCCGTCGCCACCGAGGACCTCGTCGCGCTGACGAAGGTCCCCGGCATCGGCAAGAAGGGCGCCCAGCGCATCGTCATCGAGCTGAAGGACAAGCTCGGCATGCCCGGCGGCGGCCCGTCGCTGGCGGCCGTCCCGTCCGCGCCCGCGCCCGGCGGCGACGGCTGGCAGGGCCAGGTGCACGAGGCACTCCTCGGCCTGGGCTGGTCCACCCGTGAGGCCGACCGCGCCGTCGAGTCCGTCTCCGGCGAGCTCAACGGTGAGGCCGACGGCATGGACGTCTCGACCCTGCTGCGCAAGGCGCTGCGGACGCTGGCCCGGACATGAGCGTCCCCGACGACCACGTGCACCGGCTGGTGGGCGGCGACGCCGACCAGGAGGAACGCACCGTCGAGGCGGCGCTGCGGCCGCGCACGCTGGCCGAGTTCGTCGGGCAGGAGCGGCTGCGCGAGCAGCTCTCGCTCGTCCTCGACGCGGCCCGGGCGCGGGGGAGAAGCGCGGACCACATCCTGCTGTCCGGCCCGCCCGGCCTCGGCAAGACGACCTTGGCGATGATCGTCGCCGCCGAGATGGGCGTGCCGCTGCGCATCACCAGCGGCCCGGCCATCCAGCACGCCGGCGACCTCGCCGCGATCCTGTCCTCGGTGAACGAGGGCGACGTGCTGTTCTTCGACGAGATCCACCGGATGGCCCGGCCCGCGGAGGAGATGCTCTACACCGCGATGGAGGACTTCCGCGTCGACGTCGTCGTCGGCAAGGGCCCCGGCGCAACGGCCATCCCGCTGGAGCTGCCGCACTTCACCATGGTCGGCGCGACGACGCGGACCGGTCTGCTGCCCGGGCCGCTGCGCGACCGGTTCGGCTTCACCGGTCACCTGGAGCTGTACGAGCCGGCCGAGCTGGAGCTGGTGCTGCGCCGCTCGGCCGGGCTGCTGGACGTGCAGCTGAAGGGCGACGGGACCGGCGAGATCGCCGGCCGGTCCCGTGGCACACCCCGGATCGCGAACCGGCTGCTGCGCCGGGTCCGGGACTTCGCCGAGGTCCGCGGCAACGGCGTCATCACCGGCGACGTCGCCCGGGCGGCGCTCAAGGTCTTCGCCGTCGACGAGCTGGGGCTGGACCGGCTGGACCGGGCCGTGCTGACGGCGCTGTGCAAGAGCTTCGGCGGGGGACCGGTCGGGCTCGGGACGCTCGCGGTCGCCGTCGGGGAGGAGCGCGAGACCGTCGAGGAGGTGGCCGAGCCGTTCCTCGTGCGGGCCGGGCTGCTGGCCCGCACCCCGCGTGGGCGCGTCGCGACCCCTGCCGCGTGGAGCCATCTCGGGCTGGCCGTGCCGGCGCAGACGGCGTTCGGACGCGGGTTCGACGAGCCCGACCTGTTCTCGGCCGCCGATGGTGCGTAACCTTCCGGCGATGCACGGGTAGACTCGTCCTTTCGGCGGTCGTCCGGACCGCCCGCCACTGCATGGCGTCCGCCGCGCCGGTCGCTCTCGGAAGGAAGCTAGTCCTCTCATGGAAGCACTGCTGCTCCCGATCCTGCTGATCGCCGTCTTCTACTTCCTGCTCATCCGCCCGCAGCAGAAGCAGCGGCGGCAGATGACGGAGCTGCAGCAGTCGGTCCAGCCGGGTACGAAGGTCATGACGACGGCCGGCCTGCTGGCCACGGTCGTCGAGATCGACGACGACGAGGTCGTCCTCGAGGTCGCGCCGGGCGTGCACAGCCGCTACGTGCGCCGCGCCATCGCCAACGTCGTCCAGCCGAAGGAGCCGGTCGCCGACACCACCCCGGCCGACGACGCGCCGGGCGCCTCCGACGACGTCGCCGACGTCGAGCTCGAGGCGCCGAAGCACGAGCCGGCGCAGGCCAAGGCCGAGGACCGCACGAACGGCGACGACATCCGCTGACCTCGGCGTGGCCGGGCACATCGGCACGCGCTACCCTCTGACCTCGTGACGACGCCGCCGGCCATCGCCGACTCCGACCGCGACCTGCTGCTCTCCCGCATCCGGGACGTCCCGGACTGGCCGGAACCCGGCGTGGTGTTCAAGGACATCACCCCGCTGCTGCGCGACCCCGCCGCGTTCGACACGATGACCGAGCTGCTCGGCGCCGTCGGCGGCGACGACGTCGACGTCGTGGTGGGCATCGAGGCGCGCGGGTTCATCCTCGGCGCGCCGGTCGCGCACCGGCTCGGCGCAGGCTTCGTTCCGGTGCGCAAGCAGGGCAAGCTGCCGTGGCAGACGACGGCCGCCAGCTACTCGCTGGAGTACGGCGAGGCCACCATCGAGGTCCACGTCGACGCGTTCCAGCCCGGCGAGCGCGTCTTGATCGTCGACGACGTGCTGGCCACCGGCGGCACCGTGCGCGCGACGGTCGACCTGGTGCGCGGCGCGGGAGCCCACGTCATCGGCGTCGGGATCCTCATGGAGCTGGGCTTCCTGAACGGCCGCGACAAGCTCGCCGACGTCAACGTGCACTCACTGCTCCTGGTCTGAGCCCGGACGATGGAGGCGGCGGCGCTGTTCATGGCGCCGTTCGCGTTGTCCGTCCTGGCGGCGCTCGTCGTGCGGCGGTGGTGGGCCCTGGTCGTGCCGGCGGTCGCCGTTCCGCTCTACTACGCCGGCCTGCGGTACGGCTGGTGGGGTGATGGCGTGGGCGATGGCGCGTGGCTCCTGCTGGCCGCGTTCCTGACGGCGGTCGCCGTCGCGGGCTGCGCCGTCGTCATCGGAGTGTTCCGGCTCCTCGCCCGGCGTCCCTGACGGTCCTCCACCGGCGCAGGGGCTCTACCGCTTCACCGGGAACGCAGGCGTCATGCGACACGGGATTTCGTGCCGAACGTGATCATTCCGGCCGGTGGTCGCCGGCTGGCATCGCGCTGCGTTACCCGCCGGGAACAGCGACCCCCTAAACTGTGTTGTGTCCTTCACACGGGACGAGAGGGGGCCTGTGGCCGAGCAGACAGTTCCGAGCGGCGCGCTGACCCCGGTCAGGGTGCGGGCGAGGCTCGCCCGGCTGACCGCGCAACGACAGCAGTCCGACCCCGCGCTGGAACCGCTGTTCCGGATCATCCGGGCCAACCATCCGAAGGCCGACCTCGAGATCATCGAGCGCGCCTACCGGACCGCCGCGCGCGCCCACAGCGGGCAGAAGCGCAAGAGCGGCGACCCCTACATCACCCATCCGCTGGCCGTCACGACCATCCTGGCCGAGCTGGGCATGACGCCCCCCACGCTGGCCGCGGCGCTGCTGCACGACACCGTCGAGGACACCGAGTACGGCCTGGACCAGCTGCGCGGCGAATTCGGCGAAGAGATCGCCATGCTCGTCGACGGCGTCACCAAGCTCGACAAGGTCAAGTACGGGCAGGCGGCGCAGGCCGAGACCGTCCGCAAGATGGTCATCGCGATGGCCAAGGACATCCGCGTGCTCGTCATCAAGCTGGCCGACCGGCTGCACAACGCCCGCACCTGGCGCTACGTGCCCAAGGAGTCCGCGCGGCGCAAGGCGCACGAGACGCTGGAGATCTACGCGCCGCTGGCGCACCGGCTGGGCATGAACACCATCAAGTGGGAGCTCGAGGACCTCTCGTTCGCCACCCTGCACCCGAAGGTGTACGACGAGATCGTCCGGCTGGTGGCCGAGCGGGCGCCGTCGCGCGACGACTACCTCGCCTCGGTGATCGACCAGGTCCAGGGCGACCTGCGGGTCTCGAAGATCAAGGCGAACGTCTACGGCCGGCCCAAGCACTACTACTCGATCTACCAGAAGATGATCGTCCGCGGCCGCGACTTCGCCGACATCTACGACCTCGTCGGCATCCGGGTGCTGGTCGAGTCCGTCCGCGACTGTTACGCGGTCCTCGGCATCGTGCACGCGCGCTGGAACCCGGTCCCCGGCCGGTTCAAGGACTTCATCGCGATGCCGAAGTTCAACATGTACCAGTCGCTGCACACCACGGTCATCGGGCCGGGCGGCAAGCCGGTCGAGCTGCAGATCCGCACCCACGCCATGCACCGCCGGGCCGAGTACGGCATCGCCGCGCACTGGAAGTACAAGGAAGACTCCAACTCCGGTCGCGAGACCGACAAGCACATCAACACCAGCAGCGACGCCGCCGGCAACGACATGGCCTGGCTGCGCCAGCTGCTGGACTGGCAGAAGGAGACCGAGGACCCGGGGGAGTTCCTCGAGTCGCTGCGGTTCGAGATGGAGTCCAACGAGGTCTTCGTCTTCACCCCGAAGGGCGACGTCGTCGCGCTGCCGGCCGCGGCCACCCCGGTCGACTTCGCCTACGCCGTGCACACCGACATCGGCCACCGCACCATCGGCGCGCGGGTCAACGGCCGGCTGGTGCCGCTGGAGTCCAATCTCGACAACGGCGACGTCGTCGAGGTGTTCACCTCCAAGGCGCAGGGCGCCGGTCCCAGCCGCGACTGGCTGACGTTCGTCACCAGCGCCCGGGCCCGCAACAAGATCAAGCAGTGGTTCTCCAAGGAGCGCCGCGAGGAGGCCATCGAGCACGGCAAGGACGCCATCGCCCGGGCCATGCGCAAGCAGGACCTCCCGCTGCAGCGGATGATGAGTCAGGAGTCGCTCAAGGCCGTCGCCGACGACCTGCGCTACCCGGACATCTCCGCGCTGTACGCGGCGGTCGGCGAGGGCAACGTCTCCGCGCAGAGCATCGTGCAGAAGCTGGTGCAGATCCTCGGCGGCGAGGAGGGCACCACCGAGGACGTCGCCGAGGCGGCCACCCCGGACCGGCCGCGCCGGCGCTCCGGCGGCGACCCCGGCGTCGTCGTCAAGGGCGTCACCGACGTGTGGGTCAAGCTGGCCCGCTGCTGCACCCCGGTGCCCGGCGACACGATCGTCGGTTTCGTCACCCGCGGCTCCGGCGTCTCGGTGCACCGCGAGGACTGCGTCAACGTCGACGGCCTGCGCCGCCAGCACGGCCGCATGGTCGAGGTCGAGTGGGCGCCGACGGCGAACAGCATGTTCCTCGTCGCCATCCAGGTCGAGGCGCTGGACCGCGCCCGGCTGCTCTCCGACGTCACCCGGGTGCTGTCCGACCAGCACGTGAACATCCTGTCCGCTACCGTGTCGACCAACACCGACCGCATCGCGACCAGCCGGTTCACGTTCGAGATGGCCGACCCCAAGCACCTGGGCCACGTGCTCAAGGCCGTCCGCGGCGTCGAGGGCGTCTTCGACGCCTACCGGCTCACCAGCGGCATCCCGGCGCCGACGCTGTGACATCGCGCTGACGCGCAAGGAAGCTCGGGTGCCGGGCGCGCGTCAGCTGGTGAACTCCTCCAGCGCCTGCTGGGCCTGCTCCAGCCAGGACCTGCGCGCCTCGATGGCCTCCTCGGCCTCGCGCAGCTTCCGGTCGTTGCCGGCCTCGCGCGCCTTCGCCGCCTTCGACTCCAGGTCGGCGATCGACGCCTCCAGCTGGGTGACGGTGGCCTGGGCGCGGGCCCGCGCCTCCGGGTTGGAGCGCTGCCACTCGTTCTGCTCAGCCTCGCGGATGGCGTCCTCGACCCGGCGCATGCGACCCTCGACCGAGCGCATCGCGTCGCGCGGGACGTGGCCCGCCTCCTCCCAGCGCTCCTGCAGGACGCGCAGCTGCTGACGGGCCTGCTTCCAGTCGGTGATCGGCAGCAGGGCCTCGGCCTCGGCCAGGATGCCCTCCTTGACCTGCAGGTTCGCCAGCTGCTCGTCGTCGCGCTCGGACTGGTGCGCGGTGCGGGCGCCGAAGAAGGTGTCCTGCGCGGCACGGAACCGCTTCCACAGGCTGTCCTCCACGCCGCGCGGCGCCGGCCCGGCGGCCTTCCACTGCTGCATCAGCTCGCGGTAGCGCCGCGACGTCGGGCCCCAGTCGGTCGAGGTGCAGATCTCCTCGGCCTCGGCCAGGATCCGCTCCTTGATGACGCGCGCCTCGTCGCGGCGCTCGGCCAGCTCGGAGAAGTGCGACTTGCGCCGCCGGGTGTAGTGCGTGCGGGCCGAGGAGAACCGGCGCCACAGCTCGTCGTCGGTGCCGCGGTCCAGCCGGGGCAGCGACTTCCACTCCTCCAGCAGCGCGCGCAGCGTGTCGGCGCCGTTGCGCCAGTCGTTGCCCTCGGCGATGCTCTCGGCCTGCGACGCGATCTGCTCCTTGCGACCGCGCGCCTCCTCCAGCGCCTTGGCCCGGGCGGCGCGACGCTCGGCCCGCCGCTCGGCGATGCGGGCGTCCAGCGCGTCGAGCCGGGCGGACAGCGCGGCGAGGTCGCCGATCGCGTGCGCCTCGGCCAGCTGGGCGCGGACCTTCGCCATGCCCTGCGCGGTGTCGTCGGGCGCGGCGGCGCCGGACTCCAGCCGGGTCTCGAGCAGGTCGACCTGGACCGCGAGGTCCTCGTACTTGCGGATGAAGAAGGCCAGCGCCTCCTCGGGCTTGCCGACCTGCCACGAGCCGATGCTCCGCTCGCCCTCGGCGGTGCGGACGTACACCTCGCCGGTCTCGTCGACCCGGCCCCACTCGTTGGACGCGACGGTCGGCGCGGGCGGACCGGCCGGCGCCTCCTCGGCGGCCGCCTCGGCCGCAGCCGGCTCGGGCGTGGGCGCGGCCTCGGCGGCGGCCGGCTCGGGTGTCGGCTCCGCGACGGGCTCGGGCGTGGGCGCGGCCTCGGCGGCGGCCGGCTCGGGTGTCGGCTCCGCGACGGGCTCGGGTGTCGGCGCTGCCTCGGCTGCGACGGGCTCAGGCTCGGGCGTCGGCTCCGCGACGGACTCGGGCTCCGGCTCGGCAGCGGGCGGCGCGGGCTCGGCCTCGGCAGCGGCCGGCTCGGGCGTGGGCGCGGCCTCGGCGGCGGCCGGCTCGGGCGTCGGCTCCGCGACGGGCTCGGGCGCGGCTTCGGGCTCCGGCGCCGGCTCGGCAGCGGCGGCGGGGGACTCGGGGGCCGTGGGCTCGACCTCGGCGGCGGGCGTCGCCGCGTCGTCGTGCTCGGGGCTACCAGTCGTGTTCGTCACGGTGTCCTCATCCGGGTCAGGCGGTGGTGACGGTGTCGAGGGTGACCGGGGTGATGGGCGCGCCATCCTCCGATCCATTGTCGGTGCCGCCGTCCGCGATACCAGTGATCACGTCCAGACCAGTGGTGATCTGTCCGAAGACGGTGTAGTCGGGTGGTAGCTGGGAGTCGCCGTACACCAGGAAGAACTGGCTGCCGTTGGTGTTCGGGCCGGAGTTGGCCATGGCCACGGTACCGGCCGGGTAAGTGGCGCCGTCGGTGTTCTCGTTGTCGTACTCGTAGCCGGGGCTGCCCCCGCCGGTGCCGGTCGGGTCGCCGCACTGCAGCACCTTGAGCGAGGCCGACGACGTCAGCCGGTGGCAGGTCGTGCCGTCGTAGTACCCGGCCGCGGCCAGGAAGGCCAGTGAGTTGACGGTGCAGGGTGCGCCGGCGTCGAGCGTCACGGTGACCGGCGCGCCGTTGATCGTCAGCGTCGCGGTGGTCGGCAGCGGCGTCTCCAGGGCGGCCGGGTCGATCGCCGGCGGCGCGCCGAGGTTCGGGACGGCCGACTCGCCGGAGGTGCGGTAGTCGCAGACGCCACCGGCCGGCGCAGACGGCGTGGACTCCGGGCCGGACGCGACGGGGTCGTCGTCGCCGCCGAGCGCGCCGGTCACCAGCAGCGTGCCCATGACGAGGGCCACGGCTACGATCACGGCGCCGACGACGATGCCGATCCGGCGTCGGCGCGCTGTCTCCGCGGCCCGGCGGGCCTGCTGGCGCTCGTAGTGCTTGCGCGCGAGCTCGTGTCGCCGTTGCTTGGCGCTCTGGGCCACCGGCCAATCCTCCCGCTCCGTCGAGAAAACGTTCAGGGCGGGCGCGGCGACCCCCCTTCGCGTCTGTGCTACGCGGAGACAGTCTAGGCAGTACACGGGCCGAATCAGATAACGAGTTCGCGGCGATGAGTGGCCCGCCGGTAACCTTCCGGGGTGCTCCTGCTCACCGTCGTCGCCCCCGTGCTGGGCACCAACTGCTACGTCGTGGCGACCGGCCGCGGCGGCGAGTGCCTCGTGATCGACCCGGGCATCGGCGTCGGCGAGCTGCTGGAGAAGACGCTCGCGGAGCACGCGCTGCGTCCGGCCGCCGTCCTGGTGACGCACGGCCACCTCGACCACACGTATGGGCTGACCGGCCTCGGCGACGTCCCCGTCCACCTGCACGAGGCCGACGCGTACCGGCTGACGGACCCGCTCGGCTCGCTCGGCCCGCAGCTGGCGACGCAGTTCGCGCAGTTCGGCGCGGACTGGACGCCGCCGTCCGACGTCCGGCCGTTCACCGGCGCCGAGACCGCGCTGGACGTCGCCGGCGTCGGCCTGCGGGCGATCCACGCGCCCGGCCATACCGAGGGGTCGACGCTCTACTGGGCGCCCGACGACGGCGTCGTCTTCACCGGCGACGTGCTGTTCGCGGGCACCGTGGGCCGCACCGACCTGCCCGGCGGCGACGACGCGCTCATGCGCACGACGCTGACCCGGCTCGCGGCGGCCGGCGGACTGCCCGGTACGACCACCGTCCACCCCGGCCACGGCCCGGCGTCGACCCTCGACCGGGAACGCGCATCCAACCCGTACCTGCGAGGACTGTAGAGACGTGAACGCACCATCCTTCCGTGCCCCGCGAGGCACGTTCGATCTCGTGTCGCCGCGTGGCGAGGCCATGCTCGCCGTCCGCGACGCGCTCGCCGCGCCGCTGCGCTCGGCCGGCTACGGCTACGTCGAGACGCCGTCGTTCGAGGAGACGGCGCTGTTCGCCCGCGGCGTCGGCGAGTCCACCGACATCGTCACCAAGGAGATGTACTCCTTCACCACCCGCGGCGGCGACGACGTGACGCTGCGGCCGGAGGGGACGGCGCCGGTGCTGCGCGCCGTCCTGGAGAACAACCTGCACCGCGGCGCGCTGCCGCTCAAGCTCTGGTACTCCGGCTCGTACTACCGCTACGAGCGGCCGCAGAAGGGCCGGTACCGGCACTTCTCCCAGGTCGGCGCGGAGGTCGTCGGCACCGAGGACCCGGCCAGCGACGCCGAGCTGATCGTGCTCGCCGTCGACGGCTACCGAGCGCTCGGGCTGACCGGCGTGCGGGTGCTGGTGAACACCATCGGCTCGAACGAGTCGCGGCCGGCCTACCGGGCGGCGCTGCAGGAGTACCTGCGCGGCCTGGACCTGGACGAGGAGACCGCGCGCCGGGTGGAGATCAACCCGCTGCGGGTGCTCGACGACAAACGGCCGGAGATCCAGAAGTCGCTGGCCGAGGCGCCGCTGATCACCGACTTCCTGGGGCCGTCGGACCGCGCCCACCACGACACCGTCCGCGCCCTGCTGACGGCCGCCGGCGTGGAGTTCGAGGACGACCCGCGGCTGGTCCGCGGCCTGGACTACTACACCCGCACACTGTTCGAGTTCGTCCACGACGGGCTCGGCTCCCAGTCCGCGGTCGGCGGCGGCGGCCGCTACGACGGGCTGGCCGAGGTGATCGGCGGCCCGTCGCTGCCCGGCGTCGGCTTCGGGCTGGGCGCGGACCGCACGCTGCTGGCGATGGAGGCCGAGGGGCTGCCGCTGCCCGGCCGCACCGGTGTCGACGTGTTCGCCGTTCCTCTCGGTGCGGAGGCCGCGTCGTGGGCGTTCGCGCTGGTCACGTCGCTGCGACGGGAGGGCGTGGCGGCCGATCTGGCGACCGGCGGCCGCGGCCTCAAGGGCGCGATGAAGGCCGCGGACCGCAGCGGCGCCAAGTACGCCGTCGTGGTGGGGGAGCGCGACCTTGACGAGGGCGTGGCTCAGGTGAAGGACCTCGCCACCGGCGAGCAGCAGGCCGTCTCGGTGAACGGCCTGGTCACACACCTCAAGCGGCTGGTGTAGGCGGCGGCTGGAGGAACGGCCGCACCTCGACCCTGCGGTTGCAGGCCCGCGACGCCTCGGTGGCCAGCCGCAGCGCGGCGTCGAGGTCGGCCGCCTCCATCACCCAGAAGCCGGCCAGGAACTCCTTCGACTCCACGAACGGGCCGTCGGTCATCAGCGCCTCGCCGTGCCGGTTGTCGATGACGGTGGCCGACTCGGGACCGCCGAGTCCGCCGGCGAACACCCAGTGGCCGTCGGCCTGGATGCGCTCGTTGTAGGCGCGGATGTCCGCCAGCTCCTCCTCGGTGGCGGAGTTGGTCCGGTCGTCGATCACGGACACCAGGAACTGCATGGGTCGTCTCCTCCGGAAAGTTGCGAACTGTCCGAACGTGTGTTCGAATGGCTGAATGCGCTGGGAAGCTCAGGAGCTCGCCGTCACCGACGGGACGGCACTCCCCGGCCTGCAGCGCATCGCGGGGCTCGTCCGCAGCGTACGCACGCCCGAGTTCGAGGGCATCACCTTCCACGAGGTGACGTCGAAGTCGGCGCTGAACAAGGTGCCGGAGGCGTCGCACGTCCCGTTCCGCTGGACGGTGAACCCCTACCGCGGCTGCAGCCACGCCTGCACCTACTGCCTGTCCGGCTACGCGCCGGTCAGCATGGCCGACGGCTCCACCGTGCCGCTGGCCCGGGTCCGGCCAGGCGACCAGGTGCTCGGCACGCGGCGCGAGGGCGTGAGCCGGCGGCTGGTGCGCACCACGGTGATCGACCACTGGCGGACGTCGAAGCCGGCGTTCCGGATCGAGCTGGACGGCGGCACGTCCATGGTGGCCAGCGGCGACCACCGGTTCCTCACGCCGGACGGCTGGAAACACGTCGCGCCGGCCCCCGATGACGAGCCGCCCCGTCCGCACCTGACCACCCGGGACCGGCTGATGGGGCTGCGCCGCGCCGTCGTCGGCGCCGCCGTCCGGGCCGACGGGATGCTCGCCGTCAGCTACGTCCGCTCGCTGGACGTCGAGCTGCCGATGTTCGACCTCACCACCGGCACCGGCGACTTCATCGCGCACGGCGTCGTCAACCACAACTGCTTCGCCCGCAACACCCACACCTACCTCGACCTCGACGCCGGCGACGACTTCGACCGCCAGGTCATCGTCAAGGTCAACGTCGCCGAGGTGCTGGCCCGCGAGGTGACCCGGCGGACGTGGGCGCGCGAGCACGTCGCTATGGGTACCAACACCGACCCCTACCAGCGGGCCGAGGGCCGGTACCGGCTGATGCCCGGCATCATCGAGGCGCTGGCCGGGTCGGGCACGCCGTTCAGCATTCTCACCAAGGGCACGCTGCTGCGCCGCGACCTGCCGCTGCTGCAGCGCGCCGCCGAGGACGTCGAGGTCGGCATCGGAGTGTCGCTGGCGGTGCTGGACGAGACGCTGCACCGCTCGGTCGAGCCGGGCACGCCGACGCCGAAGGCTCGGCTCGACCTCATCCGCGCGATCCGCGCGGCCGGGCTGCCGTGCACCGTCCTGCTGGCGCCGATCCTGCCCGGGCTGACCGACTCCGAGGAGCACCTGTCCGCGCTGGTGGCCGCCGTCGCCGATGCCGGGGCGACGGGGATCAGCTACATCCCGCTGCACCTACGGCCGGGCGCGCGCGAGTGGTACCTCGGCTGGCTGGAGTCGACGCGGCCGGACCTGCTGCCGCTGTACCGCCGGCTCTACCACCGTGGCTCCTACTCCGACCAGCGCTACCGCGACTGGCTCCGGGCCCGGGTCGAGCCGCACCTGCGGAAGTACCGGATGCGCGACGACGATGACGAGCCGCTGGTCGACGACCGCCGCCGGCCGCTGCACGGCAAGCGCTGGGGGACGCGGCTCCGCCCGGCGCGCCTGGAGCCGCCGCCCGAGCCCGCCCAGGACGCGCTGTTCTGAGCGGGTATCGAGTCGCCGCGGGTGGAGTGGGTTCCGTAGGATCGCTAGGTCACAGTTCCGGATACCCGATCCAGACGATCCGAGAGGACCATCCGTGCTCCGCACCCACGAGGCCGGCACATTGCGTGCCGGCCACGCCGGCCAGACCGTCACACTCACCGGCTGGGTGGCCCGCCGCCGCGATCACGGTGGAGTGGCGTTCCTGGATCTGCGCGACGCGTCCGGGGTGGCGCAGGTGGTGGTGCGGGACGAGGCCGTGGCGCACGGGCTGCGCAACGAGTTCTGCGTCAAGGTGACCGGCCAGGTGGGCCGGCGACCGGACGGCAACGAGAACCCGAACCTGCCGACCGGCGAGATCGAGGTCGTCGCCGACGCCGTCGAGGTGCTGAGCGAGGCCGAGCCGCTGCCGTTCCAGATCGACGACCACGTCGACGTCGGCGAGGAGGTGCGGCTGAAGTACCGCTACCTCGACCTGCGCCGCTCCGGCCCGGCCGCCGCGATCCGGCTGCGCAGCGCGGTCAACAAGGCCGCCCGCGACGTCCTGCTCGACGAGAACTTCGTCGAGGTCGAGACGCCGACGCTGACCCGGTCGACGCCGGAGGGCGCGCGCGACTTCCTGGTGCCGGCCCGGCTGCGGCCGGGGTCCTGGTACGCGCTGCCGCAGTCGCCGCAGTTGTTCAAGCAGTTGCTGATGGTCGCCGGCCTGGAGCGGTACTTCCAGATCGCCCGCTGCTACCGCGACGAGGACTTCCGCGCCGACCGGCAGCCCGAGTTCACCCAGCTCGACATCGAGATGAGCTTCGTCGAGCAGGACGACGTCATCGCGCTGGCCGAACGCGTCCTTCGAGCGCTGTGGGCCCTCGTCGGCCACGAGATCACCACCCCGATCCCGCGGATGACCTACCGCGACGCGATGGACCGGTTCGGCTCGGACAAGCCGGACCTGCGGTTCGGCCAGGAGCTGACCGAGGTCACCGGGCACTTCGCGAACACGTCGTTCCGGGTCTTCCAGGCGTCCTACGTCGGCGCCGTCGTGCACCCGGGCGGCGCCTCGCAGAGCCGCAAGGAGCTGGACGGCTGGCAGGACTGGGCCAAGGCGCGCGGGGCCCGCGGCCTGGCGTACGTGCTGGTCGGGGCCGACGGCGAGCTGTCCGGCCCGGTCGCGAAGAACCTGTCCGAGGACGAGAAGGCCGGCCTGCCCAAGCTCGTCGGCGCCGCACCCGGCGACGCGGTCTTCTTCGCCGCCGGCCCGCGCCGCTCGTCGCAGGCGCTGCTCGGCGCGGCCCGGCTCGAGATCGGCCGCCGCGCGGGGCTCATCGACGAGGACGCCTGGGCGTTCACCTGGGTGGTCGACTCGCCGCTGTTCGAGCCGGTCGACGAGACCGACGACGTCGCCGTCGGGTCCGGCGCGTGGACCGCCGTGCACCACGCGTTCACCTCGCCGAAGCCGGAGTCGCTGGACACCTTCGACACCGACCCGGGCAGCGCCCTCGCCTACGCCTACGACATCGTCTGCAACGGCAACGAGATCGGCGGCGGGTCGATCCGTATCCACCGCCGCGACGTGCAGGAACGCGTCTTCCAGGTGATGGGCCTGAGGCGCGACGAGGCGCAGGAGAAGTTCGGCTTCCTCCTCGACGCGTTCAAGTACGGCGCGCCGCCGCACGGCGGCATCGCGTTCGGCTGGGACCGCATCACCGCGCTGCTGGCCGGCTCGGACTCGATCCGCGAGGTGATCGCGTTCCCGAAGACCGGCGGCGGCTACGACCCGCTGACGGCCGCGCCGGCGCCGATCACCGCGCAGCAGCGCAAGGAGGCCGGCATCGACGCCGTACCGGAGCAGCCCGAGGGCTGACGGGCGCCGTGTCGGATCCGGCCCACGCCCGGACGTCTACGAGGTAGCAGCCCACCTCGTCGACGACCTGGAAGGTCCCGCATGACACCGCAACCCACCCTCGCCCCGCGGCCCCTCGCCGAACGTCGCGACGTCGCAGCGCAGCGGCTCGCCACCTACCATCGGCTCTGGCTCGCCACCGGTCGCGACGGTCACGGCGCGCACCTGATCCCGGTGAGCTTCGTCTGGACCGGCGAGCACCTGGTCATGGCCACGTTCGAGCGCAGCCGGACGATGGCCAACCTCCGCGCGCACCCGCGATCCAGGGCGGCGATCGGCGACACCGACGACGTCGTCACCGTCGACGGCGACGTCGCGATCGTCGACGTGGCGGAGGTCGACCCGGCGACCGCGGGCCGGTACGCGCAGGTCTCGCACGATCCCCGGCGGATGCCCGGCTTCCTGTACTTGTACCTTCGGCCGGACCGTGTCCAGGTCTGGAACGGCTTCCACGAGTTCGGCGGGCGCACGGTCATGCTCGACGGCTCCTGGCTGGACGAGCCCGTCGACTGAGGTCTACTGGACGCAGAACTCGTTGCCTTCGGGGTCGGCCAGGACGTAGTGGTACTCGCGGTACGGCCCCCACATGCTGTCCGCCTTGTTCAGGACGGTCGCGCCGAGGCCGGTGAGCCGCTCGACCTCGGCGTCGACCTCCTCGGGCGTCGCACGTCGTCCAGGGGTCGCGTTGAGGTCGAGGTGCACGCGGTTCTTCACGCGCTTCGGCTCCGGCACCCGCTGGAAGTAGAACCGAGGACCCTCGCCGGCGGGGTCTTCGGCGACGGCCCGGGCCAGCAGGTCGTCCTCGGTGAGTCCGCCGGCGAGCAGCTCGCGCCGCATCTCCTCGGGGTACTCCAGCCGCGGGTAGCCCATGACGTCGGACCAGAAGTGGGCGAGCCGGCGCGGGTCGGCACAGTCGAACAGATGTTGCCGATCTTGTGCACGAGCGGTCTCCTGTCGGTGCTGAGGCGTAAACGCTTTGCCGTGGACCGTACCCACGTGGCATCATCGATCTCGATGTGATCTGACGCGTGACTCTCGCCCGCGCCCGAGGTGTGTCCACCCGGCGGGCTCCTGTCAACCTCGCCGAGGTCGGTCACGTGTCTCTTCTCTCCGTTCGTTCCCTCTCCATCGCCTACGCCGGCCGCCGCGTCCTCGACGGCGTCAGCTACGACGCCGCCGCGGGGGAGCGGCTCGGCATCGTCGGCGAGAACGGCGCGGGCAAGACGACGCTGCTCCGGCTCTCCGCCGGGGTGGAGCGGCCCGACACCGGCACCGTCGAGCGGCACGGCAGCCTCGGCTACCTCACCCAGGAGCCGGAGCTGCCGGTCGGCGGCACCGTCGACGGCGCCATCGACGCGGCGCTCGCGGAGTTCCGCGTCCTCGAGCAGCGCATGCGCGCCGCCGAGGCCGCGCTGGCCGAGGGCGACCAGTCGGTGCTGGACGAGTACGGCGACCTGCTGGCCGAGTTCGAGCACCGCGACGGCTGGTCCGCCGACGCCCGGGCGGCCCGCGCCCTGGCCGGGCTCGGCCTCGGCGACGTGGCGGGGGACCGGCCGCTGGACACGCTGTCCGGTGGGCAGCGCTCCCGGCTGGCGCTGGCGCTCGCGCTGGTCCGGGCGCCGGACGTGCTGCTGCTGGACGAGCCGACGAACCACCTCGACGACGACGCGATCGCCTTCCTCGAGGACGCGCTGCGGGCCTACCGCGGCGCCGTCGTCACCGTCTCGCACGACCGCGCCTTCCTCGACACCGTCGCGACGTCCATCCTCGACCTCGACCCGGCCCTGACGGTCGAGCGCGACGGCACCCCGCACATCGGCCCGGCCCGCTACACCGGCGCGTACACCGACTACCTGGCCGGCAAGGCCGCCGCCCGGGCGCGCTGGGAGCAGGCGTACGCCACCTGGTCCGACGACGTCGACGAGGCCCGCGCGGTGGTCAAGCAGGACGCCCGCCGGGTCGGCCACGACGGCCGCGGCCGCCGCGACAACGACAAGTTCGTCGTGCACTTCCTCAGCCAGAAGGTGGACGCCGCGGTGTCGCGGCGCGTCCGCGACGCGGAGAACCGGCTGCGCCGGCTGGAGGAGCTGCGCATCCCGAAGCCGCCCCGGCTGCTCACGTTCGACGCCGCGCTCGGCGCCGACGTCCCCGACGGCGTGCTGATCGCCGTCCGCGACGTCAAGGTGCCGGGCCGCATCACCGCGCGAGCGCTCGACGTCACGCGCGACACCCGGCTGATGATCACCGGCCGCAACGGCTCGGGCAAGTCGTCGCTGCTGTCGGTGCTGGCCGGGGCGCTGGAGCCGGACACCGGCGAGGTGCTGCGCTCGCGCCGGTTGCGGATCGGCTGGCTGCCGCAGACCGGCAGCTTCGCCGACCTGGAGCTGACGGCGGTGCAGGCGTTCGCCGCCGGCCGTCCCGGCCCGGCCGACGAGTACCAGGCCGAGCTGGCCGGCCTCGGTCTGCTGCCCGGGCACGCGCTGGCGACCCCGGTCGGGTCGCTGTCGGTCGGCCAGCAGCGCCGGCTCGCGCTGGCCCGGCTGCTGGTGAACCGCCCGCAGGTGCTGTTGCTCGACGAGCCGACGAACCACCTGTCCCTCGGCCTGGTCGAGGAGCTGGAGGCCGCGGTCGACGGCGCCGGCCTGGCCGTCGTCGTCGTGACGCACGACCGCTGGGCGCGGCACCGCTGGCAGGGCGAGCGCGCCGAGGTCGTCGACGGTGAGCTGATGCTGTGAGCGCGCTCCGTCAGGCCATCGCGTACGGGTCGCGCAGGTCGTAGCGGGCGATGAGGTCGGCCATCCACTCCGGCTGGTGCAGCTCCAGGCCATGCGCCGCGGCCAGCGCCATCATCTCCTCCACCGGCGGCGGATCCGCGGCGCCCATCGTGACCACACTGTGGAAGAAGTGCTCGAAGCCGGCCGGCGCGATGATCTCGATCATGCGGGCCGGCTCCTGGCCCGCATTCCACATGGTGTGCACCTCGCCGCGCGGTTTGGTGATGTAGCCTCCGGCGCCGAGGACGACCTCGCGGTCGCCGGAGCGGAACCCGATCTCGCCGGCGGTGACGATGGAGAACTCGTCCTCTCGTGTGTGCAGGTGGGCGGGCACCAGCGCGCCGACCGGGAACGGGTGCTCGACGACGGAGAGCTGCCCGCCGGTGTCGCGGCCCCAGAGCTTGAACTGGACCCCGATGGTGCCGAGGTCGCCGGTCTCGCCCTCGCCGGGCTGCACGATGGTCAGCGGAGGTGCGTCGGCGCTGGTCATGGATCACTCGCCCCCTCAATTCCGAGTTACACTGGTGTTCGCTGAAATCCGCTGCCCAGATCGTCCGCCCAGGCGAGCCGGAGTGTCAAGAGTTGAGTGAGCAGGGTCGTCCACCGAAATCGCGCGACTACCGGATGACGAAGCGCGCCGAGCAGGTCGAACAGACCCGGCGGCGCATCGTCGAGGCTGCCGTCGAGGTCCACGGCACGCTGGGCCCGGCGGCCGCGAGCATCTCGGCGATCGCCGAGCGGGCCGGCGTCACCCGGCTCACCGTCTACCGCCACTTCCCGGACGACGAGGCGCTCTTCGCCGCCTGCAGCGCGCACTGGCTGGCCGGACAGCGTCCGCCGGACCCGGCCGGGTGGGCGTCGATCGCCGACCCCGAGCGCCGGCTGTCGACGGGGCTGGGCGAGCTCTACCGCTTCTACGCCGAGGGCGAGCCGATGCTCACGAGCATCCTGCGCGACAAGGCCGCGCTGCCCGCCACGTTCCGGGCCGCGCAGGAGGCCGGCGACGCCGCGATCGCCGACCTGCTGGCGCAGCCGTTCGACGGCCCGCCCGAGCGCCGTCGCCTGATCCGTGCGCTCGTCGGCCACGCCGTGTCGTTCTGGACCTGGCGCTCACTCTGCGTCGATCAGCGACTGACCAGGGAGGACGCGGTCGCCGCGATGACGGGGCTGGTGATGAGCTCGTGACGTGATCACTTTCGGGCTCCTCTGCGGCGACGGCCGATGCCCGCGAAACCGCCGGACACAGACCGATGCGGGCCCGAACCCGTCGCTGTGGCGTGCATCCGCCGGTTTCGCGGGCATCAGCCGGTTCACCCAGGGTCACCGCACGGCTACGAGACACCCGTCCCGTGATCATCCACCGGTGACCACACCACAGGTCCGCCACCGGTTGATGATCACGGCAGAGTAGAGCCCAGCCACCCCGCGGAAGCAGCTGACGAGCCTCAAGTCGGGGGATCAGGTGTCGCGGCGGCGGAGGTAGCGCTCGAACTCGCGGGCGATGTGCTCGCCGGAGGCCTCGGGGAGGTCGACGGTGTCGCGGGCCTCCTCCAGCCGGCGGACGTACTCGGCGACGTCGGTGTCCTCCTCGGCCAGCTCGTCGACGCCGTGCTGCCAGGCCTCGGCCTGCTCGGCGAGGTCGCCCATCGGGACCGGGAGGCTGAGCAGGTCCTCGACCCGCTGCAGGAGCACCAGCGTGGCCTTCGGGCAGGGCGACTGGGCGACGTAGTGCGGCACGGCCGCCCAGAGCGACACGGCGTCCAGTCCGGCCTTGGTGGCGGCGTCCTGGAAGACCCCGACGATGCCGGTGGGGCCCTCGTAGCGCGACTGCTCCAGCCCGAGCTCCTCGGCCTGGTCAGGGTCGCTCGCGGTGACGGTGACCGGCACCGGCCGGGTGTGCGGCACGTCGGCCAGCAGCGCGCCCAGCGTGACCACCTGCTCGCAGCCGAGGTCGGTGGCGACGGACAGCAGCTCGGCGCAGAACGCCCGCCACCGCATGTTCGGCTCGATGCCGCGCAGCAGGACGATGTCGCGGTCGTGCTCCTCGAGGCTGACGACGGACAGCCGGGTGGTGGGCCATTCGATGCTGCGCTTGCCGTCCTCGTCGACGCTGACCATCGGGCGGTTGACCTGGAAGTCGTAGTACTCGTCGGGGTCGAGAGCGGCGACGGCGCCGGCGTTCCAGACCCGCTCCAGGTGCTCGACACCCGCCGTCGCGGCTTCGCCTGCGTCGTTCCAGCCCTCGAAGGCCGCGATCAGGACAGGATTGCGCAGCTGCCGCGTCGCATCGTTCGCCATCGCGCTCGTCTCCCTGCCTGGAAGGGTGTCCTCCCGACCAACACTACGGCTCCCGGAGGCGAAAGGCGCGCGGAGGCTCGTCCCATCATCAGAGACGAATCGTCCGTATGCCGGACGATTCCTTGTGAGCAGGCCGGACGCCTTTAGTCTTGCGGGATGCGGGGGAGCCTGAGGGAAGCCTTGTCCCGGCGCGTCGTGGTCGCCGACGGAGCCATGGGCACCATGTTGCAGGCGGCCGATCTGACCCTGGACGACTTCGAGGGCCACGAGGGCTGCAACGAGATCCTCAACGTCACGCGGCCCGACGTCGTCAAGAGCGTCCACGACGCCTACTTCGCCGTCGGCGTCGACGCGGTCGAGACGAACACGTTCGGCGCGAACTGGGCGAACCTGGGGGAGTACGGGATCGCCGACCGGATCCACGAGCTGGCCGAGTCCGGCGCGCGGCTGGCCCGCGAGGTCGCCGACGACTGGTCGACGGCGGACCGGCCGCGCTGGGTGCTCGGCAGCGTCGGCCCGGGCACGAAGCTGCCGTCGCTCGGCCACATCGACTTCGCCACGCTCCGTGACGCCTACCGCACCCAGGTCGAGGGCATGCTGGCCGGCGGCGTCGACGCCGTCCTCGTCGAGACCGCGCAGGACCTGCTCCAGGCCAAGGCCGCGCTCATCGGCGCCCGCCGGGCCATGAAGGCGGCCGGCGCCGAGCACGTCGCGCTGATGGTCAACGTCACCGTCGAGACCACCGGCACCATGCTGCTCGGCTCGGAGATCGGCGCGGCCCTGACGGCGCTGGCGCCGCTGGGCGTCGACCACATCGGCCTCAACTGCGCCACCGGCCCGGCCGAGATGAGCGAGCACCTGCGCCACCTCGCCCGCTACGCCCACACGGGCCTGGCCTGCATGCCCAACGCCGGCCTGCCGGAGCTGACGGCCAACGGCGCGCACTACCCGCTGACGCCGCAGCAGCTGGCCGACGCGCACGACCTGTTCACCGCCGAGTACGGGCTGTCGCTGGTCGGCGGCTGTTGCGGCACGACGCCGGAGCACCTGCGCCAGGTGGTCGAGCGGGTCGGCGGCCGCGAGCTGACGCCGCGCACGCCCGGCGACGAGGCCGGCGCCGCCAGCCTGTACCAGCACGTCCCGTTCCGCCAGGACACCTCCTACCTCGCCATCGGCGAGCGCACCAACGCCAACGGCTCCAAGGCGTTCCGCGAGGCGATGCTGGAGGGCCGCCTCGACGACTGCGTCGAGATCGCCCGGGCCCAGACCCGCGACGGCTCGCACCTGCTGGACCTGTGCGTCGACTACGTCGGCCGCGACGGGACGGCGGACATGCGCGCACTGGCCGCGCGCCTCGCCACTGCCAGCACGCTGCCGCTGGTGCTGGACTCCACCGAGCCGGCCGTCATCGAGGCCGGCCTGGAGTGCCTGGGCGGGCGCAGCGTCGTCAACTCCGTCAACTACGAGGACGGCGACGGCCCGACGTCGCGGATCCGCAAGCTGATGCCGATCGTCCAGGAGCACGGCGCCGCCGTCGTCGCGCTGACGATCGACGAGGAGGGCCAGGCGCGGACGGCGGAGTGGAAGGTCCGCGTCGCCGAGCGGCTGATCGAGCAGCTCACCGGCGAGTGGGGGATGCGGGTCGAGGACATCGTCGTCGACACGCTGACGTTCCCGATCGCCACTGGCCAGGAGGAGACCCGCCGCGACGGCGTCGAGACCATCGAGGCGATCCGCGAGCTGAAGCGCCGCTACCCGTCGGTGCAGACGACGCTCGGCGTCTCGAACGTCTCGTTCGGCCTCAACCCGGCCGCCCGCACGGTGCTGAACTCCGTCTTCCTCGCCGAGTGCGTGGCCGCCGGCCTGGACTCCGCGATCGTGCATTCCGCCCGGATCCTGCCGGTGTCGCGGATCCCGGAGGAGCAGTACCAGGTCGCGCTCGATCTCGTCTACGACCGCCGCACGCCCGACTACGACCCGCTGGGCCGGTTCCTCGAGCTGTTCGAGGGCGTCACCTCCACGACGGAGGACCGCGCGGCCGCGCTGGCCGGGCTGCCGCTGTTCGAGCGGCTGGAGCGGCGCATCGTCGACGGCGAGCGCAAGGGCCTGGAGGCCGACCTCGACGAGGCGCTGCAGCAGAAGCCGGCACTGGACATCGTCAACGACACGCTGCTGGGCGGCATGCGCACCGTCGGCGAGCTGTTCGGCAGCGGCCAGATGCAGCTGCCGTTCGTGCTGCAGAGCGCCGAGGTCATGAAGGCCGCCGTCGCGCACCTGGAACCGCACATGGAGCGGGTCGAGGGCGACGACGGCACCAAGGGCACGATCGTGCTGGCCACCGTCAAGGGCGACGTCCACGACATCGGCAAGAACCTCGTCGACATCATCTTGTCCAACAACGGCTACAGCGTCGTGAACCTCGGCATCAAGCAGCCGATCAGCGCGATCCTCGACGCCGCCGAGGAGCACGGCGCCGACGTCATCGGCATGTCCGGCCTGCTGGTGAAGAGCACGGTCGTGATGAAGGAGAACCTGGAGGAGATCAACCAGCGCGGGCTGTCGGCGCGCTGGCCGGTCATCCTCGGCGGCGCGGCGCTGACCCGCGCGTTCGTCGAGGACGACCTCGCCGAGCTGTACGCCGGCGAGGTCCGCTACGCCCGCGACGCGTTCGAGGGGCTGCGGCTGATGGACGCGATCGCCAGCGTCCGCACCGACCCGGACAAGCAGCTGGCCGACGTGCTGCCGGCGCTGCGCAAGCGCCGCGTCGCCCGCGTCTCCGTCAGCGCTCCCGAGGACGGCGGCCTCGACGTCCGCTCTGACGTCGCCACCGACAACCCCGTCCCGACGCCGCCGTTCTGGGGCACCCGCGTGGTGCGCGGCCTGCACCTCGCCGACTACGCCGCCTACCTGGACGAGCGCGCGACGTTCATGGGCCAGTGGGGCCTCAAGGGCAGCCGCGACGGCGCGTCGTACGAGGAGCTGGTCGAGTCCGAGGGCCGGCCGCGGCTGCGGATGTGGCTGGACCGGCTGCACACCGAGAGCATCCTCGAGGCGGCCGTCGTCTACGGCTACTTCCCGGCCGTCTCCGAGGGCCGCGACCTCGTCGTCCTCGACCCCGAGGACCCGCGCAAGGAGCTGGAGCGGTTCACGTTCCCGCGCCAGCGCCGCGACCGCCGGCTGTGCCTGGCCGACTTCTTCCGCCCGCGCGAGTCCGGCGAGCTCGACGTCGTCGCGTTCCAGCTGGTCACGATGGGCTCAGGCGTGGCCGAGGCGACGGCGAAGCTGTTCGCCGACAACTCCTACCGCGACTACCTGGAGCTGCACGGGCTGTCCGTGCAGCTGACCGAGGGGCTCGCGGAGTACTGGCACGCCCGGATCCGCGACGAGCTGGGCTTCGGCGCCGAGGACGACGCCGAGCTGGGCGGCATCCTCAAGCAGGAATACCGCGGCTCGCGCTACTCCTTCGGCTACCCGGCCTGCCCGGACCTGGGCGACCGCGTCAAGCTGGTCCGGCTGCTGCGCCCGGAGCGGATCGGCGTCGAGCTGTCCGAGGAGCTGCAGCTGCACCCCGAGCAGTCGACCGACGCGCTGGTCGTCCACCACCCCGAGGCGAAGTACTTCAACGCGACCTGACGGCCGCGCCGGTCAGTGCGGTCTGCCGTTGTCCGACGGCCGGCCGTCCTGCTCCTGCTCGGTGACGGCGAACCGGACCGAGCCGGCCGGGTCGACCGCGGCGTCGAGCTCCTTGTCGTCGAGCATGGCGGCCGCGTCGGCCTCCAGGAACAGGACCGCGCCGGCGTCGTCGACGACCTGGTCGCCGGCCTCCGGGGCCGGCCGCAGCTCCAGGTCGAGCCCGCCATCGGCGTTGGCCGCGATCCGCACCCCGGTGCCGGTCGGCAGGTCCGACCGCCCCTCGATGTCACGGATCACCGCGGCCGCGGTCTGGGTGAGTGTCAGCATGGTGAGACGCACCTCCGTGGGCGCGCACGACGGCGCGCCCGGGTCTCAGTGTGGAAGGCATCGGCAGCGATACCAGGGGAGACGCCGAGCCACTCGGCCGGCGTTCATACGGCGGGGTTATCGATCCTCTCCCGGCTGACACAGGCCGGTTGACGAGCCGCTCGCGCCGTCCACGCTTCCTGCTGACGGCACATCCGTCAAGCGTGGTGCGGAAGTCGGCGGCTCGGTCGTCGCCCGAGTCGGCTTCCTGACGCTGCGACCTTGGTCACAGACACGCCGCCAGGTGTCCGGCCGCCGAGGCAGGATCGCAGCAGAACACGGCCACGACGAACGGAGATCGACCATGGATCACTCGCACGACCGCCAGATCTCGCTCCACTTCGAGGCATACGCCGAACTGCCGGCAGACTTCACGTCGGAGGAGTTCCGACGTGCCGAGGCGTCCGCCGACATGTTCGGCCTGCTGTTTCCGGATCCGGCAGAGGATCCGAGCCTGGAGCCGACCTGGCTCGATAACGGCCGCGTTCGCATCCCGCTCCTCGCCGATGTGCGAGTCAAGGGGCGAGAACCTCGCGCAGAGCGTCGCGACGGCCGGCGGCTCGGCCGGCCGTGAGTCAACCCCCGGACGCGGCATGGGACCATGGAGTACGTGACTTCGCCCCTGCCTGCCGCCGTCCTGTGGGACATGGACGGCACCATCGTCGACACCGAACCGCTGTGGATGGGCGCCGAGGAGGCGCTCGTGCTGCGCCACGGCGGCACCTGGACCGAGGCCGACAGCCTCTCGCTGGTCGGCAGCGACCTGCTGGAGTCGGCCGCCTACATCCGCGAGCGCGGCGACATCCCGATGACACCGCCGCAGATCGTCGACCATCTGGTGGGCGAGGTGATGGCCGGGCTGGCCGGTGACGTCACCTGGCAGCTCGGCGTGTTCGAGCTGCTCACCGAGCTGCGCGCCCTGGGCGTGCCGCAGGCGCTGGTGACCATGTCGTACCGCCGGCTGGCGATGGCGGTGGTCGACCGGCTGCCGGCCGGCCTGTTCGACGCCGTCGTCACCGGCGACGAGGTGACCAACGGCAAGCCGCATCCGGAGCCGTACCTGACGGCGGCCCGCGCGGTGGGCGCGGACCCGGCCGAGTGCGTCGTCATCGAGGACTCGCCGCGCGGCGCCGCCGCCGGGCTGGCGGCCGGAGCGCTGGTGCTGTCGGTGCCGAACGCGGTGGCCGCTGTACCCGAGCCGGGGCTCGTCGTCATCGACTCGCTGGCCGGCGTGCGGGCGGCCGATCTGCTCACGCTCTTCGACGCCCTTGATCCGGTGTAATGTCACACTGTCATTTCGCATGGCTTGACTGACAAAAGAATGTTGCGAAATCGCGATGTCATCCTGACAACTCAGTGACTGACCGGCCCACCTACAGGAAGTACTGTCACAGGCCAACCGGTCGGGAACGCCGCCCGGCAGTCGAGCTGTGTGAGGTGTGACATGCGTGGCATGAGCCTGAACCGCAGGCTGGCCGCGGGAGCCGCGGCCGGTGCATTGGCCCTGGGGCTCACGGCGTGTGGCGGAGACGACGACGAGGGCTCCGCCTCGGGTGACGGTGGCGGCGGCACGCTCGTCTTCGCCGGCTCGGCCGATCCGGTGATCCTGGACGGCGCACTGGTGAGCGACGGCGAGTCCACTCGGGTGATCAACCAGATCTTCGAGGGCCTGGTCCGAAGCGAAGAGGGCGGCACCGAGATCGAGCCGGCGTTGGCCGAGTCGTGGGAGGCCAGCGAGGACGGCCTGACCTGGACCTTCACGCTTCGTGAGGGTGTGACTTTCCACGACGGCGAGGCGCTGGACGCCGAGGCCGTCTGCTTCAACTTCGAGCGCTGGTACAACTTCGCCGGCGTGCTGCAGAGCCCCGCGGTCTCCTACTACTGGGGCACCGTGATGGGCGGGTTCGCGGCCAACGAGGACCCGGCGATGGGCGAGAGCCTCTACACCGGCTGCGAGGCGCAGGACGAGCGGACCGCCGTCATCACGCTGTCGCGGCCGTCGTCGGCGTTCCTGTCCGCCCTGGCCATGCCGGCGTTCACCATCGCCAGCCCGGCCGCGCTGGAGGAGTTCGAGGCCGACGCCGTCAGCGGCAGCGACGAGGCGCCGTCGTTCGACGGCACGTTCGGCTACGAGCACCCCGTCGGCACCGGACCGTTCCAGTTCGAGTCGTGGGAGCGCGGCAGCGAGGTCCGGCTGAGCCGCTACGACGACTACTGGGAGGAGCCGGCGCAGGTCGAGGAGCTGATCTTCACCGTCATCCCGGACGGCCCGGCCCGCCGGCAGGCGCTGGAGAACGGCGAGATCGACGGCTACGACCTGGTCGACCCGGCCGACGTCGACCTGCTGGAGTCCGGCGGCTTCCAGATCCTGCGCCGCCCGGCCTTCAACGTCGCCTACATCGGCTTCCAGCAGAACTACCCGCCGTTCGACAACCTGCAGATCCGGCAGGCGATCGCGCACGCGATCGACTTCGACAACATCATCCAGACGAACTACCCCGAGGGTGCGGTCCGCGCGACGCAGTTCATGCCGCCGGAGCTGTTCGGCTGGGCCGATGACGTCACGACCTACGACTACGACCCGGACCGGGCCCGCGAGCTGATCGCGCAGTCCGGCGTCACGGACCTGACGCTGCCGTTCTGGTACCCGACCGACGTCACCCGGCCGTACATGCCGAACCCCCAGGCCAACTGGGAGCTGATGGCGGCGGACCTGGAGGCGGTCGGCTTCACCATCGAGCCGAACACGGCGCCGTGGAACCCGGACTACCTGGACGCCACCCAGACCGGCGGGACCCCGATGTTCCTGCTCGGCTGGAACGGCGACTTCGGCGACCCGGACAACTTCATCGGCACGTTCTTCCAGGACGTCAACCCGCAGTTCGGCAGCTTCGACAACCCGGAGATCTTCGCCAAGCTCGACGAGGCCGAGGCGGAGACCGACCAGGAGGCCCGGGCCGCGCTGTACCAGGAGGCCAACCGGCTGATCATGGACTTCGTGCCGGGCATCCCGTACGTCCACAGCGAGCCGGCCATCGCCTTCCGCGAGGGCGTGACCGGATTCGTGCCCGACCCGTTGTCGAACGAGAGCTTCGCCACGGTCACGGTCGACTGACCAGATGCTCAAGTTCGTCGTACGGCGGCTGCTGCTGCTCGTCCCGATCCTGTTCGGGCTGTCGGTGCTGCTGTTCGTGTGGTTGCGCGCGCTCCCGGGAGGGCCGGCCCAGGCCCTCCTGGGGGAGCGCGCGACCGCCGAGTCCGTCGCCCGGATCGAGGCGCTCTACGGCCTGGACGAGGCCTGGTACGTCCAGTACTGGAAGTTCGTCAGCGCCGCGGTGCAGCTCGACTTCGGCAACAGCGCCCGCACGAACCGGCCGGTGACCGAGGAGATGCTCCGCACGTTCCCGGCCACGTTCGAGCTGGCCATCGCGGCGCTGATCTTCGCGATCGGCATCGGCATCCCGCTGGGCTACTTCGCGGCGAGGAAGTACGGCAGCTGGCTGGACAACCTCTCGGTGTCCGGCTCGCTGCTGGGCGTCGCCGTGCCGGTGTTCTTCCTCGCCTACATCCTCAAGTACGTGTTCAGCGTGAAGCTGGGCTGGTTCCCGACCCAGGGCCGCGACGACCCGCGCATCGACGCGGACCATCCCACCGGCTTCTACGTGCTCGACGGCATCGTCACGGGCAATCTCGAGGCCAGCTGGGACGCGATCATGCACCTGGTGCTGCCGGCCATCGCGCTTGGCGCCATCCCGCTGGCCATCATCGTGCGCATCACCCGGGCCAGCGTGCTCGACGTCGTGCACGAGGACTACGTGCGCACGGCCGAGGCGAAGGGGCTGCAGGAGCGGACCATCACCCGCCGGCACGTGCTGCGCAACGCGCTGCTGCCGGTGGTCACCGTCATCGGCCTGCAGGCCGGGCTGCTGTTCTCCGGCGCCATCCTCACCGAGACGGTGTTCTCCTTCGACGGCGTCGGCCGGTTCATCGCCGAGGCGATCAGCAACCGGGACTACGCCGTCCTGCAGGGGTTCATCCTGGTGATCGCTGCGATGTACGTCGTGGTGAACCTGCTGGTCGACGTGTCGTACGGTCTGATCGACCCACGAGTACGGGTGAGGTGAGCGCATGAGTCTGTCCGAGATCGAGGCGACCACCGAGTCCGAGCAACTCGAACAGCCGGCCGGCAACCTGCGCAAGGAGGCCTGGAAGCGGCTGCGCCGCGACCCGGTCGCGCTGGTCGGGTTCGGCCTGATCGCGTTCTTCGTGCTGGTCGCGATCCTCGCGCCGCTGATCGCGCCGTACGCGCCGGACGCACAGCCCGGCCGCGGCATGATCACACCGACGAACATCCCCGGCCCGTCCGCGGACCACTGGTTCGGGCTGGACGCGTCCGGCCGCGACGAGTTCAGCCGGGTCGTCTACGGCGCCCGCCAGTCGCTGCTCGTCGGCGTCGTCGCGACGCTCATCGGCATGGCCGGCGGCCTGTCGCTGGGCGTCCTCGCGGGCGCGTTCGGCGGCAAGGTCGACGCCGTCATCATGCGCATCGTCGACGTCATGCTGTCCATCCCCGGCCTGCTGATGGCGATCGCCATCGCGGCGCTGCTGGGCGCCAGCCTCTGGTCGGTGATGATCGCCATCGCCATCATCAACATCCCGGTGTTCGCCCGGCTGCTGCGCGGCCAGATGCTGGCTCAGCGCGGCTCGGACTACGTCGTCGCGGCCGTCTCCATCGGCGTCCGGCGGCGGCCGATCGTGCTCGGGCACATCCTGCCGAACTCGATCTCGCCGGTCATCGTCCAGGCGACGCTGACGCTGGCGACGGCGATCATCGAGGCGGCCGGGCTGTCGTTCCTCGGGCTGGGCAGCGCCGACCCGCGCGTCCCGGAGTGGGGCCGGATGCTCGCCGACACCCAGCGCTACCTGGCCTCCGCGCCGCACCTGGCGTTCTTCCCCGGCATCGCGATCGTCATCGCCGCACTGGGCTTCACCATGCTCGGCGAACGGCTGCGCGAGGCCATCGACCCCAAGTACCGGCGGTGAGCGTGACGACAACCGAACCCCTGCTCGACGTCCGCGACCTGTCCGTCACGTTCGCCCGCAAGAGCGGTCCGACGGTGCACGCCGTCGACGGCGTGTCGTTCACGGTCCGGCCGGGCGAGACCGTCGGCCTGGTCGGCGAGTCGGGCAGCGGCAAGTCGGTGACGTCGCTGGCGGTCATGGGGCTGCTGCCGCGCCGCGGCGTGCGGGTCGGTGGGCAGGTGCTGTTCGACACCGACGACCTGCTGACGCTGCCGCGCGACCGGATGCGCGACATCCGCGGGCGCGACATCGCGATGGTGTTCCAGGACCCGATGTCCTCGCTCAACCCGGTCGTGCCGATCGGCGTGCAGGTCACCGAGGTGCTGGAACGGCACCAGCGGCTGCGCGGGGACAAGGCGAGCGCGGCGGCCGCCGAGCTGCTGTCGCGCGTCGGCATCCCGGACCCGACGCGGCGGCTGAAGGAGTACCCGCACCAGCTCTCCGGCGGAATGCGGCAACGGGCGCTGATCGCGATGGCGCTGGCCTGTCAGCCGCGGCTGCTGATCGCCGACGAACCGACGACGGCGCTCGACGTCACGATCCAGGCGCAGATCATCGAGCTGCTCAAGGAGCTGGTGCAGGACACCGGCGCGGCGCTGGTGATGATCACGCACGACCTCGGCATCGTCGCCGGGCTGTGCGACACGGTGCACGTCATGTACTCCGGCCGGATCGTCGAGTCGGCCGGGCGGCGCGAGCTGTTCGCCGAACCCCGTCACCCCTACACGGGCGGGCTGCTGGCGTCGGTGCCGCGGCTGGACGCGCCGCGCGGCGCGCCGCTGCACCCGATCCCGGGCTCGCCGACCGACGTGCTGCGGTGGGAGCGCGGGTGCGCGTTCGCGCCGCGCTGCCCGAACCGGCTGGACGCGTGCACCGACGGGCCGCCGCCGCTGGAGACCCTGCCCGGACGGCGGCTGCGCTGCCTCAACCCGCTGAGCGAGACCGAGGAGGTGCCCGCATGACCGAGCAGACATCCGCCTCCTCGGCCGAGGACGTCCTTCTCTCCGTCCGCGGGGTCGAGGTGCACTTCCCGATCCGGTCCGGCGTCCTCGTCGAGCGCCAGGTCGGCGCCGTGAAGGCCGTCGACGGCGTCGACCTGGACATCCCGCGCGGCGCCACCGTCGGGCTGGTGGGGGAGTCCGGCTGCGGCAAGTCCACGCTCGGCCGGGCCATCCTGCGGCTGGTCGAGCCGACCGCCGGCACCGTCACGTTCGACGGGACCGACCTGGGCTCGCTGGCCGGCGAGGAGCTGCGCCGGATGCGCCGTCAGCTGCAGATGGTCTTCCAGGACCCGATGGCCAGCCTCGACCCGCGGCAGAACGTCCAGTCGGTGCTGAGCGAGCCGCTGCGTGCCCACGGCGTCGGCGGCGACCACACGGCCCGCGTGCGTGAGCTGCTCGACCTCGTCGGCCTGCCGGCGTCGGCGGCGAACCGGTACCCGCACGAGTTCTCCGGCGGCCAGCGTCAGCGCATCGGCATCGCCCGGGCGATCGCGCTGGAGCCGCAGCTGATCGTGGCCGACGAGCCGGTGTCGGCCCTGGACGTGTCGATCCAGGCGCAGGTGGTGAACCTGCTGGAGGAGCTGCAGGACAGGCTCGGGCTGACGTACCTCGTCATCGCACACGACCTCGCCGTCGTCCGGCACATCGCCGACGTCGTCGCCGTCATGTACCTGGGCGGGCTGGTCGAGCAGGCGCCGTCGGACGATCTCTATGCCACGCCGCTGCACCCGTACACGAAGGCGCTGATGTCGGCGGTGCCGATCCCGGATCCGGCGGTCGAGGACACCCGGCAGCGGATCCTGCTCCAGGGCGACCTGCCCTCGCCGGCCGACCCGCCGCCCGGCTGCCGGTTCCACACCCGGTGCCCGTTCCGCCAACCCACCCGCTGCGACGACGAGCGGCCGGCGCTGCGGACGGTGGAGGGGCATCCGCAGGCGCACCGGGTGGCCTGCCACTGGGCCGAGGACATCGAGGCCGGCCGCATCCAGCCCGCCGCCAGCGCCGTCATCGAACCCGACCCGGCGCCCGACCCGGACCCTGCGGCGACGACCTGACCTCCGGCGAGCAACCGCGTGCGCGGGTGACCGACGGTCGGCCCCGAACGATCAGGTGTCGAAGCGGCGGTTCTCGGGGTCGGCTTAGCAACCGAGCGAATCTGGTCCCTGAGCCGACGGCCGCCGTCGTCGCCGGCGTCGAGTGATCAGCCCCTGCTGTTGCTCATCAGCTCGTGGGCGACGTGCCCGCGCGTTGTACGGCCCGATAGATGGGGTGCTGGCAAGGGTCGTGTCACCAAGTGCAGACGACCAAGCGTGGTGAGTCGTGGCGGTCAGCGTGCTGAGGTGTCGTGCCGCTGAAGCGTTCGGTAGACCGTGGTGCGGGACACCGTGAACAGTTCGGCGAGGTCGGTGATCGTGTACTCGCCGGTGCCGGCCATGCGGACGAGCTCGCGTTGCTGCTTCGGTGAGAGCTTTGGCTGCTTGCCGCGGAGCTTGCCTTTGGCCCGGGCGACGGCCATGCCTTCGCGGGTTCGCATCCGCAGCAGGTCGACTTCGAATTCGGCGAAGGTGGCGAGGATGTTGAAGAACATCGTGCCCAGCGGGTCGGTGGGGTCGTAGACCTGCCCGCCAAGAGAGAGCTTGATGCCACGGGCGGCGAGGTCGTCGCCGATCGCGCGGGCGTCGGGCACGGAGCGGGCCAATCGGTCGAGCTTCGGCACGACGAGCGTGTCGCCGGCCCGGACGGCGGCGAGGGCCTGGTCGAGACCGGGACGAGCACGGTTGGTGCCGGTCAGGCCGTGGTCAAGGTAGGTCCGCTCCGGCGAGACGCCGAGTTCGGTGAGCCGTTGTTGTTGGGCGGTGAGGTCTTGTTCGTCGGTGGAGCAGCGCGCGGAGCCGATGAAGTCTCGGGCATGGCCGCGAGTGTACGTTTAGCCCCCGACAATCGGGATTTTCACCGTACGGGTTATCTGCAACACCCCTGGTCAAGGTCACGGCTGTTTGCTCGTTCCAGCGTTCGGTGTACGTAGGGGGTTCCTCAGCGGACGCAGTTCATGTTGCTGCTACCAGTGTCGTTCTCCGAACCTCGCTGGCAGCCGGATGTCTCGGTCAGGTGGTACTCCAGCACGCAGATGATCAACGCCTCCTACACCGGCGCCGTCATCCGCATCGATCCCATCGGGCATTACCTCGCCGCAACAAGACCGTCGCTAGGGACAGCAACATGAGACCCGTTGTGACGATGATCACAGGGCCGTGTCGGGTACGGCGACGATCCGGGACCACGGCGGTGATCGCCCGTGTGATTGAAGCAGGCGATGCCGGTGGGCGGTGCAGGCACGTCCACCCTGACTATGGTGCCTGGCCGATCTCGGTCTCACCTTGTCGAGGAGGTCCACACCGACGACATCCACGCGCATCTTGCCGAGCTCGACCACTCGGCCACTGACCGCCGGTTCAGCTCGTCATCGCCGCACCGACATCGAACTCCGTGCCGAACGGGTCCGTGATGTTCGCGACCCGCCCGTAGATCGTGTCGTAGGGCTCGGCCGAGGTCCCACCCGCGTCGACCGCTCGCCGCGCCGCCGCATCGGCGTCGTCCACCTGGAACAAGGTCCCCCAACGGGACTTCGTGGCCTTTGGGTCACCGGTGATGCCGCCGATCTCGTGGCCATCCGGTCTGCGCAGGAACGTGAAGTCGAGCTCGGGCATGTCCGGGTTGGCATCCAACGTGTAGCCGAAGACCGCGACGTAGAAGTCGCGCGCGGGCCCGGATTCCGCGGTGACCAGGTCGTTGCGGAGCAGGGCGTTCGGCTCGTTGACGATCTCGCAGCCGATGTGGGCACCGGCCTGCCACAGTCCACACTGCGCACCGGTGGTGTCCTTGATGATCGCCGTCCGGCCCTGGTCCAGCACGTCCATCGGACCGGTGATGATCGAGCCGCCCGCGTCCCGCGCTCGGGCGGCCGCGGCGTCACAGTCATCCGTCGCGAAGTAGACGTTCCACCAGAAGTCCGTGGCGTCGGGATCGGGGTTCGGCCTGATGGCCGCGACGGGTTTGCCCCGTAGCAAGCACTGGGTGTAGTGGCCGAACTCCGCCGGTCCCGCATCGAACTCCCAACCGAACAACGCGGCCGTAGAAGGTCATCGCGCGGTCGAGATCCGGGATGCCCAGGTCGATCCAGGTCGGTGTGCCAGCCGGCTGCGTGGTGGTCAGCTCGCTCATCGTCTCTCCTTGTCGTGTCCCCATCTTGTCCCGCATGACCCCGGAACCTTAAGAGGTCATGTCGCCCGCGTTCACGGACGCCGGTCCTTCTTCGAGGTCGACGACCTCCAGCGCGGCAGCGATGTCAGGGTGATCCTGGGGCGAGAGCGGTTTGATCTCCCGGGAGGCGCCTTTCTGCACGCAGGCTTAGTTCGCTGCTGGCGTCGTTGACGACTTCCCGGGGTGAGTCCGTGCGCTGGCTGCCCAGTTGACGAGCTCGCGGCAAGGTCCGCGTCATCGGCGCACCCGTCATGGGGAAGGGATCGCAGGCTTGCAGATCGCGTTCGCGCCGACACGCGGCGAGACTCCGGAACTCAGGAGTCGCCGCTCACCGACCGATGCTGACGTGGCCGATGGGCTTGCGTTCCGAAGCGACCCACGGTCGCGACCTGATCAGTCGACGGGCTACTGGTTGAAGAACGTCTTCAGTACACGGGCCATGAGTTCGGGGGCGACGACGTGTCCCTGCCCGTCGAGCGTGTGTCGTTCGGTCTGGGGGATGGCAGCGGTTATCGCTTTCGCGGCGCGGTCGAAGAAGTCGGTCGGGAGGCCCGCGAACTGGGGCTCGGTGGTCGGACCCTCGGTGGTCACCAGGACCGACTGAGTGATGCGGGCAAGTCGGTTCGTGGGGATCTTGTAGTCATTGAGGATCACGGCGTCCTTGACGAGCGTGTGGGCGAGCGCGACGGACGAGGCCCACATCGGGTGCTGTTTGCCAGCCGCGATGTCCGCGTCGGGTCCGCCGGTAAGCCTCATGAACAGTTCCAGGAGCTCCTCGTCCCGCCCGGCTTTGTATGCCTCGTGGGTGTCCGCGAGGTACTGATTGAACCTCGGCCACTGGTCGTCCCCGATCACGTACGGCACATCCCACACCGCGATCTTGTCGATCGCCGAACCTGCCGCTGCTGCCTCCAGCGCGAGGGCGCCGCCAGATGAGGCGCCGTACACGTGAGCTGAGCCGCCGGCTGTCGCAATCAGCGCGTCGAGGTCTTCCACCTCCCGCGCCAAGGCGTGCGGCGGTGTATTGCCGCTGGCGCCCCGGCCGCGTCGTGCGTAATTGTAGACCGTGAAATGGTCGGCAAGGAGCCGGGCCAGCGGCGCGTTCTCAGCGCCGTCGTCTAGGGTGCCGCCGACGAGGATCACCGCCGGGCCAGTGCCTTTCCGGTCGTAGGCGATCCTCGTACCGTCGGCGGACGTCACACGAAGTGTCATCTCGTTCACTGCTTCTCTCCATTTCTCGATGCGTGGTCGTCACCGTCGGAGCATGTCGACCAGGATTGAGTCACGTGGGCTGCCCCCTCCGTCACTTGCGCTTCGGGCCGGTTTCGGGAGTTCCGGGCTTGGTGCCGGTGATGGCGTTGGCCGAGTGGGCCGGGTTGTCGGAGTTGATTTCGACCAAGTGCTCGCGGCAGCGGCATCTACTTCTTGTTGCGGTAGAGGACCATGGTGATGGGACCGAACACCGCGACGAGAAGTACGGACGATACGAGCACCCAGCCGATTTCCCCGGCGGGCACCGAGCCGTGCATCAGGCCGCGTACCACGGTCGCCAGGTGGGTGATCGGGTTGACCTCGATGACCGCCTGCAACCAGCCGGGCATCGTCTTCGGGTCCACGAAGATGTTGCTCACGAACGTCAGCGGGAACATCACCGTCATGCTGACCCCCGCCACCGAGTTCGGCGTGCGCAGGATCAGGCTGAGCATCGTCCACAGCCACGACAGGCAGAACGAGAACACCAGCAGCAGCACCACCGAGAGCACCACCCCGACGGCGCCACCCTCCTGCCGGAACCCTAGGACCAGTCCGAGCGTGATCACGATCGTCGAGCCGATCGAGTAGCGCACCAGATCGCCGAGCAGGGCGCCGACCAGCGGCGATGGTCGCCACACCGGAAGTGACCTGAACCTGTCGAACACCCCCTTCTGGATGTCGGTGTTCAGCGTGATGCCAGTGTTCATGGTGATCATGACGTTCGCCTGCACCAGGATGCCCGGCAGCAGGAACTGCAGGTACTCCTGAGTCGACCCGGCGAGCGCGCCACCGAACAGGTAGGTGAACATCAGCGTGAACATGATCGGGAACATAGTCACGTCGACGAGCTGCTCCGGGACGTGTTTGATCTTCAGCAAAGCGCGCCAGCCGAATGTCAACGAGGTGAGCACCGGGCCGGGGCGAGACGGCCGCTCGCCGGCCAACAGCACAGTGCGCAGCGCGTCCTCGGTGACCGGCGCCGACGCCTGCTCCGCGGACGTGGCATTCATGCGGCATCCTCCTCGGGTGTCTCCTCGGCGTCGTGTCCGGTCAGGGCGAGGAACACCTCGTCCAGGCTCGGCTGACCGAGCGCGAACTCGGTAACGTCGATGCCGCTGCGGGACAGCTCGGCCAGGGAACGGGCGACCCGCTCGGGGTCGGAGATCCGCGCGGACAGCGCGGCCGGGTCAGCGGACGGCTCGGCCGGCACCTCGAGGACGCCGGCGAGGACCCGCTCGGCCTCGGCCCGCTGCTCGGGCGCACGTAGCCGTACGTGCAGCGAGCCGGCGCCGACCGATGCCTTGAGCTCGCCGCTCGAGCCCTCGGCGATCACCTTCCCGTGGTCGATCACCGCTATCCGGTCGGCCAGCTGGTCGGCCTCGTCGAGGTACTGCGTGGTCAGTAACACGGTGGCGCCCTCGGCGACCATGCCCCTGACGATCTCCCAGACCTGGTTCCTGTTGCGCGGGTCGAGCCCGGTCGTGGGCTCGTCGAGGAAGATCAATTCGGGGGTGACGACCAGGCTCGCCGCGATGTCGATGCGCCTGCGCATCCCGCCGGAGTACTTCTTCACCTGCCGGTCGGCCGCCTCGGCAAGACCGAACGCGTCGAGCAGGTCGGCCGCCCGCTCCCTGCCTCGGCGGCGTGAGTAGCCGCGCAGTCTGGCGAGCAGCAACAGGTTCTCCACCCCGGTGAGGTCCTCGTCGACCGACGCGAACTGCCCGGTGAGGCCCACCCTGCTCCGCACCGCCCGGGCGTCACGCACGACGTCGTAGCCGAGCACTTGCGCCTCTCCGGCGTCGGGGCGCAGGAGCGTGGCCAGCATGCGGATCGCGGTGGTCTTGCCCGCCCCGTTCGGACCGAGCACGCCGTACACGCCCCCGGCGCTCACGGCCAGGTCCACACCGGCGACCGCGTGGGTCTTGCCAAAGCTCTTCTTCAACCCTCTCGTCTCGATCGCGAGCTCTCCCATGGGTTCGATTCCTTCTCTCGGTGATGCGAACGGATTGGTTGAGCCTAGTCAAGTTTGATTACTTGGCCAGAGTGCACGAGGGGGAGCGTCTAGTCAAGTTTGATTAGGAGCGCATCTTGAGGTGATCGGGGACCGTTCGCCACGAACCCGGATCATCGGCCATCGTGTAGGCGCCCTCAGACAGTCGTTTGCTCAGGCTCTTCGCCCACTCCAGTTCGGTGCGTGCGTGTTCCGCCCACAGTTCGGCCTGCTCGCGGACGTGCTCGGGGATGTCCCGATTGGGGTGCTCCCGCCACTCGTCCTGCACTACGAGCTCCGCTTCCAGGCGCGCGACCCGCTCGCTAACGTGCGCGATGGCATCTGACCTGGTCAGCATGGGCAACATGGCGATGGACGCGTTGAGCATGTCCGGGTCGTGGGTGCGCCGCAGACCGTCGCGGACCAGTTCGACTATCTCGTCACGTCCCCGAGGTGTCGCGCGGTACAGAACGCGCGCCGGCCCGGAGTTGCCCGGCTCGGCGTGTTCGGTGAGGAAGCCATCAGCCGCCGCCTTCTTCAGCGCGTGATAAACCGAGCCGGGCTTGATCTTGGCCCAAGTCTCCGCACCCCAGCTCTGCAGTTCGGACCGCACCTGGTAGCCATGCGCGCCGCCGGAGAGGTGCACGATGCCGAGTACCAGGAGCTTCGTCGCCGACATGCGCCCACCTCCGCTCAATCTGCTCGGACTCGCTCCGCGCTGCTCAACAAGTTCAATCGCCTCGGCAGCCAGCGCAAGCGCTGCCTGCGCTCGGTTCACTCACTTGTAGGCTCGAGCATATGAGCATCCCGGTACTGACCACGGTGAGCACGCCGAACCCGATGCGTGGCTGACCGTGCCGGAGGCGGCGACATTGCGCGATCTGGTGTTCGCCGGTGCGGCGCTGCACGACGCCGTCGAGCGGGCAGACACCGAGGTGGCGGGCGATACCACGCGACTCGCCGCACTGCTGCGCTGCTTTCCCGCACCCGTGCGGTATCCGGCGCCACAGGACCCCCGGCCACCGGATCCCGTGTCGCCGGGCCCCGTTTCGCCTAGCGCCGAGTGACCGAACGCCGAACACCCGGATCCCGCCGTCAGCGCAAGAAGTCGTCGGGGGTGAGCGGCAGTCCGCGGACCCCGGACACCGGTGGCGAGGTTACGCCGGCCGACAGTTCAGACTCCGCGGGCTCGCGGAACTCATCGCCGAGACGACGATGCACCACTTGGATAGCGACCCGCAGCTCAACGCCTGGCGCTGGTCCACGACCGAGCATGATCGACTTGTTGCAGTAGCCCATCCCCTTACGGACGCAGATGCGAGCGGCCCGGTCCGGCGTCGATAGCTCTGATTAGCGTGCCTCATGCCGGTTCGGTTCCTGTCCGATGCCGAACTCGCGCGGCTCAGCGGCTGGCCGGAGAGCGTCGCCGACGAGGATCTGGTCACGTTTTTCACGCTGACCGCGGACGACGTGACGTGGCTCAGCGCGAACGTGCGGCCGGAGAACCGGCTGGGATTTGCCGCCCAGCTGTGCACGCTGCCCTGGCTGGGCTGGATTCCGGACGAGCTCATCGGATGCTGGCTGCGGTGGGCCGGCTCGCCGACCGGCTGGCGATCGCCGAAGGCGACGTCGCCGGATTGCTCAGTTCCTACGGCGGCTGGGAAGGCCGCACCCGACGCGACCACCGCGCGCTGGTACTGGCCCGCCTCGGCTGGCATACGTCCAGCGCTGGTGACCGCAAGCAACTCGACGTGTTCCTGTTCGCCCGGGCGCTGGAACACGACGCGCCGAGCGTCCTGATCCAATTCGCCTGCGACTGGCTGCGCAGCGAACGCATCGTTCGCCCCTCGGTCGATGTGCTCTCACGACGCGTTGCGGCTGCGCGTGACGGTGCCCACACGGAGACCTACCACCGGCTGGCGCCGCTGCTAGCCGCGCCGCGGCCGACCGCACTGAACCGGCTGTTGGAGGTCGACGACGAACTGGGCATGACCCGACTGGCATGGCTGCGGCGCGGGGCGACCGCAGCCACTCCCGAAGTGCTCAAGGCAGAGCTGGCCAAGCTGGAGTTCCTACGCGGTCATGGCGCCGATCAATTGGACCTCTCAGCGATTCCGGCCGGGCGCCGACGGCTTCTGGCTGACACGGGACGCCGGTCCACCAATCAGGCGCTTCAACGTGCGGGCATCGACCGCCGGTACCCGATCTTGCTGGCGACGCTGGCCGAAACCTACGTCGAGGTCCTCGACGAACTCGTGCAGCTGCTCGACCAGGCACTGGCCGGCGCGGACTCCCGCGCACGCCACGAGCTGTCCCAACGCATCGTGGACCGTGCAAAGGTCGAGATCGACCGTGGGCGACTGTTGGACGAAGTGCTCGACATCCTCGCCGACCCGGCCGTGTCCGACATCGACGCCGGGCGACTGGTCCGGAACCGGATCGGGATGTCACGGCTGCAAGCCGCTCGCCGGCCAGTGACAGAACGCGAACCGCGCGATCACGGCCATTTCGATCTGCTCGCCGCCCGCTACAAGTACCTGCGGACCTTCACACCGGCGGTGATCGCGGCGCTGCCGCTGACCGGCAACACTTCCAGTCCTGATGTCGCCGCGCTGCTGGACGCGGTGCAGGTGTTGCGCGAGCTGAACGCGGCCGGCCGCACGAGCGTCCCCGAACGGGCCACCACCGACGTGGCGACCTCGTTCGTACCGGCCCGCTGGCGCGGCTACCTGGCGGCCAGCCGCGGGCAAGGCCGCGGGGCCACCTACCGGCACTTCTGGGAACTCAGCGTGCTGTACGGCGTGCAGGCCCGGCTGCGCTCGGGCGACATGTGGGTGCCCGGCTCGCGCCGCTACACCGACCCGACCACGTTACTCATCCCGCTCGAGCAGTGGGTGACGCAGCGCGAGGACTTCTGCGCAGTCACCGGCACCGACCCCGATCCTGCCCATCAGCTGCACCGCCTTGAGGACGACCTACACGCCGCGATGACCGATCTGGAGCGCGTGTTGTCCGACCCGGCCAGCGACGGCCTGGCCCGTGTCGGCGCGGACGGTGACCTGATCGTGTCCCCGCTGCCCGCCGAGCAGGCGCCGGCCGAAGGAACTGCCCTGGCGGAGGCAGTAGCCGCCCGACTTCCTCAGATCCATCTCCCCGAGTTGCTCATCGAGGTCGACCGCGACACCCGGTTCAGCGAGGCGTTCACGCACGCAGGCGGCGCCCAGCCGCGCAACCTGACCTGATTCGTAATCTGTATGCCTCGGTGCTCGCCTACGCCTGCAACCTCGGCTACGCCGGCATGGCCGATGCCTCCGGCATCTCCGCAGACACCCTGGCCTGGACCTCGCAGTGGTACCTGCGCCAGGACACCCTGCGCGAGGCGAACGCCCGCCTCGTCAACGCACACCACGCCCACCCGCTCGCGCGCATGTGGGGCGGCGGGACGCTGTCGTCCTCGGATGGGCAGCGGTTCCCGCAACGCGGACGAAGCCTCACCGCCGGGCCCTGTCGCGGTATTTCCTCGACGAGGGCACCACCACCTACACCCACGTCTCCGATCAGCACTCCACCTACGGCACCAAGGTCATCCCGACCACCTGGCGCGAAGCGGTCGCCGTGCTCGATGAGATCTTCGGCAATCCCACTGACCTGCCGATCGCCGAGCACACCACCGACACCGCCGGCCAGACCCTGGCCACGTTCGCGATCTTCAACTTGGCCGGCTGCAGCTCTACCGCCTCGGTGCCGGGTCATCGTGGCGCGCCCGCTATCCGCATGCTGGGCAGCTGCTGACCCAGCCGATCCAGACTCAGCTGATCGCCGACCATTGGAACGACCTGCTGCGCCTCGTCGGGTCAATGAAGTTCGGGCACACCACTGCGAGTCTGCTGATCGCGAAACTGCACGCGAGCAGCCGACAGAATTCGCTCGCCCGCGCGTTGCAGGAGTACGGCCGGCTGGTCCGCACCATCTACCTGTGCCGCTATGTCGCCGACCAAGAGCTCCGGCGTCGCGTACGCCGCCAGCTGAACAAGGGCGAAAGTCTGCACGCGCTGCGACCTGTTCTTCGCCCGCCAGGGCCATGTCCGACGCCGCCATCTTGATGACCAGGTCGACCAGGCCCTGTGTCTGACCCTCGTCACCAACGCCGCAGTGCTCTGGACCACGACCTACCTCGGCGACGCGCTCGACGCCCTACGTGCCGGCGGTTACCCCGTCGCCGACGAAGACGCCGCACACTTGACGCCCGCGCAGCACGATCGCATCAACTTCTACGGCACCTACGCCTTCGACCTCGAAACCGAGCTCCAGCGCGAAGGACGCCGCCCTCTCCGCTCGCCTGCGGCCTGACCGACACCGTCGTCGTGAAGGGACCAGATTCGTTCCGCTGCTAAGACGACCCCTTCTCCGGGCCGTTCCGTCACCTGATCGTCTCCACCATGTGGACGCGAAACGATCAGGTGACGCAGCCCACGACGAAGCGGGGCGTGACGTCACCTGATCGTTTGCCGGCAGCCGCGTCCTACTCGGTGGTGATGGCACGGAGCACGTCGAGCTTGGCGGCGCGGCGGGCCGGCCAGACGGCGGCCAGGACGCCGATGACCGCAGCCAGCACCACGAACACGACCAGCTGGCCGCCCGGGACGGACAGCACCTCCAGCCCGTCGTCGGCGATGGCGCGCTGCAGCGACACGCCGAACAGCAGGCCGAGGGCGACACCGAGGACGGCGCCGAGGACGGCGATCGCGATCGACTCCAGCCGGATCGTGCGCCGCAGCTGCCGCCGGCTCAGGCCCACCGCCCGCAGCAGCCCGACCTCGCGGGTGCGCTCCATCACCGACAGCGCCAGCGTGTTGACGATGCCCAGCACCGCGATCAGCACGGCCAGCCCGAGCAGCGCGTACACCAGGTACAGCAGCTGGTTGACCTGGTCGCGGGAGGACTCCTTGTACTCCTCCTGGTCCTGGACGGTGACCGTCGGAAGGTCCGCGGTCGCCTCGTCCAGGCCGGCCCGCACGGAGGCGAGGTCGGCGCCGTCGGCGGCGATCACGTAGAGCAGCGTGTCCAGCGACGGGACGGCGCCGTCGGCCAGCGTCTGCTGGCTGACGACCACGCCGCCGACCAGCAGCGGCGACTGGGCGTAGATGCCGGCCAGCTCGATGTCCTCGTCCGAGCCCGGCAGCTGCAGCCGCAGCGTGTCGCCGACGGACAGGCCCTTGGACTCGGCCTGGTCCTCGCCGATGAGGAACTGGCCGGGGCCGAGGTCATCGGTGCCGTCGACCAGCTCGAGGTCGGCGGCCCGGCTGTAGGCGACGGGGTCGAAGGCCTGCAGGAACGTCTGGTCGCCGTCGACGACGCCGCCGGACATGCGCACCGACACCACCTCGTCGACGCCGTCGACCTGGCCGATCTGCTCGGCGACGGCGGGGGAGAACGGCTGCCCGACGGCGTTGGAGACGACGAACTGCGCGCGGACGCCGTCGTCGAGGGCGCGGTCGACCGTCGCGTTGGCCGACGCGCCGACGATGGAGATCGCGGTGACCAGCGCCATGCCGATCATCAGCGCGGACGCCGTCGCGGCCGTGCGCCGCGGATTGCGCAGCGCGTTCTCGCGGGCCAGCCGGCCGACGGTGCCGAAGGCCGACGGGTACCAGCCGGCCACCACCCGCAGCACCGGCACCGCCAGCACCGGCGCCAGCAGCGCGACGCCGATGAACACCGCGAAGATGCCGGCGCCCACCATGAGCGCGGCGTCGTCGACGGACCCGAACAGGCCGAGCGCCATCGCGCCGGCGCCGAGCAGCGTCAGCCCGCCACCCACCCAAAGGCTCACCCGCCGCGACGACTCGGACGCCACACCGACGTCGTCGCGCATCGCCGCGACCGGCGGCACCCTCGACGCCCGCCGGGCCGGGATGAACGCGGCCACCATGGTCACCAGGACGCCGACGACGTAGGAGACGATCACCGTGCGCGGCTGCAGCACCAGCCCGCCGGCCAGCTCCAGCCCGAACGCGCCGAACACCGCCTTGAGCAGCTGCGCGACCCCCAGGCCCAGCGCCAGGCCCAGCGTCGACCCGACCAGGCCGACGATGAAGGCCTCCAGCAGCACCGAGCGGGTCACCTGGCGCCGGCCGGCGCCCAGCGCCCGGTACAGCGCCATCTCCTGCGAGCGCTGCGCCACCAGGATCGAGAACGTGTTGAGGATGAGGAACACGCCGACGAACAGCGCGATCGCGGCGAACACCAGCAGGAACGTGTTGAAGAAGCCGAGGCCCTCCTCGATCGCCGACGCCGTCTCCTCGTCGACGTCGGCCCCGGTCAGCGCCTCGAAGTCGCCCGGGAGCATCGCGCTGATCTCGTCGCGGACCTCCTCCGGGCTGGCGTCGCCGGCCGCGGTCACCGAGATGCGGTTGTAGGCGTCCTCGCCGTCGAGGAACAGCTCCTGCGCATAGCGGGTCTCGAACACCGACAGGCTGGCGCCGGCCAGGCTGCCGGACTCGCCGAACCGGACGACGCCGACGAGCTCGGCGGAGACCCGCGGCTCGTCGCCCGTGCTGACGAACTGCACCTCGTCGCCGATCTCGTAGCCGGACCGGTCGAACGTCCGGTCGTCCAGCGCGACCTGGCCCGGGCCGGTGGGCAGCTCGCCGTCGACGAGCGCCAGGACCGGCTCGCCCGCGGCGTTGGCGCCGTCGTGGTAGTTGACGGCGATGCCCGGCGCGCCCTGCGTGGTCATGACGTCGCCGTCGGTGTCGAGGACGAAGAAGCTCTGGTTCTCGACCTCGCCGTCGGCCCGCTCGACGCCGGGCAGCGCGGCGACGTCGTCCACCAGGTCCGACGGGATGGTCGTGGTGGTGCCGGTGGCGAAGCCGGCGAACAGGTCCGCCTCGCCGGGCAGGTCCGGCCGGACGACGACGTCGGAGGACAGTCCGCCGAAGATGTCGTCGAAGGTGCGGTCGATCGTGTCGGTGAACACGTACGACCCGGCGACGAACGCGACGCCCAGGACGATCGCGAACGCGCTCATCGCCAGCCGCAGCTTCCGCGCGGCCAGGCTCTTCAGGGTGGCGCGGATCATGCCTGCTGCCCCACGGCGTCGAAGCCCTTCATCCGCTCCAGCACCTTCTCCGCCGTCGGGTCGCTCATCTCGTCCACGATCTGGCCGTCGGCGAGGAACAGCACGCGGTCGGAGTAGGCGGCGGCGTTCGGGTCGTGCGTGACCATGACGATGGTCTGGCCGAACTCGCGGACCGAGCGGCGCAGGAACGACAGCACCTCGGTGCCGGACCGGGAGTCCAGGTTGCCGGTGGGCTCGTCGGCGAAGATGATCTCGGGCTTGCTGACCAGCGCGCGGGCGCAGGCGACGCGCTGCTGCTGGCCGCCGGAGAGCTGGTTCGGCTTGTGCCCGAGCCGGTCGCCCAGGCCTACGGTCGCGATGACGTTGTCGAACCACTCCTTGTCGACGGACTTGCCGGCGATGTCGAGCGGCAGCGTGATGTTCTCCTTCGCCGTCAGCGTCGGGATCAGGTTGAACGCCTGGAAGACGAAGCCGATCTTGTCGCGGCGCAGCCTCGTCAGCTCCTTGTCGTTCAGCCCGCTCAGGTCGGTGTCGCCGATGTAGACCTGGCCCGACGTCGACGAGTCCAGGGCGGCCATGCAGTGCATGAGCGTGGACTTGCCGGACCCGGACGGGCCCATGATCGCGGTGTAGGCGCCGGCGGCGAACTCCACCGTCACGCCGCCGAGCGCCACCACCCTGGTGTCGTCCTTGCCGTAGATCTTCGTCAGGTCGACGGCGCGGGCCGCCGTGCGTGGCGAGCTGGGTTCGGTCGTCACCGGTGCGCTCCTCGTCAGCTGGTTCATCGATCGTGTTCCACGCTAGGGGCCGGCGGGGCCGCGGTGATCGGCGAACGGCACGGTTCCGCGGCTCCGTCGTGAGGAGTAGGACGGCCCGTCCCGCCGTCCTGCGGACGTACGACCCGCCTCGGCTGGGTACGGCGGGACCATGTTCGAGGGCTTCGAGGAGTTCACCGTCGCGACCGGCGGCGGCACGGTGTTCGGACGCCGCGGCGGCTCCGGCCCGCCGGTCCTGCTGCTGCACGGGATGCCACAGACCCACCTCATGTGGCGGCTGGTCGCGCCGGAGCTGGCCTGCGAGTTCACCGTCGTCGTGACCGACCTGCGCGGCTACGGGGCCAGCGGCGCTCCGGACAGCGATCCCGGGCACGCCCGGTACGCGATGCGCGAGCTGGCCCGTGACCAGGTCGAGGTGATGCGGCGCCTCGGCCACGAGCGCTTCGCCGTCGCCGGCCACGATCGGGGCGCCCGCTGCGCCTACCGGGCCGCTCTGGACCACCCCGGGCGGGTCGAGGCCCTGGCGGTGCTGGACATCGTCCCGACGGCCGACGCGTTCGCGCGGGCGGACCGGGACTTCGCGCTCGGGTACTGGGTGTGGTCGTTCCTCGCCGCGCCGGCGCCGGTCCCGGAACGCCTCATCGCCGGCGCGCCCGACGCGTTCGTCGACCACCTGCTCGACACGTGGGCCGACCGCCCGGAGCTGCTCACCGACGACGTCCGGCCGGCCTACCGGGCGCAGTTCCGCGACCCGGCCCGGGTGCACGCCATCTGCGAGCAGTACCGGGCCGCGGCCACGTACGACGTCGCGCACGACGAGGCGGATCGCGAGCGCGGCATCGCCTGCCCGGTGCTCGCGCTGTGGAGCGGCACCGGCGCCGTCGCGGCCTGGTACGACCCGTTGGAGATCTGGCGCGCCTGGGCCCGCGACGTCCGGGGCGCGGCGGTCGACACCGGGCACTTCCTCGCCGAGGAGGCGCCGGAGGAGACGGCGCGGCAGCTCGCCGGCTTCCTCCGCTCCATCCACCGTGACGGGGCGGCGCCGTACGTCGTGGGTTAAAGGGCGCCGGGCTGGACCAGGCCTGACTCGTAGGCGTAGACGGCGGCCTGGACGCGGTCGCGCAGCCCCAGCTTCGTCAGCACGTTGCCGACGTGGGTCTTCACCGTCGTCTCGGAGACGACCAGCTCGGCGGCGATCTCGGCGTTGGAGTAGCCCCGCGCGACCAGCGTGAGCACCTCGCGCTCGCGGTCGGTGAGGTGGGCCAGGTTGGCCGGCGTGGGGGAGTCGGTGGCGGGGAACCGGCTGGCGAACATGTCCAGCAGCCGGCGGGTGATGCTCGGCGCGACGACCGCGTCGCCGCGCGACACCGTCCGGATCGCCGTCACCAGGTCCTCGGCCGGGACGTCCTTGAGCAGGAAGCCGCTGGCGCCGGCCCGCAGCGCCTCGACGACGTACTCGTCCAGGTCGAACGTGGTGAGGACGAGCACGCGCGGGGTGGTCTCGCGGGCCGCGCCGGTGATCTGCCGGGTCGCCTGCACGCCGTCGACCCGCGGCATCCGGATGTCCATGAGCACGACGTCGGGCTGCAGCGCCCGCGCGTCGGCCACCGCCTGCTCGCCGTCGCCGGACTCGCCGACCACCGCGATGTCGGACTCGGCCTCGAGGATCATGCGGAAGCCGGTGCGCAGCAGCGGCTGGTCGTCCACCAGCAGCACCCGGATGGGCTGGGCCGTCATCGTGACATCGCTCCGTTACTGTCGTACGGGATCTTCGCCCGCACCTCGTAGCCGCCGCCGCGGCGGGGTCCGGCCGCGAGGGTTCCACCATAGAGGGCGACCCGTTCGCGCATGCCCAGCAGGCCGTGGCCCGGACGGCGTCCCTCCAGCGCCGCCGCGACGCCGTGGCCGTCGTCGCAGATCTCGACGTGCACCTCCGAGGGCAGGTAGCGGACGTGGACGGCGGCGGTGGACGGGCCGGCGTGCTTGATGGTGTTCGTCAGCGCCTCCTGGATGACCCTGAACGCGGCGAGGTCGACGCCGACCGGGACGGGACCCGGCTCGCCGTCGATCGTCACGTCCACCGGCAGCCCGGCGTCGCGCATCTGCTCGGCCAGGGTGTCCAGGTCGCCCAGGCCCGGCTGCGGCGCGAGGGTGGCCGGCTGGGCGCCTCGGTCGTCGCCGTCGGGGGTGCGCAGGACGCCGACGACGCGGCGCATCTCGGCCAGCGCGGACCGGCCGATCTCCTCGATCGCCTCCAGCGCGTCGGCGGTCCGGTCGACGTCGCGGTGCAGCGCGCGACGGGCTCCGGCGGCCTGCACCGTCATGACCGACACGTGGTGGGCGACGACGTCGTGCAGCTCGCGGGCGATGCGGGAGCGCTCCTCGGCGATGGCGGCGCGCACCTCGACGTCGTTGGCGCGCTCCAGCCGGCGGGCGCGGTCCTCGAGCTCGGCGGTGTAGAGGCGGCGGCTGCGCACCGCCCGGCCGATGCCCCAGACGCCGAGGATCAGCAGCCCGCTGATGATCACTCCGGCGCCGGTGTCCATCGTCTGCTCGCCGTGCCGGTCCGCGCTGACCAGGGTGTACGCGACGGAGCTCGTGACCTGCACGGCGAGGACCAGCACCGACGCGCTCAGGCTCGCGTAGTTGGCGGCGCTGTAGACGGCGATGAGCAGCACCAGGGCCGCCGTCGGCACGGCGTAGTCGACCGCCAGGAACGGCAGCGTGGCGACAGCCGTCCACAACCCGACGGCGACCGGGAGACGGCGGCGCACGATCAGCGGCACCGTGATGACCAGCACCAGCGCAACCCCGAGCGCGTCGGCGTCGGCGTACTCGATGCCGCTGGGGTCGGTGTACACGAACAGCGCGACGACGCCCGTCACCGTCAGGACGACCGTCAGCGACGCGTCCAGCAGCCACGGCTCGATGCGTGGGAAGAGCTTGGCGCGCGCCGTCGTCACACGATCAACGGTAGGCCGCCGCCACCCCGTCGCGGCTCGTCCTCGACGGGGAGCTGCGCCCTCCACCGGCAGGAGGATCCGCGCGATCGTCAGGCGTCGACGGGGGAGGTGCGGGGGGACGGGGCCTCGTCGTCGTCGGCCGCCTCGACCCGCTCGGGCAGCGGGGGCGGCGTGCCGCCGTAGGCGGGGCAGAGGGCCTGGTGCGAGCACCAGTCGCAGAGCCGGCTGGGGCTCGCCCGCCAGTCGCCGGACTCCGTGGCCCGCTCGATGGCCGCCCACAGCGCGGCCAGCTTGCGCTCCGTGGCCCGCAGGTCGGCCTCGTCGGGCTCGTACCGCAGCAGCTCGCCGCTGCCCAGGTAGATCAGCTGCAGCAGCCGCGGCACCCGGCCGTGCAGCCGCCACAGCACCAGCGCGTAGAACCGCATCTGGAACATGGCCCGCTGCTCGAACCCGGCCCGCGGCGCCTTGCCGGTCTTGTAGTCGACGACGCGCAGGTCGCCGGTGGCCTCGGCGCGGTCGAGCCGGTCGACGTAGCCGCGCAGCCGCAGGCCGGAGTCGAGCGTCGTCTCGACGTAGAGCTCGCGCTCGGCCGGCTCCAGCCGGCGCGGATCCTCCAGCTCGAAGTACTTCTCGACCAGGTCCTCGGCGCTGGCCAGCCACCCCGCGAGCGCCGACCCGTCGGCGTCGTCGGCGAACAGCTCGGCCACGGCCGGCTCGGCGGTCATCAGCTCGTCCCACGCCGGCCGCACCAGCTCGGTCGCGCGGCCGGGCGTGCGCTGGTCGGCCGGCAGCTCGAACAGCCGCTCCAGCACGCTGTGCACGACGGTGCCGCGGGTCGCCTCGGAGCTGGGCGGCTCGGGCAGGCGGTCGATGGTGCGGAACCGGTAGAGCAGCGGGCAGGTCATGAAGTCGGCCGCGCGCGACGGCGACAGGCTGGGCACGCGTTCGGCCCCGGGGTCGGCCCCGAGCTCGGCACGCGCGCGAATGGTCATGCTCGCGACTCTAGATCACACCTCCGACAGTCCGGCTGCGCACACGCCACGTAGCCTTGGAAGATGGCAACCCGTCGCGCTCGGCAGCTGAGCCTCGGCCGAATCGCGGGCATCCCCGTGTACGTCAGCCCGACGTGGTTCCTGGTGGCGGCGATCATCACGTTCGGGGGCCGCGACCTCGTCCTCGACTACCTGCCCGAGCTGAGCGACGGCGGCGCCTACCTGGTCGCGTTCCTGTTCGCCGTGCTGCTGTACCTGTCGGTGTTCATCCACGAGCTGGGCCACGCGCTGACGGCACGCCGGCTGGGGCTGCCGGTGCGCGGCATCACGCTGCACTTCCTCGGCGGCTACACCGAGATCGAGCGTGACGCGCCGACGCCCGGCCGCGACCTGATCGTGTCGGCGGCCGGCCCGCTGCTGTCGCTGGCGCTGGGCGGGCTGGGCCTGCTCGCCGGCCGGGCCATCGACGACCGCGTGCTGACGTTCCTTGTGTGGGAGCTGGCTGTCGCCAACCTCATCGTCGGCGTGTTCAACATCCTGCCCGGGCTGCCGCTGGACGGCGGGCACATGCTGCGGGCCGCGGTCTGGCGGCTCAGCGGCGACGAGCAGCGCGGCACGGTGGTGGCCGCCCGGTCGGGGCAGGTGCTGGCCGGGCTCGTCCTCGTGCTGCCGTTCGTCCTCGACGGCGGCCGGCCGCAGCTGCTGACGATCGTCTGGGCCGGCCTGGTCGCCGCGCTGCTGTGGAGCGGCGCGACGCAGGCGCTCGCCGTCGGCCGCATGCGGGCCCGGCTGCCGCGGCTGGACACCCGGACGCTGGCCCGCCGGGCCGCGCCCGTCGCGCCGGACCTGCCGGTCTCCGAGGCGCTCAAGCAGGCCCGGGAGGCCGGCGTCACGTCGCTGGTGATCGTCGACAGCGCCGGCCGCCCCACCGGCCTGGTGAACGAGGCCGCGGTGGCGGCGATCCCGGAGCAGCGCCGGCCGTGGGTGACGATCGGCCAGTCGTCCCGGTCGCTGCAGCACGGGCTGGTGCTGTCGCTGGACGTGCGCGGCGACGAGCTGCTCAAGGCGATGCGCGAGACGCCCGCCACGGAGTACCTGGTGGTCGACGCGGACAGCAGGGTGTACGGCGTGCTGGTGACCTCCGACGTCGACCACGCGCTCGCGACCCGCTGACCGGGCGCCGTCCTGTCGGACCCGGCCGATAGCCTCGACCGCATGTCCGCGACCGAAACGTCTCGCCGCACCGGACCCCTCCGGGTCGGCGACCAGGTGCAGCTCACCGATCCCAAGGGCCGCCACCACACCATCACCCTCGCCGAGGGCAAGGAGTTCCACACGCACAAGGGATCGTTCCCGCACGACGAGCTGATCGGCCGGCCCGAGGGCAGCGTCGTCGTCTCGACGGGCGGGACGGCCTATCTCGCCCTGCGGCCGCTGCTCGCGGACTACGTGCTGTCCATGCCGCGTGGCGCGGCGGTCGTGTACCCGAAGGACGCGGGCCAGATCGTGGCCATGGCCGACATCTTCCCGGGCGCTCGCGTGGTCGAGGCCGGAGTGGGCTCCGGCGCGCTGTCGATGTCGCTGCTGCGGGCCATCGGCGAGGACGGCACGCTGCACTCCTACGAGCGGCGGGCCGACTTCGCCAAGATCGCCACCGACAACGTCGAGCGGTTCTTCGGCGGGCGGCACCCGGGCTGGACGGTCACCGTCGGCGACCTGGTCACCGAGCTCGACGACAGCCCGGCCGACCGCGTCGTGCTGGACATGCTGGCGCCCTGGGAGTGCGTCGACGCCGCCGCCGGCGTGCTGGTGCCGGGCGGGGTGCTGTGCTGCTACGTCGCCACGACCACGCAGCTGTCCCGCACGGTCGAGACGCTGCGCGAGAGCGGCAGCTTCACCGAGCCGGTGTCCTGGGAGTCGATGGTGCGCACCTGGCACGTCGAGGGCCTGGCGGTACGCCCGGACCACCGGATGATCGGCCACACCGGGTTCCTCGTCACCGCCCGCCGCATGGCGCCCGGGGTGCCGCCACCGCTGCGCCGGCGTCGACCGGCGCCAGGAAATGAGGCCGGAACCGACGCATCGGCGAGTGAGTTGGGGTAAGGAGAAATCCACGTCCGACGGCACCAGAAGTCAACATCTGGTCACTACCTGATCTCCTGCGTGGCGATCGGGCCGGGCGACTGTAAGGTCTGGCTATAGACGACCCCCTTCCGAGGAGGTGCGAGATGGCGTCGTATGACGATGGCTTCGATCACGGCCGTCGCGGGTCCGGGCGCGAGCCGTCCGACATGGCCGGCGAGGTGGCTTTCCTCGAAGCACGACTGGCGTCCGTGAACGCCCAGAACGAGCGGCTCGCGGCCACACTGCGCGAGGCGCGCGACCAGATCGTCGCGCTCAAGGAGGAGATCGACCGGCTGGCCCAGCCGCCGTCCGGCTTCGGCACGTACCTGTCCAAGTACGACGACGGCACCGTCGACGTGTTCACCGGCGGCCGCAAGCTGCGGGTCGCGGTGAGCCCCGACGTGGAGCTCGAGGGCCTGCGGCCGGGCCAGGAGGTCATGCTCAACGAGGCGCTCAACGTGGTGCGGGCGCTGGAGTACGAGCAGATCGGCGAGGTCGTCATGCTCAAGGAGCTGCTCGCCGACGGCGAGCGCGCCCTGGTCATCGGGCACACCGACGAGGAGCGGGTGGTGCGCATCGCCTCGCCGCTGCAGGACACCGGCATGCGTGTCGGCGACTCCCTGCTGCTCGAGCCGCGCGCCGGGTTCGTCTACGAGCGCGTCCCGAAGTCCGAGGTCGAGGAGCTCATCCTCGAAGAGGTCCCCGACATCGACTACTCCGACATCGGCGGCCTGTCGCGGCAGATCGACCAGATCCGCGACGCCGTCGAGCTGCCGTTCCTGCACGCGGAGCTGTTCCGCGAGCACGAGCTGCGCCCGCCGAAGGGCGTGCTGCTGTACGGCCCGCCCGGCTGCGGCAAGACGCTCATCGCCAAGGCGGTCGCGAACTCGCTGTCCAAGCAGATCGCGAAGCTCAAGGGGATGTCCGAGCACAAGTCGTACTTCCTCAACATCAAGGGCCCGGAGCTGCTGAACAAGTACGTCGGCGAGACCGAGCGGCACATCCGCCTGGTGTTCCAGCGGGCCCGTGAGAAGGCCAGCGAGGGCACCCCGGTCATCGTGTTCTTCGACGAGATGGACTCGCTGTTCCGCACCCGCGGCTCCGGCGTCTCCTCCGACGTCGAGAACACCATCGTCCCGCAGCTGCTCAGCGAGATCGACGGTGTCGAGGGGCTCGAGAACGTCATCGTCATCGGCGCCTCGAACCGCGAGGACATGATCGACCCGGCGATCCTGCGGCCCGGCCGGCTGGACGTGAAGATCAAGATCGAGCGGCCCGACGCCGAGGCGGCCCGCGACATCTTCAGCAAGTACCTGACCACCACGCTGCCGCTGCACCCCGACGACCTCGCCGAGCACGGCGGCGACCCGGCGGCCACCACGGCGGCCATGATCCAGCGGTCGGTCGAGAAGATGTACTCCGAGACCGACGACAACCGCTTCCTCGAGGTCACCTACGCCAACGGCGACAAGGAGGTCCTGTACTTCCGCGACTTCAACTCCGGCGCGATGATCCAGAATATCGTCGACCGGGCGAAGAAGATGGCGATCAAGGACCTGCTCGACACCGGCTCGAAGGGCCTGCGAGTGCAGCACCTGCTCACCGCGTGCTTCGACGAGTTCAAGGAGAACGAGGACCTGCCGAACACGACCAACCCGGACGACTGGGCCCGCATCTCCGGCAAGAAGGGCGAGCGGATCGTCTACATCCGCACGCTCATCTCCGGCAAGCAGGGCACCGAGGCCGGCCGGTCGATCGACACCGTGGCCAACACCGGCCAGTACCTCTGAGCACGCTGTCCGGCGGAGGCGCCGTCCTGCTCGACGCAGGGCGGCGTCTTCGCCGTTCGTGGCCGGCGCTGGTGGCGCTGGCGGCGGCCGGGCTGGTGGCGCGCGAGTACACGCTCGACGCCGCGGTGTGGGCCAGCCGGCACTCGGCGGTGCTCGGGCTGCTGGTCCTGGCGCTGGTCCCGCTGGGCTCCATGCTGGTCACCGTCGCCATGCTGCTGGTCCTGCGGCCCTCGGCGGTGCCGGCCGGACGGCGGATCCGCACGGTGTTCGCGGTCCTGGCCAGCCTCATCGTCCCGTTCCTCGTCGTCTACGAGCACTACGGCACGTTCGCCGCGGACCAGCGCGAGTACTACAGCCAGGCCGCCCGCGACGCCGCTGAGCTGGCCGTCGTCACCGGCGCGGCCGGCGACCGCGTCCCGGCCGGCGCCTCGGCGGCGGTGCTGGGGACGGCGCTCGGCGCGCTGGCGCTGCGGTCACTGGCCGGACGGCTGTCGCGTGGGCGGCCGCACACGTCGGGACGGCGCACGGCGCTGCAGGTGCTGGCCGGCTACTGCGACATTGTCTGGATCGTGCTCGGCGTCTTCGTGGTCTCGCTGGCGAACCGGCGGGTGCGCGAGTGGTGGTCCGATCGGGTCGTGACCGACCGCGTCCGGACGTGGTGGACGGAGCTGACCGACCGGTTCGAGCTGCTCGACCGGCTGGCGGCGGGCCTCGTCCCGACGACCGACCTGCTGGTGGCCGGCGTGTTCACCGGCCTGGTGGTGCCGATCTCGTGGCTGGCGTTCGGGACCATCGTCTACGGCACGCAGCCGGCCGAGGCACTGGCGCCGGCCACCAGGCGGATCACGGCCCGGCTGGGCGCCCGCGTCGGCGAGCGCAACGTCGCCCGGGTCTGGCGGGTGAGCCTGGACGGCGAGCGCCGGTTCGGCCCGCTGGCGGCGGGGCTGACGATGATCTGGCGGTCGGGGTGGGCCTCGGCGCTGCTGTTCTGCGTCGGCTACGTGGCGGTCGGCCTGACCGGCCACCTCGTCTGGGCCGTCGCCCGGCTGGTCGTGGGCCCCGCGCCGGTGGCCGACTGGACGGCGCTGGCCGGGCCGCTCGAGGCGGTGTCGGCGATCCTCGTGCAGGTGCTGTCGGCCGTACTGCTGGCGGCCGCCGCCGACGCGCTGGTCGGCCGGCTGCCGGCCACCGCCGTCACGGCACCGGAAGCGTCCAGTACTCCGGCAGCAGTTCCAGCGCGCTGACCCGCACGGCGTCCGGCTCGGCGTCGTCGGGCAGCAGGAAGTAGGCGACGCCGCCGCCGTCGGGCCCGCCGCAGTACAGGCCGATCGACTCGTCGTCGTACGACGGGAGGTAGCGCGACCCGGCCGTGTACCGGCGGCCGTCGGCGTCCTGCAGCTGAGCCGTGCAGTTCAGCGACTCGCCGCCGCCGCCGTCGGAGGCCAGCTCCGCGCGCCAGACGGTGTACCCGTCCGGCGCCGGCTGGTCGGGCACGTCGTCGGCCCGGCCGAACGAGGCCAGCGACAGCGACACGTCGCCGACGACGGCCCGCCCGTCGCCGCCGGGGGAGACGGCGACGTGCTGGCCGCGGGGCCACCACACGTCGCGGGCGGTCTCGGACACCGGCCAGGCCAGCGCGGCCAGCGCCACGACCATGACCGGCAGGGCGAACCGGTTCCGCCGCCACCACGCCCGGCTCATCCGCCGGCCTCCGCGAGGTCGCGCGGGCGCGGCGTCAGCGGCTCGCCGGCCGCCTCGTCGACCCGCAGCGGGACCTCTGCCTCGGCCCGCGGGACCGCCCGCCCGGCCGCGTCCGGGCTGATCACGAGCGTGAGCGGGCCCAGCGCGTCGGACGGCAGCTCGAAGACGACCTCGCCCCGCTCGGGCACCCGCGGGTCGAACGGGTTGCCGATCATCGGGTTTCCGGCCCGGTTGGACGAGGCGTACTCACGGCCGCGCCGGTCGCGCAGCGCCATGCCGGAGATGGCGGCCGGCTCGTCCAGCGCCGCCGCGGTGACGTCGACGGCGACCCAGACACCGTCGGTGTCCTTGTCGGCCAGCCCGTCGGTCAGGACCGTCGCGGCGCGGGCGCCGTGCACCGTCACCCGGACGGGCTCCACGACGACGGAGTCGCGGGTCGCGGCCTCGCCGACGAACGGGCGGGTCCGCGGCCACCAGGCGTCGGCGCGGTCGCCGACGACACCGGCCGCGACCACGACGGCCACCATCGCGGCCAGCGCCGGCGCCGACGGCCGCTGGACCCGGCGGTGGCGCGCCATCACGACTCCTCCTCGACGAGGGCGTCGCCGGTCGCGTCGTCGCGGGGGAGCGTGGCGTGCGCCGCCACTCCGTCGGCCCGCCACACCCGCCCGGCGTCGATGGTGCTGTCCGACAGCCGCGACCGCAGGTACGCCACCTCGAGGTCGTCGCCGGGGTCGGGCACGTCGCCGAGCGGCCACAGCAGCGCGACCCGGGCGGGCAGGTCCGGCTGCAGGCCCGGCGACTGGGTCGCGTCGGCGAGCAGCACGACGCGGTCCGGCTCGCCGTCCACTCCCAGCTGCGCCGGCAGTCCCAGCGAACGCTGCGGGAAGGTGATGGTGGCGTCGGTGAGCGCGGTGACGTCGGCCTCGACGACCAGCCAGGCGGCCGCGCCGGCGTACTCCAGGCCGTTGGTGGCGATGTCGTCGCGGATCGTCCACGACCGCGCCGCCAGCCGCACCGGGCCGATCTCCACGGCCTCGCCCGCCGCGACCCGCGCGGGCTCGGCTGCGGGCACCGCCTCGAACCCACCGGTCAGGGCCGTGAGCATCACGGCGGCGGCCAGAGCCAGCCAGGCGAGGCGGCGCGGCCACGTGCCGGCGAGGACCTTCGCGGCGGCACGGACGGACGGGGGCATCGCGGCGATCATACGAGACCGGCGCTCCCTTAGGGTTTCCATCATGAGCATCGCGCCGCGCACGATCGGCTGGGGCGTCGTCGCCACCGGCGCCATCGCCCACAACGTCGCCGGCGATCTGCGCCAGCTCGAGGACAGCCGGCTGGCCGCCGTGAGCTCCCGCCTGCTGGACCGGGCCGAGGCGTTCGCCCGCGAGTTCGGCATCGACACCGCCTATGACGACGTCCGCGCCCTGGTCGACGACCCCGCCGTCGACGTCGTCTACGTCGCCACCCCGCACGCGCAGCACGCGCCCGTCGTCGAGCTGGCCCTCGAGGCGGGCAAGGCGGTGCTGTGCGAGAAGGCGTTCACGACGTCGCTGGCCGAGACGACCCGGCTGACGGAACTGGCCCGCGAGCGCGGCGTGTTCTGCATGGAGGCGATGTGGACGCGGTTCAACCCGCTGATCGTGCAGCTGCGGCAGCTGGTCGCCGACGGCGCGATCGGTGACGTCCGCACGGTCTCGGCCGACCTCGGGTTCGTCGCGCCGGCCGACCGCACCCACCGGCTGTGGGACCCGGTGCTGGGCGGCGGCGTGCTGCTCGACGTCGGCATCTACCCGGTCGCGTTCGCGCAGATGCTGCTCGGCGCGCCGTCCGCGCTCACCGTCACCGGCACGCTGAACGACCAGGGCGTCGACAACGAGGCCGGGCTGTTCCTCACCTGGCCGGACGGGGTCCGGGCGCACCTGGACGTGTCGCTGGTGTCGCCGATCCCGGGATCCGCGCTGGTCATGGGCACGACTGGGCGGATCGAGGTGCCGCCGCGGTTCCACGCGGCGACGTCCATGCGGCTGGTGCACGCCCCGGCCCGCGGCGTCGAGGAGACGCAGACGTTCGAGTGGGAGAAGGAGGGCCGCGGCTACGTGCCGATGCTGCGCGCCGTCGCCCAGGCGGTCCGCGACGGGCGCACCGAGTGCCCGGAGATGCCGCTCGCGCACACCGTCGAGATCGCCGGCATCCTGGAGCAGGCGCTGGCCGGGCTGGGCGTCCGGTATCCGGAGCCCGCGCCGCTGGGGTAGCGCCGTGCGGGTCGAGCCGCTGACCCCGGCGCTGTGGCCGGCGTTCGAGGACCTGCTGGCCGGCAGCGGGGGACCGGCGGCGCGCTGCTGGTGCATGGCGTGGCGGCTCGGCCCGGCGTACCGCGCGCGGCCGCCGGCGGAGAACCGGGACGACTTCCGGGCCGTCGTCGAGGCCGGCCCGCCGCCCGGGCTGCTCGCGTTCGGCCCCGGCGACCGGGCCGTCGGCTGGTGCCAGGTGACGCCGCGGCCGGCCGTCCCGGCGCTGGACCGGCCGTGGCGGCTGCGCCCCGTCGACCCCGTCCCCGTCTGGGCGATCACCTGCTTCTACGTCCGCAAGGGCCACCGCCGGCAGGGCGTCATGGCGGCGCTCGTCGACGCGGCGGTGGCCTCCGCGCGCGACGCCGGTGCGCCCGCCGTCGAGGCGTATCCGCTGGACGGGACGGTCTCGCCCAGCTCCACGAGCACGGGTTACGTGTCCACTTTCGCCAGGGCCGGTTTCGTCGAGGTGGCGCGGCGGTCGCCGGAGCGGCCCATCATGCGGTGGCTGCCGTAGGCTCGTGACATGAGTGTGCGTCGCATCATGGGAATCGAGACGGAATACGGCATCTCGGTGCCCAGCAACCCGGCGGCCAACTCCATGCTGGCGTCGTCCCAGGTGGTCAACGGCTACGCGGCGCAGCGCGCGCACGCGCGGCGGGCCCGGTGGGACTTCGAGGAGGAGAACCCGCTGCGCGACGCCCGCGGCTTCGAGCTGTCCCGCGGCGGCGCCGACCCCAGCCAGCTCACCGACGAGGAGATCGGGCTGGCCAACCTGATCCTCACCAACGGCGCCCGGCTCTACGTCGACCACGCGCACCCGGAGTACTCCTCGCCCGAGGTCACCTCGCCGCGCGACGCCGTCATCTGGGACAAGGCCGGCGAGGCCATCATGGGCGTCGCGGCGACGTGGGCCGGCCGGCTGCCCGGCGCGCAGCCGATCCAGCTGTACAAGAACAACACCGACAACAAGGGCGCCTCGTACGGCTGCCACGAGAACTACCTGATGAACCGGTCGACGCCGTTCGCCGACATCGTCCGCCACCTCATCCCGTTCTTCGTGTCGCGGCAGGTCGTGTGCGGCGCCGGCCGCGTCGGCATCGGGCAGGACGGCGCCGGGCACGGCTTCCAGCTGTCCCAGCGGGCGGACTACTTCGAGGTCGAGGTCGGGCTGGAGACCACGCTCAAGCGGCCGATCATCAACACCCGCGACGAGCCGCACGCCGACCCCGAGCGGTACCGCCGGCTGCACGTCATCCTCGGCGACGCGAACCTCTCCGAGATCTCGACCTACCTCAAGCTCGGCACGACGGCGCTGGTCCTGGCCATGATCGAGGACGGCTTCCTCGGCGGCGACCTCGCCGTGTCGCGTCCCGTCGGCGCGCTGCACGACATCTCCCACGACCCGACGCTCAAGCACCAGGTCGAGCTCGCCGACGGCCGCCGCGTCACCGCCGTCCAGCTGCAGACCGAGTACGCCGAGCAGGCCCGCAAGTACGTCGAGGACCGCTACGGCGCCGACGTCGACCCCGTCACCGCCGACGTGCTGGCCCGCTGGGAGGCGACGCTGCAGGCGCTCGCGACGGACCCGATGTCGCTGTCGGACCAGCTGGACTGGGTGGCCAAGCTGTCGCTGCTGACGCAGTACCGCGACCGCGACGGCCTGGACTGGTCGCACCCCAAGCTGCACCTCGTCGACCTGCAGTACGCCGACATCCGGCCCGAGCGCGGCCTCTACCGGCGGCTGGTCGCCAAGGGCCGCATGCAGCGCATCGTCACCGACCTGGACATCGACGACGCCGTGCACTACCCGCCGGAGGACACCCGCGCCTACTTCCGCGGCCGCTGCCTGGACAAGTACGCCGAGTCCATCGCGGCCGCGTCGTGGGACTCGGTGATCTTCGACCTGCCCGGCCGGGAGGCGCTGCAGCGGGTGCCCACCCTCGACCCCAGCCGCGGCACGAAGGCCCACGTCGGCGACCTGCTCGACCAGTGCGAGACGGCGGGGGACCTGGTCAGCGCGCTCACCCAGCGCTGACGGTGGATTCCCATGATCATCAACCTTTTGCGTCGTCACAGCGACACAAAAGGTTGATGATCATGGGAGCCCGGGGGTTCCGCTGTCGGCGTAAGTCGAAAATCTCTGGCCCGATCCGGTGTCCCGGGGCGGCACGATGTCGGTACTCCTGGATAGGGTCGTTCTCAAGCGACCAGGTGGAGGTTGGCGATGGCGCGTGAGACGACCGGCGGTCACAAGCAGACCCGGAAGAACGAGGACGCCGAGGAGAACGCGGCGACCGAGGCGAGCGAAGAGCTCAAGGAGCGGCAGGACAAGCTCGACGACGACGTGGACTCCATCCTCGACGAGATCGACGAGGTGCTGGAGGAGAACGCCGAGGACTTCGTCCGGTCGTTCGTGCAGAAGGGTGGAGAGTAAGTGGTTGATGTCTCGCGTATCGGCAGCCTGCCGGCGGAGTTCCTGACGCCGGGCACGTCGTCGTTCACCGAGTTCCTGCGGCAGTACTCACCCGAGCTGCTGCCGGGGAACCGGGTGCCGGCGGGCGCCGATCTGGGTGGACTCACCCCGCACGCCACCACGCTGGTGGCCACCACGTTCGTGGGCGGGGTCGTCATGGCCGGCGACCGGCGGGCCACCATGGGCAACATGATCGCCCAGCGCGACATCCAGAAGGTGTTCCAGGCCGACGAGTACTCGGCCGTCGGCATGGCGGGTGCGGCCGGACTGGGCCTCGAGCTCATCCGGCTGTTCCAGCTCGAGCTGGAGCACTACGAGAAGATCGAGGGCACCGTGCTGTCCCTCGAGGGCAAGGCCAACCGGCTGTCGCACATGATCCGCGGCAATCTCGGCATGGCCATGCAGGGCCTGGCGGTGGTGCCGCTGTTCGCGGGCTACGACCAGGGCATCGGCGAGGGCCGCATCTTCTCCTACGACGTCACCGGCGGCCGCTACGAGGAGCACCAGTTCTTCTCGGTCGGCTCCGGCTCGGTGTTCGCCCGCGGCGCGCTGAAGAAGCTCTACCGCGACGATCTCTCGGCCGACGACGCCATCGCGGTGACCGTCCAGGCGCTGTACGACGCCGCCGACGACGACTCCGCGACCGGCGGGCCCGACCTGCAGCGGCGCATCTTCCCGATCGTCGCCGTGGTCGACGAGACCGGCTACCGGCAGCGCGACGAGCAGGCCGTGGCGGCGATCGTCGAAGAGGTCGTCGCCGCCCGCGACATCCGGCCGGACGGCCCGGTCGCACCGCTGCGCTGACCGCGTCACAACCGCACCCCCGAAGAGCACCAGAGCCCGCACGAGAGGAACCATCGGTGTCGATGCAGTTCGGATACGTCTCGCCCGAGCAGATCATGAAGGACCGGGCCGACTACGCCCGCAAGGGCATCGCCCGCGGCCGGTCGGTCATCGTGATCCAGTACGCGGGTGGCATCCTGTTCGCCGCCGAGAGCCCGTCGCCGTCGCTGCACAAGATCAGCGAGATCTACGACCGCATCGCGTTCGCCGCGGTCGGCAAGTACAACGAGTTCGAGAACCTGCGCCAGGCCGGGGTGCGGCTGGCCGACCTGCGCGGCTACTCCTACGACCGGGTCGACGTGTCCGGGCGGGCGCTGGCCAATGTGTACGCGCAGACGCTGGGGACGATCTTCACCCAGGACCCGAAGCCGTACGAGGTCGAGCTGGTCGTGGCCGAGGTCGGGCACACCCTCGAGACCGACCAGATCTACCGCATCACCTACGACGGCTCGGTGGCCGCCGACGACGGGTTCTCCGTCATGGGCGGCGCCGCCGAGCAGGTCGGCCGCTACGTCTCCGAGCACTTCACCGCCGGCGCGTCGCTGGAGGGGTCGCTGCGGCTGGCCGTCGACGCGCTGGGCCGCGACACCGACGAGCCGCGGCGGCTGGCGCCGTCATCGCTGGAGGTCGCGGTGCTGGACCGGGAGCGGCCCCGGCGCACGTTCCGGCGGCTGACGGGGCCGGTCCTGGACTCGTTGCTCGACCGTGGCGGTTCCGAGACCTCCGCACCGGCCGATTCCGACGGTTCGGGCGACTAGGCTCAGACCATGGATCGCCGCATCTTCGGTCTCGAGAACGAGTACGGCGTCACGTGCACGTTCCGCGGGCAGCGGCGACTGTCGCCCGACGAGGTCGCCCGCTACCTCTTCCGCCGGGTCGTCACGTGGGGCCGCAGCAGCAACGTCTTCCTCTCCAACGGCGCGCGCCTGTACCTCGACGTCGGCAGCCACCCCGAGTACGCCACGCCCGAGTGCGACAGCATCATCGACCTCGTCACCCACGACAAGGCCGGTGAGCGGGTCCTCGAGGGGCTGCTGGTCGACGCGGAGAAGCGGCTGGCCGAAGAGGGCATCGCCGGCGACGTCTACCTGTTCAAGAACAACACCGACTCCGCCGGCAACTCCTACGGCTGCCACGAGAACTACCTGGTCGGCCGGCACGGCGAGTTCTCCCGGCTGGCCGACATCCTGATCCCGTTCCTGGTCACCCGGCAGATCATCTGCGGCGCCGGCAAGGTGCTGCAGACGCCGCGGGGCGCGGTGTTCGCCGTCAGCCAGCGGGCCGAGCACATCTGGGAGGGCGTCTCCAGCGCCACCACCCGCAGCCGGCCGATCATCAACACCCGCGACGAGCCGCACTCCGACGCCGAGCGGTACCGCCGGCTGCACGTCATCGTCGGCGACTCCAACATGAACGAGTGCACGACGCTGCTCAAGGTCGGCGCGACCGATCTGGTGCTGCGCATGATCGAGGCCGGCGTCGGCCTGCGCGACATGACGCTGGAGAACCCGATCCGGGCGATCCGCGAGATCAGCCACGACCTCACCGGCCGCCGCAAGGTCCGGCTGGCCGGCGGCCGCGAGGCGTCCGCGCTGGAGATCCAGGAGGAGTACTTCACCAAGGCCCGCGACTTCGTCGAGCGGCGCGAGCTGGCCACCCCGGCCATCCAGCGGGTGCTGGAGCTGTGGGAGCGCACCATCAAGGCCGTCGACTCCGCCGACCTCTCGCTGGTCGAGGGCGAGATCGACTGGGTGACGAAGTACCGCCTCATCGAGCGCTACCGGGCCAAGCACAACATGACGCTGACCCACCCGCGGGTCGCCCAGCTCGACCTCGCCTACCACGACATCCACCGTGGCCGCGGCCTGTACTACCTGCTGGAGAAGCGCGGCCAGGTGCAGCGGGTCGCCCGCGACGTGGAGATCTTCGAGGCCAAGTCGGTTCCGCCGCAGACGACACGGGCGAAGCTGCGCGGCGAGTTCATCAAGCGCGCCCAGGAGCGCCGCCGCGACTTCACCGTCGACTGGGTCCATCTCAAGCTGAACGACCAGGCACAACGGACCGTCCTGTGCAAGGACCCGTTCCGTTCCGTCGACGAGCGGGTGGCCCGCCTCATCGAAGGCATGTGAGCGTAAGCTGCCAGCCGCAGCCCGTTCAGGCAGTTCTCAGGTGCAGCGGTTAGGGTTGCCGCTTTGACGGAACAGACAGCCCGCGAAGAGATGAAGGACTAGTTCACCGTGCGCAGACGACAGGCTCTGGCCGCTCTGATCGTGTCATCCGCCCTCGCGCTCTCGGCGTGTGGGGGTGACGACGGCGGCGGCGACGACGACTCGACCACCACGTCGGACCTGGGCGTCGAGGTCTCCGGCGCAGCCGGTGAGAAGCCGACGCTCACCATCCCCGACGAGGACCCGCCGGAGGACCTGCAGATCGAGGTCCTGACCGAGGGCGACGGGCGCGAGGTCGGCGAGAACGACGTCGTCGTCGCGAACTACCTGGGCCAGACCTGGGAGCCGCGGCCGCCGGCCGCCGAGCAGCCCCCGGCCGAGGAGCCGCCCGCCGAGACGCCCGCCGAGACCGAGACCCCGGCTGAGGGCGACGTCGGCGGCGCGGCCAGCCCGACCGACGAGGCCAGCGCGGACCCGTCCGCCGACTCCGGCGAGGCCGAGCCGTACGTCTTCGACAACTCCTACGACCGTGGCGCCGCGGCCAGCTTCTCGCTGAACCAGGTCATCCCGGGCTGGAAGGACGGGCTCACCGGCCAGCACGTCGGCTCGCGCGTGCTGCTGTCGATCCCGCCGGACCAGGGCTACGGCGACCAGGACGGCCACGACCTGCAGAACGACACGCTGGTGTTCGTGGTCGACATCGTCGACTCGATCGACCCGACGGCGCACGCCTCCGGTGAGCCGGTCGCCGACCTGCCCGAGGGCCTGCCCACCGTCACCGACGGCGAGGACGGCGCCGCGCCGACGCTCTCCTTCGAGGGCGCCACCCCGCCGGAGACGTCGGACTCGACGCTCACCATCACCGGCGACGGCGGGGAGCTGGGCACGAACCTCGTGGTCAACATGGTGCAGGCGTCCTACCCCGACGGCGCCGACGTCATCACGACGTGGGACGAGGGCCAGGCGCCGCTGACGCTGGCGGCCGAGCAGCTGGCCGGCATCCCCGGCCTCGCCGAGGCGCTCACCGGCGCCACCGTCGGCAGCCGCGTCGTCAGCCGCATCTCGGCCGCGGACAACGCCAACCAGGACGGCACCGCGGGCACGCCGCTGGTGCTGGTCATCGACGTCATCGGGAGCTTCTGATGGGACTGGAACGACCCGAGATCGACTTCGTCGGCGGCGACGCCCCGACGGACCTGCAGATCTCCGACCTCACCGTCGGTGACGGCAAGGAGGCCACACCGGGCGCCACCGTCCTCGTCCACTACCTGGGTGTGGAGTTCGAGTCCGGCGAGGAGTTCGACGCGTCGTGGAACCGCGGCGCGCCGATCGAGTTCCCGCTGCAGGGCCTGATCAAGGGCTGGCAGGACGGCATCCCCGGCATGCGCGTGGGCGGGCGCCGTCAGCTGGTCGTCCCGCCGGCGCAGGCCTACGGCCCGGCCGGCGGCGGTCACCGGCTCTCCGGCAAGACGCTGGTCTTCGTCATCGACCTGCTCGACGTCAAGTAGACGACACACCCGAACTCCCGTCACCCCGTGCCCGGGGTGGCGGGAGTTCGCGCGTCCGGGCAACCTTTCCGGCAGGACCGGTGTCAGGAGGGGTGTGCGCAACGACGGGTTCGACGAGTTCGTGGCCGGATGGTCCGGGCGGCTGCTCCGCTCGGCCTACCTGCTGACAGGTGACCGTGGCCTCGCCGAGGACCTGGTCCAGGACGTGTACGAGCGGCTGTACGTGGCCTGGCCGCGGGTCACCGACCCGGCTGCGTACGCGCACCGGGCGCTGACTCGGCAGGCGATGAACCGCTGGCGGATGCGGTCGCGGCGGCCGAAGGAGGCCGCCCTCGGCACCGAGCACGACCCGCCCGACCACCGCGGCGACGCCACCGAGGCGCTGCACGAGCGCGCCGTCATCGTGGCGGCGCTGCGGACGCTGACCGCGCGGCAGCGGGCGGTCGTGGTGCTGCGGTTCTTCGCCGACCTCTCGGAGGCCGACACCGCGGTCGCCATGGGCTGCTCCGTCGGCACCGTGAAGAGCCAGACGTCACGCGGCCTGGCCCGGCTGCGGACGGTCCTGCCGGCCATCGACGACACGCGAGTCAATTCGGAGGAGAAGTCATGACCCACGACGAGAACGCCCTGCGCGCCGCCCTGACGGCCGCGACGGCGTCCGTGGACCCCGGGGCCGATGTAGTGCGCCGCGCCCGCGACGGTGGCCGCCGGCGGCTGCGCAGGCATCGTGTCCAGGTGGGCGCGGCCTCGGTCCTGACGGCGGCGGCCGTGGTCTCCGGCGTGGTGCCGCTGCTCGGCGGCGGCTCCGGAACGTCGACGGTGGCGCCGCCCGAGCCCGCCGCGTCGGTGCCGTCGGACCTGCCGACCGGGGTCGGCGCGGACTGCGAGCACCAGCCCGGCTACGGCTACCAGATCACCCCGGCCGACCTGCCGGACGAGGTCCGGCTGCTGTGGCACGACGAGCGGCTGGACGTCGACCAGGCCTGGCCACGGATGGAGACCGGCCCGTGCAGCCGCGGCGAGGTGAGTGTGGCCGGCGTCGACGCCGACGGCGTCATCGTGCGCCTCGCCACCGTGACCGGACCCGAGCCGGCCGGCATCGTGCCGGCCGGGACGGCGCCGGGCACGCTGGTGCCGGGACCGGAGGACGACGAGGCGGGCCGCCGCGACCTCGCCTGGCTGCTGCCGGACGGCCAGCAGCTGCGGGTCGACGCGGACGGCTTCACCGACGCGGAGCTGGCGGAACTGGCGGCCACCGCGACCCTGACCGACGGCGCCGTCGACCTCGGTGACTGGCCGGCCGCCGTGGGGCTGGACTATGCGGGCGAGCCGAGTCCCGCGCGGTCGACCCAGTACACCTGGGAGGTCTCGGGCCCGCAGGGGTCCCTCACCGTCCAGACCGCCGCGTCGGGCAGCATCTACGGCTGGGGACTGACCGGTGACCGGATCGTCGACTTCGGCGGCCGGCCGGCCGTGCTGCGCGGCCCGGAGCACCTGGTGTGGTCGCCGGCGGACGGCGTGATGGCCACGCTCATCGTCGCCGAAGGGCTGGACCCGCTGGAGGTGGCCGCCACCGTCGGCCCGGTGCCGGCCGACGACCCACGGCTGGCCGGCGCCGACGCCCCCACGCTGGAGGAGACCGGCACCGCCGAGCCGGAGGAGACCGGCACCGCCGAGCCGGAGGAGACGGCCACCCCGACGAGCTGAGGCCGCCTCAGCCGTCGTGCTTGAGCAGGTTGCCGGCGTGCCGGCCGGCGGCGGCCGCGGCGAGGAAGTAGGCGCCGTCGTCGTCGAGGCCGCGGCCCATCGTCGACAGCTCGACGGGAGACTCGGCCAGCGCCTCGGCCAGGCCGTCGACGGAGACGGTGACGAGGTGGTGGCGGCCGTCCAGCCGGGCCGCCTGGGTGCGGACCTTCTCGCCGAACTCCCCGGGCAGGTCCGGCACGACGATGTCCGCGGGCGCCAGCGCGACCTTGCCGTACGCCGTCAGGCTGTGGTGCGACACGCCGTGGTGCCGGGCCCGGGGGTCGGCCGAGCTGACCCGCAGCGACCCGATCGGCCGCCCACCCAGGACCACCGTGGCGTTGACGGCCTCGCCGCAGGCGACGCCCGAGAAGCCCCAGCGGGTGCCGGTGCCGAGGTTCCCCGGCCCTTGGGTGACGACGACGACGTCGGCCTCCAGCACGTGCTTGGCCGCCAGCAGGCCGGTGTGCAGCGTCACCGCCTCCAGGTCGCCCCCGAAGGCCTGGCCGGTGGTGACGGTGCCGGCCAGCCAGCCGGCCTCGCGCAGCGCCGCCGCCGTCCGGCTGAACCACAGCGGCAGCGCGCCGCCGTCGGTCATGACGTAGACCACCCGGACCTCGGCTGGGAAGGCCGCCGAGGTCGTCAGGCCGGCCAGGATCGCCGGCAGCGCCGAGTGCAGGTCCGCCGTCACCACGGGCAGTCCCTCGAGATCGTCGGCCTCGCGCAGCACCTCGTGCCACTCCGAGTCCTGCTCGTCGGCGCCGAGGACGGTGGCCTGCAGGGGCGTGTAGCGGGCCTTCACCAGGTGCCCGGGGCCCGGCTCGGGGTCCGGCGGCAGCCGGTTCGGCACGGCGACGACCAGCGCGTAGCCGCCCGTGCCCAGCCCCATGGTCAGCGCGGTCGTGTTCAGCACGACGATGTCGCCGGGGCGCGGCTGCCCCACGAGCCCGTCGTAGGCCAGCGCCCGCACCTGCTGCCCGTCGACCTCGACACGCAGCTGCGTCGCGCCGGCCCACGAGGCGTCTACTGTTTTCACCACACCGTTTCGCCAGCGGATCACGCGTTGAGACTAGCCATTGGCTAGTCTCGCGCTGGCAAGGGATTGGGGGTAGGCGTGTCGCAGGCGGCCAAGAGCGAGCGGCTGATGAACCTCGTCATCTGTTTGCTCGTCGCGCGCGGATACGTGCCGAAGAGCCGGATCCGCGAGGTCGTCGGGGGGTACGGGGACCAGAGTGACGACGCCTTCGAACGTATGTTCGAGCGTGACAAGGAGGAGTTGCGCGAGGTCGGCATCCCGATCGAGACCGGCGGCTTCGACCCGCTCGGCGACGAGGAGCCCGGCTACCGCATCCTGCGCCACGAGTTCGAGCTGCCGGAGATCCGGCTGGAGCCGGACGAGGCGGCCGTCGTCGGGCTGGCCGCCCGGGTCTGGCAGCACACCTACCTGTCCGAGGCGTCCAGCACCGCCGTCCTGAAGCTGCAGGCCGTCGGCGTCGAGGCCGACACCGGCTCGCTGGGCGCGGTCGAGCCGCGCGTCGGGGGAGAGGAGCCGGCCTTCTGGCCGCTGTGGGAGGCCGTCCGCGACCGCCGCCCGGTCACGTTCCTGCACCGCAAGAGCTCCACGTCCGAGCCGCTGGAGCGGCATCTGCAGCCGTGGAGCGTACTGTCCTGGCACGGCCGCTGGTACGTGGTGGGCCACGACACCGGCCGCGACGCCGCGCGGATGTTCCGCATGTCGCGCATCGTCGGCGACGTGCGGCCCGACGGCGACGCCGGCAGCTACCAGGTCCCGGCGCCCGAGACGGTGCGCGAGGCCGCCGCCAGCCTCGCGCCGCCGGAGCGCTCGCCCGTCCTGCACGCGCTCATCCGGGTCCGGCATGGCAGCGGGCACGGCCTGCGCCGGCGCGCTACGTTCGTAGCGACGGACGCGATGACCGGATGGGACGAGGTGACGGTGCCCTACACGAGCAACCAGGCGCTGGCCGAAGAGCTGGTCAGCCACGGCGCCGACGTCGTCGCGGCGGAGCCGGTGGAACTGCGCGACGCGGTCGTGGAACGGCTGCGCGCCATCCTCGCGGAGCCGGCGTGAGCCCTGCGAAGAAGGCGCCGCCGAAGAAGACCACCCGCAAGCGGACGGCGACCCGCCCGGCCGCGCCGACCCGACGCGCGGACAGCGCGCAGGCGCAGGTCACCCGGCTGCTGTCGATGCTGCCGTACCTGCGCTCGCACCCCAGCGCGAAGGTCTCCGAGGTGGCGGCGCTGTTCGGCGTCAGCGAGCGGCAGGTCATCCGCGACCTGCAGGTGCTCTGGTTCTCCGGCCTGCCCGGCCTGCAGATGGGCGACTACATCGAGGTCGACATGGAGGCGGTCGAGGGCGAGGGCATCATCAGCGTCTCCAACGCCGACTACCTGGCCCGGCCGCTGCGGCTGCGCACCGACGAGGCGGTCGCGCTGATCGTCGCGCTGCGCACGCTGGCCTCGGTGCCCGGCTCGTTCGAGCGCGGCGCCGTCGAGCGGGCGATCACGAAGCTCGAGAACGCCGCCGGCGAGGTCGCCGAGCAGGCCGCGGCCGTTCAGGTGCAGGTCGACGGCGACGCGGTCGCCGACGTCGCCGCGACGGTGCGCAGCGCGCTGGACGCGAAGAACCGGCTGCACCTGTCCTACTGGGTGCCGGCCCGCGACGAGGCCACCGAGCGCGACGTCGACCCGATGCGGCTGGTCGTGGTCGACGGCCGGCTCTACCTGGAGGGCTGGTGCCACCGGGCGGAGTCGGTGCGGCTGTTCCGGCTGGACCGGGTGCTCGACGTCAAGGAGCTCGACGTCCCGGCGCAGGTGCCCAGCCAGGCGCAGCCCCGTGACCTCGACGGCGGCCTGTTCCAGCCGTCGCCCGACGACGAGCTCGTGACGTTCGACCTGGCGCCGGCCGGGCGCTGGGTGGCCGACTACTACCCGTACGAGTCCGCCGAGGAGCGGCCGGGCGGCGAGCTGCGGCTGCGGCTACGGGTCCGCGACCGCGCCTGGGTGCGACGGCTGGCGCTGCGGCTGTGCGGCACCGGCCGGGTGGTCGAGCCCGCCGACCTCGCCGCCGAGGTCACCGCGGCCGCCCGCGAGGCGTTGTCCGCGTACGGCGAACGGTAGGCTCCAGGAGATGTCCGCCCTCGCCGTCTGGCTCTTCGTCCTCCTCGCCATCGCGCTGGTGGGGGCGATCGCGCTGGTCGTCCGGGCGGCCTGGGTGCTGATCCGCAAGCTCGGGGCGCTGGGCACGGAGATGAACGCTCTGCAAGACGACCTTGACGAAACCGTAGGATCGAGGTTGAAGTAGTCTCCGGCGCTGTCACATGATGGCCGGCAGGGAGCCCGCGCGAGTGCGACGGGTACCATCGACGAGACGTCCTCGTCAGGAAGAGGTTGACCATGGGTAGCATCGGCACCTGGCAACTCATCATCGTCTTGGCCATAGTGTTCCTGCTGTTCGGGGCCAAGCGGCTGCCGGAGGCTGCCCGTGGGCTGGGCCGGTCGCTGAAGATCTTCAAGTCCGAGACCGAGGGTCTGATCAACAAGGACGACAAGCGCGACGATCTCACCGGCGAGGCCACCAACGCACAGGCTCAGCAGCCCGCGCCCCGCGCCGTCGAGCAGCAGGCCGCGCCGCAGCAGCAGCCGGCCCCGCAGGCCGACGACCAGCCGCGCCGCGACGCCTGACCAGCGCTCGCTAGACCGACGTGGCGACCGTGATCGGCCGTCGGGGTAAGGGCTCCAAGCCGGAGCGTGACCCCGAGGGCCGCATGACCCTCACCGAACACCTGCGCGAGCTGCGCAACCGCCTGATGTGGTCGGCGCTCGCGGTCATCGCGTTCGGCATCATCGGTTTCATCTTCCGCGAGCGCATCTTCGACTTCCTGGTCGACCCGTTCGTCGAGGCGGCCGAGGAGACCGGCCGCAACGCGGACCTGAACTTCCGCGAGATGCTCGACCCGCTGACGGTGCCGCTGCGCATCGCCATGCTCACCGGCATCGTGTTCGGCGCCCCGGTCTGGATCTACCAGGTGTGGGCGTTCATCACCCCGGCGCTGTACCGCAACGAGAAGAAGTGGGTGCTGGCCGTCCTCGGCGCCGCCGTCCCGATGTTCGGGCTCGGCGTCGTGCTGGCGATGTGGCTGATGCCGCGCGCGATGGTGTTCATGCAGAACTTCGCGCCCGGCGACACGTCGATGCTGGTCGACTTCAACAGCTATCTGGACTTCTCGATCCGGCTGGTGCTGGTGTTCGGCATCGGCTTCCTGCTGCCGATCTTCGTGGTGCTGCTCAACGCCGTCGGCGTGCTCCGGCACGAGACGCTGGGCGTCGCACGGCGCTGGGTCATCGTCGGCATCTTCGCCTTCGGCGCCGTCGCCACCCCGACCGGCGACCCGCTGTCGCTGTTGGTGCTGGCCGTCCCGATGTGGGTGCTGTTCGAGATCGCCGTGCTGGTCTGCCGCGTCCTCGACAAGCGCCGCGACCGCGCCACCGGCACCGCGCTGTCCGACGACGAGGCCACGCCGGACGAGGTGCTGGACCAGCTGGGCCGCGTCGACGACGACGATGACGACAAGCGGCGATGAGCTCGCCCTCCTGATCAACCCGTCGGCCGGCCGTGGGCGTGGCGCCCGGGCCGGTCGGCGCGCGGAGCACCGGCTGATGGCCGCCGGGCTGACGGTGCGGACGCTGGCCGGTCGTGACGTACGCGAGGCAGCCGACCTGGCCAGGGAGAGCGTCGAGGACGGCGTGCGCGCGCTCGTCGTCGTGGGCGGCGACGGCATGGTGCACCTGGGCCTGCAGGCGGTCGCCGGCACCGGCGTCCCGTTCGGGGTGATCCCGGCCGGTACGGGCAACGACTTCGCCCGCGCGCTCGGCCTGCCGCTGCGCGACCCGGACGCCGCCGCCGGCGTCGTCGCCGCCGGTCAGCTACGCGAGGTCGACCTCGGCCGCACCGAGGGCCAGTGGTTCGCCGGTGTCGTCGCCGCCGGGTTCGACGCCAAGGTGAACGACCGGGTGAACCGGATGCGCTGGCCGAAGGGCCCGCGCCGCTACGACCTCGCCACGTTCGCCGAGCTGGGCGTCTTCCGGCCCATCCCGTACCACCTGGAGCTCGACGGCGAGGTGCTCGACCTCGAGGCCATGCTGGTCGCCGTCGGCAACATCCCGTCCTACGGCGGCGGGCTGCGCATCACCCCCGGCGCGGAGCTCGACGACGGGGTGTTCGACGTCGTCGTGGTGGCGCCGGTGAGCCGGGCGACGCTGGTCCGGGCGTTTCGCCGGGTCAAGCACGGCACCCACACGGTGTACCCCTTCGTCACCGTCCACCGGGCCCGGCGGGTCAAGCTGGACGCGCCCGGCATCACCGCCTACGTCGACGGCGAGCGGCTCGGCCCGCTGCCGCGCACGTTCGACGTCGTTCCGCGCGCCCAGCAGGTGTACGCCCCGGCGGGCGGGTTACCGTAGCAGCATGAGTTCGCCGGCGGAACGGTACGCGGCAGCGCATGAGCGGCAACGCGATCCGTCCCCGCGGCTGCGGGAGTTCCAGGCCGGGTACGGGTTCGAGCTCGACGACTTCCAGCTGCGCGCCTGCCGCAGCGTCGAGGCCGGCCGCGGTGTGCTGGTGGCGGCGCCGACGGGGGCGGGCAAGACGCTGGTCGGCGAGTTCGCCGTGCACCTGGCGCTGCACGAGGGCCGCAAGTGCTTCTACACGACGCCGATCAAGGCGCTGTCGAACCAGAAGTACCACGACCTCGTCGAACGGCACGGCGAGGACAAGGTCGGCCTGCTGACCGGCGACAACACCGTCAATGGCGAGGCGCCCGTGGTCGTCATGACCACCGAGGTGCTGCGGAACATGCTCTACGCCGGCTCCACCACACTGGTTGGGCTGAGCTACGTCGTCATGGACGAGGTGCACTACCTCGCCGACCGGTTCCGCGGCGCCGTCTGGGAGGAAGTGATCATCAACCTCCCGGAGTCGGTGAGCGTGATCTCGCTGTCGGCGACCGTGTCCAACGCCGAGGAGTTCGGCGACTGGCTGACGACGGTCCGTGGCGACACCGACGTCGTCGTCGAGGAGAAGCGGCCGGTCCCGCTGTGGCAGCACGTCCTCGTCGGGTCGCGGCTGTACGACCTGTTCGCGCAGGGCGAGTCCGACGGCGACGGCCGCCGCGTCGTCAGCCCCGAGCTGCTGCGGGCCGGGCGCGACGACGTCAGAGGCTCCCGGCCCGGCGGACGCGCCGGTCGCGGGCGACCGCCACGCCGCCCGCGCGGCACGTACACGCCGGGCCGGGTCGAGGTGCTGGAGAAGCTGGACGCGGCCGGGCTGCTGCCGGCGATCGTGTTCGTGTTCAGCCGGGCCGGCTGCGAGGCGGCCGTCCAGCAGTGCCTGAGCGCCGGCGTGCGGCTCACGTCGGCGGAGGAGCGGGTGCAGATCCGCGCGCTGATCGAGGAGCGCACCGACGGCATCCCCGAGGGCGACCTGCACGTGCTCGGCTACCACGAGTGGGCCGATGGGCTGGAGCGTGGCATCGCGGCGCACCACGCGGGCATGCTGCCGACGTTCAAGGAGGTCGTCGAGGAGCTGTTCGTCCGCGGCCTGATCCGGGCCGTGTTCGCGACCGAGACGCTGGCGCTGGGCATCAACATGCCCGCGCGCACGGTCGTGCTGGAGCGGCTGGTCAAGTGGAACGGCGAGACCCACGCCGACGTCACGCCGGGGGAGTACACCCAGCTCACCGGCCGGGCGGGGCGGCGCGGCATCGACATCGAGGGTCACGCCGTCGTCCTGTGGCAGCCCGGGTTCGACCCGGCGGCGGTCGCCGGGCTCGCGTCGACGCGCACGTTCCCGCTGCGCTCGTCCTTCCGGCCGTCGTACAACATGGCGGTCAACCTGGTCGGCAGCGTCGGCCGGGTCGCGTCGCGGGAGATCCTGGAGTCGTCGTTCGCGCAGTTCCAGGCCGATCGCGCCGTCGTCGGGCTGGCCCGCCAGCTGCGCCGCGCCGAGGAGGCGCTCGACGGCTACCACGAGGCGATGACCTGCGACAAGGGCGACTTCCAGGAGTACGCCCAGCTGCGTCAGGCGATCAAGGACCGCGAGACCAAGCTGGCCCGCGAGGGCACCGCGCAGCGCCGGGCGGCGTCCGCGGCGGCGCTGGAGAAGCTCCGCCCGGGCGACGTCATCCGGGTCCCGACCGGCAAGTTCGCCGGGCTGGCCGTCGTGCTCGACCCGGGCATGCCTGGCGGGCCGCACGGCTCCGACGGCCCGCGTCCGACCGTCCTCACCGAGGGCCGGCAGGTGAAGCGGCTGTCGATGGTCGACTTCCCGAGCGCGGTCGAGCCGCTGGCCAAGCTGCGCATTCCGCGCTCGTTCAACCCGCGGGTGCCGGCGTCGCGGCGCGACCTGGCCGCATCGCTGCGGGCCAAGGCGCCCGACGACGGCGGCCGGCAGTACCAGGGGCGCCGGCGCGGGCGGTCCGCCGCGGCCGATGACGAGGAGCTGGCCCGGCTGCGCCGGCAGCTGCGCGACCATCCGTGCCACCGCTGCCCGGACCGCGAGGAGCACGCCCGCTGGGCCGAGCGCTGGCTGCGGCTTCGCCGCGAGGCCGACCAGCTGCAGCGCCGGGTGGAGTCGCGCACGAACACCGTCGCCCGCCAGTTCGACCGGGTCTGCCGGGTGCTGGAGGACCTGGACTACCTCTCCGGCGACGACGTGACGCCGTCGGGGCGGCGGCTGGCCCGGCTCTACGGCGAGCTGGACCTGCTGGCCGCCGAGTGCATCCGGCGCGACGTCTGGGCCGGCCTGGACCCGGCCGAGCTGGCCGCCGCCGTCGCCGCGCTCACGTACGAGTCGCGCCAGCCTGACGACGCCGTCCCGCCGCGCCTGCCGCCCGGCACGGTCCGCGACGTGCTCGCGGAGATGGTGCGGCTGTGGGGCGACCTCGACCACGTCGAGTCGACCCACCGGCTGGACTTCCTGCGCGAGCCCGACCTCGGCTTCACCCACGCCGCGTGGCGGTGGGCCAGCGGGCACCAGCTGGACTCCGTCCTGCGCGAGGCCGACCTGGCCGCCGGCGACTTCGTCCGGGCCGTCAGGCAGCTGCTGGACCTGCTGGACCAGGTCGCCGACGCCGCGGCCGGCACGCCGCTGCGCGAGACGGCGCGGCTGGCGGCCGGGGCGCTGCGGCGCGGCGTGGTGGCATACGCGACGCTGTCGGGCTGACTCAGCCTCGGTCGAGGTCGGCCAGCACGGCCGCGAACCACTCGATGCCGTCGACGGTGTTGGGGTCCAGCCAGACCTGGATGTGCGACACACCGGCGGCGGCGTAGCCCCGCAGCGTCTCGGCCACGTCGGCCGGCTCGCCGCGGATGGCCCGGCGCCGTCCGGAGCGCAGCAGCTCGTGGCCGGGCCAGGCCGCGGCGTCGGGCAGGTCGACCTGCAGGCAGGCCGACTTCTTCAGCGTCGCCGGGTCGCGGCCGGCGGCGGCGCAGGCCTCGTCGCCCTTGGGCGTGGCCGCCACCAGCTCCTCGACGGTCTGGTGCCACGGGAGGTTCCACTCGTCGGCGTACGTGGCCAGGATCCGCAGCATCCGCGGCTTGACGGCGCCGACCATGATCGGCGGCCCGCCGGGACGGGGACCGCGCGGCCGCAGCTCGCAGTCGCGCAGGGTGTGGAACCTGCCCTGGTGGTCGATCCGGCCGGTCCGCAGCAGCGTGTGGATGATGCCGATCTCCTCCTCGAACCGGCTCACCTTGTGGTCCCAGCTGTCGTAGCCGAAGGCGGGGAACTCCGGCTCGTGCGAGCCCGCGCCGAGCCCGAGGATGACCCGGCCGTCGCTGATCTCCTCGACGGCGTCGACCATCTTGGCGAACAGGCCGGGGTTGCGCCACGGCGTGACGGTCACCAGCGTCCCGAGCTCGACCCGGTTCGTCACCGCCGCCAGTGCGGCCATCAGCGACCAGCACTCGGTGACGCCGAACTGTGGCACGTCGGGGATGCGGTACAGCAGGTGATCGGCGAGCCAGAGCGAGTCGAAGCCGGCGTCCTCCGCCGTCCGGGCCAGGGTGGCCAGGTCCGCCCAGCGGGCCGTGCCGCCCAGGTACGAGCCCTCGAGGTGGGGCAGCAGCAGGCCGACCTTCACCGGCCGCCGTCGTTCGTCGGACACGCTCGCCTCCAGGGTCGCCGATGCTGGTGCCCCTGGTGTATCACCCGTGATCCCGCGCCGGTTCGTGCCGGACGACGGAACCCCGCGGCGTGATTCGTCCGAGCGGCAGGCTCAGCTCTGGCTGAAGTAGACCCGGGTGACGGTGTCGTCCGGGCCGAAGTCGACGACGAGCAGCTCGAAGTCGATCATCGTCGGCTGGGTGGTGTACTCCCAGCTCGTCGCGTCGGCGGCGCCGCCCTCGCCGAGCAGCTGCGCCGTCTCCGCCCGGGTCGCGCCGTCGAGGAGACCGCAGTCGACCACCCGGTCCGCCAGCTCGGACCTCCGGCGGCCCTCGTCATCGTCGGCCGGGTCGAGGCTGCTCCACTCGTCGGTGTCGAACTCGCAGCTCGCGGCGTCGTCGTCCGACCCCGAGCAGCCGGCGAGGAGGACGACGGCCGCGGCCGACGCCAGGATGCTGGTGCGCATCCAGGCACAGTAGCCACGGCATGCGAACGGCGGGCGACCTCAGGCCGGTGCCGGGCTGAACGCGTTGAGTACCCGGTTCAGCGACGAGTCCAGGCCCCACCGGCTCGCCAGCTCGACCAGCGCCTCCGGGTCGGCCGGCGCGGTCGGTAGCGTGTCGTCGTACTCGGGCAGCGGGACGTCCTGGCGGACCTTGACGACGTCGGGCGCGACGGCGAGGTAGTCGCGGGCGTCGGCGATCTTGCGCCGCAGCGTCGGCGACAGGTCGGCGGCGGGGTCGTCGACGGCGGCCAGCAGCCCGTCGATGCCGCCGAAGCGGGTGATCAGCGTGCCGGCGGTCTTGTCGCCGACGCCGGCGACGCCCGGCAGGCCGTCGCTGGGGTCGCCGCGCAGCGTCGCGAAGTCGGCGTACGAGCGGCCCGGGATCCCGTACTTCGTCGCCACGACGGTCTCGTCGACCACCTCGTGCCGGCCGACGCCGCGGGCGGTGTAGAGGATCCGCACGCCCCGCTCGTCGTCGACCAGCTGGAACAGGTCCCGGTCCCCGGTGACGACGTCGACCGGCCCGGGGTCGGCGGAGGCGAGCGTGCCGATGACGTCGTCGGCCTCGAAGCCCTTCACCCCGAAGTGCGCGATGCCCAGCGCCGTCAGCACGTCGAAGATGATCGGCAGCTGCGCCTCCAGCGCGGCCGGGACCTCCTCGATGTTGCGCGCGGCGTTGGCCAGCCGGTGCGCCTTGTACGACGGCAGCAGCGCGACCCGGAACGCCGGGCGCCAGTCGGCGTCGAGGCAGGCCACCAGGCGCGCCGGGCGACGGTCGGTGGTGAGCCGGGCGATGAAGTCCAGCAGCCCGCGCACGGCGTTCACCGGCGAGCCGTCGGGGGCCTTGATCGACTCGGGCACGCCGAAGAAGGCGCGGAAGTACAGCGAGGCGGTGTCCAGGAGCATCAGGCGGTTCTCGGTGCCGGGCATGGCGGTCAGCCTACTGAGGCCCCGATGCCGTGGCGCGGATCGCCCCGACCAGCATGTCGAGCTCGGCGGCGAACACCTCGTCGGCGGTGACGGCGCGCAGGCCGGGCAGCAGCGCCTTCAGCCGCGCCGCGTCCGGGCTCGCCTCGGCGGCCTCGAACAGCCCGGCGTTGCGCCGCGGGGCGGTCGGGTCGCCGGTCAGCTCGCGTTGCACCCGCCCGAACACGAGGTCGACGACGATGAGGTAGTACCGAGCGGCGGCCTCGGCGCCGAGCCCGGCGGCGAGGAGGACGTCCGCGATGGTCTCGGCGATCCGCACGCCGCCCGGCCCGGCGTTGGCACGGTCCATCATCCGGCCGGCGAACCCGGGATACTGCCGCAGCACGGTGCGCATGCTGCCGGCGAGCGCGCGCAGCCGCTGGTCCCACGGTCCGTCCAGGGCGTCGTCCGGTATGACGTAGCGGGCGGCGATCTCGTTCGCGACCAGGTCCAGCAGCGCGTCCTTGTCGGGGACGTGCCGGTACAGCGCCATCCGGGACGCGCCGACGTCGGCGGCGAGGCGGCGCACGGTGAGCGCCTCGAGCCCTTCCTCGCGCGCGATCGCGATCGCGGCGTCGACGATCTGCGTTCGCTCCAGGCTGCCCCACGGCCGGCGTTCCGTCACCCGACGACCCTACTTGCGGACACTGTCCGCAAGTGATTAAGTGAGGCTACCCTAACTCGGAGGACGTGATGGAGAACTGGGACGGATGGCCGCTGTTGGAGGTGCGTGGCGACGAGCCGGCGTCGATCGCGTCGGCGCTGCGCTCGGCCGCCGAGCGCGAGACCCCGTTCGCCGCCGTGGTGGTGCTGACGGCGGCCGGCCCGGCGCCGCGGGGGAAGGAGGCGCTGGCGCGCGTGCGGCTGCTTCGGCAGGTGCGGCCGGGACTGAGCCGGTGGTGCCGCGGCCTGGCCTTCGTGCTGCCGGACAACGCGCCGGGGGAGGTGGCCCAGCGCAAATCGGGGGACCGGTTGTGGGGCTGCCCGACGCTGGCCACCCGCGACGTCGAACGGGCCCGGGACTGGGCTCGTCGCGCGCTGGCCGGTGATGCGTGATGTGGGTCGCCGCCGGGTTGTCCGCGCTGCTGCTGCTCTGCCGGCGCCGGCTCCTGACCGGGCCGCGCGCGGCCGCGCGGGTGACCGTCGCCGCGGTGCTCGTGGCCGGGTTCGCCGCGAGCATGGCGCAGACGATCGTCGTCGTCGCGCTGCCGGAGATCGCCCGCGAGTTCGGCGTGGCGGGCACCACGGCGCCCTGGGCGCTCACCGCGTTCATGCTCGCCGCCGCGGTGGCCACCCCGGTCGCCGGCCGGCTCGGCGACCTGTTCGGCTACCGGCGAATCGCGCTGGCCTGCCTCGGCTGCCTGGTCGCGGGGACGCTGGTGTGCGCGCTCGCGCCCTCGTTCGCGCTGCTGCTGGCCGGACGGGCGCTGGCCGGCCTGTCCGCGGGGGTGCTGCCGCTGGCGTTCGGTCTGCTGCGGCGGGCGGCGCCGGCCGGACGACTGCCCGGGCTGGTCGGGCTGCTGTCGGCGATGTTCGGCATCGGCGGCGCGGCCGGCATGGTCACGGCCGGCCCGCTGCTCACGTCGGCCGGCCCGAGCGCGTTGTTCTGGCCGCTGCTCGCGCTCGGGATCGTCGCGCTGGTGCTGGTGGCGCTGCTGCCCTCGGACGAGGCCGCCGCCGGTGGCCGCGTCGACGTCGCGGGCGCGGTGCTGCTCGGCGGCGCGCTGGCCGGGCTGCTGCTCGCCGTCGGCCGGGCGCGGGACTGGGGCGCCGTCGCGGCGGCCGGGCTGCTGACGCTGACGGTCGCGCTGTTCGCGGCCTTCGCCGTCGTCGAGCGACGGGCGCCGGCGCCGCTGGTCGACCTGCGGCTGCTGGCCCGGCCCGCGGCCGCCGTGCCGAACGTCGTCACCGTCGTGATCGGCGCGTCGATGTTCGGCGTGGTCACGCTGCTCCCGCACCTGGTGACGGTGGAGCGGATCGCGGTCGTGCTGCTGCCGATGGTCGCCGCCATGCTGGTCGCGACCCCGCTCGCGCCGTGGCTGGGCGGACGACGGGCGCTGCGGGCCGGCACCGTCCTCGGAGCAGTCTCCGCCGGGGTGCTGGCGCTCGCGCACGACGAGCTCTGGCAGCTCTGCCTCGTGGCGCCGGTCCTCGGCGCCGGCTACGGGCTCGCCTTCGCCGCGCTGGGCACGCTCGTCGTCGACGCCGCCGAGCCGCGGCACACCGGCGTCGCGACCGCCGTCAACACCATCGCCCGGACCGCGGGCGGCGCGATCGGCGCGCAGCTGGCGGCCGTGCTCGTCGCCGGCGGTGGCTTCGGCCCGGCCTTCGCCGCGTTCGGCGTCGTCGCCGCCGTGGCGCTGGCGGTCACCGTGGCGCTGCCCCGGCCGGTGGCGGAGCCGGCACTCAGCCGGTCGGGCCGCTGACCAGCGTGCCGGTGGCGTACATCCGGTGCGACGAGCCCCAGCGCGGCCAGCACGTCGTCAGTGTGATGCGCCGCTCGGTCGGCTCGGTGTCGCGCGGCTCGCCCGGCACCGGGTCGACCACCCAGACGTCGCTGATGTTGATCTTGTTGCCGTCGCTGTCGCCGTCGGGCGCGTCGTCGAGCTGGTAGACGTAGGTGCCGTCGGCCATCTCGATCTCGATCGTGTCGCCCACCCGCAGGTCGGGGAAGTCGGCGAACGGCGACAGGTGCCCGGAGCGGTGCGCGGCGATGCCGACGTTGCCCAGCTCGCCCGGGTTCGCCGTGTCGGGGTAGTGGCCGGGGCCGCGGGCGAGGTCGTCGGCGAGGACGCCCTGCACGATGGTGAACTCCCAGTCGTCGCCGAACCGGGGGATGCGCAGGACGCCGTACGCGTCGCCGTCGGCCAGCAGGTCCGGGTCGGGCGCCGGCGCGTCGGGCCCGAGCTCGCCCCACTGCACGCTCAGCTCGTCCTCCAGCCGGTCCTGCGCCTGCGCGGTCTGGATGCCGGTGCCCCAGAGGATGTAGACGACGAAGAGGAGGACCAGCATGCCCGCGGTGAGCAACAGCTCCCCGATGCCACCGATGATGGTGGCGCCGACGCTGCGACGAGGGCGGGTGCTGACGCGCTGATGCGCGTGTCGAGGCATACCAAAACCCTAATAGTGCGACGGCTAGAGTCGAAGCGTGTTGATCGCCGAAGACCTGGTGCTGCTCGCCTATGACGACGAAACGGGCAAACCGCTCCTCGACTCGACCCGCCTGGACTACGGGCTGGCCGGCGCCCTGCTGCTGGAGCTGTCGCTGCTGGACAAGGTGACAGTGGCCGGGCCGGGTGAGCAGGTCAAGAAGGACCGGCTGGTGCTGCGCGACCCGACGCCGACCGGCGACGACGTCCTGGACCGGGCGCTGGCGGACCTGGCCGACGACGAGGGCCGCAAGCCGAAGAACGTGCTCGGCTCGCTGCGCAAGGGACTGCGCGACCGGCTGCTGCGCCGGCTCGCCGAGCGCGGTGTGCTGCGGCGGCAGTCCGGCACCGTGCTGCGGGTCTTCCCGACGACGCGCTGGCCGGCCGCCGACGCGTCGCACGAGGCGGCCCTGCGGCAGCGACTGCACGACGTGCTGGTGACCGGCCTGGAGCCGGACCCCCGCACCGCCGCGCTCGTGTCCCTGTTGCTTGCCGTCGACGGGCTGCGCAAGGCGGTGCCGTCGGACGACCGGCGCGCGGTGAAGCGCCGGGCGAAGGAGATCTCCGAGAGCGACTGGGCCGCCGACGCCGTCAAGAAGGCGGTCCAGGAGGTCCAGGCCGCGGTGACCGCCGCCATCGTCGCGTCCATCGCCGTCGCCTCCGGGAGCTGACCATGACCGACGACCGTCTCTCCCGGGCCAGGGCCGCCGCTGCCGCCGCCGGCCTGGACGCGCTGCTGATCACGCCCGGCGCCGGGCTGCGCTACCTCACCGGCTACGCGGCGATCCCGCTGGAGCGGCTCACCTGCCTGGTGCTGCCGGTCGACGGGACCGCGACGCTGCTGGTGCCGGCGCTGGAGCAGCCCGCCGCGATCGCCTCCGGCGCCGGCTCGCTGGCGCTGGAGGTCCGCTCGTGGCAGGAGACCGACGACGCCGTCGCGGTCGCCGCCGGGCTGCTGCCCGGCGCCCGCCGGGTCGGCCTGGACGACCAGATGTGGGCGGAGAAGGCGCTGCGGTTCCGCGCCGCCATGCCCGGCGTCGAGCAGGTCGCGGCCGGTCCGGTGCTGTCGTCGCTGCGGGTGCGCAAGTCCGCCGACGAGGTGGCGCTGCTGCGCGACGCGGCGGCCGCGATCGACCGGGTGCACGCGCGGATGGGCGAGTGGCTGCGGCCCGGCCGCACCGAGGCCGAGGTGGGCCGCGACATCGCCGGGGCGATCGTCGCCGAGGGCCACGCGAGCGTCGACTTCGTCATCGTCGCGTCCGGCCCGAACGGGGCCAGCCCGCACCACGAGACCAGCGACCGCGTCATCGAGCCCGGTGACCCGGTCGTCGTCGACATCGGCGGGACGACGCCGGCCGGCTACTGCTCCGACTCCACCCGCACCTACGCCGCCGGCGCGCCGCCGGAGGAGTTCCGCACGGCGTACGAGGCGCTGCTCGCGGCCCAGCAGGCCGCCGTCGACCACGTCCGGCCGGGCGTGACGGCAGAGTCGGTCGACGCGGCGGCGCGGGACGTGCTGGCCGGCGCCGGGCTGGGGGACTACTTCATCCACCGGACCGGCCACGGCATCGGCCTGGAAACACACGAGGACCCCTACATCGTCGCCGGCAACGCGACCGCGCTGGAGCCCGGCATGGCGTTCTCCGTCGAGCCCGGGTTCTACCTCGCCGGCCGGTACGGCGCGCGGATCGAGGACATCGTCGTGACGACGGCCGACGGCGTCGAGGCGCTGAACCGGCGCCCGCGCGAGCTGATGATATTCGATACGTGACATAGGGGACATCGCGCCGAAATCGCCCGGCACCACCGTGGTCGTGGATCTCGTCCCGACCTCTGAGGAGCGACATGGCGCCCATCCCACCGACCGACGCCGAGCTCGACGTGATGATCCGGGCTCGGCTGGCCGCGGTCGGCATCGACCTGGACCAGCTTCCGCCCGGCGCCGCCGCGGACCCGGAGACCGGCGCGCCCGGCCAGGCGTCCGTGCTGGCCTCGCTGCGCTCGTTCGCTCGCTCGTCGCTCGGCCAGCTCAGCGCGTGGGTGCCCCCGGCGCCGCCCGGCACCCCCGCCGACCAGGCCGTCGAGCTGTCCCAGCAGGCCGCGCCGATGCTGTACCCGTCGATCAGCACCGCCTGGCGGGACGCATGAGCGCGGGCGAGCCGCAGGACGTCCACGTCGACCGGCGCTCGTTCCTGGCCCGGGCGGCGGTGCTGTCCGCCGGCGCCGCGGTGGCCGGGACCGTCGGGCTGCCGCGGATCGCGTTCGCCGGCCCGTCGCCGTCGCGGACCGGCCCGCACCCGGACGCCTACACGGCGCCGCGTCCGGAGGCGGTCGCGGACCCCACGGAGCTGACCGTCGCCGAGGCCGCGTACCAGCTGCGCGCCGGGAAGCTGACGTCGCCGGCGCTGGTCGAGGCGTACCTGGCCCGGATCGAGGCGTTCGAGGGGACGTACCAGGCGTTCAACCTGGTGCTCGCCGAGCAGGCGGCCGCGGCCGCCCGGGCGCTGCGCCGCGGGCACTACCACGGCCCGCTGCACGGCATCCCGCTGGCGATCAAGGACAACTACTACACGGAGGGGATCGCGACCACGGCGAACTCCTACGTGTTCGCCGACTTCGTGCCGCCGTTCTCAGCGACCTCCGTGGCCCGGCTCGAGGCGGCCGGCGGCATCGTGCTCGGCAAGACGCAGATGGGGCCGCTGGCGACCACCCGCGCGACGACGCCCGACGGCGTCGTCACCACCGTGAACGCCTGGACCCCGGCGGACCCGTCGACCAACCCCGGCGGCTCCTCCACCGGGACGGCGACCGCTGTGGCCGGGCGCCTGGCGACGTCGGGCATCGGGACGCAGACCGGCGGCTCGATCACGGCGCCGTCGAACGCGCAGAACCTCACCGGCATCAAGCCGACGATGGGCCGGGTCTCGCTCTACGGGATCGTGCCGCTGACGTACTCGCGCGACCATCCCGGCCCGCTGGCCCGCGACGCCAAGGACGCGGCGATCATGCTGTCGGCGATGGCCGGCGAGGACGCGAACGACCCGCGGACGCAGGGGCTGCCGCCGGTGCCGGACCTCGTCGCGGCCGCCACCCCCGTCCACCAGGGCCAGCGGCTGAAGCTGCGCTGGCCGACCCGGATCGGCGTCATCCCCGGCTTCACGTCGGGCTCGGGAGCGACGCCGGCCGCCCGGCGCGCGTTCCTCGACACGCTGGCCGGCATCCCCGGCGCCACGGTGGTCGACGTGACGCTGCCGGACGAGTGGGACCTGCTCACCGGCCGCTTCAACGACGTCCGGCTGCCCGAGCGGGCCGAGCCGTTCCTGCCGTACCTGCGTCAGGACCTGCGGCTGTTCGGGGTGTCGCTGACCAGCTGGCTACAGGGCGCGCTGATGGGCGCCGACGAGTACGTGACCGGCCAGCGGGCCAAGCTGGTGCTGCTGGAGCGGGTGCTGAACGACCTGTTCTCGCAGTGCGACGTCGTGGTGCAGACCTCGCCGGTGCCGTTCGACATCGTCGGGCTGCCGGAGCTGGCGCTGCCGATCGGCTTCGACGGCGCCCTGCCGATCGGCACCATCCTCGGCGGCCGCCCGTACGCCGAGGACCGGCTGCTCTCGGTCGGGGCGGCCTACCAGGCGGTGACCGGCTGGCACCACCAGCGCCCGCCGGACCCCGTCGCCTCGCCCGCGGCGCGGACCCTGGCCGCCGCCCGTCCCCGGCTCACCGCGGCCGAGGCCGCCGAACAGTCCCAGTAACGCGCCGGGAGAGGCGCGCCGAGAGGCCCGGGCGGAATGCGAGCCGGCGTCTAAAGAGCATTTCGTGGCACGCTTTTCCGCCACGAAATGCGGAGCCGGCGCAGCAATCCGCCCGGGCCTCTCGGCTCAAACCGCCGGCGGGATGTTGTGCGTGTACTGGAACACGTTCTGCGGGTCCCAGGTGCGCTTGACGTCGCGCAGCCGCTGGTAGGCCGCCGGCGCGAAGGCCGCCTCCACCACCTCCGGCGAGGAGCCGGGGGCGAGGAAGTTGAACACGCCCACCGGTCCCGAGTGCGGCGCGAGGGCGGCGAAGCCCGAGTCGAGCCGGTCCTGGACCGCGGCCCGCTGCTCCGGCGTCGCGGCCAGCGCATTCGCCGCCGCGACGAACCGGGTGTCGCGGTGCGAGAGCGGGCTGTCCTCGTCCTTCGCCGCCGCACCGCCCAGGTGGCGGATGTCGACGCCGGGGACGGGGGAGCCGGGCGCGACCAGCTCGATCAGCCCGTCGATGGCGGCGTCGGACAGCTCGGTGAACGCCGTGCTGCGCCCGGCCGTCGGCATGGGGTCGGTGGGCTCGTTGCCCGACAGCGCCGCCTCCAGGTACGTCTGCGGCCCGAACCGGTCGACCAGCGGGGCGCCGAGCGTGTCGCGCAGCGCGTCGACGGCGGACGCGTCGCCGTCGGCGACGGTGGCCCGCACCATGGCGACGTGCTGGCCGCGCAGCGGCTCGGGCACGGCCGGCAGCGGCGGGAACGTCATGACCATGACCGCGGACGTGACGTCGTCGGAGACGCCGCTGGTCCACTCGGCCCACGCGCGCAGCACCTCGCCGGCCCGCGCGCCCGGGTAGATCATCATGCCGTTGTGGACCGTCGGCACCTCGTAGAGGCGTACCTCCAGCGACGTGACGACGCCGAAGTTGCCGCCACCGCCCTTCAGCGCCCAGAGCAGGTCGGGGTTCTCGTCGGCCGCGGCGCGCACCAGGGAGCCGTCGGCGGTGACGACGTCGGCCGCCACGATGCTGTCGGCGGCGAAGCCGTACCGGCGCAGCAGCAGGCCGATCCCGCCGCCGAGGGTGTAGCCGACGGCGCCGACCGTCGGCGCGGTGCCGGACAGCCCGGCCAGCGAGTCCGGCGCGGCCGCCTCCAGCACGGCGCGCCAGCGGGCGCCGGCGTCGATGCGGGCCACCTGACGAGCGGCGTCGACGTCGACGCCGGCGAAGCGGGAGACGTTGACCACGACGCCGTCGTTGCCGCGGGGCAGGCCGTGCCCGGACGACAGGACCGAGAACGGCAGGTCGTTGTCGCGGGCCAGCCGCACCGCCGCCTGGACGTCGCCGGCGTTCTCGGCCGCCACCACGACGGCCGGGCTCTGGTCGATGTTCAGGTTCCACGGCTGCCGCACGTCGTCGTAGCCGTCGTCGCCGGGCGCGTACGCCCGGCCGGTGAGCGTCGAGCGGAAACCGTCGATGTCGATCATGGGACTCTCCATCCGATGCTGTGGATCGCGGTGCCCTGCCCAGTCTGCCGGGCGGGTCCGACAACGGGACGGATGGAACGCCATAAGTGTGACAGCTCCGCGTTCACACGCTCGTGACCGGCGGGAACGTCCAGCTGCCGTCGAGGATCTCGGCCCGCGGGCGATAGAGGCGCACGACGTAGTTCCAGCCGTCCACGAGCGGCAGCCGGTTCGGCAGGCCCGGGTCGCCGCCGAAGTGGACGGTGACCGACCCGTCCGCGTCGCGCACGGCCGTGCGGTCGTTGAGGCTCACCATCGGGCCGCTGTCGCGCGGGAAGTACCCGTCGGCGCCGTAGAGCGAGATCGACCAGAAGCCGTCGACCGGGACGTCGGTGACCGTCAGGCGGTAGGCGCCCGACGCGGGCAGACCGGGGTCGACGTTGAGGTACATCGCCTCACGGTCGGGCAGGCCGCCCCAGCCGGCGGCGGTGCCGATGAGGTGCCGGACGGCGTCGACCTCGCCACGCGCCCCGAAGGCGCGGTCGAAGCTGAGGATCCCGCGGGCGAGCGCCAGCAGGGCCTCGCGGGTCGCGGTGAACGAGGCCTCGTCGTAGGCGGGCGGGGTGAACGGCTCGGCGGAGCCCGCGTCGAGGCGCATCCGGTCCTGCAGCGCGTTGACCTCGGCCACGTCGGCGGGATCGGTGGAGTCCACCAGTGCACGGACCGCCACCAGCACGTACCTGGTGTCGAAGCGGACCTGGTCGAGCCGGTGCTCACCGGCGCCGTGGAACACGTCGTTGACATAGCCGTCCTGGTTGATCGGCATCGCCGACAGGTATCGGCCGCCAGCGTCGGGCAGCGTGAGCGTGGCGCCGGCGCCGATGTCGGCCAGCACGGTGCTGTACAGCGTGTCGCGGTTCTGCCTGATCACCGGCTGATCGTCCAGCGGCGTGGGTGTCCGGTGGTGCGCCCAGGCGTTCACACCGCCGCTGTCACGCAGGAGCGCCAGGAACATGCGTTCGGTCTCGGCGCGGGCGAAGTTGTCGACGTTGACCATCGTCTGCTCCATGGCGCCGACCGTACGGAGACCGGGCGCGCCGGGCCTCACCCGCTCCGGGTGAGCGCGCCGACCGCGAGATCGACGTCGTCCTCGGTCGTGTAGAGGTGGAACGACACCCGCAGCCGGCCGCCGCGCACCGCCGCCCGGACGCCGGCCGCCGCCAGCCGCTCCTCCGCGCCCGGCACGTCGACGGACACGATCGCCGAGTCGCCCGGCGGCAGCCCCAGCCCGGCGCGGAACCGGTTGGCCAGGCCGACGTTCCAGTCGTGCACGGCCTCGATCGTCACCGCCTCCAGCAGCTCCAGCGCCGGCGCCGCGCCGACCCACGAGAACCAGGCCGGCGACAGGTCCAGCCGGCGGGCGTCGCCGGCCAGCCGAAGCGGTGGGCCGTAGTACGAGCCGTGCGGATCCTCGCCGGCCCACCACCCGGCCTGCGACGGCACCACGCGGCCGCGCAGCTGCGGCGTCGTCACCAGGAACGCCGTCCCGCGCGGCGACAGCTGCCACTTGTAGCCGCCGGCCAGCAGCGCGTCGAACCGCCGCGCGTCGACCGGCAGCCAGCCCACCGCCTGGGTCGCGTCGGCGACGGTGACCGCTCCGGCCGCGCGGGCCGCGGCCAGCACGCCGTCGACGTCGGCCACCGCGCCGTCGGCCGACTGCACGACGCTGAACGCCACGACGTCGACGTCCGGGGTGATCTCGGCGGCGAGCCGGGCCGCCGGCGCCGTCCGCACGACGACCCCGCGCTGCTGCTGGGCCAGGAACGGGAACAGCAGCGACGTGAAGTCCTCCTCCGGCGCCAGGACGACGCTGCCGTCCGGCACCGACGCCGCCAGCAGCCCGGCCAGCTGCGACACCTGCGCACCCGTCGTCACGTCGCCCTCGTCGGCGTGCACCAGACGCGCGAACGACGCCCTCGCCCGCGTCGTCGACTCGCCCCTGGATGTCGGCATCCTCAACGCCGGCCTGAGTGCGACGTCCATCGTCCCGACCGGCGCGTTCGCCCAACCCGATGCGTTCCGCCTGTCGCTGCCCGGCTTCACCACATACACGCCGGAC
>NZ_POTW01000150.1 GCF_003236295.1 Jiangella anatolica
GCGCGGCGCGCCGCGCCGCGCCGCGCGCCATCGAGTCGCCCTTGGCACGCTGCAGTGCTCCACAAACGCCGCATCTCCGGCACAGAAGGTCACCTGCAGCGTGCCAGGCAGGACGCTAGGTCGTCGTGAGCGTCAGCTCGAAGGTGTACATCGACGCGCGGTAGAGGTGTGAGCCGTACTCGACGGCGCGGCCGGTCTCGTCGTAGGCGATCCGGGTCATGGTGAGCAGGGGGGCGCCGGGGTGCTCGGCGAGTAGGCGCGCCTCGGCCGCCCGGGCCGCGCGGCCGCCGATGGTCTGCGTCGCGATCTTCAGGTTGATGCCGGCGGCGCGGATCATCGCGTACAGGCCCGTGCGCTCCAGCGCCGCCTCGTCCAGCCGGACGAGGCCGGCCGGCACGTAGTTGCTCATGATCGAGAGCGGCTCGTCGCCGGTGAAGCGCAGCCGCCGGATCGCGTAGACGCGGTCGCCGTCGGACAGGCCGAGCGCCTCGGCCACCACCTCCGTCGGCTCCTGCAGCTCGAACGAGAGGATCTGCGTCCGCGGCTGCTTGCCGGCCGCCGACAGGTCGTCGTAGAGGCTGGACAGCTCGACCGGGCGGCGCACCTTGGGCTGCACGACCTGGGTGCCGACGCCGCGCTTGCGCACCAGCAGACCACGGTCGACGAGGTACTCGATGGCGCGGCGCATGGTGGGCCGGGACAGGCCGAGCTGGTCGGCGAGCTGGATCTCGTTGTCCAGCCGGGTGCCGGCCGGGAACGCGCCGGACTCGATCAGCTGCTCCAGATGCTGCGCGACCTGGAAGTACAGCGGCACCGGGCTGGTGCGGTCGACCACGAGCTCCGGGATCCCCTCGGCCACTCGAACCCCCTCACCTCGCTGATGCGTACGTCAGTATGTTAGGACATTTGCCCAGCCGCCCGTGTGACCAGGAACGTGAGCTTCCAGTGAGGTCCGCGGGCACAGAAGGTCTAGACCTCGTCAGAAAGTCATGACAATCTGACAGCCGGACATCGAGGTTCGGGTTCTGGAGGGACGATGAGGCTCAACACCGGGCTCGGCGCCACGGCCGGCCTGCTCGCGACGGCGCTGGTCCTGGCGGCGTGCGGAAGCGACGACGACGGCGGCGGCTCCGCGGGCGGCGACCCCTCGCAGAACGCCGACGCCACCGAGGTCACCCTGACCATCACCGACAACGCGATCGCCGGCGGCAAGAACTCCGAGGGCGCGGCCTGGATCACCGATTACGTGATCCCCGAGTTCACCGCCATGCAGGAGGCGAAGGGCGTCGACGTCACGATCGAGTTCGAGGAGAACGGCGTCGACGACGAGGACTACAAGACGAAGATCGCGCTGGACCTGCAGTCCGGCGCCGGCGGCGACATCATCAGCATCGACGGCATCTGGACCGGAGAGTTCGCCGAGGCCGGCTACATCGCCCCGCTCACCGACATCGCCGGCGACGCCGTCGAGGAGTGGGACGGCTGGGAGCAGATCCCGGAGGCGGTCCAGCAGGCGATGACCTTCGACGACCAGGCCTACGGCATCCCTGTCGGCACCGACGGCCGGGTCATCTACTTCAACAAGGAGCTGTTCGCGCAGGCCGGGCTGCCGGAGGACTGGCAGCCGACCAGCTGGGAGGAGATCCTCGAGGCCGCCCGGGCGCTCAAGCAGCTCGACGGCGTCACCCCGCTGCAGGTCAACGCCGGCGTCCCGATGGGCGAGGCGACGACGATGCAGGGCTTCCTGCCGCTGCTGGCCGGCACCGGCGAGCAGATCTGGGCCGACGACACCTGGACCGGCGCGACCGACGGCGTTACCGAGGTGCTCGACTTCTACGGCCAGGTCTACGGCGAGGAGGAGCTCGGCGACCCGCTGCTGCAGCAGGAGGCCCAGGGCCGCGACACGTCGTTCCAGCTGTTCGCCAGCGGCCAGGTCGGCATGCTGATCGAGGGCGACTACTTCTGGCGCTCGGTCATCAACCCCGACGAGGGCATCGCGCCGATGGCCAACCGCGACGAGGTCGTCGGCTGGGCGAAGATCCCGGCCCGTGAGCCCGGCGCCGGCCTGAACGGGCAGGACTTCGTCAGCATGTCCGGCGGCACGGGTCGCGTCATCAATCCGAACACCGAGTTCCCGCAGCAGGCGTGGGAGCTGCTGACGTTCATGAACTCCCCGGAGGCGTTCGAGGCGATGATCAGCATCGGCGGCGCGCGGATCACCCCCCGCGACGACGTCAACGCCGAGGCGCTGGCCGGCGACCCGCTGATGAGCTTCATCGCCGAGGAGGTGCTGCCGATCACGGCCTACCGGCCGGCGCTGGCGCTGTACCCACAGGTCTCCGTCGCGCTGCAGAACGCGACCGCGGCGGTCGCGTCCGGCACGTCGGCCGAGGACGCGGCGACGGCCTACCAGAGCGAACTGGAGGGCATCGTCGGTGACGACGGTTCCATCGCCGACTGACGTCGACCCGGCCGGCCCTGCCCCCACCGGGGCGGGCGCCGGCCGGGCTCGCATCGACGACGGCGACGCGGCCGGGCTCGGCCGGTGGCGGGCGACCGGGTTCGTCGCGCCGGCGCTGCTGGTCGTCGCGGTCTTCCTGGTGTTCCCGGCGATCTGGACGCTCTACCTGGGGCTGACGAACTGGCGGCTGACCGGGCTCGCCGCGGCCGAGCCTGAGTTCGTCGGCACCGAGAACTACACCGACGCGCTGAGCGACCCGGCGTTTCGCAACTCGCTGCTGCTGACGCTGGCGTTCGTGTTCTTCTCCGCGATCGTCGGGCAGTCGATCCTGGGGTTCGCGCTGGCATGGACGGCGCGCCGGTTGCGCCCGGCCGTCCGGTCGGTGCTGGAGACCGTCGTCCTGCTGGCCTGGATCATCCCGGCGTCGGTGGTCGCGTTCCTGTGGCTGGCGCTGCTGGACCGGCGCGAGGGCACGCTCAACGCGCTGCTCGGCACCGACGGGACCGCATGGCTGCTCGAGTACCCGATGCAGTCGATCATCGTCTTCAACATCTGGAACGGCACCGCGTTCTCGATGCTGCTGTTCAGCTCGGCGCTGGCCTCGGTGCCGCCGTCGCAGTTCGAGACCGCCCGGATGGCCGGCGCGGGCACGTTCGCCACGCTGCGCGACGTCGTGCTGCCGAACATCCGCGGCCACATCCTCACGAACACGCTGCTGATCACGCTGTGGACGTTCAACGTGTTCGCGCCGTACCTGATCACCGCCGGCGGGCCGCAGGGACGGACGGAGATCCTCGGCATCTACATCTACCGGGTGGCGTTGCGCGACGGCGCGCTCGGCGAGGGCGCAGCGCTGTCGCTGATCATGATCATCATCAACCTGATCGTGGCGTCGGTGTACCTGCGGTTGTTGAGGGAGCGCCGGCCATGACCGTTCGCGCCGCACTGGGCGTCGTCGGCCGGTACGTGTTCGCCGGCTTCGTCTTCGTGTTCTTCGCGCTGCCCCTGCTGTGGCTACTGAGCGCGCCGTTCGACACCGCGCCGTCGGTGCAGGTGTCGCTGCCGGACTTCACGCTGGAGAACTTCCGCACGCTGTGGGACAACCCGTACGCGATGCGGTCGCTGGGCAACTCGGTGCTGATCGCGGCCGGGACGATGGCGATCACGCTGGTGCTGGCCGCGCTGGCGTCGTACGCGCTGTCCCGGGTCCGGATCCCCGGCCGCGACACGCTGCTCTACCTGCTGCTCCTGCTGTCGTCGATCGTGACCGGGACGGCGGCCATGGTGCCGACGTTCCTGCTGATGACGGAGCTGGGGCTGATCGACCGGCAGCTCGGCGTCGTGCTGGTGCTGACCGGCGGGCTGCTGCCGACGGCGATCTTCATCCTCAAGGACTTCATGGACTCGACGCCGCGCTCCTACGAGGAGTCGGCGCGGGTGTTCGGCGCGTCGTCGCTGCAGATCCTGCGGCACGTCGTCGTCCCGATCGCGCGGCCCGGACTGGCCACGATCGCCGTCTGGGCGGTCGTGCAGGTGTGGGGCAACTTCCTCGTCCCGTTCATCCTGCTCCGCTCCCCCGACCGGCAGCCGGCCGCCGTCGTCATGTTCACCTTCTACACCGAGGGCGGCCAGCCCAACCTCGCCCTGATCTCCACGTTCTCCCTGCTGTTCTCCATCCCGGTCGTGCTCATGTACCTGTTCGTGAACCGCCGGTACGGCTTCCGCTTCCACGGAGGGATCAAGCGCTGATGGCGGCGATCACCACGCACCAGCTGGTCAAGGAGTACCCGGGCGGCGTCCGCGCCGTCGACGGGCTCGACCTCACCATCGAGGACGGCGAGTTCTTCGCCCTGCTCGGACCGTCCGGCTGCGGGAAGACGACGCTGCTGCGCACGATCGCCGGGCTGGAGACGGCGACGGCCGGCGGGCTGTCCATCGGCGCGCGCGACGTGACGGCGCTGCCGCCCGGCGATCGCCGCGTCGCCATGGTGTTCCAGGACTACGCGCTGTTCCCGCACATGACCGTCGCGGACAACATCGCCTATCCCTTGAAGATCCAGAAGGTCGACCGGTCGTCGCGGCTGGCCACCGCGGAAGACGTCGCCGCCGGGTTGTCGCTGGCGGGGTTGACGGCGCGGCGGCCGGGGCAGCTGTCCGGCGGGCAGCAGCAACGCGTGGCCCTCGCGCGCGCCGTCGCCAGCAAGCCCGACGTGTTCCTGTTCGACGAGCCGCTGTCGAACCTGGACGCGCGGCTGCGGCTGGAGGCGCGGACGTTCCTCAAGCGGCTGCAGAGCGACCTCGGCGTCACGACGGTGTTCGTCACGCACGACCAGGCGGAGGCGCTGGCGCTGGCGGACCGGATCGCGATCATGCGGACGGGACGGATCCAGCAGGTCGGCTCGCCCCGCGACGTGTTCCGGCGACCGGCCAACACGTTCGTCGCCGGGTTCGCCGGGTCGACGCCGATGAACCTGCACCCCGGCGTCGTCGCCTCCGGGCGGGTGACCGTGGCCGGTGCGTCGCTGCCGCTGCCGCCCGGGTTGTCGCTGCCTGACGGGGCCGCGGTGATCTGGGGTGCGCGGCCGGAGTACCTGCGCTGGTCCACTGCTCCGGCCGGGGACGCGATCGGGGGCACCGTCACCGTCGTCGAGAACCTCGGCGCGTCGGTGCTGGTCACCGTCGAGGCCGCGGACGGGGTGCTGGTGCAGGTCGTGGTCGACGAGGACGAGGAGCCGGCGCCGGGCGTGGCCGGCTTCGTCGCCGTCCGGCCGGAACGGACGCTGCTGTTCGACGCGGAGAGCGAGGAGCTGCTGGAGCCGGTGGCGGCGGCCGCGTGACGGTGCTGCTGTCGCGGCGGCTGCTCCCGGCCGACCGGGCCGCGTCGCCGTACCTGACCGTGCCGTTCGAGGTGCCCGTGGGTACGTCGTCGGTGCACGTCGTGCTCTCGTACTCCGGGACGGGCGCCGTGGTGGATCTCGGCTGTTCGGGTCCCGACGGCTGGCGGGGGTGGTCCGGCGGGGCGCGGCGGCGGTTCACCGTCACGGCTGACGCGGCGACGCCGGGGTACGTCGCCGGGCCGCTGGAGCCGGGCGAGTGGTCGGTCGTGCTCGGGCTCTACCGGATGCCTGACGACGGGGTGCCGGTGGAGGTGTCGGTCGTGCTGGACGACCCGTCGGCGCCGCTGGATCCGGAGCCGCCCGGGCCGCCCGTCCCGCCTCGTCCGCCCCGTCGCTCGTTGCCGGCCGACGCCGGGCTGACGTGGCTGGCCTGCGACTTCCACGCCCACACGCTGCATTCGGACGGCGCGCTGGGGATCGCCGGACTGGCCTCGCTCGGGGTGGCGGCCGGTCTGGACGTCCTGGCCGTCACCGACCACAACACGGTGTCGCACCACGCCGCGCTGCCCTCCGCCGGGTCGCGGTACGGGATCACGCTGCTGCCCGGCCAGGAGGTGACGACCGACCGCGGTCACGCGAACGCGTTCGGCCCCATCCCGTGGGTCGACTTCCGCCAGTCCCCGTCGACCTGGGTCTCGTTCGTCGCGGCGCAGGGCGGACTGCTGTCGATCAACCATCCGCTGGGCGGCGACTGCTCGTGGCAGCATCCGCTGGACGTGCGGCCGCCGCTGGCGGAGATCTTCCACTCGTCGTGGCTGGCCCGCGAGTGGACCGGCCCGCTGGCGTGGTGGAACGCCTGGGACCCGGCGACCGTCCCGATCGGCGGCTCGGACTTCCACCGCCCCGGCGACGCCCCGGTGGTGGGCCGCCCCGTCACCTGGGTCGCGGCGGTCTCACCGTCCGTGCCCGACGTGCTGGACGGGTTGCGGGCCGGCCGGACGGCGCTGTCCTGGTCGGTGTCGGACCCGGTCCTGCTGCGGGTAGACGGCGAGGTCGTCGCCGTGGGCGGCGACGGCCTGTTCCTCACCGACGCTCTGGGCCGGCGTCGGCTCGTCCGTGGCGACCTCGCCCGCTACCCGGCCGCCGACGGCCCGCACATCCTGGAGACCCCCGCCACCGCCGCCGTCGTCGCCGTGACCCCCTAGCCGATGCTCTCGCGTTCGACTTCTGGCGTTTGAAGCCCGAGCCTCTCGAGCCGAGATCTGATCCCGCCGGGCTGTCGCTGCATGGTCCGCGCGATGTCGCTGATCGAGCGTCCTTCCCCATGCAGTCTGGCGAGTACCTCTTCCTCCTCTGCCGTCCAGCGCGCGTAGGCCTTCGGGTGGTCTCTCCTGATCTTGGTCAGCTTGTAGGAGGGTGCGGCTGGTGCCTCCTCACTCTTCTGAACACTGTGACCGAGTTCCACGGCGCTCACCCGGCCGATCTGCTGCCGCCCGACCTCGGCTCCGCGCCGCCAGAGGACGAGGGCGCCGTCGTCGAAGGTCATGACATCGGCGTCGAGGTCGAGGTAGTCGCCGCCTTGAACGATGAGCCGCATCATGCGAGCCACCTTCCAGCCGTCGAGCACACCGCACTCCGCCGGCGCACTCATGATCTTGGGCCGAGTTTATGGATCACCACTGACACACATGGCGCCCTACCCGGGCGGGCTGAGTGCACGGGCGAGGCCCGGCGCTGCGCATCGCCACCTCGGAATCGGCGGCGCCCGAACCGGTGGCCTGAGCCCAGGCTCACGGAGGTGAGCCGATCGACGCGCTGGGTGTGCGGCTTCGGCGACCGGCGATCATCAGGACGAGCCCGGCGACTCCCAACATGACGGCATCCGCCACGAGCACGACCCGCCCGCCGTGCGCCGCGAGCAGTACACCGGCGCCGGCGACGCCGATCACCCGGGCCAGATTGTTGGCGATCGCGGAGGCAGCGCCTACGCGTCCCATGACCCGGTTGGAGGTCCTCGCCTGCCGGACCGTGGCGGTGCTGATGAACGCGGCGGTCACGAACGCGTCGAGCATCCCGTTGGCCACGAACATCCACCAGAACGACTGGGACATCGCCAGCGTGAGCCCGGCCGCGCAGCTGAGCAGCAGGCTCAACGCGACCTTCCACAGCTGGTTGAGCCGAGCCGGGAACCGGGCCCCCACCAGGCTGACGAGCAGACCGCCCACGCCAGCGGCGGAGAGCACCAGGCCGACCTGCGCGACCGACAACTCCAGCTCATCCTGGCCGAGCACCAGAACGGCGAGCACGAGAGCTGCGCCGTGCGCGCTGAGCGCCATCAGAGCCACTTGGATCAACGACTGGAACCGGTCGCTCACCACCATGCTCAGGGGTTCGACGACGCGCCGCCGCAGTGTACGGGCGAGTCGGCGTGGTGTGCCGATGTCCATCGTCCTTGGCGACTCGGCGCCTGGCTGCCCCGGCGGGTCCATGCGCGGCAGGTACCGACGAAGCAGCAGTCCGGACACGACGAACGACACGGCGTTGGCCGCCAACCCCCACGCGGCACCGAGCCGTGCCACAGCGACGCCGGCGACAGCGGGCCCGGCCAGCGTCGACACACCGTCCGCCGCTTCGAGGACCGCGTTCGCCCTGCCCAGCGCGGGACCTTGGGCCAGTTGCGGCAGCACCGCCTGGGCCGCGATTCCGAACAGCACGTTGCCGCAGCCCACGATGGCGCCGATCACGAGGAACGGGAGCAGGTCCGCGCTCGACTCGGTGGCGAGGAAGGCGAAGGCGGCGAAGCTCAGCGCTCGGATCGCGTCGGCCCACACCAGCATCGACCGCCGAGAGTGGCGGTCGGTCCAGTGGCCGAGGAACGGCGCGATCAGCAGACCGGGCACTTGCACGCTGGCCGCCACCGCACCCGCGCTTGCGGGGCTGCCGGTGGCCATGAGCACGGCGACCGGCAACGCGATTTCGGCGAACCGATCGCCGAACATGGTGACGGCGTACGCGGTGACGAAGGGCGCGATCCGGGACCTGGTGCCGGCCTCAGAGCCCGGCACAGTCTCAGACACCATTCCTCCCGGCAGCGCGATGAGCGGGTGCCCGTGCCCAGCCCACGATCGCAGGCGCACACGCCGCTGAGCAAGCCGGTTGACGCGGGACGCGGTGGGAGCGTCGGAGATCGTCGCCAGTGAGGCGTCAGGCCGCGGAGTTGCCGCGGGCTGGGCTGTGCCAGCCGGGCACTGGTCTCGCACTCGTGCCGGAAAGCGGCCGCTTACTCGCCCAGTGGCAGCGTCGCCGCAGGTCAGCGCGCTGGAGCCGTTCGAGATGCGGCCCCAGCCGTTTCCATTTATGCTCAAACCCCCCGGTTACCGACGTATTCACTATCTGTCACGGTTTGTGCAGGGCTCGTGGCTCTGAGTAGAGAGAGCAGCCCTCGTGAATCGACGACGCATGTCCGCGCTCGCCTGCGCCGCCGTGGCCGTCATCGGCCTGTTCGGCGCGGCGCCCGCCGCCACCACCGCGTCCAGCGCGCCGCCACCGCGATCCGCCGACCCCGACCGAGCCGCCGCGATCGACGCCTTCCAGCGGGCGTTCCCCGGCGTCAGCGACGCCGAGGCGCTGCGGCGCATCGACGCCGAGGACGAGCGCGTCGCGCTGCTGGAGCAGCTCGCGACCCAGTCCCCCGGCACGTACGGTGGCGCCTGGTACGACGGCGCCACCGACACGCAGCACCTGCTGTCGACGACGCCGGCGGCCGCGGCCGCGTTCACGCGGGCGGCGGCCGCCCGCGGCATCGACGCCACCACCCACGACGTCGACTTCAGCCTGGCCACGCTGATCGCCGAGCGAGACCGCGTCAACAACGGCACGCACCGCGGCGTGCCCGCCGGCGCCACCGCGGGCATCGACCTGAAGGCCAACCGGGTCGTCGTCGAACTGCCGGCGAGCACGCTGGCCAGCGTGCGCCGGGGCGCGGTCGCGCTGCCGGCCACCATGCGGGCGACGGCCCGGACCGCGCAGACCACCGGCCCGGAGGTGTGCGCCACCCATCGCAGCTGCAGCCCGCCGCTGCGCGCGGGTGTGCAGCTGTGGCGCGGCCCGGAGAAGACCTACTCCTGCTCGGCCGGGTTCACCGCGAACTCGACCACCAGCGTGGGCCGATGGGTGCTCACCGCCGGCCACTGCGGCGCCATCGGCAGCCGGTGGGGCAACGGCACGCAGAGCGTCGGCACCATGCGCGCCCGGTACAACTGGAACGACGTCGACGCGGCCGCCATCCGCATCGACAGCACGTACTGGCTGGACGGCGCGACGTGGGGCTGGATGTACGACCCCTCCGCCACCAGCCAGCGGCTGCCCGTGGCCGGGCGGATCACCTCCGAGACGAGCATGCAACCCGGCCAGACGGTGTGCATCGCCGCCCAGTCCATCGGCTCCGGCATCCGCTGCGGCGTGCTGGGCGACGTCAACGACGCCAACGCGCGCGGCATGGCCCGCGTCGACGGCATCGACACCTGCCCCGGCGACAGCGGCGGCGCCTGGTACCGGTACTCGAGCACCGGCCGCATCGCCTACGGCATCCACCACGGCGGCAAGCTCGTGCCGTCGACCTGCCACGGCAGCGACGTGTCGCTGTTCAGCACGCTGCCCGACATCGCCGAGCACCTCGGCTTCGCCGTGCACACCCGCAGCCGCTAGGAGAGGCGGATCGTGGCGATCTCCCACGGCCCGAGCTCGACGTCGACGCGGTAGCCGTCGACGGGCAGCGGCTCCAGCGCCCGGCCGAGCAGGTCGGTCCGCCAGGCGGTGGCGAACGCCCCGGCGACGGTCGCCGTCGTCGGGGCGGCGGACATCGCGACCAGCCGCAGCTCGGTCTCGTCGCCGCGGGACCGGATCGCCGAGACGACCACGCCCGGCCCGCTCACCTCCAGCCCTGACGACGACGGCGGCAGCTCACCGCCCGCGGCGGCCAGGCCCGGCGTCACCAGCACGTCATGCCGGAACTCCTCGGCCAGCCGGGGTGCGGACGCCGGACC
>NZ_POTW01000151.1 GCF_003236295.1 Jiangella anatolica
GTGGGGGCTAGACCTCGCCGCGGACTCGGCGCCAGGCTTGCTGGACCGGCAGCGGGCGGTCGGCGAGGATGTTGCCGTCGGGCGCCGGGGCCGGACGTGGGCGCGGCGGCCGGGGGTCGGCGACGGCGGCGGCGTAGACCTTCTCGGTCTCGCGGGCGACGGCGGTCCAGACGAACTCAGTCGAGATCCGCTGGTGGGCCGCGCGGACCAGCCGCTGCGACAGGCCGGGCTCCTCGAGCAGCCGCATCGCCGCGGCGGCCAGGTCGCCGGGGTCGCGCGGCGGCACCAGCAGGCCGGTGACGTCGTGCTCGATCACCTCGCGCAGGCCGCCGCTGTCGCCGGCGATGACGGGGGTGCCGGCCGCGCACGCCTCGAGCGCGACGATGCCGAACGGCTCGTACGAGGACGGGCACATGGCGACGTCGGCGGCGCCGAACAGCGCGGCGAGCTCGGGCTGGCCCATCCGGCCGGCGAACTGGACGACGTGGTCGATCTGGAGTCGCTGCGCCAGCCGCCGCAGGTTGACCTCCTGCGAACCGGCGCCGGCGAGCACCAGCCGGGCGTCGTGGTGACGCTGCCGGACCAGCGAGAGCGCCTCGATGCAGACGTCAACGCCCTTCTCCCACTCCAGCCGGCCGCCGAACACCAGCAGCGGCGTCTTCGGCGGGATGCCGAACCGCTCCCGGGTCGCCCGCCGCGCCTCGGCCGTCGTCCGCCAGGCGGGGTGGTCGACGGCGTTGCGGATGACGGTGAGGTCCTCCGGCGGGACGTCGAACGCGGCGGCCGCCTCGACCCGCATCGCCTCGGAGCAGACGATCGACCGGGTCGCCTCGGCGACCAGCCACGCCTCGATGTCGTGGCGGGCCCGCGACAGCGGCGTGGACAGCCAGCCGTCCCACAGCCCGGCCTCGGTGGCGTGGACGGTCGCGACCAGCGGCGCGTCGATGGCGCGGGCAACGTTGATGCCGGCGTGCGCGTCGACCCAGTCGTGGGCGTGCACGACGTCGGGCATCCATTCTCGCGTCAGCCGGTGCGCGGTGCGCATCAGGCTGGTGTTCAGCGCCAGCACCCACGGCACGAGGTCCTCGCCGCGCTCACGCTCGTCGGCCGGGGGATCGGGCGGCGAGCGGAACACCCGCACGCCCTTGTCGTCCTCCTCCTCGGGCATCCCCGGGGCGGACTGGGTGACGACGGCGACGTCGTGTCCGTCGGCCACGAGTCCCTCGGTCAGGCGGTGGACGTGGCGCCCGAGACCTCCGTAGATCACTGGCGGGTACTCCCACGAGACCACAAGTATCCGCATCGCGCGATCATTTCACAGTGGGACCTAGATCGGGACCGCGTGAGCAAGGCGAAAACGGGTAACGGCGGACGTCCTGTACTGTGACGTGTTGCACGTCAGCCGGGCTTGGGCCCGTGGTTACCTGCCGGTAACATCGGGACAGTCGACTGGCTCAGCCACCCGCCCGGCCTAGGAGGTCGCAGCCCGGCCATGAAGATCGTCACTCTGGTCAAGCACGTTCCGGACGCCACTGCGGACCGGACCTTCAACTCCGCTGACAACACGACCGATCGTGCTGGTGTGGACGGCCTGTTGTCCGAGCTGGACGAGTACGCGGTCGAGGAGGCGCTCAAGGTCGCCGAGGCCGGCGACGGCGTCGAGGTCGTCGCGCTGACGATGGGCCCGGACGGTGCGGACGCGGCGTTGAAGAAGGCGCTGCAGATGGGCGCGGACTCCGGTGTGCACGTCGTGGACGACTCGCTGCATGGCTCGGACGCGCCGGCGACGGCGCGGGTGCTGGCCGCCGCGATCGGGAAGATCGGTGACGTGGACCTGGTCCTGACCGGTATGGCGTCGACCGACGGCGGGATGAGTGTGGTGCCGGCGATGCTGGCCGAGCACCTGGGCCTGGCGCACGTGGGGTTCGTCGGTGAGCTGACGGTGTCCGCGGACGCGGTGACGGCGCGCCGCGACGGCGACGTCGCCTCGGAGACGATCGAGGCCGCGCTGCCGGCGGTCGTGGCGGTGACCGACCAGATCAACGAGCCGCGGTACCCGTCGTTCAAGGGGATCATGGCGGCGAAGAAGAAGCCGGTCGAGACGTGGACGCTGGCCGACCTCGGGGTCGACGCGGCCGGCGTGGGGCTGGGTGCGGCGGCGTCGGTGGTGCGTGAGGTCACGAAGCGGCCGGAACGCACGGCCGGCACGGTGGTGACCGATGAGGGCGACGGCGGCGTGAAGCTGGCCGAGTTCCTCGCCGCGCAGAAGTTCATCTGAAGGGGATTGTGATGGGTGAGGTTCTGGTCCTGGTCGACCACGTCGACGGTGTGGTGCGCAAGACCACGCTGGAGTTGCTGACGCTCGCGCGCCGGGCCGGCGAGCCTGCCGCGGTGTTCCTCGGTTCCGGTTTCGACGCCGCGCGTGACACGCTCGGCGAGTACGGCGCGGCGAAGGTGTATGTCGTCGAGGCGCCGGAGTTCGAGCAGTTCCTCGTCGTGCCGAAGGCCGAGGCGCTGGCGCAGATCGCCCAGGCGTCGGGCGCGGCCGGTGTGCTGGTGACGTCCAGCCCGGAGGGCAAGGAGATCGCCGCCCGGCTGGCGGTCAAGCTCGGTTCGGGCATCGTCACCGACGCCGTCGACGTGGCGGCGGACCTGTCGACGACGCAGTCGGTGTTCGCCGGCGGGTACACCGTCACCGCGCAGGTCACGACGGGCGCGCCGGTCATCACGGTGAAGCCGAACGCCGTCACCCCCGAGCCGGCGCCGGCCACCCCGGCGGAGGAGAAGGTCGCGGTCGCGTTCTCCGAGGCGGCGACCAAGGCCCGCATCGTCGAGCGCAAGCCGCGCGCGGCGACCGGCCGGCCGGAGCTCACCGAGGCGTCCATCGTGGTCTCCGGCGGACGGGGGACCGGCGGCGACTTCGCCCCGGTCGAGGCGCTGGCCGACGCGCTCGGCGCAGCCGTGGGCGCGTCCCGGGCCGCCGTCGACTCCGGCTGGTACCCGCACGCCTACCAGGTCGGGCAGACCGGCAAGACCGTCTCGCCGCAGCTTTACCTCGCCTGCGGCATCTCCGGAGCGATCCAGCACCGGGCCGGCATGCAGACGTCGAAGACCATCGTCGTGGTCAACAAGGACCCCGAGGCGCCCATCTTCGCCATGGCCGACTTCGGCGTCGTCGGCGACCTGCACACCGTTCTGCCCCAGGCCACCGCCGAGATCGAGAAGCGCAAGGGCTGACGACGTAAACTGGGGGCGATGTCCGAGCGCCGCGTCTATCTCGATCACGCGGCGACGACCCCCGTCCTCCCCGCAGTGATCGACGTCGTCGCCGCGACCATGGCGACCCTCGGCAACCCGTCGTCGCTGCATGCGTCCGGCCGGCACGCCCGCAAGCTGGTCGAGGAGGCCCGCGAGTCCGTCGCCGCGGGCCTCGGCGCGCGCCCGAGCGAGGTCGTGTTCACCGGCGGCGGCACCGAGGCCGACAACCTCGCCGTCAAGGGCCTCTACTGGGCCCGCCGCGCGGCCGACCCGCGCCGCGTGCGCGTCCTCGCCTCCGCCGTCGAACACCACGCCGTGCTCGACTCGGTCGACTGGCTGGCCGCCGAGCAGGGCGCCAAGGTCGAGTGGCTGCCGGTCGACGCGGCCGGCCGGCTCGACGTCGCGGCGCTGCGCCGGGTGGTCGAGGCCGACCCCGAGTCGGTCGCGCTGATCACCGTCATGTGGGCGAACAACGAGGTCGGGACCGTGCAGCCGATCGGCGAGGTGGTCGCCCTCGCGGGCGAGTTCGCCATCCCGGTGCACTCCGACGCCGTGCAGGCGGTCGGCGCGCTGCCGGTGCACTTCGCCGACTCCGGCGTGACCGCGCTGACGGTGTCCGGCCACAAGGTGGGCGCGCCGGTCGGCGTCGGCGCGCTGCTGCTGCGCCGCGAGGCCGACGTCGTCCCGGTGCTGCACGGCGGCGGCCAGGAGCGCGACGTGCGCTCCGGCACTATCGACACCCCCGCGATCGCCGGCCTGGCCGCGGCGCTGCGGGCGACGCTGGCCGACGTGCCGGCGCGTGCCGCCGCGATGACGGCGCTGCGCCAGCGACTGGTCGACGGCGTGCTTGGCGTCGTTCCGGACGCGGTGCTCAACGGCGCGCCCGGCGCGGGACTGCCCGGCATCGCGCACTTCTCCTTCCCCGGCTGCGAGGGCGACGCGCTGCTGCTCCTGCTCGACGCAGCCGGCATCGACTGCTCCACCGGCAGCGCCTGCACCGCCGGCGTGCCGGAGCCGTCGCACGTGCTGCTGGCGATGGGCGCGCCGCGCGAGCGGGCCCGCGGCTCGCTGCGGTTCTCGCTGGGCCACTCGTCCACGACGGACGACGTCGACGCGCTGGTGGCGGCGATCGGCCCGGCCGTCGAGCGGGCCCGCGCCGCCGGCATCGTCAACGTCTCGACCAGGGGGAACTGACCATGCGCGTCCTCGCCGCGATGTCCGGCGGAGTCGACTCGGCGGTGGCCGCGGCCCGGCTGGTCGAGGCCGGGCACGACGTCACCGGCGTGCACCTGGCGCTGTCGGAGAACCCGCAGTCGTTCCGCACCGGCGCCCGTGGCTGCTGCACCATCGAGGACTCCCGCGACGCCCGCCGCGCGGCGGACGTGCTCGGCATCCCGTTCTACGTGTGGGACCTGGCCGAGCGGTTCCGCGCCGACGTCGTCGACGACTTCGTCGCCGAGTACGCCGCCGGCCGCACCCCGAACCCGTGCCTGCGCTGCAACGAGAAGATCAAGTTCGCGGCCGTGCTGGACCGCGCGCTCGCGCTGGGCTTCGACGCCGTCGGCACCGGGCACTACGCGCGCGTCGTCGACGGCCCCGGCGGCCGCGAGCTGCACCGCGCCGCCGACCCGGAGAAGGACCAGTCCTACGTGCTCGGCGTGCTGACGGCCGACCAGCTGGCGCACGCGATCTTCCCGCTCGGCGACACCGTCAAGTCCGAGGTGCGCGACGAGGCGGAGCGCCGCGGCCTGGCCGTCGCCCGCAAGCCCGACAGCCACGACATCTGCTTCATCGCCGACGGCGACACCGCCGGGTTCCTGCGCGACCGTCTCGGCGCCGAGCCGGGCGAGCTGGTCGACACGACCGGCGCCGTCGTCGGCGCGCACGACGGGACGTACGGGTTCACCATCGGGCAGCGCAAGGGGCTGCGCATCGGCACCCCGGCCGCCGACGGCAAGCCGCGCTACGTCCTCGACATCTCCCCGGTCGACCGCCGGGTCACCATCGGGCCGCGCGAGGCGCTCGCCGTCGACGCGCTCACCGCGGTGGCGCCGCGCTGGTGCGGGCCGCCGCCGCCCGACGGGGCCGAGCTGCGATGCCTGGCGCAGTTCCGCGCGCACGGGACGCCGGTCGACGCAGTCGCGACGGTTGGCCCGGCTGACGTCGAGGTGGCGTTCGCGGCCGCGCAGGAGGGCGTCGCGCCTGGTCAGGCGATCGTGCTCTACGACGGCGACCGCGTCGTCGGCTCCGCGACCATCGACGCGACCCGATCCGCCGTCCGCGCCTGATTCGGCCGCGCCGTCGCGGGTACGCATCACGCGAGCCCCCGAGGGAGGATCCATGACCACACCGACCCCCGACATCCCCGAGAGCCCCGTCACCGGCCCTGGCGCCCCGCCCACCGAGATCGAGCACGGCCTCGCCATGAGAGCCGCCGCCGAGCGGCTGAACGGTGAGTTCACCGAGATCGGCCGCGAGACCATCGACCGGTTCCTCGAGACCAGCTACGAGCAGTTCGCGGCGGGCGCCCGCATCCCCACGTTCCTGCCGCTCATGGCCGAGCGGTTCTCGCGGCAGCGGCTGCGGGCCCTGGCCAGGGTCGAGCGCGAGCAGGACAAGCCCACCGTCCTGTTCCTGGACCCCGACAACGCCGGGCGGTCGCTGCTGGCGCTCGGGCTGTTCGAGTGGTTGTCCGGCGAGTACGCGGTCGGCTGGTCCGGCGGCGCGGAGCCGGCGCTGGACATCGACCCGGGCGTCGCCGAGGCGATGAACGAGCGCGGCGTCGACCTCGGCGACGAGTTCCCGAAACCGTGGACCGAGGAGATCCTCGACGCCGCCGACGTCGTCGTCATCATGGGCGACGTGACGGTGCCGGAGCGGCCCGGCCAGCGGTACGAGCGCTGGGACGTGCCCGAGACCGCCGGCCGTGACCTCGACGGCGTCCGGACCATCCGCGACGGGCTCGATGAGATGGTCCGCGACCTGCTGACCCGCCTCGACGTCGGCGTGCGGGCGTGACTCTCGTCAGCGCGTGACGTAGTCGACGACCAGCGAGATCACGGCGGGGTCGCGCAGAATGCGCTGGTGCCCGAGCCCGTCGGTGCTGGCCAGCTCCGCCTCCGGCCAGGCGGCCGCGAGCGCGGCGCCGTCGTCGTACGGGACCTCCTTGTCCCTGCGGTCGTGTACGACGAGGGTCGGCGGCAGCTCGGCGCCGGTCCGCCGGCTCAGATCGGTGACGTCGAAGTCGGCCAGCGGGCGGCCGGCCAGGCGCTCCAGCCGGGCGACCATCCGGGTGCCGACGCGCTGGCCGAACCCCATCGTGCGCTGGAACAGCGCGAGGCCCTCGCTCAGGTTCGTGCTCGGCGCGATCAGGGCCAGCCGTGCCGCCGGCAGCCCGTCCGCGACGGCGACCGCGGCGGCCGCGCTGCCCAGCGAGTGCGCGATGACGGCGGCCGGCTTGCCGTGCTTGCCCGCGGCGGCCGTCAGCGCCTCGACGAACTCGACGCCGGTGGCCCGGCCGCGGCCCAGGCGCCCCGGCCCGGACTCGCCGTGGCTCGGCGCGTCGACCGCGACCACCCGCCGGCCGGCGTCGGTCAGCGGCCGGACGAACCCGCCGAGCTGGCCGCGCCAGCCGCCCCAGCCGTGCATCAGGTAGACCGGCGGGCCGAAGCCCCAGCTCTCGACCGCCACGACCCGGCCGCCGGGGAGGGTCAGCGAGCTGCGCTCGCCCGGCTCCGGCCGGTCGTCGCGCCGCCGCCCGCCGGTGTTGGGCAGCGTGCACCACAGCCGGGCCGCCCATCCCGCGCCGGCCGCGGGGGCGACCCGCTCCAGCGCGCGGAATGCGTACCGGAGCACGGTGAGCTTCGCACCAGCACGAACGATCGTGCGATTCTGTGGCGACATGGTGGTCATGGCCGGTCCCTTCGGGTGGGTGCGGTGTCAGGAGCTCGTGGTGGGGCGGGCGTCGGCGAGCAGCCGCTCGAACGCGTGCCGCGCCCTGGCCTCGGACCGCTCGTCCTCGAGCAGCCGGTGTGCGTGGTAGAAGGCCAGCATGATGCCGTCGAGGTCGGCGGCGAACTGGAGCGGATCGGCGTCGTCGCGGAAGTGCCCCTCGGCGATGCCGCCGGCGAACATCCGGGCGCACGAGTCGTAGAGGTCGAGGTGGTCGCGGACCAGCTGGTCGCGGACCGGGCCGTCCTGCTCGTCCAGCTCGGCGGAGGCCTTGACGAACAGGCAGCCGCCGGGCATGCGGGCGCGGCCGCACTCGACCCAGCGCTCGAACAGCTCGCGCACCCGCGGCTCGCCGCGCTGCGCCAGCAGAGCCGGCCGGATGACGGCGTCGATGAACTCGGTCCGCGCCTCGCGCAGGACCTCCATCTGCAGCAGCTCCTTGGAGCGGAAGTGCGCGAACAGGCCGCTCTTCGACATGCCGGTGGTGGCCGCGAGATGGCCGATCGTCAGCCCGCCCAGGCCGACGCGGTAGGCGGTCTCGACTCCCTTGCGGAGGATGACCTGCCGGGTCTCGGCGCCCTTCGTCACAGGTTCAAAATAGCACGACCGTTCGTGCCGGGGTAGGGCTCTCTCGTCAGGAGACCCCGACCAGCGAGCCGACGGCGTACGTCACGGCCATCGTCAGCAGGCCGACGAAGACCGCTCGGGCCGCCGCCCGCACCCGCCGGCCGCCGCCGAGGCGTGCGCCCACATACCCCGTCAGCGCGAGCGCGACGACCACCGTCACCATCGTGACCGGCACCCGCGCGCTCGCCGGGGGCAGGACGATCGCCAGCAGCGGCAGCATGGCGCCCAGCGCGAACGCGACGAACGACGAGATCGCCGCCGTCCACGGGTTGGTCTGCTCGTCGGCGTCGATGCCCAGCTCCGCCTCGGCGTGCGCCGCCAGTGCGTCGCGGGCGGTCAGCTCACGCGCGACCCGCTCGGCCACGTCCGGGGAGAGGCCGCGTTCGCGGTAGAGCTCGGTCAGCTCGGCGAGCTCCTCGCCGGGCAGGTGCTCCAGCTCCCAGCGCTCCCGGGCCAGCGCCGCCCGCTCGGTGTCGCGTTGCGCGCTGACGGACGTGTACTCGCCGCCGGCCATCGAGAACGCGCCCGCGACGAGGCCGGCGAGGCCGGTCAGCAGCAGCCAGTCGCGGTCCGTCGTGGCGCCCGCGACGCCGACCACGATGCCGGCGGTGGAGATGATGCCGTCGTTGGCGCCCAGGATGCCCGCGCGCAGCCAGTTGAGCCGGCCGGCCAGCTTCCCGTGCCGGTGCTGCTCGCCGTCGTGCGGCGTCGTCGCCTCGGCCATGGACGACAGCGTAACGACGGCCGCGCGGGCGCCGTGGCGGCTTCGCCTACAGCGTCGATAGGCACTGGCGCGGCGCCCGGCGGACCTGCCAAAGTGGCCGCGTCTGCGGGGAGATCACGTCTGGGGAGCGACCATCGAGCGAGCACGGGCGGAGGGGACCGGCCCGTCGATCCGGCCTGTGCTGGAGGCGTGCGTGGCGGCGGTCGACGCGATGGGCTGCGGGCTGTCCGTGGTCGGCGCGTCGGGTGCGCAGGAGCCGGTGCTGGCCGTCGGCGAGGCCGCCGACGAGCTGGAGGAGCTGCAGGTCACGCTGGGTGAGGGGCCCGGGTTCGACGCGGCCGCCGGCGAGAGTGTCGTGCTGGTGCCCGACCTCGCCGCGGCCGTCCGGCGCTGGCCGGCGTTCGCCCCGGTGGCGCTGGAGCGGGGCGTGCGGGCGCTGTTCGCGTTCCCGGTCGCGGCCGGCGCGGCGCGCGTCGGCGTCCTGAGCGTGTACCGTCGCGTCCCTGGTGACCTCGGCGCCTCCCGGCTGGCGACGGCGCTGACCTTCGCCGACGCCGTGCTCGTCGCGGTGCTGGACGAGCGTGGGGCCGTCGGCGCCGGCCCGGAGCAGTTGCGGGCCGGGCTGCTGCCGGAGCGGCGGGCCGAGGTGCACCAGGCGGCGGGCATGGTGAGTGTCCAGCTCGGCGTCGGCGTGAGCGAGGCGCTGGTCCGGCTGCGGGCCTATGCGTACGCGCACGAGCGGCGACTGGCCGACGTCGCGGCGGACGTCGTGGCGCGGCGGCTGAGATTGGCACCGGACCGGCGCGGCACGGACGACACGGCGAGAGGGAACGAGATGATGGACGCTCCTCCGAACCGCGACCACGACCAACCGGGGAGCGGCCCATGAGCACCACCGACCGGCGCGTCCGCGAGACCTTTGTCGAGCTGGCCGACACGCTCGTGGACGACTACGACGTGATCGGGTTCCTCGACCTGCTCGTGCACCGCGTGGTGGAGCTGCTCGACGTCGAGGCCTGCGGCGTGGTGCTGGCCGACCACCACGGCACGCTCAACCTCGTCGCCGCGTCGTCGGAGGAGACCCGGATGCTGGAGCTGTCGCAGCTGCAGAACTCCGAGGGCCCCTGCCTCGACGTGTTCCGCACCGGCCGGGCGGTGTCCATGGACGACCTCGCCGCCGGCGGCGACGCCCGCTGGCCGCTGTTCGCGCCGGTCGCCCGTGCCGCCGGGTTCACCGCCGTCCACACGCTGCCGATGCGGCTGCGCGACGTGGTGATCGGCGGGATGAACCTGTTCGGGTCCGCGCCGGGCGGGCTGGCGGCCGAGTCGCTGGCGCTCGCCCAGGCGATGGCCGACGTCGCCACGATCGGGATCCTGCACGAGCGCACGGTCCGGCAGCACGAGCAGGTCGCCGGCCAGCTGCAGTCCGCGCTGGACAGCCGGATCCTGATCGAGCAGGCCAAGGGCGTCCTGGCGGAGCGGCTCTCGATCTCCGTCGACGACGCGTTCGCGCTGCTGCGAGACCGGTCCCGGTCCACCAACGCCAAGCTGCGCGACGTGGCGGCCGACGTCGTCGCGGGGACGATCACCGACCTCGGGACCTGACGCACGAGACGGGGCGGGCGGCCGGTGGCCGGTAGCTGGTGGCGGGACGTTGTCGGTGGCAGCGCCTATGGTTGGCCCACCCAGCCG
>NZ_POTW01000152.1 GCF_003236295.1 Jiangella anatolica
GGTCGGGCGGGTGGACGAGGTCGCGGCGGTCGTGGCGCACCTGCTCTCCGCCGACGCCTCGTTCGTCACGGGCGCGACGGTGCCGGTCGACGGTGGGCGCGCGGCGCTCGGCCTCGACCCGGAGGCGCCGGCGTAGTCACATGTCCGCGGGGTCGAGCACCTGGCGCACCTCGACGAGGTCGTACGCGGCCTCGGGGATCTGCGCCGCGATCTCCGTCGCGCGTTCCATGCTGGCGCAGTCGACCAGGTAGTAGCCGGCCAGCACCTCCTTGGCCTCGCCGAACGGCCCGTCGGTGACCGCCGGCACGCCGTCGCGCACCCGCACCGTCCGGGCCGCCTCGACGGTGAGCCCGGACGACGAGACGTACTCGCCGGACGCGACCAGCCGCTCGGTCAGCTCGCGGTGCCGGCGCAGGTGGTCGTCGCCGACCTTGTCGCCGTCGTAGACGCGCTGCCAGGTCTCTTCGGTCCCGTAGATGAGCATCATGTACTTCACCGTCCGCAGCATAGGGTTTCTCTTGTGGTGCGGCCGAACAGCACGGTGGTGGCGATCGTCGGCGACGCGGCGGGCCGGATGGTCGCCGGGCTCGACGGCCTGGCGAACGTCCGTGCCGTCTCGCGGGCTCCCGGCGACGATGCCGAGCGGCGGGTCCGCGCGGCCGTCGCCCAGTCGCACGCCGCCTACGTCGTGCACGATCTCGACCCGCTGGCCGACGTCGGCGCGGCCTGGACCGGCTTCTTCGACGGCGTCGCGCCGGCCGGGACGCTGGAGGTCGCGGTCGAGGCGGCGCTGCACACGCTGCGCGCCGAGACGATCGCGCTGCCGGACTACTACGTCGTGCTCGACCCGGAGGCGCTGCCGCAGACCCGCCGGCACTGGTGGTTCGGGGTGCTCGCGGGCGTCTCGCCGAACCGGGTCGTGCCGTCCGCGGCCGACGTCGGAGCCGTCCGCGAGGTGATCGGCACGTTGCGCTCCGGCCGCTGGTGGCCCGACCCGCCGGACGAGTGGCTGCGCGGGCTCGGCCGGGTCGTGCCCGACCGCGCCGTCCTCGCCGGCTGATCCCGGCGGGCGAAGGGCTGCCGGTGCCGCAGATCCAGGTCGAGCAGGCGCACGTGAATGCCATGTTCGAGGTGCTCGACGAGCGGTTGGCGCAGGCGCGAGCCGAGCTGGCGGACGTACTGAGGTCGCCGGCCGGCGGCGCCGGCGAGGCGTACGCGCGCGACGTCGCCGCGGACCGTCTGACGCGCCGGATCCGCCGGCTGGAGGGCGCCGAGCAGGGGCTGGTGTTCGGCCGGATCGATCGCGCGGACGGCGCCGTCCTGCACATCGGGCGGCTCGGCCTGCGGGTCGAGAGCCAGGAGCTGCCGTTGCTGGTCGACTGGCGTGCAGAGGCGGCGCGGCCGTTCTACGCGGCGACCGCCGTCGAGCCGATGGGGCTTCGCCGGCGCCGGCACCTGCGCGTCGAGGGCCGGGTGGTCCGCGCGGTGAGCGACGAGCTGCTGGACGGCTCCGCGCCCGCGGCCGACGACGTCGTCGGCGACGGACCGCTGGCGGAGGCGCTGGCGGCGCGGCGCACCGGGCGGATGCGGGCGGCGGTGGCGACGCTGCAGGCCGAGCAGGACGCGATCGTCCGGTCGCCGCATCGCGGGGTGACGGTGGTGCAGGGCGGCCCCGGCACGGGCAAGACCGTCGTCGCGCTGCACCGGGCCGCCTACGTTCTGTACGCCTTCCCGGACGCCGCCGCGGACGGTGTGCTGGTGCTCGGGCCGAACGCGCGGTTCCTCGACTACGTCTCCCGGGTGCTGCCCTCGCTGGGGGAGAACGACGTGGTGCTGTCGACGTGCGCGGAGCTGGCCGGCCTGGCGCCCGCGGCGGACGAGCCGTTCGACGTCGCGCGGCGCAAGGGGAGCCTCGCGCAGGCCGCGGCGCTGGCGGACCTGGTCCGGTCCCGGCAGGCGCCCGGCGGCGACGCGGACGTCGCGACGGCACGGGCGGCCGCGTGGGCGAGCGGCCTCGCGCACAACCGGGCCCGGGAGGTGTTCAAGGAGCACCTGGTCGACGCCATGACGGACGCGCTGGAGCGAAGCGCGGCCGAGACCCTGGAGCGCATCGATGCCGAGACCGCGGCGAGCACGGGCCTGGACCTCGACGCCGCGGCCGCGGCCGACCTGCGCGCCCTCGGCTTCGACGACGCGCCGGCCGCGGACCCGGCCGAGGTGTTCGACGCGGACGCCGTCCGGGCGAGCCTCATGGACGACGCCCACGTGGACCGCAGGTTGGAGTCCCTGTGGCCGCGGCTCACGCCCGACGCGGTCGTCCGGTCCCTGCTGGCGCGTGCGCCCGGCACGCAATGGACCGACGCCGACCTGCCGCTGCTGGACGAGGCGGCCGAGCTGGTGGACGGGCCGCCGGAGCGCACGTTCGGGCACGTCGTGGTCGACGAGGCGCAGGAGCTGACCGCCATGCAGTGGCGGATGGTGGTGCGCCGGTGCCCGGCCCGGTCGATGACGCTGGTGGGCGACTTCGCCCAGGCCGGCCCGGCGACGACGGCGAGCGACTGGCCGCAGGCGCTCGGCCCGCACCTCGGCGACCGGTTCGCCCTGCACACGTTGACCGTCGGCTACCGCACGACTCAGGAGATCCTGGCCAGCACGCACGACCTGCTCGCGCGGATCGCGCCCGGTCAGGCGCCGATCCGGTCGATCCGCCACGGCGATCCGCCGCGGACCCGCAGCACCCGTCCGGAGGCACTCGCCGCCACGGTGGCCCACGAGCTCCGGGCGCAGGCCGCGGCGCACCCGGGCGACCTGCTCGCCGTCATCTGCGCGGCCGGCCGGGTCGAAGGGCTGACCGCCGCCGGCATCACCCGGTGGGCGCGCCTCGTCCCCGCCGCCGAGGCCCGCGGCCTGGAGTTCGACGCCGTCGTCATCGTCGCACCGGAGGAGATCGTCGCGGCCCGCCCCAGCGGCGAACGCGACCTGTACGTCGCGCTCACCCGCGCCACCAGGCGTCTGTGCACGATCGCGTATTGACAAATCAGATTGTCAATTCGACGATGGGAGCATGGCCGCGATCACCTACCTCGATCAGCCGGGCGAGGTGCGCGCCGCGCTGGCCCCGCCGCGGCGCGAGCTCCTGACCAGGCTGCGCGAGCCGGCGTCGGCCACGCAGCTGGCGGCGGCGCTCGGGCTGCCGCGGCAGCGGGTCAACTACCACCTGCGCGTGCTGGAGGCGGCCGGGCTGGTCGAGCTGGTCGAGGAGCGACGGCGGCGCGGCTGCGTCGAGCGGATCCTGCGGGCCAAGCCGGGCGCCGTCGTCGTCGATCCCGCCGTCATGTCCGCCGAGCTCACCCAGGTCCAGGACCAGTACGCCGCCGAGCACCTGGTCGGCGTCGCGGCCGGCACCGTCCGCGACGTCGCCCGCATGCAGTCCCGGGCCGACGAGTCCGGCCGGCGGCTGCTCACGTTCACCATCGAGGCCGAGGTCCGGTTCGCCGAGCCCGGCGACGTCCACGCCTTCACCGACGAGCTGACCGAGGCGGTCCGCCGCGTCGTCGACCGGTTCGACACCGGCGACGGCCGCCCGTACCGGCTGGTCGCCGGCGGCTACCCGGCGCCACGAGGAGACCGATCATGACCGAGACACCGCGCATCCAGGTGACCGTCGCCGCACCCGTGGAGGAGGTGTGGCGGGCGCTGCGCGAGAAGGACCGGATCCGGCACTGGCACGGCTGGGACTCGCCCGGCCTCGACGACGAGATCGACCTCATCTACTTCCAGAGCTTCACCGAGGACGAGCAGGCGCGCACGCTCGGCGTCCAGGAGGGCGACCGGATCGTCGTCGAGCCCGACGGCGACGGCGCCCGGATCACGCTGACCAGGGCGCCGCGCGGCGTCAGCCCCGAGTGGGACGCCTACTACGACGACATCACCGAGGGCTGGACGACGTTCCTGCACCAGCTGCGCTTCTACCTGGAACGGCAGCCGGACGTCGAGCGGCGCACGGCGTTCTTCGCCGGTCCGGCGGCGGGTGGATCGCCGCTGGTCGCGGCCCTCGGCCTCGACGACCTCGCGGAGCTGCCGCCCGGATCGGCCTACCGCGCGACGCTGGCCGGCCAGGACGTCGGTGGCGAGGTGTGGTTCCGCTCGGCGAACCAGCTCGGCCTGACCGTCGGCGCGTGGGGCGCCGGGCTGCTCGTGGTCGCGTCCGTGCCGCCGGGGCCGGAGAAGCCGGCCGGCTCGGCGATGGCGGTGCTCAGCACGTTCGGCCTCGACGACGCCGCGTACACCGAGCTGAACGACCGGTGGGCCGCGTGGTGGGGTGAGCGCTACCCGGCCCCGGTCGAGGCCTGACGGGCGCGGTACGCGCGGACCTTCGCGATGCTGCCGCAGGACCGGCCGTCCGGCCCGCCCGCCGTCATGAGGCACCAGCGCTTGCCGCCGTTGCGGGTGTGGTCGTAGAACGCCCAGCGGCAGTCCGGGCAGGTCTTGAGCCGGCGCCAGGTCCCGGCTCCGATGGCGGTGACGACGGTGACCAGCAGGTCGCCTGCAGTGCCGCCGTCGTGCCGGAACTCCAGCGCCCCGGCGCCGATCCGCGGCCGCACGCCGGTCCGCTCGATCCACGCGTTGACGACGTCGTCCGTACCGGCCGTGCCCTCGACGGCCGCGCGGAGGTCGTCGCGCAGCCATCGGACCCCGGCATGCTCGGCGGGCGGGACGGCGTGCGCGGCGGCCCAGCGGTCGAAGCGGTCGTCCGGCCGGCGCGTGTCGTTGGGGATCAGCCAGCTGTTCAGCAGCTCGCGTACGGCCTCCAGCGCGCCGGGCGCCTCCTGCGCGACGTTAACCATCAAATCAGTTTACCGGTTGCATCGGGGTGTGAAGCGCGGTTGACTGAGGTTCATGGAACGGGAGCTGATGTGGTCGGCGCTGGCCTGGCCGGCGACCGAGCACCTGGTGCTGCGCACTGACGCCGACGGGGTCCGCGCCGACGGGGTGATCGTCGCGCTGGACGGCCGGCCCACCCGGCTCGCCTACACGATCGACGCCGGCCCGGACTGGACGGTGCGTCGGCTGACGCTGGCGCCGTACGGCGAGCCCGGCCTGGTCCTGGACCGCCGCGCCGACGGCCGCTGGTTCGACGACGACGGCGCCGAACCGCCCGGCCTCGCCGGCTGCGTCGACGTCGACATCGCGCTGACGCCGTTCACCAACACGCTGCCGATCCGCCGGCTGGGCCTGGCCGTGGGGGAGTCGGCCGAGCTGCGGATCGTCTACGTGCAGGTCGACCGCGGCCTCACGGTCGAGGCGGCGGAGCAGCGTTATGAGCGGCTGGCCGCCGACGTCTACCGCTACGAGTCCGGCGACTTCACCGCCGACCTGGCCGTGGACGGCGACGGGCTGGTCACCGACTATCCGGACCTCTGGCGGCGGCTGGCCTGACGGTGCGCTCCAGCGACGGCTCATGGCCGCCTCACCTCCACGCACTACACGGTACGTTCTTGTCCGCTGCGGCCCTCGATGGTGGACTCGTGGCGTGACCGTTCCGACGTTGTACGAGTGGGCCGGCGGCGCCGCGGCGCTCGAGCGGCTGTTCACCGTCTTCTACACGCACGTCCGCGCCGATCCCGAGCTGAGCGAGCTGTTCCGCGACATGGACCCGGACCATCCGCGGCACGTGGCCGCCTGGCTCGGCGAGGTGTTCGGCGGGCCGCCGGTGTACTCGCGCGAGCGCGGCGGGCACGCCCACATGGTGGGCAAGCACCTGGGCAAGGGGATCACCGAGCGGCAGCGCCGGCGCTGGGTCGAGCTGCTGCAGGACGCGGCCGACGAGGCCGGCCTGCCCGCCGATCCGGAGTTCCGTGCGGCGTTCGCCGGCTACGTCGAGTGGGGCAGCCGGATGGCCGTGTTGCTGTCGCAGCCGGACGTGCGGCCCGGGCCGCCGGAGCCGATGCCGTCCTGGACGTGGGCGCTCCCGCCGTGGCAGCCGCCCGATGGGGCCGCGCCCGAGTGACCGCACACGGCTGTCCAACCGTGACCGGCGGGGCTACCGTGAATTCATGTGCAGCTGGGACGACGTCAGCCGGATCGCGACGGCGTTGCCGGAGACGAGTGAGCAGGCCGGGCGCGAGGGCCTGCGCACCTGGCGGGTGCGCGACAAGACGTTCGTCTGGGAGCGGCCGTTGCGCAAGGCCGACTACAAGGCGCTCGGCGACGCCGCGCCGGACGGGCCGATCCTGGGGGCATGGGTGCCCGACCTCGGCGCCAAGGAGGCGATCCTCGCCGACGATCCGGACGTCTTCTTCACCACGCCGCACTTCGACGGGTACCCGATGGTGCTGGTGCGGCTGGAGCGCATCGACGAGCCGGAGCTGACCGAGCTGGTGGTCGAGGCCTGGCTGGACCGCGCGCCGAAGAAGGTCGCGCAGGCCTACCTCGACGACGTGCGCTGATCAGGGCCGGATCCGGATCCCGTCCAGCGCCATCGTCAGCACCCGCTCCAGTTGGGCGGGGTCGGCGAACGGGTACATCGTGACGCCCCCGACGAGCCGCAGCACGTCGTCGAAGGAGGCGTCCGGACGGGCGTCGCCGGCGTCCTGGGCGCGGCGCAGCAACGGCTCGCCGGCCGCGCCGATGGCCTGCCGGCCGGTCGCGAACACGGGCGAGTCGTAGTTCAGCGCCTCGGCGATGGCCCGCTTCGTCGCCGTGTAGCTGACGAAGCGACGCAGCCAGCCGGCCAGCGCCTCCCATGGCGGCAGCCCGGCGAGCTCGTCGGCGGCGCGGCACAGCACCTCGACCTCGTCGACGTAGACGCTCTCGAACAGGTCGCGGCGGGTGGGGAAGTGGCGGTAGAGCGTCCCGATGCCGACGCCGGCCCGGCGGGCGATGTCCTCCAGCGACGCCGAGACGCCGGCCTCGGCGAACGCCTCGCGAGCCGCGGTGAGCAGCTTCTCGTAGTTGCGCCGGGCGTCGGCCCGCTTCGGCCGGCGCGCGAAGGCGTCGGCCGGCGCGCCGTCGGCCGGCGTCGCGTCGTCCTCGTCCGTCATGTCCACCTCCTCGGCAGCCCTTGCAAACGGAGGCAAGCCTCCATATGGTGAAGTGGAGGGTTCCCTCCACCTTATTCGTCAACCCCGTCTCCCCGCGAAGGAAACCACCCCATCATGAAGGTCGGACTGCAGATCCCCAACTTCACCTGGCCCAACGGCCCTGCCGCGCTGGGCCCCGAGCTGGCCGCCGTCGCCCGGACCGCCGACCAGGCCGGCTTCGAGTATGTCGCGGTCATGGACCACTTCTTCCAGATCGGCGCGGTCGGCCCGGTCGAGAACGACATGCTCGAGGCCTACACCGCGCTGGGCTTCCTGGCCGCGCACACCGAGCGGGCCAAGCTCTTCACCCTCGTCACCGGCGTCCACTACCGCGAGCCCGGCCTGCTGGCCAAGGCCATGACCACGCTCGACGTGCTGTCCGGCGGCCGCGCGATCATGGGCATCGGCGCCGGCTGGAACGAGGAGGAGTCCCGCGGGCTGGGCTTCGCGTTCCCGCCTGTCGCCGAGCGGTTCGAGCGGCTGGAGGAGACGCTGCGCTACCTGCTGCAGATGTGGTCCGACGACGAGGGCCCGTTCGAGGGCCGCTTCACCCAGGCCACGAGGCTGCTCAACTCGCCGCAGTCGCTGAGCCGGCCGCACCCGCCGATCATGATCGGCGGCGGTGGCGAGAAGAAGACGCTGCGGCTGGTCGCCCAGTACGCCGACCTGTGCAACCTGTTCGACACGCCGGACCTGCCGCGCAAGCTCGACGTGCTGCGGCAGCACTGCGACGACGTCGGCCGCGACTACGACGAGATCACCAAGACCGTCTACCAGGTGCTCGACGTCGGCCCGAACGGCGAGCGGACCCAGCAGCTGATCGACCGGCTCGGACGGCTGGCCGACCTGGGCTTCGACGCCGCCGTGGGCTCGGCGCCGTCGGTGCCGCGGCTGGACGAGCTGGAGCGGATCGGCGCCGACGTGATCCCGATCGTCGAGAAGCTCTGAACGACGTCAGTCGGCGGCGAGCTCGCGGAACTTGCGCAGGTCGCCGCCGCAGGCATGGGTGACGAGCTCGACGGCGTCGGGTTCGTCGGCGTCCTGCAGCCGCAAGGCCAGCACGGTGTTGATCAGCATGCCCTCGGCGAGGAAGTGGCTGGCCTCGTCGGGGGCGAGCCCGGCCTCGTCACGGACCAGCCGATAGATGGTGAGGAAGCCCTCGCGGCCGGTCCGCCCGATCGCGGTGTCGCTGCCGAGGCTGAAGAGGTGCAGCAGTGACAGCAGGATGCCGCGGTCGGCCACCAGGTCGATGTAGGCCGCGCCGAGCCGCTGGGCGACCGGCCGGCCGTCGTCGGCGGCGATGGCGGCGCGGAACGCGGCCTCGATGCGGCCGACCGCCCGCCGGGCGACCTCGACGAACAGGGTCTCCTTGCTGCCGAACGTGCGCACGACGTAGGCCTGGCTGATGCCGGCCGCGATGGCGATCTGGTCGGTGGTGGCGCCCGCGTAGCCGCGCTCGCCGAACACGACGGTCGCCGCGGCCAGGATCGACTCGCGCCGCTCGGCTGCGGGGAGCCGCTGTCTCGTCTCCATGGTTGACATGTTATCAGTCGATTACTACTGTCGAAGTAATCAACCAATAACAACCCATGCGAGGAGGCGCGGCGGATGAACGGCGTGCGAGTCCGGCCGACGTGGCTGCTGATCCTGGCGGCGTCGGTGCCCATGTTCATGGCGGCGCTGGACAACCTGATCGTGACCAGCGCGTTGCCCGTCCTGCAGCGGGAGTTCGAGGCGTCGATCGAGGAACTGCAGTGGTTCGTCAACGCCTACACGCTGGCGTTCTCCGGGCTGATCCTGGTCGCCGTCGCGCTCGGTGACCGGTACGGCCGGCGCCGGGTGTTCGCGCTCGGGCTGGCGCTGTTCACCGTCGCGTCGGTGCTGTGCGCGCTGAGCGTGGAGTCGTGGCAGCTGATCGCCGCCCGTGCGGTCCAGGGCGCGGGGGCGGCGGCGCTGATGCCGCTGTCGCTGACCCTGCTGTCGACGTCGGTGGCGCCGCGGCTGCGGCCCGTGGCCATCGGCGTCTGGGGCGGCGTGACGGGGCTCGGCGTCGCGCTCGGCCCCCTGGTCGGCGGCGCCGTCGTCGAGGGCCTGTCCTGGAACGCGATCTTCTGGCTGAACGTGCCGATCGGCCTGCTGGCGCTGCCGCTGGTGCTGACGGTGCTGCCGGAGTCGTTCGGCCGCCGGGTCCGCATCGACCTCGTCGGCGTCGCGCTGGCCAGCACCGGGCTGGTCGGGCTGGTCTACGGGATCGTCCGGGCCGAGGCGGCCGGCTGGGGCAGCGCGCAGATCGTGACGACGCTGGGCGGCGGCCTGCTGCTGCTCGGCCTCTTCGTGGCGTGGGAGCGGCGGACGGCGGACCCGCTGCTGTCGCTCGGGCTGTTCCGCGACCGGAGCTTCTCCGTCGCCAACGCCGTCGGCGTGCTGTTCAGCTTCGGGGTGTTCGGGGCGATCTTCATCCTCATCCAGTTCCTGCAGGTCGTGCAGGGGTACAGCCCGCTGGAGGCCGGTGTGCTGACGATGCCGTGGACGATGGCGCCGATGGTGGTCGCGCCGCTGGCCGGGCTCGCGGTGCCGCGGATCGGGACCCGGCTGCCGATCGTCGCCGGGCTGACGTTCGTCGCCGCGGCGCTGGCCTGGATCGCGCTCGTCATGACCGAGACCGTCGGCTACGGGCGGCTGGCCGGGGCGTTCGTGCTCGCCGGCGTCGGCATGGGCCTGGTCATCGCGCCCAGCGCCACCGCCGTGCTGGCGACGATCCGCGACGAGGACAACGCGAAGGCGTCCGGCACCAACTCGGCACTCCGCGAGATCGGCGTCGCTCTGGGCATCGCGGTGCTGACGGCGGTCTTCACCGGCGCCGGCGGCGAGCTGACGCCGTCGGGCTACGTCGACGCCGCTGTCGTCGCGGTGCTCGTGGGGGCGGGGG
>NZ_POTW01000153.1 GCF_003236295.1 Jiangella anatolica
TTTAAGTCGTGGGCAGCGTCAGATGTGTATAAGAGCCAGGTCCGGCTCCGCCCTGCTGTGCCCGGCTTGGCACGCTCCAGCGTTGTGCTTGGCTCGCCGCAGGCGACCTGTCGCGCCGGAAATGTCGCGTTTGTGGAGCGCTGCGGCGTGCCAAGGGCGGCTCGACGCGTCGACGGCCGCCAGTGTCGACGCGGCCCCGTAGGGTGGGGACGTCCGCGACCGTCCCCGGGAGTCGCCCATGGAGCTGCAGACCGCGCGCGAGATCAAGGCCGAACTCCGCCGCCGGACCACGGTGCTGGCCGCGCCGCCCCGTCCGCACACACCCACCGGCGGCGTCGCCGTCGGCGTCTGCGTCGTCGGGCCAGCGACCTACGGGGTCGCCATCCGCACGTTCGGCTCGTCCGAACTCGCCGACGCCGTCACCGACGCGGGCCGCGAGCTGGCCGGCGCCGAGTGCGACATCCGCGACGTCGGTGTCGTCCGGTCGCAGCAGTGGGACGCCGAGAAGCTGCGGGGACGGCACCGGCCGCTGCGGCCCGGGCTGTCCGTGTCGCATGTCGACGTCACGGCGGGCACCATCGGCGCGTTCGTCGCCGACGGGTCCGGCGCCGTGCTGGTGCTGTCGAACAACCACGTGCTCGCCGACTCCGACCGTGGCGCGGCGGGCGACGTCGTCCTGCAGCCGGGCAGCGCCGACGGCGGCGCCGCGGCGGCCGATCGCATCGGCGTTCTCGACGGCGTCGTCGCCCTCGACCCCGTCGCGCCGAACCTCGTCGACGCCGCGACCGCGCGCCTCGACGACGGCGTCGACGTGTCCGCCGAGTATCCGGCCGGCGCGCTGACCGGCTGGGTCGCCGTCACCGACGACATCGCCGTCGAGAAGGCCGGCCGCACCACCGGCGTCACGCGCGGCCGGGTCAGCGCGATCGAGGTCGACGGCATCAGCGTCCAGTACCCGTCCGGCGTGCTCGACTTCGACGACCAGATCGAGGTCACCGGCGCCGGCTCGACGTCGTTCTCCGACGGCGGCGACAGCGGCTCGCTGGTCTACCGGCCCGACACCCGCGAGGCCATCGGGCTGCTGTTCGCCGGCAGCGACACCGGCGGCCCGAACGGCCAGGGCCTGACGTACTGCAACCCGATCGGCGCCGTGCTGGACCGGCTCGGCGTCCGCCTCGTCTAGGGTGTGTCTCCCGGGTCCATGGCCTACTGCGCGGCGTCCAGGCGGCGCCTCGCTGCGTTCTCGTCAGTCGCCATAGGCACCGCTATGTCTCCTTCCTCGGCCTTGCGAGACATCCACCTGGACGCCGCTCGCTACGGCCGAGACCCGGGAGACACACCCTAGATCGCGGTGATGTCCGACGGGGCGCGCTCGGCGCGAGCGAGCGCACGCAGCACCGCCGGCGCGCCGTGCTTGCGCGCCGACAGTGTCGTGAGCAGCGCGAACACCGGCTCCAATGCGGCGTCGGGCAGCTCCGGGGTGGCGACGCCGAGGCTGACGGCGAGGTCGTCGTCGTGGACGGCGATCTCCAGCAGCCGCGTCGTCAGGTAGTCGTCCAGCGTCAGCGACCAGCGGCCCTTCAGGTGCACGATCCGGTCGGCCGGCTCCTCGGGCAGCGTCTCGCGGAGCCCGTCGAGCGTGGCCGTCGTCCGCTCCACCAGCGCCGCCGGCCCGTCTGCGGCGGCCTTGTCGCCGCTGGCGCGGATCCCCTTGTTCGTCGGAGAGTCGAGGTCCGCGCCGACCCAGGTGGCGCGGGTGTAGTGGTCGATCAGCGCGGCCGGCGGCTCATCCGGCACCGGGGACGCCAGCACGGCCGGCACCGCGAGCACCTGGCCGGCGAGATGCGCGGCCAGGCCGCCGACGGCGAACGACTCCAGGGCGCTCGGCTCGTCCCAGCGGGCCGCGACCGCCGGGTCGCCGAGCAGCGCGAGCGCCGTCCCGGCCGCGTCGAGATAGGTCTGGCGCACCGTCGTCATGCCCACCACCTTAGGGGCGGCCGCGGGGTGCGATGATGCCAGCATGGCAGTCCCTGAGCCCTTCGACGCCGTCGACGTCATCCGGACCAAGCGCGACCGCGGCGAGCTGTCCGACGGGCAGATCGACTGGGTGGTCGACGCCTACACGCGCGGCGTCGTCGCGGACGAGCAGATGTCGGCGCTGGCGATGGCGATCCTGCTCAACGGCATGGAGCGGCGCGAGATCGCCCGGTGGACCGACGCGATGATCCGCACCGGCCGGCGGATGGACTGGTCCGCCGTCGACCGGCCCACCACCGACAAGCACTCCACCGGCGGCGTCGGCGACAAGATCACGCTTCCGCTGGCGCCGACGGTGGCCGCCTGCGGCGCCGCCGTCCCGCAGCTGTCCGGCCGTGGCCTCGGGCACACCGGCGGGACGCTGGACAAGCTGGAGTCGATCCCGGGCTGGCGGGCCTCGCTGTCCGCGTCCGAGATGCTGGAGGTGCTGCGGTCGACCGGCGCCGTCGTGTGTGCGGCCGGCGACGACCTCGCGCCCGCGGACAAGAAGCTGTACGCGCTGCGCGACGTCACCGGCACCGTCGAGGCGATCCCGCTGATCGCGTCGTCGATCATGAGCAAGAAGATCGCCGAGGGCACCGGCGCACTCGTCCTCGACGTCAAGGTCGGCTCCGGCGCCTTCATGAAGGATGTCGCGTCGGCCCGCGAGCTGGCGTCGACGATGGTCGCGCTCGGTTCGGACGCCGGCGTGCGCACCGTCGCGCTGCTCACGAACATGCAGACGCCGCTCGGGCTGACGGCGGGCAATGCGCTGGAGGTGCGCGAGTCGGTCGAGGTGCTCGACGGCGGCGGCCCCGACGACGTGGTCGAGCTGACGGTCACCCTGGCGCGCGAGATGCTGGCCGCCGCCGGGCTGTCCGGTGGGAAGGACCCGGCCGACGCGCTGAAGGACGGGTCGGCGATGGACGTGTGGCGACGGATGATCTCCGCGCAGGGCGGCGACCCGTCGGCGCCGTTGCCGGCCGCGCGCGAGACGCACACCGTCCTCGCGCCGGCGTCCGGTGTGCTGGCACAGCTGGACGCCTACCAGGTGGGGGTCGCGGCCTGGCGGCTCGGCGCCGGCCGGGCCCGCAAGGACGAGTCGGTCCAGGCCGCCGCCGGGGTCGAACTGCACGCCAAGCCCGGCGCCGTCGTCCGGGCCGGCGAGCCGCTGCTGACGCTGCACACCGACGAGCCGGCCCGGTTCGAGCGGGCGCTCGCGGCGCTGGAGGGCGGGTACCTGATCGCGCCGGAGGGCAGCCGGCCGGACCTCCCGCCGCTGGTCATCGACCGCGTCGGCTGAGGCGGTCTACGCTCGGCGCATGGTGAGACTGATCGACGCGCCGGCTCGCATCCCGGTGCCCGGCGGCAAGGTCATCGACGAGTACGTCGGCCGCGTCGCGACCCAGAACGGCGCGGTGTCGGTGGCCCGCATGCAGGCGCCCCCCGGCTGGGACGAGCCGGCGCAGGCGCCGGAGTTCGACGAGATCACGCTGGTGCTCAGCGGCAGCGTGGTCGTCGAGCACGACGGCGGCAGCACGACGGTCGCGGCCGGTCAGGCGCTGTTCACGGCGGCCGGCGAGCGGGTCCGCTACACCGCCGGCCCCGACGGCGCCGAGTACGTCGCCGTCTGCCTTCCGGCGTTCGCGCCCGACCTCGCGCACCGCGAGGACTGACCGTACGCGGACGGTTCGGCTGCTGTATCAGCACGGTAGCTGGACGGGTGCCTCAGCGCGCCGCTGGCCGCTGACCGCTCGCCAGTCCGCTGGTCGCGCTCGCGGGTGGTGCCGGCCCGCTGGCCGCTCGCGGTCCGCTGTCCCGCCGGCCGGTTGGCCGGGCGGCTGCTGGCGGGTTGGTTGTGGGCGTTCCGCCACGCTGCCTGGGCGTCCCGATCGACTCGGCTTCGACTGTTCGCCAGAACCTCACGACCGTACCAGTACAGTTGCCGCATGGCAGCCGAGCAGGTGATCGCCGGCCGCACGTCGCGGGCGATCGCCGACAGCGTGGAGGCGGCGATCGAGGCCGGCCGGCTGGCCGAGTCCGATCCGCTGCCGTCGGTTCGCGGCCTCGCCGCACGCCTCGGCGTCAGCCCGACCACGGTCTCCGCCGCCTACCGGGACCTGCGCCTACGCGGCGTCGTCACCAGTGAGGCCGGCCGCGTCACGCGCGTCGGCGTCCGGCCGGTCAGCCGGGCCCAGCAGTACGGCCCCGTCGGACCCGGCGTCCGCGACCTCAGCGACGGCTACCCGGACCGGGAGATGCTGCCCGACCTCGGCGCCGCGCTCGCTCGGGTCGAGCTGCCACCGTTCCAGTACGGTGCTCCGGCCGTGCTCCCACAGTTGGCCGAGATCGGGCAGGAGCAGTTCGTCGACCTGCCGTCCTGGCTGCGGCGGAACGCCGGCCCGATCGGCGTCGTCGGCGGGGCGATGGACGGGATCGAGCGGGTGCTGGCCAGCCGGGCCCGTCCCAACGACCGCATCGCCGTCGAGGATCCCGGCTACCCCGGCGTGCTGGAACTGGTCCGCTCGCTGGGCATGGTGCCGGTCGGTGTCACGCTCGACGACGTCGGGCCGGTGCCGTCGTCGCTGGCGGCCGCGCTCGCGAGCGGGCCGGCCGCGCTCGTCGTCACCCCGCGGGCGCAGAACCCGACCGGCGCGGCCATCGACGGTCCGCGCTCGCGTGAGCTGCGCATCGTCCTCGACGAGTACCCGGACGTCCTGGTCGTCGAGGACGACCATGCGTCGATGATCGCGGGCGTGCCGCACGCGTCGATCTGCATCGGTCGCCGGTCGTGGGCGATCGTGCGCTCGGCCAGCAAGCTGCTCGGGCCGGACCTGCGCACCGGCTTCCTGCTCGCCGACCCGCGCACCGCCCGCCGGGTCGCCGAACGACAGCTCGTCGGGGCCGGCTGGGTCAGCCACGTGCTGCAACACCTCGTCGCCCACCTCTGGTCCGACGACGACGTGCGCACCGGCGTCCGCCTCGCCGGCGACATCTACCGCGCCCGCCGCGAGACGCTGCTGCGCCGGCTGGCCGAGCGGGGGATCGCCGCGCGCGGCCGGTCCGGGCTGAACGTCTGGGTGCCGGTGCCGCACGAGGTCCCGGTGGTGCAGGCGCTGCAGGGACGCGGCTGGGCGGTCCGTGCCGGCGAGCCGCACCGCATGCACAGCGAACCGTTCATCCGCATCACGACCGCGACCCTGACCGCCGACGACGCGGACCGCCTGGCCAGCGACGTGGCGGCCGTGCTGGGACGGTCGCGGCGCACGCGGCTGGCGTGACGGTGGCGGGGCGGTCGTGGCTGGCGTGATGGTGGTGGTGGGTGCCGGGGCGGTCGCGGCCGCACGTGCTGGGCGGTGGCGGCGGACCCCGCTCGCGTGATGGCGCTGGGCGGTCGCCCCGGACGCGGCCGTAACTGTTCTGCCGGTCGCCGCGCGATGCTCTCGGGAGACGACGGCGTGGCTGCCGGGGGTCAGGCCGCGTCGTCGCCGAGGCGCAGGACGTCGGTCATGAGGGCGGCCAGCTCGCGGTCGCGGCCGTGCGCGCTGGCGGCCAGCCTCCCCGCGACCCGGCGCTGGGTCTCGACCGGCTTGTTCTGGCTGAGCTTGAACGTGCTGCGGACGTCGGTGACGGTCAGCTCGAACGCGACGATGCCGGCGAGCAGCTTGTCGACGTAGTCCAGCGACGGAGTCGGGTCCCAGCCGGTGCCGGCGTACGCCTCGGTCGCGTCGATGCTGGCCATGATGATCGCCAGCGCCTCGTCCCGGTCGTCGACGACGCGGATGGGACCGCTGAGGTGGACGGCGGCGTAGTTCCACGTCGGGACGTTCGGGCGGTCGCCGTCGTACCAGGTGGGCGAGACGTAGGCGTCCGGGCCGAGGAACACGGCGAGCGCCGAGCCCGCCGTCCGCAGCGCCGCGGCCTGCGGGTTCACCCGCGCCAGATGGCCGAGGACGACGCCGCCGAGCAGTGGCTCGCCGTCGGCCGGCGGGCGGCCGTCCGGATCGGGCCGGCGCAGCATGGGGACGTGCGTGGCGACCGGCGCGGCGCCCGGCACGGCATCGGCACTCGACCCCGCATCGCCGCAGATGATCAGGCCGAACGGGTTCTCGCGGATCAACCGGCCCTCGCGGTCCGGCGAGTCGGCGCGGAAGTGCCGGGGCGTGTGCATCGCGGGTGCTCCATACTGTACGGGTACGGTTGCTGCGACCGTACCAGTACAGTCGGCGAACTGCCAGACTGTGCGCGCGATCGCGGACGACATGGAGGTGCGGTGGAGCTCGACCTGCTGGTGACCGGCGCCCGGATCGTGACGATGGATCCCGCCCGCCCGAGCGCCTCCCGGCTCGGCATCTGGCACGGCCGAATCGCCGGGCTGGACGAGGAGCTCGACGGGCTGCGGGCGCGGCGGACGGTCGATCTCGGCGGCGCGACCGTGCTGCCCGGGTTCGTCGACGCGCACAGTCATCTGGCGTGGACGGGCATGGCCGCCGCGCTGGTCGACCTGTCCGGGCTGCGCACCCGCGACGCCGTGCTGGCCGCGGTCCGGCGGGCGGCGGACGCGGTCGCCGGCGACGGGTGGGTCGACCTCGCCGGATACGACCAGCGCCCGCTCGGCGGACACCTGACCCGCGACGACCTCGAGCAGGCCGCGCCCGGCCGCAGGCTCTACGTCCGGCACACGTCCGGCCACGCCTGCCTGGTCTCCGACGCCGTCCTGGCCACCGTCACCGAGGACGAGCTCGCCGCGCACGCATCCGGGGTCGTCCGTGACGCATCCGGGTGGCCGACCGGGCTGCTGGAGGAGGGCGCGATGGCGATCGCCCGCGCCCGCCGGCTGCCCTACACGCTGGCCGAGATCGTCACCGCCGTCGAGACCGCCGGCCGCGAGTGCCTGGCGCAGGGCATCACGACGGTCGCCGAGGCGGGCATCGTCACCGACCTCGCCGGGTCGTCGCCGGTCGAGCTGGCGGCGTACCAGGTCGCGCGCGAGCAGGGCCGGCTGCCGGTGCGGGTCCAGACGATGATCCCGGCGGCGATGCTCCGCCCGTCCGGTGCGGCGCCCGGCGACGGCATCGCGCGCGCCATCGACCTCGGCCTGCGCACCGGCCTTGGCGACGACCGGCTGTCGATCGGCGCGCTGAAGCTGTGGCTCGACGGCGGCATGATGGCACGCACCGCGGCCCTTACCACGCCGTACATCACCCCCAATGGGTCCGACGGCGGCAGCGGCCAGCTCGCCTTCGACGACGACGAGCTGGCCGCGCTGATCCTGGACGCGCACCGGGCCGGCTGGCAGCTGGCGATCCACGCCATCGGCGACGCCGCCGTCGACCAAGCCATCGCCGTCGTCACCGCGGCGCAGGCCGCGCATCCGCGGCCGGACGCGCGGCACCGCGTCGAGCACTGCGGGCTGGTCCGCCCCGACCAGCTACCCCGGCTCGCCGCGGCCGGCCTGACCGCCGTCGTCCAGCCGACCTTCCTGCACGCGTTCGGCGACGACTACTCGTCGATCATGGGCGACGAGCGCAGCGGGTGGATGTATCGCGGCCGGTCCTTCCTCGACCACGGCATCCCCGTCGCCGGCAGCTCCGACCGCCCGGTCGCCGACGGCGCGCCGCTGCGGGCGATGCAGTTCATGGTCGAGCGGACCAGCTCCGGCGGCGCGCCGGTCGGCCCGGCCGAGGCCGTCACCGCCGACGAGGCGCTGGCCGCCTACACCACCGGCAGCGCCTACGCGTGCCGCGTCGACGACGTCGCCGGTCGCCTGGCGGCGGGCGGGCTCGCCGACCTCGTCGTGCTCGACGCCGACCCACGCGAGGTGCCGCCGTCGGCCATCGCGGCGATCCCGGTCGTCGCGACCGTGCTCGGCGGCGAGGTCGTCCACGGGGCGATCTGAGGTCCGCTCCGGGTACCCCTTACGGGAGAGCCCCTACGCCCAGCGACGTAGGCGACGGCTCGGCTCCAGGTCCGATGTGCGGGCCCCGTCGAGCTGGAACCGTGGGGTCATGGTGTTCAGGACGCTGACGACGGGCGCGTTCCTCGTCGGCATGGCGATGCCGGCCGACGCCGCCGCCGAACCGGTGGACCCGCCGCCGGCGCCGGCCGACGACGGGCGCGAGCCGGACGCCGTCGCCGCCGACTGACGTCCGGCGACGTGACGAGACGGCGAGAGCGCCGGGGTCGGTGGTCGACCCCGGCGCTCTCGCCTGCGGTGAGGTGGTTCTGACGGGGCTCAGCGGGCCTCCAGCCGCGCACCGAGCGCCTTCGCCCCGATGACCAGGGCCGCCGCCGCCAGCACGATGTCCTTGAAGACGTACTGCGCCTCCAGCGTCGGCAGCCCGTCCGGGAAGAGGTCGCCGGCGAACAGCACCAGCGGCGCCATGATCCCGGCCAGCGCGCCGGCCAGCACCACCAGCCCGGCGCGCAGGAACACGCCGGTGACCAGCGTCAAGCCGATCACGGTCTCCAGGATCGCGGTCAGCACGACCGCTCCCTGGCCGCTGACCAGGCCGAACGTGAGCGTGTCGACGGTCCGCTCGACGAGGCCCTCCGCAGGGCTCGCGCCGGGGAAGAACTTCAGCACGCCGAACGCCAGGAACACGACGCCGAGGCTGGTCTGCAGGACACGGATGCTGTGCCGGGCCATCCAGCCGGTCGCGACGGCGAGTGGGCCGGTGGGTGCGGCGGCGACGGTCGTCTGCGGGGCGGGCGCGGTCGTGGCCATGATCTACCATCCTTCGTTGAGAGGGGTCCTCGGCTGGACTGTCCTTCTCGGCGGACCGCCGGAGTTGCCGCTCCGGCGGTCCTTCACCGACTCCGTTCTGGAGTGGTTTCACGCTACGAAGGCGTGGCCTGCGCGCACGTCGGCTTGCAGGCGTATCTCCTGGCTACGATCCGCGACGTACGGGTGATCGGGGATCGCCCGGGGGAGTGGCGTCGCGGCGGCGCCGGGTCGCCCACGCGGAACCGGGGGATCCGGGCGCTGCCTACGCCCGGATCCCCCGGTTGCTCCCCCTGTTTC
>NZ_POTW01000154.1 GCF_003236295.1 Jiangella anatolica
CCCCGACGCCGACCCCCACGCCGACGCCGACCCCGACGCCCACCGAGACGCCGGAGCCCGAGCCGACGCCGACGGAGGAGCCGCCTCCGCCGCCGGACGACGACGGCCCGTCCGGCGGTGACTACCCGAACGCGTCCAACACCGGCATCAAGCCCGGCAGCACGCTGACGCCGTCGGGGTCGATCACCGTCACCGAGGACGGCGCCGTGCTGCGCGACCTCGACATCACCGGCTCCATCGTCGTCAACGCCGACGACGTGCTCATCAGCAACGTGCGCGTCCGGCAGCCCGGCGGCATGGCCATCTTCCTGAACCCCGACAACCACGGGCTGGTGATCGAGGACGTCGAGCTCGACGGCCGCGGCAACCCCGACGGCTCCGAGGCCATCGGCTACGCGAGGTACACGCTGCGGCGGGCGAACATCTACGGGTTCGGCGACGGGCCGCGCGCCAACGGCGACGTCATCATCGAGGACAGCTGGATCCACGACCACGGTGAGTACAACGCCCAAGGGGCGCACCAGGACGCCATTCAGTCGACCGGCGGCAACAACATCGTCATCCGGCACAACGTGCTCGAGATGGACGCCGAGGTCGGCAACGCCGCCATCATGATCGGCACGTCGCACGGCTCCAACCTGCTGATCGAGGACAACATCGTCTCCGGCGGCGGGTACGCCGTGTACGGCGGCGCCTACGAGGGCGGCGGCAGCGAGAACTGGACCAATGTCCGCATCGTCAACAACCGCTTCAGCACGGCGATCTTCGACAAGTGCGGCTTCTACGGCCCGCTGACGAACATCGTCGGTGTGACCCTCTCCGGCAACGTCTGGCACGAGACCGGCGAACCCCTGTAACTCGGGATGCTCCATGACGACCCGGGCGGTACTGTTACCGTCCGGGGTCGTCTTTGGGGGGTGGACCGGTGGAAGCAGGCGCGCGCCGTACGGCCGACGCCGTGCTCGCCGTCGCCCGGGGCGAGACGCCGCGGGTCGGGCCCGCCGCCGACGACGAGGCCCGGTTCGTCACCGCGGTCCGGCGCCACCGCGTCGCGCCGCTGGCCCACGTCCTCCTGCGCGACGCCGGGCTGGCGCCGGCCGAGACGCTGCGTGCGGACCGCAACGCGGCGATGGCGCACCATCTGCGGGCGGTCGCGACCCTCGGCGCGCTCGACGAGCTGTTCGACGACCTGTCCTGGGTCGCGTTCAAGGGCCCGGTGCTGTCCGAGACGGCGCATCCGGTGCCGGGCATCCGCACCTACCAGGACCTCGACGTGCTGGTGGACCCCGCCGACCTGCGCCGCGGCGTCGACCGGCTGCTCGACGCCGGCTGGCGGGTGGCCGACCCGCCGGAGGCGCTGCGCTACCGCGCCACGCCCGGCGAGATGCACGTCCTCACGCCGTCCGGGCTGATCATCGACCTGCACTGGGCGATGCTGAACATGAAGACCGAGCGGGTGGAGTTCTCCATCGGCACGCGCGAGCTGCTGTCGCGCCGGGTGCGGGTGCCGCTCGGGCTCGGCGCGGCGTGGACGCTCGATCCGGTCGACTCGCTGGTGCACGCCTGCCTGCACGCGACGCTCACCGGCGCCGACCGCATGCTGCTGCTGGTCGACGTCGACGCGCTGGCCCGGCGGGTGGATCGCTGGGACGACGTCGTCGAGCGGGCCCGCGAGTGGGGCGCGGGGCCGGCGCTGGCCGTCGTGCTGTCCCGGGCCCGCCGGGTGCTCGGCACGCCGTTCCCCGCCGACGTCGAGGCCGAGCTGCTTCCGTCGACGGCGTACCGGCTGGTGCTGCGGGCCACCGACCGGCTCGCACCGGTGCCGGCGCTGACCCGCGACGCCTCGCTGGCCCGCATCGTGGCGCGCGCGGCCCGGCGCACGGGCGGCGCCTCGATGCGCGAGCTGGCCAGCCGGTTCGGCCACGGCGTCGTCGACCGTGTCGGGCCGGAGCGGCGCACGTCCGGTGCGGCCGAGACCGCCACCCGGGCCGACCTCGACATCTACCTCGACGGCGTCGAGGCCGAGGCCGGCCGCGTCACACGGTGACGACGTCGGCCGGCACGCCCAGCTCGGCCAGTATCCGCGCGATCTCGTCGCGGTAGACCGGATTCGTCACCGCGACCGTCGACACGTCCAGGTCGCGCAGCGACTCCGGAGCGACGACGCGGTGCCCGCCGCCGGGCAGGTAGCGGCCGTGCTTGCGCGGGTTGATGTCGACGGCGAGCAGCGTGCCCTCGGGATCGACGGCGTTGAGGAAGTTGACGCCCTTGGACCCGGCGCCCCACACGACGACGGTCTGCCCGCGCTCCGCGGCGGCGGCGACGTCGGCCCGCCACCGGGCGACCGCCTCCTGGTGCCGCCGGCCGAACGCGTCGACGACGGCCAGGTGCTCGCCCGGGTCGTCGATGCCGTCGGCGCTGTGGCCGACCCGCACCTCCGCGGAGAGGAACTGGCCGTGGAACGAGCGCTCCAGCGACACGATCTCGAAGCCGGTCCGCCGCAGCAGCGCCGCCAGCGACCCGGCGGAGAAGTACGAGACGTGCGGGTAGATGCAGTCCCACAGGCCGTCCGGGCCGAAGTTGAACTCCGCCGACGGCACCTCGAGGTAGAACAGCGCGCCGGCCGGCGCGTCCGGCACCAGCGACGTCAGCAGCGCCGCCGGGTCCTCCAGGTGCTCCAGCACGTGCCGGCAGGCCAGCAGCCCGTACGGCTCGACCTGCTCGCCGGGGCGGAAGTAGTCCTGCACCAGCCGCACGCCCTCGATCCGCGTCAGCGGCTCCACCGTCGGGTCGTAGCCGGTGCCGGTGTTGCCACCAGCCGCGGCCAGCGCGGCGAGGAAGTCGCCCTTGCCCGAGCCGATCTCGACCACGTGCGTGCCCCGGATGCCGTACTCGCCGACCAGCCGCGCGACGAGCTCGTCGGCGTAGGCCTGGAACGTGCCGGAGAAGTGCAGGGAGTTGTCGTAGCTGACGTCGTACTCCACGAGCTCCGGGTCGAACGCGACGTTCTGGACGTGACCGCAGTCCAGGCAGGCAGAGAGGTCGAGCCGGCCGTGCACCGCGGCGCGGGCGCGCTCCCGGTCCTCGAACAGCGCGCCGGTGAGCACCGGGGAGTCGCCCAGGTCGGCGACCCCCTTGAGCCGCTGCCCGCCGCAGGCCAGGCAGGACGACAGCCCGGTCACACGGCCTCCAGGGTGGTGGCGACGTCCATGGTCGCGAGGTCGCGGCCGATCTCGTCCAGGTAGGCCGAGTTCATCGCGATGACCAGGTCCGGCCGCAGCTCCTGCAGCTCCTTCGGAGCGACGATCCGGTGCCCGCTGCCGGCCATGTACCGCCCGTGCTTGAACGGGTTGATGTCGACGGCCGCGTCGACCAGCGCGGAGTCGGCGCCGAGCGCGGCGAGGAACGCCACCCCCTTGGAGCCCGAGCCCCAGATGACGCTGCGCCCGCCGCCGTCGGCGACGTGCCGCAGCCGCTCGCGCCAGCGGTCCATCATGGCCGCGTGCGCGGCGGCGAACCGGTCGGCGGCCCGCCCGACGGCGTCGAGGTCACCCTCGACGGCTTCGGGCGTGCCCGGCGCCGGTGTGGTCGACGGCCGCGCCTCGACGATGAGGTACTGGTCGTCGTAGGCGGTCCACTGGTTCAGCACCTCGAAGCCGGTGCGCCGGAACAGCCGGGCCAGCGAGCCGGTCGAGAAGTACGAGCAGTGCTCGTAGTAGACGTCCCAGAACGCGCCCTCTTCGAGCACCCGGCGGACGTCGGGCAGCTCGAACAGCACCACGGTGTCGGTGCGGTCGCCGATGGCCGCGCGGACGGTGCGCATCCAGTCGGCCACCGGCGCGATGTGCTCCAGCGTGTGCCGGCAGATGACGGCGTCGGCCGTCAGCTCCGGGTAGTCGCGCGGGAAGAACCCGGGGATCCACGTGGTGCGGCCGACGACGTCGTCGGCGATCCGCTCCGGATGGACCCCCGGGTCCACACCGATGCCGTGCGCCGCGCCCGCACGCACCATCTCGGTGAGGAACTCGCCCTTGCCACAGCCGATCTCGACGACCGTCTTGCCGACGAGGTCGTAGCGGTCGACCCACTGGCCGGCGAGGTCGGCGATGAAGTCCTGGAACCGCGCCGAGAAGCCCTGGGTCTCCTCGTAGTCCGACGAGTACGCGTTGTGCGCCGGGTCGAACACACGGTTGTAGACGAACCCGCAGGCCGTGCAGAACATCAGGTCGAGGTCGCCGCGCGGGAAGTCCAGCGCCGTCCGCTCGTCGTCGACCAGCAGGCAGCTGTGCACGGGCACGTCGGCGCACTGGTAGAACGAGCGCGCGTCGCCGGAGCCGCAGGCGGGGCAGGCGGTGCTCATGGCAGGATCTCCGGCGTCGGGACGGGACGGACGAAGCGGCCGCCGCGGTCGCGGTACTCCTCCTGCTGCTCCAGGATCTCGGCGAGGAAGTTCCAGGCCAGCACCAGCACGTAGTCGGGCTGCTCGTCGAGCAGCGCCTCGACCGGGCGGATCGGCACGTGCACGCCGGGCATGTACTTGCCCTGCTTCCACGTGTTGCGGTCGACGACGAAGTCGATCAGCTCGGTGCCCAGGCCGACGTAGTTGAGCATCGTGCTGCCCTTGGCCGCGGCGCCGTAGGCCGCGATCGTCGCGCCGCCGGCCTTCAGCTCCTCCAGCAGCGAGCGCAGCCCGGTGCGGATGCTCTCGACCCGCCCGGCGAAGTCGGCGTAGTAGCCGAACGTCGTCAGGCCCGCCGCCAGCTCGCCGTCCAGCATCCGCCGGGCCGCCTGCGACACCTGCTCGCGCTTGCCGATGTGCCAGCGCAGCGTGCCGCCGTGCAGGTCCGGGAAGTACTCGACGTGGTTGAGGAACATGCCGTGCCGGCGGACCAGCGCGTCGACCGACGTGCACGAGTAGTAGCAGAGGTGCTCGTGGTAGACGGTGTCGAACTCACCGTGGTCGACCAGGTCCTTCACCCACGGGTTCTCGACGGTGATCAGTCCGTCGTCGGCGAGCAGCTCGGCCATGCCGCCGACGAAGTCGTTGAGCGCCGGCACGTGCGCCATCACGTTGTTGGCGATGATGACGTCGGCCGGGCCGTGCTCGGCGCGGATCCGCCGTGCCGACTCGACGCCGAAGAACTCCTCGATGGTCGGCACGCCGGCCTCGCGGGCGGCGTTGGCCTGGTCCGGCGCCGGGTCCACGCCCAGCACCTTCACACCGTGCGGCAGGAAGTTGCGCAGCAGGTAGCCGTCGTTGCTGGCCAGCTCCACGACGAAGCTCGACGCGTTCAGCCCGCGGTTGGCCACCAGGCCCTCGACATGCTCGCGGGAGTGCCGCAGCAGGTGGTCGGAGAACGAGGAGAAGTACAGGTAGTTGTCGACGAACAGCTGCTGCGGCGGGACCTCCTCGAGGATCTGCACCAGCGTGCAGGAGGGGCAGAACGCCACGTCGAGCGGGAACGTCGGGTCGGTCTGGTCCAGCTGCTCGGCGGTGACGAGCGCGTCGGCCAGCGGGGTCTTGCCCAGCGACAGGAACGGCCGCAGGTCGGTGGAGCCGCAGGAGCGGCAGGGGATGGCCGGATCAGACATGGGTCGCTCCGTTCAGGGTGGTGACCCGGAGCTGCTCGTCGACGAGACCGCTCTCCTGCTGGGCCTTGATGTGCTTGATCCGCTGCAGCCGCGAGCCGGTGAGGTCGTCCTCGGTCAGCCCGGTCTCGAGGTAGGCGGCGTACAGCTCCTCGACACCGCGGCGGACGGTCCACTGCGGCTGGAAGGCCGGCAGCTCGCGGGCGATCAGCGAGCAGTCGACCCGGTAGTTGCGCTTGTCCGGGCCGGCGCCGGGAGCGAAGCTCACGACGGAGTCCGGCACCACCTCGGCGACGATCTCCGCGACCTCGCGGATGCGGTAGGTCTCGTCGGTGCGGCCGACGTTGTACGCCTTGAGGTGCACGAGGTCGCGCGGCGCCTCGACGACGGCCAGGAACGCCCGGGCGATGTCCTCGATGTGCACCAGCGGGCGCCACGGCGTGCCGTCGCTCTTCAGCAGCACCTGGCCGGTCGTGACGGCGTACCCGGTGAGGTTGTTGACCACCAGGTCGCCGCGCAGCCGCGGCGAGACGCCGTACGCCGTCGCGTTGCGCAGGAACGTCGGGCTGAAGTCGTCGTCGGCCAGCGCGGTGAGGTCGCGCTCGCTCAGCACCTTCGACTCGCCGTACGGCGTGACCGGGTAGAACTCGGCGGACTCGTCGAGCACGTCGTCGCCGTGCGCGCCGTAGATGCTGCACGAGGACGAGAAGGCGAACCGCGGGACGCCGGCCGCCTTCGCGGTGCGGGCCACGTGCACAGTGGCGAGGTGGTTGATGTCGTAGGTGGTGGCCGGGTTGAGGTCGCCCACCGGGTCGTTGGAGATGCCGGCCAGGTGGACCACCGCGTCGACGCCCTCGAAGTGCTCTTCGCGCAGGTCGCGGATGTCCAGGCGCAGCTCGGCGTCGGGCTTGGCCCGGTCCGGTGCGAACGCGCAGGCGGAGAAGAGCCCGTTGTCGACGCCGACGACCTCGTGCCCGGCCTGCTGGAACAGCGGGACGAGGACGGTGCCGATGTAGCCGTCGTGGCCCGTGACGAGAATGCGCATCGAGGTGTTACTCCCAGATCTTCCAGGGCGCGCTCCCGCTGCGCCACAACTCTTCGAGGATGTGCTTCTCGCGCACGGTGTCCATGCACTGCCAGAACCCGTGGTGGTGGTACGCCATCAGCTGGCCGTCCTTGGCCAGCTGCTCCAGCGGCTCCTTCTCGAACTGGGTGTCGTCGCCCTCGATGTAGTCGAAGACGGCGGGCTCCAGGACGAAGAAGGCACCGTTGATCCAGCCCTCGCCGATCTGCGGCTTCTCGGAGAACTCGACGATCTGGTCGCCGTCGGTGACGATGTGGCCGTAGCGGGCCGGCGGCCGGACGGCGGTCAGCGTCGCGATCTTGCCGTGGCTGCGGTGGAAGGCCAGCAGCGCGTCGAGGTCGACGTCGCTGACACCGTCGCCCCAGGTCAGCATGAAGGTGTCGGTGCCGACCCACGGCGCCAGCCGCTTGATCCGCCCGCCGGTGTTCGTCGACTGGCCGGTGTCGACGACGTCGACCGCCCAGTCCTCGCAGACGTCGGAGCGGTGCAGCGTCACGTCGCCGGTGCGGGGCCGGACCGTGACGTCGGCGCTGAGCGTCGAGTAGTCCAGCATCCACCGCTTGATGACCTCGCCCTTGTACCCGCAGGCGATCACGAACTCGTCGTGGCCGTAGTGCAGGTAGTGGCGCATGATGTGCCAGAGGATCGGCCGTTCGCCGATCTCGACCATCGGCTTGGGCCGCACCACGGTCTCCTCGGCGAGCCTGCTGCCGAGGCCGCCGGCCAGAATGGCGGTCTTCACTTGTTCCCCCCGTTGCTGGTGACGTCCAGCAGTCCGTTGTAGAGCGCGACGTAGTCTCGGGCCTGCAGTTGCCAGGCCAGTTCGGTCTCGATGCGCTGCCGGCCCGTGGCGCCCATCCGCGCCCGCCGGTTCGGGTCGTCCAGCAGCATGGCGATGGTCTTGGCCATGACGACCGGGTCGCCGTCGGGCACGTACTCGGCGGCCGGCCCGGCGCAGCGCATGGTCTCGCGCAGATCGGTGGCCACCACCGCCACCTCGTGCGCCATGTACTCCAGCGTCTTGTTCATGGTGGAACGGTGGTTGAACTCGCACGGCGGGTCCGGCGTGACGCCGACGTCGGCCGTCGACAGCCAGCGGCCGAGCTCGGCCTGGTCGACCCGGCCGGTGAACGTCACCCACTCGTCCAGGCCCAGCCGGGTGCACTGGGCGCGCAGGTCGTCGAGACTGTCGCCGTAGCCGAGCAGCGCGAACCGGGTGTCGGTGCGGCCCAGCACGTGCACGTAGTGGGCCGCGGCGTCGAGCAGCCGGTCGACGCCGTCCTGCGGCCCCATGATGCCGATGTAGCAGACCAGGAACTCCCGGCCGCCCCGCAGCTCCGGGTGCGGTTCGCCGCGCCTCATCAGCTCCGGGTCCGGTGAGCTCATCACGACGGTGGTGCGCTCGATCGGCAGCTTGCCGCGGGTGAGCGCGATCTCCTGGTACGACGGGTTCGGGCTGACCACGCGGTCGGCAGTGGCGTAGGTGGCCCGTTCGAGCAGCAGCAGCGCCCGGTAGAGCGGGCCGCGCTTGCCGAACCGGGCCTCGTAGACCTCGGGGCACAGGTCGTGCTGGTCGTAGACGAACTTCTTGCCGCGCAGCTTCCACAGCAGGCCGAGCAGCCAGTACGTGTCCGGCGGGTTGCACGCCTGGATGACGTCGAAGCCCTCGGCCCGCGCCGCCCGCAGCGACAGCCGGGCGGTGCGCAGCCAGCAGACGACGAACTCGACGAGGTAGCTGACCAGCCCCGACGTCGCCGGCGGCGGCGGGTAGGAGCGGACGACCACGCCGTCGGCGACCTGCTCGTCCGGTTCGTCTGCCGTGTCCTTCGGGCAGATGACCGTGACACCGTAGCCGGCGTCCAGCAGTGCCCGGCACTCGCTGCGGACCCTGCGGTCATAGCGCAGCGGAATGTTCTGGACGACGATCAGGACCCGTTTCGACGCCCCTGCACGGCGTCGAGCGACCCCGCCGAACACCCCCATGACA
>NZ_POTW01000155.1 GCF_003236295.1 Jiangella anatolica
GCCCCACCAGCCGCGCCCCGGCCATCGCCACGCCGACGATCGTGACCGTCGTCGCGAGCCAGGCCAGCCCGGTCGTCAGCGGCGAGTAGCCCAGCGCCTGCTGCATCAGCAGCGACCCGGCGAAGATGAACCCGAGCAGCGCGCCGAAGGCGAGGAACCCGGTGGCGTTCGCCGCGACCAGCGACCGGTTGCGCACCGTCGCCGGCGGCACCAGCGGGTCGGCCGAGCGGGCCTCGATCCGCACGAACGCCGCCAGCAGCCCGGCGGCCCCGGCGAACAGCGCCAGCGTCGACCAGGCGAACGCGCCGTGGCCGGTGGCGTGGTGCAGCGCGTACACGAACAGCAGCAGCCCGCCGGTCGCCGTGGTCGCGCCGCCGACGTCCAGCCGCCCGGTCCGGACCCGGGCGCGGTCGGCCAGGAGGAATGCGAGGGCCGAGGCGATCAGGAGCGCGCCGGCAGGTACGTTGATCAGGAACGCCCATCGCCAGCCGGGGCCGCCGGTCAGCAGGCCGCTCGCCACGACGCCGAGCGACCCCGACGCGCCGCCCACCGCGCCGAGCACGCCGAGGGCGCGGTGCCGTTCGCGGCCCTCGGGGAACGTGACGGCCAGCAGCGACAGGCCCGCCGGGACGATGAGCGCGGCGCCGAAGCCCTGGGCGGCGCGGGCGGCGATCAGCAGGCCGGTCGTGTGCGCGGCGCCGGCCAGCAGCGACGCGGCGGTGAACACCGTCAGCCCGGTGACGAACACGCGGCGGCGGCCGATCCGGTCGGCCAGGCGGCCGCCGAGCAGCAGGAACCCGCCGAGCAGCAGGCCGTAGGCGACGATGAGCCACTGCAGCGCGCCGTAGCCGGCGCCGAGGTCGCGCTGGATCGAGGGCAGTGCCACGTTCACGATCGCCATGTCCAGGCCGACCATCGCGTCGGCGGCGCACACGAGCGTCAGCACGAACGCCGGCCGGCTCCGGGTCGCCCGGGGTGGTGTGGTCGGAGTGTCGGTGAGCGTCATGATGAGTCCTTCGTCGCAGGGTTCCGTCGCCCCACCGACGAAGCAGCCGGCCGCGGATCGACATCGGCCGGGAAGAACTTTCAGAGCGTCCGCAGCCGGTCGGTCAGGTACCGCCGCTCGGCCTCCGACGGCGCCAGCGCCAGCGCCTCCTCGTACGCCGTCCGGGCCGCGTCGACCCGCCCGTCGCGGCGCAGCAGGTCCGCGCGGGTCGCGGGCAGCAGGTGGTAGCCGTCCAGCCGGCCCGACGCGGTCAGCTCGTCGACCAGCGCGAGCCCGGCCGGCACCCCGTCGGCCATCGCGACCGCGACCGCCCGGTTCAGCTCCACCACCGGTGACGGCGCCAGCCGGCCCAGCTCGGCGTAGAGCGCCGCGATCTGCGGCCAGTCGGTGCCGGCGGGGCCCGGCGCGGTGGCGTGGCAGGCGGCGATCGCGGCCTGCAGCTGGTACGGCCCGCGCCTGCGCCGCGTCAGCGCGTCGTCGAGGACGGCGACGCCCTCGTCGATGAGCGTGCGGTCCCAGCGGGACCGGTCCTGGCGCTCCAGCGGCACCAGCACGCCGTCGTCGGTGCGGGTCGACCGGCGGGCCTCGTGCAGCAGCATCAGCGCCAGCAGCCCGCGCGGCTCCGGCTCGTCCGGCAGCAGCCGGATCAGCACGCGGGCGAGGTGGATCGCCTCGCCGGCCAGGTCGCGGGCGCCGTCGGGCTCGTCGTAGCCCTGGTTGAAGATCAGGTAGAGCACGGCGAGGACGGCGGCCAGCCGCTCCGGCAGCAGCTCGGCCGGCGGGACCCGGTACGGGATGCCGGCCTCGGCGATCTTGCGCTTGGCCCGCACGATCCGCTGTGCCATCGACGGCTCGGCGACGAGGAACGCGCGGGCGATCTCGGCGGTGCTCAGGCCGGCCAGCGTCCGCAGCGTCAGCGCGACCCTCGCCTCGAACGGCAGCGCCGGGTGGCAGCAGGTGAAGATGAGCCGCAACCGCTCGTCCGGGATGTCCTCGACCGGCGGCTGCTCCGGCGCTCTGGCCAGCACCGCGAGCTGACGCAGCTTCGCCTGGCCGGCGGTGTCGCGGCGCAGCCGGTCGGTGGCGCGGTGCTTGGCGGTCGTCGTCAGCCAGGCGCCCGGCCGGGCCGGGACCCCGTCGCGCGGCCAGGTCGCCAGCGCGGCGGCGAACGCCTCCTGCGCGCAGTCCTCGGCGAGGTCCCAGTCGCGGGTCAGGCCGATCAGCGTCGCGACGACCTGCCCCCACTCCTCCCGGTACGCCGCGTCGACCGCAGCACGGACGACGTCGGCGTCGGCCGTCATTCCCAGACCGGGCGGATCTCGACGCCGCCCCACTGTGCGTACGGGTGGCCGGCGGCGATGGCGATGGCCTCGTCGAGGTCGGCGCACTCGATCAGCACGACGCCGCCGACGAAGTCCTTCGTCTCGGCGAACGGCCCGTCGGAGACCAGCGTCTCGCCGTCGCGCACCCGGACCGTCGTCGCCGACGCGACCGGCCGCAGCCGCATGCCCAGCAGCTCGGCGCCGCGCCGGTCCAGGTCGGCCTGCCAGGCCCGGTGCACCGGGTCGGCGTCCATCTCCTCCATGCTGGGCGAGATCTTCTCGTCGTCACAGATCAGCAGCGCGTACTTCATGCACCGAGTCTGGCATCGGGCACCGACAGGATGCCGCTTTGTTCCTTATCCGCTTGTCGTATACAGACGTTTAGGGAAGGATAGGGAACATGATGACCACGCTCTACTCCGCCGAGGACGTCGCCGAGCTGCTCGGGCTGCACGTGCGCACGGTCCGCGGCTACGTGCGCGACGGCCGGTTGCCGGCGGTGCGCATCGGGAAGCAGTACCGCATCGCCGCCGAGGACGTCGACGCGCTCACCGGCGGGCGCACCGCCGCCGCCCGCGCCGCAGCCGCCCACCCGGCGCCGCAGGTCGAGGTGTCGGCGATCGTGCAGCTCGACGGCGTCGACCGGGCGACGACGGACCGGCTGACGACGCTCGTCACCGGCGCGTCGTCCGGGCGGCCGGCCGGATCGCCGCGGCTGCACGTCCAGACCGCGTACGACCCGGCCCGCGGCAGCCTGAAGATCGTCGTCATCGGCGCGCCCGCCGACGTCGCCGCGCTGGTCGGCCTCGTCGGCACGTTCGCGGAGTCCGAGCTGTGACCGCGATCTACCGCTCCGACGACGCACGGCAGGCGATCGAGGCCGGCTACCGGACGCTGCTGGACCGCTGGCCGGTTCCGTCGGCGTCCGCGACCTTGCCGACCCGGCATGGCGACACGTTCGTCCTGGTGAGCGGACCGGACGACGCTCCGCCGGTGGTGCTGCTGCACGGCGCCGGGTTCAACTCCGCGGCCTGGCTCGCCGACGCGGCGCTCTGGGCGCGGACGCACCGGCTGTACGCCGTCGACCTCCTCGGCGAGGCGGGGCTGAGCGCGCCGGTCCGGCCGCCGCTGGGCTCCGGCGCCTACGCCGAGTGGCTCGACGACGTGCTCGACGGGCTCGGCGTCGAGCGCGCGGCGTTCGTCGGCACGTCGCTCGGCGGCTGGCTGGCGCTGGACTACACGGTGCGCCGGCCCGAGCGGGTGTCGCGGCTCGTGCTGCTGGTCCCGGGCGGGATCGGCCGGCAGAAGTACGCCGCTGTGCTCGCGTCGGTGTTCCTGATGTCGTTCGGCGACCGCGGCCGGCGCGCCTCCGCCGGGCTGATGCTCGGGCCGCGGGGGAGCGCGGAGCCCGGCGGCCCCGCCCTGGGCGAGCAGCTGCTGCTCATCCAGCGCGGCTTCCGCTACCGGCGCGACCCGCTGCCGATCTTCACCGACGACCAGCTGCGCGCCATCGCGGCGCCGGTGCTGGTCGTCGCCGGGGCGAAGGACCGGATGCTGGACCAGCGCGGCACCGCCCGCCGGGTCCGCGCGCTCGTCGCCGACGCCACCGTCACCCTGGTCCCGGACGCCGGCCACGTGCCGGAGCGTTACTCGCAACCCGTCCACGCCTTCCTCACGAACGGAGACCCACGATGACCGCCGACGCGCTGCGGGCGCGGCTGCGCACGGACCTCGGCGCCGCGATGAAGACCCGCCACCGCGACGCCGTCACCGCACTGCGGACGGCGCTGGCCGCCATCGACAACGCCGAGGCGGTTCCTACGGCGGCGCCGCCGCCGGACGCCACCAGCGAGCACATCGGCGGCGCGCACGCCGGGCTCGGCGCGGCCGAGGCGGCCCGTCGCGAGCTCAGCCTCGAGGACGTCCGCGCGCTGCTGCGCGAGCAGCAGCGGGAGCGGCGGGCCGAGGCGCTCCGGTACGACTCGCTCGGCCGGTCCGACGCCGCCGACCGGCTGCGTCGCGAGGCCGAGACGCTCGACCCGTACCTGGAGCTCTAGTCCCCATGATCATCGGCGATCGACCCCTCTATCACGTGGACGATGGCCGATGATCATGGGCGACCTTGGCGTAGCGTTGGTGCATGGCGGACATCGACACCCCCGGCGAGCTGACCCGGCGGCTGGACGCCGCCGGGTACCTGGCCGACGAGGGCCTGGCGACGGCGGCGTTCCTCGCGCTGCGGATGGGCCGGCCGCTGTTCCTCGAGGGTGAGGCCGGTGTCGGCAAGACGTCGCTGGCCCAGGCGCTGGCCGAGGTCCTCGACGCGCCGCTGATCCGGCTGCAGTGCTACGAGGGCGTCGACGCCGCGCAGGCGCTGTACGACTGGGACTTCCCGCGCCAGCTGCTGCACCTGCGCGCCGCCGAGGCGGCCGGTGTCACCGACGTCGACCGGCTGGAGCACGAGCTCTACGACCGCCGGTTCCTGCTGGCCAGGCCGCTGCTGCGGGCGCTGGAGACGACGCCGTCGGTGCTGCTGGTCGACGAGATCGACCGCGCCGACGACGAGTTCGAGGCATTCCTGCTGGAGGTGCTGTCCGACTTCACCATCTCGATCCCCGAGATCGGGACCGTCCGCGCCGAGACACCGCCGGTCGTCGTCGTCACCAGCAACCGCACCCGCGAGGTGCACGACGCGCTGAAACGGCGCTGCCTCTATCACTGGCTGGCCCATCCGACGTTCGAGCGGGAGGTCGCGGTGATCCGGCGGCGGCTGCCCGGCGTGAGCGAGCGGCTGGCCGACGACGTCGCCCGTGCGGTGCAGCGGCTGCGCGCGGCCGACCTGCTCAAACCGCCCGGCCTGGCCGAGTCGATCGACTGGGTGACGGCGCTGACGGCGCTCGGCGCGACCGAGCTGTCGGCCGACCTCGCGACCCGCACGCTCGGCGCCGTCCTCAAGTACCAGGAGGACACCGAGCGGATCCTGGGCGAGGTCGCGGAGCTGGCCGGTCGGCCATGAGCGTCGAGGCCGACGTCGTCGGGTTCGCCCGGCGGCTGGCCGCGGCCGGCGCCGACGTCCCGCCGACCCGGGTGCACGCGATGCTCGAGGCGCTCTCGGTGCTCGGCGCCTCGTCGCTCGGATCGGTCTACTGGGCCGGACGGGTGACGCTGTGCGGGTCGCCCGAGGACGTCGAGCGGTACGACCGGGTGTTCGCGGCGTGGTTCGGCCGGCAGCCGGCCCGCCCGGCGCAGCGGGTCTCCGTCCCCCCGGTGCCGCGGCTGGTCGCGCTGCCCGACGAGGCCGGTTCCGGGCCGGACGGCGACGGCTCCGACGACCCCGAGCGGCAGCGGGTCGCCACCGCCAGCCGGATCGAGGTGCTCCGGCACCGCGACGTGTCCACGCTGAGCCCGGCGGACCGGGCCGAGGTCGACCGGTACGTCAGCGCCCTGCTGCCGGCCGCGCCGGACCGCACCACCCGCCGGCTGCGCCCGTCGCCGTCCGGCCCGGTCGACGCCCGCCGCACGGTCCGCAGCATGCTCAGGCACGGCGGCGAGCCGGTGGACCTGCGGCGTCATCGGCACGGACGGCGGCAGCGGCGGCTGGTCTTCCTCGTCGACGTCAGCGGGTCGATGGCCCCGTACGCCGAGACGCTGCTGCGCTTCGCCCACGCCGCCTGCCGGGTCCGCCCGGGCACCGAGGTGTTCACCGTCGGCACCCGGCTCACCCGCGTCACCCGTGAGCTGCGGCGACGCGAGCCGGCGGCCGCGCTGGCGGCGGCATCGGCGGCGATCGATGACTGGAGCGGCGGCACCCGGCTGGGCGACGAGCTGAAGGAGTTCCTGGACCGCTGGGGCCAACGCGGCACCGCGCGCGGCGCCGTCGTCGTGATCGGCAGCGACGGCTGGGAGCGCGGCGACCCGGCGCTGCTCGCGGCCCAGATGGCCCGGCTGTCGCGGCTGGCCAGACGCGTCGTCTGGGTCAACCCGCACCGCGGATATCAAGGATACAATCCGAGCACGCGAGGCATGCGGGCCGCGCTCCCGCACGTCGACCGGCTGGTGGCCGGGCACTCTCTGGGCGCGATGGAGGAGCTGGCCGGGCTGCTCGGCGGGCGCGACGCGGCGTGGAGGGGTGGTGACCGTGCGCGAGGTGCTGCCTGACCTGATGACGGCGGTCGGCGCCGGCGAGCGGACCGGCCTGGTCACCGTCGTCAGCACGTTCCAGTCCGCGCCCCGCCCGCCCGGCGCGTCGATGGCCGTCACCGCGTCCGGCGAGGCTGTCGGGAGCGTGTCCGGCGGCTGCATCGAGGGCGCGGTGTACGAGCTGGCGCAGGAGGTCATGGCCGGCGCGCCGCCGGTGCTGCAGCGCTACGGCGTCAGCGACGACGACGCGTTCGCCGTCGGCCTGACCTGCGGCGGGATCATCGACGTGTTCGTCGAGGCGGTGGACGGCTCGACCTTCCCGGAGCTGGCCGAGGTCGCGGCGAGCGTCGAGGCGTCCGCGCCGGTGGCGGTCGCGACGGTGGTCGCCGGGCCGGGCACCGTCGGCGCCCATCTCGCGGTCTGGCCGGACCGGGTGGCGGGGTCGCTGGGCGGCACGCGGCTCGACGACGCCGTCGCCGACGACGCGCGCGGCCTGCTCGACCACGGCCGGACCGGGATCCTCCGCTACGGCGCCGCGGGGGAGCGGCGGCTGGACGACCTGCAGGTGTTCGTGCAGTCGTTCGCGCCGCGGCCGCGGATGCTGGTGTTCGGCGCGATCGACTTCGCCGCCGCGCTGGTCCGGGTCGGCCGGTTCCTCGGCTACCGGGTGACGGTGTGCGACGCGCGGCCAGTGTTCGCGACGCCGCGGCGGTTCCCCGACGCCGACGAGGTCGTGGTGAAGTGGCCGCACGACTACCTCGCATCGACGACGGTCGATGCCCGCACGGTGATCTGCGTGCTGACCCACGACCCCAGGTTCGACGTGCCGCTGCTGGCGGCGGCCGTGCGGACGCCGGCGGCGTACATCGGCGTCATGGGGTCGCGGCGCACGCACGACGACCGGCTGAAGCGGCTGCGTGAGACGGGCGTCTCGGAGGCGGAGCTGGCGCGGCTGTCGGCGCCGCTGGGACTGGACATCGGCGCGCGGACGCCGGAGGAGACGGCGGTCTCGATCGCCGCCGAGATCATCGCGTCGCGGTGGGGTGGGTCGGGCCGGCGTCTGCGGGACACCAGCGGGCCGATCCATCATGAGCCGCTCGCGGCCGATGCCGGCTGACGTCGCCGGGCTGGTGCTCGCCGCCGGGTCGGGGTCCCGGTACGGCGGGCCGAAGGCGCTGGTCGAGTACGAGGGTTCGCGGCTGGTGGACCGTGCTCGCGCCCTGCTGTCGGCCGGCGGCTGCGCGCCCGTGGTCGTCGTCTCCGGCGCGGTGACGCTGACCGTGCCGGGCGCGATCGTCGTGCACAACCCGGACTGGGCGACCGGCATGGGGTCGTCGCTGCGGGCCGGGCTGCGGGCGCTGAGCTGGTCGTCGGCGCAGGCGGTCGTCGTCGCCCTGGTGGACCAGCCCTGGGTCGGCGTCGAGGCCGTCCGCCGCCTCCGGGCCGCCTGGTCGTCGGGCGCGGCGCCGGTCGCCGTGGCGACGTACGCGGGCGTGCGCGGCAACCCCGTCCTGCTCGCCCGCTCGGTCTGGCCGGAGGTCGCGGAGCTCGCCGACGGCGACGTCGGCGCCCGCCCCTTCATGACGGCCCACCCCGACATGGTC
>NZ_POTW01000156.1 GCF_003236295.1 Jiangella anatolica
CTACAACAAACGCATCGCCACCGGCGACACCACCACCGAAGCCCTGCGAGCCCTCAAACGACGACTCGCCCGAACCGTCTTCAACACCCTGAAGAACAACCCATCAACCGCAACCGCGCCGAACCTCACAGCAGCGGCTTGACATAGGAGAAACGCATGGACCTCACGATCCACGCCAGCTTCCTGCCGCACGACGATCCCGACACGGCGCTGGCGTTCTACCGCGACGTCCTCGGCTTCGAGGTCCGCTCGGACTTCGGCTGGGAGGGGATGCGGTGGATCCGCGTCGGTCCGCCGGGTCAGCCGGACACGTCGATCGTGCTGGAACCGCCCGGCGCCGACCCGGGGGTGACCGACGCGGAGCGCCGTACGATCGCCGAGATGATGGCGAAGGGCAGCTACGCGGGCATCCTGCTGTCCACGCCCGACCTCGACGGCGTCTTCGCACGGCTGCTCGCGGCCGGCGCCGAGATCGTCCAGGAGCCGATGGAGCAGCCGTTCGGCGTCCGCGACTGCGCGGTCCGCGACCCGGCCGGCAACCTCATCCGCATCAACGAGGCCCGCTGACCGTACCCTTCCTGGTGAGCCAGGCGACGAAGACAGATGGAGTGACGATGACCGCGGTTGCCGACAGCCACGACCTGATCCGGGTGCAGGGAGCACGCGAGAACAACCTCAAGAACGTCAGCCTGGAGATCCCGAAGCGCCGCCTCACGGTGTTCACCGGCGTCTCCGGCTCGGGCAAGAGCTCGCTCGTGTTCGAGACGATCGCGGCCGAGTCGCAGCGGATGATCAACGAGACCTACAGCGCGTTCGTGCAGGGGTTCATGCCGTCGCTGTCCCGGCCCGACGTCGACCTGCTGGCCGGCCTGACCACCGCGATCATCGTCGACCAGGAGCGCATGGGCGCGAACCCGCGGTCCACCGTCGGCACCGTCACCGACGCCAACGCGATGCTGCGGATCCTGTTCAGCCGCCTGGGGGAGCCGCACGTCGGACCGCCGACGGCGTTCTCGTTCAACGTGCCGACCCGCCGGGCCAGCGGCATCATGACCAGCGACACGGGGGAGAAGAAGATCGCCCGCGACGTCGTCTACCTCGGCGGCATGTGCGCGAAGTGCGAGGGCCGGGGGAGCGTCTCCGACATCGACCTGACCCAGCTCTACGACGACAGCAAGTCGCTGAACGACGGCCCGTTCACCATCCCCGGCTACAACGCCGACGGCTGGAACGTCCGCATCTTCGCCGCGTCCGGCTTCTTCGACCCGGACAAGCCGATCCGCGAGTACTCCGAGCAGGAGCTGAACGACCTGCTGTACAAGGAGCCGACGAAGGTGAAGTTCGAGAACATGAACCTCACCTACGAGGGGCTGGTGCCGCGGGTCCAGAAGTCGTTCCTGTCCAAGGACCCGGCGTCGGTGCAGCCGCACATCCGCGCGTTCATCGAGCGGGCCGCGACGTTCGCCGCCTGCCCGGACTGCGGCGGCACCCGGCTCAGCGCGGCGGCGTTGTCGTCGAAGGTCAAGGGGACGACGATCGCCGAGGCCTGCGCGATGCAGATCACCGACCTGGCGGAGTGGATCCGCGGGCTGGACGAGCCGTCGGTCGCGCCGCTGCTCAAGGCGCTGGGGGAGAACCTCGACTCGTTCGTCGAGCTGGGGCTGGGCTACCTCAGCCTGGAGCGGCCCTCGGGCACGCTGTCCGGCGGCGAGTCGCAGCGGATCAAGATGCTGCGCCACCTCGGGTCGTCGCTGACCGACGTCACCTACGTGTTCGACGAGCCCACGGTCGGGCTGCACCCGCACGACATACAGCGGATGAACGACCTGCTGCTGCGGCTGCGCGACAAGGGCAACACCGTTCTGGTCGTCGAGCACAAGCCGGAGACGATCGCGATCGCCGACCACGTCGTCGACCTCGGCCCGGGCGCGGGCTCGGCCGGCGGCGAGGTGGTGTTCGAGGGGACGGTCGACGGGTTGCGCGACGCGGACACCGTCACCGGGCGGCACCTGGACGACCGGGCGACGGTGAAGCCGTCGGTGCGGACGCCGTCGGGTGTCCTGGAGGTCCGTGGCGCCTCGGCGCACAACCTGCAGGACGTCGACGTCGACATCCCGCTCGGCGTGCTGGTCGTCGTCACCGGCGTCGCGGGCTCGGGCAAGTCGTCGCTGATCCACGGCTCGGTGTCGACCCGCGACGACGTCATCGCCGTCGACCAGAGCGCGATCCGCGGGTCCCGGCGCAGCAACCCGGCCACCTACACCGGTCTGCTGGAGCCGATCCGCAAGGCGTTCGCCAAGGCCAACGGCGTGAAGCCGGCGCTGTTCAGCGCGAACTCCGAGGGCGCCTGCCCCACCTGCAACGGCGCCGGCGTCATCTACACCGAGCTCGGCTTCATGGACACCGTGTCCACGCCGTGCGACGACTGCGGCGGCAAGCGGTTCCAGGCGGCCGTGCTGGAGTACAAGCTGGGCGGGCTGTCGATCGCCGAGGTGCTCGACCTGCCGGTCACGGAGGCGCACGCGTTCTTCGCGGCCGGCGACGCGAAGACGCCGGCCGCGGCCACCATCCTGGGCCGGCTGGAGGACGTCGGCCTCGGTTATGTCAAGCTGGGCCAGCCGCTGACGACGCTGTCCGGCGGGGAGCGGCAGCGGCTCAAGCTGGCCGCCCAGCTGGCGGAGAAGAACGGCAGCGTCTACGTCCTCGACGAGCCCACCAGCGGGCTGCACCTGGCCGACGTCGAGCAGCTGCTCGGGCTGCTGGACCGGCTGGTCGACTCCGGCAAGTCGGTCATCGTCATCGAGCACCACCAGGCGGTCATGGCGCACGGCGACTGGATCATCGACCTCGGTCCCGGCGCCGGGCACGACGGCGGCCGGGTGGTCTTCGAGGGCACGCCCGCCGACCTCGTCGCGGCCCGGTCCACGCTGACCGGACAGCACCTCGCGGAGTACGTCGCGGGCTGAGCCGGGGTCGGCCGCGGATCGGTCAGGAATCGAGAAGCGGGCGGTCCGGGGCCGCCGTAGCGTGACGGGTAGAGCATCCCGATACCCAAGGAGACCACCATGTCGCTGCAGATCAGCGTCGTCATGCTCGGCGTTCAGGACTTCGACCGGGCGAAGAAGTTCTACGTCGAGGGCATGGGCGCCCGGCTCGACCAGGACCAGCCCGGCTTCGCCCGGCTCAGCCTCGGCGGCGGCGCCGACATCGCCCTGTACCACTGGGCCGCCGTCGCCAAGGACGCCGGCGTGCCCGCGGACGGCTCCGGCTTCAACGGCTTCTCGCTGCACTACATCGCCGACACCCGCGACGAGGTCGACGCTGTGTTCAAGGCCGCGGTGGCCGCGGGGGCGACCGTGCTCAAGCCGGCCGAGGCGGCCGAGTGGGGCGGCTACTCCGGCACGTTCAGCGACCCGGAGGGCCACCTCTGGAAGGTCGCGACCGACGCCTGAGCGCCTTGCCGACACGTCAACACCTCCTTACCGTGACGCAAGGAGGTGTCGACGTGCCGGCGCCGCTGAGTCACTGTGATGAACGGCTTTGACGCCGATGGTCGCCTGGACCAGGCGTCGTGACGCTGGCGGAGACGTTCTGGGTCCTGCGTCGCACCTACGCCGAGACCGCGCGACAGGCCGGCTGCGAGCACACGGTGACGTTCGACCGCCGCGCAGCGAAATCTGCTGGCATGCGCCTTCTCACGTAACGCCGATAATGCACATTATGTCAAGTAAACGAGAGTCGGCCGCCGCGAGAGGCACTCCCCACGTTCGGGCTCAGCGGCATGACCGTCCATCGGAGTGGATGACGATGTCCCACTCCATCGCGACGTGGTGCGACCGGCCGGACGAGCTCAGGCTCCAGCGGCGGATACGTGCCGAAGCCGAACGCCAGCCCGCCGCCGTCCGGATACATGTGGTGCGGCGCCAGAGCAGCCGTCTCGATCGCCACTCCGTAGGCGTCGCGCAGCGCCACCTGCGTGACGGTGATCGGCGCCGGGCCCTCGTTGATCATGGGCGACGCGACGGCGGCGAGCTCGGTGTCCGGCCACGGCATGCACACGCCCCCGCCGACGGCCCGAACCGGGCCAGCCGCCACGGTGCCGGCGGCGCACAGCGCGCCCGCCGCCACGATCGCCGTCAGAACCGTCCGCCGAACCCACCTGTCCACCACGCGGCAGTCCTTCCCCCAGGTCAGCGCCAGCATAGGGCGGCGAGTCAGCCGAACGGAATGGCCTCGATGCGGTCGATGTTCCGCTCCCCCCAGTCCCCCAGCGACGCCATCGCGTCGTTGAGCGACCGGCCGAAGTCGGTGAGCGAGTACTCCACCTTCGGCGGTACCTGCTGATACACCTCGCGGTGCACGAGGCCGGCGGTCTCCAGCTCGCGCACCTGCAGGATCAGCATCCGCTCGCTGATCGTGCCGACCGCCCGCCGCAACTGGCCGAAGCGCAGCGGACCGTCCTGCAGGGCGAACAGGATGAGGCCCTTCCACTTGCCGCCCATGAGGGCGATCGCGGCGTCGAGGCCGCAGGTGAAGCGTCGCTCGGCCACCTGACCTCCTCACATACAAGAATGTAGGTATTGAACAGAAATGTAGGTACTTGCGCAAGTGTACGTGTCACTAGCAGCATCGAGACCATGACGCACACGACCGTCACCGTCCTCGGCCTCGGCTCCATGGGCAGCGCGCTCGCCCGCGCGTTTCTCGCCGCCGGGCACCGGGTCACGGTCTGGAACCGGACGCCGGCGAAGGCCGCTCCCCTGGTCACCGCCGGGGCGCGGCAGGCCGCCTCCGCCGGCGACGCGATCAGCGCGAGCCCGCTCGTCGTCGCGTGCCTGACCGGCTACGACGAGACCCGGCGGGTGCTTGGCGACGTGACGGCGACGCTGGCCGGCCGCACGCTGGTCACCCTGAACAGCGGCCCGCCCGGCGCCGCCCGCGAGACCGCCGCGTGGGCGGCCGAGCACGGCATCCGGTTCCTCGACGGCGCGGTGAAGGACGTGCCCGACGCGGTCGGCCGGGCCGGGACGCTGCTGTACTACGCGGGCGACGCGACGACCTTCGCCGAGCACGAGGCGACGCTGCGGGCGCTCGGCGGCGACACGGTCCGGCTGGGCGACGAGCCGGACCTGGCGAAGTTCTACGAGTCGGCGGTCGGTGCGACCCTGCTGCCCGTGCTCGTCGGCTTCTTCGCCGGCGCCGCGGCCGCCCGCGAGCGTGGCATCCCCGTCGCGGCACTGGCCCCGTACGCCGTCCGCTGGCTGCGGATGATCGGCGAGGTGCTCCCGGTGTTCGCCGCCGAGATCGACGCGGGCGACTACAGTGCGGGCGCGTCGTCGGTGGACCTGTTCCTCGCCGGAGCCGACGGGGACCTGGCGTTCCTCCGCGAGTCCGGTATCGACGACGCCTGGCTGCGCCCGCTGCACGACCTCGTGCGCAAGGCCGCTGCCGCCGGTCACGGCGAGCACAGCATCGCCGCCCTCACCGAGGTGCTCGGCGCTCGTCAGGAGGCTCAGCCGAGCAGATGTGCCACGGCGTCCTCGGTGCGGCCGGCGCCGTAGACGCGCAGCAGCCGGGCGATCTCCGGCTGTTCCGCCTCGACCCGGTCGGCCGCCGCGAGGTAGTCCGGCGCCGAGGCGACCCGGCGGAACAGGCTCTGGATCCGCTCGGCGGTCTCCCGCGCCGACGCCCGCCGGGTGGTCGTGCCGGTGAGCACGTCCCCCGGGCCGCCCGCCGACTCGATCCGCGCGACCGCGTCGGCGACCGGCAGCCGCCCGGCGGCGACCGCGTCGGTCACTTCGACCATGACCCGCAGCCGCTCCACCGCCGACGGGTTGCCGATCTTCACCCGCTGCCCGCTGACCAGCTGCGACAGCATCGGCGCGGAGATGCCGAGCAGCGCCGCGACCCTCCCCTGCGTCAGCCCCAGCGTCGCCCGGCAGCGATCGACGACGACGCCCAGCGGCTCGCCGTAGATCTCCCGCTGCGCCGCCCGGCTGGCGTCGACGTCGGCCATGTGCCCTCCAGCTGTTCGCACTCGCGAATCCGCAACCATGTTGACACGCACGCCTTTCGCAGTCCAGACTCGGATCACGTTTGCAACTGCAAATCACTCGGGAGTGGGTATGGGACGTCTCGTCGCCGCCGCGGCAGCCGCGGCCGCCGTCGCCGTCGTTGCCGTGACGGCGCTGCCGGCGCCCGCCGCCGAGCCGATCGACCCGGGCAGCCGGATGATGCTGGTCCTGGACTCGTCCGGCTCGATGGCCGAAGCGACCCCGGACGGGAGCATCCGCATCGACGCGGCGAAGGACGCGCTGCGCGAGGTCATCGGCGGGCTGCCGGACGAGCAGGAGGTCGGCCTGCGCGTCTACGGCGCCGAGGTGTTCTCCCAGAACGACCCCGGCGCGTGCACGGACTCGCAGCTGATCGTCGAGCCCGGCACCGGCAACCGCGACCAGCTCACCGCCGCCCTCGACGACTACGAGCCCTACGGCGAGACCCCCATCGGCTACGCACTCCAGGAGGCCGGCAAGGACCTCGGCACCGAAGGACCGCGCACCATCGTCCTCGTCTCCGACGGCGAGCCGACCTGCGCCCCGGATCCGTGCGAGGTCGCCACCGAGCTGGCCGGCGACGGCGTCGACGTGCGGATCGACGTGGTCGGCCTGGACGTCGCGGCGGAGGCACGCGACAAGCTGCGCTGCATCGCCGAGAACGGACACGGCACCTACTACGACGCCAAGGACGCCGACGACCTCGTCCGCTCCCTCGACACCTCCACCACCCGGGCGTCCCGTCCGTTCGACCTCACCGGCACGCCCATCGAAGGCGCCGCGACACCCGCCGACGCCCCGATCATCGAGACCGGGCAGTACCTCGACACCGTCCCGCTCAACGACGGCCTCTGGTACCGGGTCGAGCGGACGGCGCCGGGCAGCACCGTCCACGTCGGTGTCGCCCACTACTCCGACGACATCGGCAACTCGGGCTCCTGGGCCTCGGTCCGGCTGTACGCGAATCCCGACGAGCTCGAATGCGCGACGGCGACCTCGTTCCCGCTCGGCCACCTCGGCTACACCGCGGCGAACACCTGGCGTCCGGATCCGGAGGACGGGTGCAACACCGCCGACGTCGTCTACGTCCACGTCGGCGACTCAGGGCCGCAGGCGTTCACCGGGGAGCCGATCGAGATCGCCGTGTACGAGGAGCCGCCGCTCGCCGACCCCTCCGGCCGCGACCTGGCAGCCGCTCCCGAGGAGCCGGCGTGGACGCCGCTGGACGTCGGGGACCCGGTCACCGACGTGGTGCCCGGCACGTCGATCTCCAACTCTCCCGTGGTGTCCGACGGGACCTACGCGTTCGACATCAACCCGGGTGAGACCCAGGTGGTCGCGATCCCGCTCGACTGGGGCCAGAACGTCCAGGCCCAGCTCGACGGGATCGTGCCCGAGGAGACGGCCCTCGGCATCGGGCCCACCCTCCAGATCTCCGGGCCCGTGCGGGAGGCGGGCTCGGTGGACTTCTACGGCGGCGCACCCGAGGACTGGAGCGACCTGTTGTGGGGCACGATCGCCGTGGGCTCGCCCTTCCGCGTCGGCGCCCAGTCGCTCACCCTCGGCTACCTCAACCGGACCGCGATCAGCAATGACGCGAGCATCCCCGGGTTGAGGTACGTCCAGGTGTCCTACCCCGACGCCAGTGGTCCGATAGCTTACACGCTGACGTTGAAGACCAACGGCACGGCCGGCGAGGGCGCCCCCGAGTACACCGACGTCGACGGTCTCACTCCGCCGGCGGCCGAGTCCGCTCTGGTGGACGGCTCCGGCAGCGGCTCCGGCGAGAACGAGCCCGGCGGCGGGCCGGGCGATGACAACCCGACCGGCGACCCGACCGGCGATGCGACCGGCGATGCGACCGGCGACCAGGCTCTGAGCAGCGACGATGA
>NZ_POTW01000157.1 GCF_003236295.1 Jiangella anatolica
CTCCCCCACCACCGCGCCAGCTTGGCCGGGTCGGTGAGGTAGGCCCACACCCGCTCCGGCGGGGCGTCGATGCGGACGGTCTGCTCGATCATTCGCTCTCCACCGCTTCCTTGAGCCGGCCCAGCTGCGCCGACCACATCCGCTCGATGAACCCGGCCGCGTCGGCCAGGCCGGCCGGGCGCAGCGCGTAGAGCCGTCGGTTGCCGTCGCGGCGCACCGCCACCAGCCCGGCGTCGGCCAGCACTCTGAGGTGCTGGGAGACGGCCGGGCGGCTCATGCCGGGGAACCGGGCGGCGATGTCGCCGGCGCTGCGCTCGTCATCGCGCACCAACTCCATGATCGCCCGCCGGGTCGGGTCCGCGACCGCCCGCAGTGCGTCGTCCACTGTTCTTTCCGGCCCTCCGGTGTCATAGTCTGTGTAAGAAGTTGCTTACACAGCGTAGTCCCTTGGAGAGCGATCATGAAGGAACTGGACGCACTGGTCGGGGCGTGGCGCTCCAGCGGCGAGACCGTCGGCCACCCCGTCGTGCGGATCGAGGGCAGCGACATCTACGAGTGGCTGCCCGGCGAGCACTTCCTGCTGCACCACGTCGACGTCACGCTGGACGGGCGGCGCTACCGGGCGCTGGAGGTGTTCGAGGGCGACGTCGCCCGCTCCTACGACAGCGACGGCGCCACCGGCACGATGGCCGTCGGCCTGTCCGAGCCGGGAGTGGTGACGCTGACCGGGCCGGACACGCGGGCCCGGCTGGTCGTCGAGGCGGACCGGATGGCGGCGCGCTGGGAACGGCTGGCCGACGGTCAGTGGCGGCACTGGATGGACATGCGGTTCACGCGGGAGACTTCGCCGCGCTCCCCCGCAGCAGCCACGCCATGAGGACGCCGGCCAGCGCACCGAACAGGTGGCCCTGCCACGAGATGCCCGGCTGGCCGGGCAGCACGCCGACGACGATGCCGCCGTACATCAGCACCACGATCACCGCGACGACGACGGCCATCGCGCGCCGGCTGAACACCCCCCACGCGACGAGGAACGCGGCGTAGCCGTAGACCAGCCCGCTGGCGCCGATGTGGACCGAGTTCGGCGACGCCACCAGCCACGTCGCCAGCCCGCCGACCAGCGCCACGCCGATCGTCACCGGCCAGAACCGCCGCGTCGTCAGGGCGATGAGGCAGCCGAGCACCAGGAACGCGCCGGTGTTGGCGATGAGGTGACCGAAGCCGCCGTGCAGGAACGGCGCGGTCGCGATGCCCACCAGCCCTTCGGCGTCCTGCGGCCGGATGCCGTACTGGTCGAGGTCGACCCCCGGCAGCGCGTCGACGATCTCCTCGGCCCACATGAGCAGCACGAGGACGAAGACCGGGAGGGTCGCCGTCAGGGCCGGCGGGACGGAGCGGCGCGGCGTGACCTGGCCCGAGGACGACATGCCGCCAGTCTATGCGGGGTGCCTAGAACGGCAGCGCGGCGCGAACCTGCTCGGCGTGCCCGTTGGCGCCCTCGTGCCAGGTGCAGCCGAGGCCGACGGCGGCGACCCGGCCGGTGTCGAGGACGCGGCGCATGGCCTGCCCGACCTCGTCGGCCGACGGCCCGCCCGGCGTCGGGAACAGCAGGTCGGGCAGCTCCGCGCCGTCGACCACGTCGAGGTCGATGTGCAGGTAGACCGGCCCGTCGGGGACGGCGGCGGTGTCGAGCTCGGCGGCGAAGACGTGCCGGATGTCCGACGCGGTCAGGTAGTCGCGCTCCGGCGGGTCCAGGTCACGGCCGTCGACCAGCACGATGCGGTCCTCGGGCACCGGCGCCATCCCGAGCCGGTCGGCCAGCAACTCCGGCCGGTAGCCGGCCAGCAGCCGCAGCGGGATGCCGCCCAGGTAGCCCGACGTCGTCGTCTCCAGCGTCTGCACGTCCCCGTGCGCGTCGAACCACACGACCGACGGCGGCCCGCCGATCGCCCGCTGCACCCCGGCGACGATCGCCTGCGACACCATGCAGTCGCCCGACATCACCAGCGGCGCGCCCCCGTCCCGGACGTCGGCCGCCACCGCCTCGGCGACGTCGGCATACAGCGGCGTGACCCGCTCCCACAGGTCGCCGCCGCCCAGCTCCCGGGTCACCGTCAGGTCCGGCTCGTACGGCACCTCCAGCCCCGGCCGGTGCTCGTCGAGGTGGTAAGGAACGAGGATCCGCGTCATCCCGCGATTGTGTCATCGGCACAGCGAGCGGCCCCGTCCCGGAGTGACCGGGGCGGGGCCGAGCGCGCGCTGGAGCGCCGTCAGTCGAGGTAGTCGCGCAGGACCTGGGACCGGGACGGGTGGCGCAGCTTGGACATGGTCTTGGACTCGATCTGCCGGATCCGCTCCCGGGTCACCCCGTAGACCTTGCCGATCTCGTCCAGCGTCTTCGGCTGGCCGTCGGTGAGGCCGAACCGCATCGACACCACACCGGCCTCGCGCTCGGACAGCGTGTCGAGCACCGCGTGCAACTGCTCCTGCAGCAGCGTGAACGAGACCGCCTCGGCCGGGACGATGGCCTCGGAGTCCTCGATCAGGTCGCCGAACTCGCTGTCGCCGTCCTCGCCGAGCGGGGTGTGCAGCGAGATGGGCTCGCGGCCGTACTTCTGGACCTCGACCACCTTCTCCGGGGTCATGTCCAGCTCGGTGGCCAGCTCCTCCGGAGTGGGCTCGCGGCCGAGGTCCTGCAGCATCTGCCGCTGTACCCGGGCCAGCTTGTTGATGACCTCGACCATGTGCACCGGGATGCGGATGGTGCGGGCCTGGTCGGCCATGGCGCGCGTGATGGCCTGCCGGATCCACCAGGTGGCGTAGGTGGAGAACTTGAAGCCCTTGGTGTAGTCGAACTTCTCGACCGCGCGGATGAGACCGAGGTTGCCCTCCTGGATGAGGTCCAGGAACAGCATGCCGCGGCCGGTGTAGCGCTTGGCCAGCGAGACGACGAGGCGGAGGTTGGCCTCGAGCAGGTGGTTCTTGGCCCGGCGGCCGTCCTCGGCGATCCACTCCAGCTCGTTGCGGAGCTTCGCCGGCATGTCGCTCTGCTCGGCCAGCTTCTCCTCGGCGAACAGGCCGGCCTCGATGCGCTTGGCGAGCTCGACCTCCTCGCCGGCGTTGAGCAGCGGGACCTTGCCGATCTGCTTGAGGTAGTCCTTGACCGGGTCGGCGGTGGCGCCGGCGACGGCGACCTGCTGCTCGGGCTCGTCGGTGTCGTCGTCCTCGGAGAGGATGAAGCCCTCGTCCTCGATCTTGGCCTCCTCGGCGGCGAGATCGCCGAGGTCGGGCTCGCCGTCCGGACCGACGCCGCCGGCCTCCTTGGCCGGTGCGGTCTCGCCCGGCTTGACGGCCTTCTTGCGGCCCCGGCCCTTCGGCGCCGCCGCGGCGGACTCCTCAGCAAGGCCGGCCTCGGCCGTGTCATGGACGTCGGCCTTCGCCTTCTTCACCGCCGTTTTCACAGATCCCTCGCCTTTCCTGGCCGCCGGCTCGGTCTTGTTGGCTGCCGCGGTCGCCACCGCCGTGGAACGGGTGGACGTCGCCGCGGCGACACGCTTGCGCGGACTCCGCGAGTCCGCTGCCGCTACCTCGACGGTAATACCGGTCGACTTCAAATGCTCGACGACGAACCGGCTCTCTTTCATCGCCAGGTTGGCCGCACCGCACGCGACCCGGACGTCCTCGGCGGTGACCGAGCCCGACTTCCGTCCCTGGGTCACGAGCGCCTGGACCGGCGGCAGCTCCAGGATCCGGGCGTTCTTGGTGCTGGACGAGCTCGACGACACGTACGACCTCTCGAAGTCTTGGTTAAGGGGCAGCGCTGTACACGAGGTGGCGACGGCAACACAACATTGTGGCACAGGGCACGGGTCCCGTTCATCCCGAAACTCCGCTACCCACGCCGATGTCTCACCGCCCGGCCCACCGTAGCGCGAGAATCGTCTGATCGTCGGCGGCGCCGTCGATCTGCATGCGCCGGACGACGGCGTCCAGGAGCTGCTCCAGCGGCGCGCCACGCTGTTCCTCCAGGCAGCGCAGCAGCTGGGCGAAGCCCTCCTCCAGCGACCGCACCCGGCTCTCGATCAGCCCGTCGGTGAACGCGATCAGCACGTCGCCGGGCCACAGCCGCACCGACTGGGTGGACCGCGGCTCGGTGACGCCGATCGGCGTGGTGCCGGCGCCGGCGTCGACGAGCTCGACGGCGCCCAGCTCGGGGATCCGGATCAGCGGCAGATGGCCCGCGTCGCCGACGCGCACGGTCCCGTTGACCGGGTCGACCAGGGCATACACGACGGTGACCATCTCGACGGCGTCGTCGCGCTCGACCAGCCGGTCCAGGCCGCCGAGCACCGACGCCGGGTCCGGGTCGGTGAGCGCCAGCGCCCGCAGCGCCGCCCGCATCTGGCCCATGGCGCTGGCCGCGGTGACGCCGTGGCCCATGACGTCGCCGACCACGAGGGCCAGCTCGCCGTCGGGCATGACCAGCGCGTCGTACCAGTCGCCTCCGACGGAGTGCTCGCCCACGTCGGTGCGCGAGCGGGCGGCCAGCTCGATGCCGGCGACCGTCGGCAGGCGGCGCGGCAGCAGCCCCTGGCTCAGCGACGCGGCCGCCGTCCGCTCCCGTTCGAACAGCCGGGCCCGGGCGAAGGCCAGCGAGCACTGCTGGGCGACGGCGCGCAGGAACCGGCACTGGTCGGAGTCGAACGCCTGCTCGGTGGCGAAGGAGAACCGGACGACGCCGACGCAGCCGTCCTCGCCGGCCAGCGGCAGCACCGCCCAGGCCCGCTCGTCGGTACGGTCGAGGAAGTCGCCGAACGCGCGGTCGCCGGGCGCGGCGGCGCGGGCGCGGTCGCGGCTCCCGAGGAACATCGGCCAGCCGCTTCGCAGCACCTCGTCGGTCGGGGTGACGGCGCCGTGCGGCCAGATCGCGACCTTCTCGCCGTCGCCGAACCCGGTGGTGACGGGGTACGGCCGGGCGTTCGGGCCGATCAGCGTGACGGCGGTCCGGTACGCCTGCACGTTGCGCCGGCCGATCGCGGCGACGCCGTCGGCGACCTCGCGCACCGTCACCGCCCGCGACAGCACGTCGGACACGTCCAGCAGCCGCGCGTTGCGGGCACGGCTGCGCCGCAGCGACGAGATGGCCCGCTGGTGCGACGTGTCGTCGACGACGAACATGGCGACCTCGCGGCCGCGGCCCTCGTCGACCAGGTACCAGGACGAGTGCAGGTGGTAGGTGTCGGTGCGCCCGGAGACGGCCGGCTCCTCGGCCTCGACGGACTCCCCGGTGCGCAGCACCCGCTCGATCATCTCGTCGGTGTGCGCGGCCAGCTCAGGCGGCAGCACGTCGGCGGGCGTTCGCCCGAGGTGGTCGGCGATCCCCTTGCCGGACCGCTCCGCCAGGGCGGCGTTGATGGCCAGGTACCGGTGCTCCTCGTCGAAGACCGCGAACCCCACGGGCGCGTCGACGCCGGCCAGAGCGCCCAGCAGGCGCTGGGCGTCAGCGGGGCGCATCGCTGCTAGGCCTTCGCCGCACGCTTGATCTCCCGCTTCGTCGCCCGCACCTGCAGCAGCGTGTCGGCGTCGACGACGTCGGCCACCGACCGGGTGGCGCCCTCGGCGCCGTAGTCACCGGCCGCCTCGCGCCAGCCGTCGGGCCGCACGCCGATCTGCTTGCCCAGCAGCGCCACCATGATCTTGGCCTTCTGCTCGCCGAACCCGGGCAGCGCCTTGAGCCGTTTCAGCAGCTCCGCGCCGGTGGCGGCGTCGGACCAGAGGTTCGCCGCGTCGTTGGCGTAGTGCTCGGCGACGTACGCGGCCAGCTTCTGCACCCGCCCGGCCATCGAACCGGGAAAACGGTGCACGGCCGGGGTGCGGGAGAAGATCTCGGCGAACGCCTCCGGGTCGTAGGCGGCGACCGCGGCCGGGTCGAGGTGGTCGGCGCCCATCCGCTCGGCGATGACCGCCGGACCCGAGAACGCCTTCTCCATCGGCACCTGCTGGTCCAACAGCATGCCGGTGAGCAGCGAGAACGGGTCACGCGCCAGCAGCGCGTCGGCGGCCGGGTCGCCGGCCAGGTGGAGCGTCGTCACGGTTGCCGAACCTCTCTCAGTCCACGTCCTCGGCCTTGACGGCCAGCACCGGGCAGGGTGCGTCCAACAGGATACGCTGGGCGTTGCTGCCCAAGATCAACTTTCCGACCGGGCTGCGGCGGCGCAGGCCGATGACGATGAAGTCGGCAGTGTTCTCCTCCGCGACGGCGATGAGGTCCTCGGCGACGTCCATGCCGCGTACCAGCTGGCGGACCTCCGCCTCGATGCCGGCGTCCTTCAGCTGCTGGCTGACGGTGGCCAGCTCGGCGTCCGCGCGGACGGCGTCGTCGTCGTCGAAGTCCCGGCCACCACGGGCCGAGTTGACGACGATCAGCCTGGCTCCGCGCAGCCGCGCCTCCTCGGCGGCCCGGCGCAGCGCCGCCCGGCCCTCGGCCTTGGGGACGTAACCCACCACGATCGCGGTCATCGGAACCTTCTCTCACTCCGGCGTGAACTCCGGTCGCGGCGCAACCGTACCGCAGCCGTAGGCGCCGAGCAGGGCCTGGCGTGCGACGATCGGGACATGCGCGTCCTCCATCTCGACCTGGACGCATTCTTCGCCTCCGTCGAGCAGCGCGACAAGCCGTCGTTGCGGGGCAAACCGGTCATCGTGGGCGGGCTCGGGCCGCGCGGCGTCGTGTCGACGGCGTCCTACGAGGCGCGCGTGTTCGGCGTCCGGTCGGCGATGTCGATGAGCGAGGCCCGGTCGCGCTGCCCGAACGCGGCCTACCTGTCCGGCCGGTTCGGTGTCTACCGGGCGGTCAGCGCGGTGGTGATGGCGCGGCTACGGGAGCTGTCGCCGGTGGTCGAGCCGCTGTCGCTGGACGAGGCGTTCGTCGACCTCGCCGGCGGCCCCGGCGGGGTGCCCACCTCCGTCGGCGAGGCGAGGGCGCTGGCGCAGCGGCTGCGATCGACGATCGTCGATGAGACCGGGGTGACGGCGTCGGTCGGCGTCGCCGGGTCCAAGCTGATGGCCAAGATCGCGTCCGAGCAGGCCAAACCGGACGGGCTGGTGGTCGTCGCGCCGGGGACCGAGCTCGACCTGCTGCACCCGCTGCCGATCCGCGCGCTGCCCGGCGTCGGCCCGGCGACGGCGGCCCGGCTGACGCGGTTCGGCGTCAAGACCGTCGGTGACCTCGCCCGCATCACCGAGCCGGACCTGATCGACCTGCTCGGCGAGTCGCACGGCCGCTCGGTGCACCGGCTGTCGCTGGCGCAGGACTCCCGCCCGGTCAGCGCGGACCGCGAGTCCAAGTCCGTCAGCGTCGAGGACACCTTCGACCGCGACCTCACCGACCCGTCGCTGCTGGCCGCGATCGTCGCCCGGCTGGCCGAGCGGGTGGCGGCGCGGCTGGTCAAGGCCGGCTACTCGGGGCGGACGATCACGCTGAAGACGCGGCTGCACGACTTCACCACGCTGTCCCGCTCGGCGACGCTGCCGGCGCCGACCGACGACGTGAAGGTGCTGTCGCGGGTGGCCATCCGGCTGCTGGCCGACGTCGAGACCGCCGGCGGGGTGCGGCTGCTCGGCGTCGGCGTGTCGGGGCTGTCGGACTGGGTGCAGGACGACCTCTTCGCCACCGACGGCGCCGCGCCGGCGGCCGAGGAGGAGCCCGAGCCCGCCGGCGTCGAGGAGGCCCTCCACGAGCGCCCCGGCTGGTCCCCCGGCATGGACGTCGTGCATGCGGTGCACGGTCCCGGCTGGGTGTGGGGGTCCGGACGCGGCCGGGTCACCGTCCGCTTCGAGACGGCGGACACCCCGCCCGGCCCCGTCCGCACCTTCGCCGCCGACGACCCCGACCTCGCCC
>NZ_POTW01000158.1 GCF_003236295.1 Jiangella anatolica
GTTCGGCGACGCCCCGGCCCGTCCGGCCTCGTCCCCCGTGGACGACGACGAGCCGTTGCTCGCGTTCGGCAGCCGACAGCCCGTCGACGACACTGCTGCCGACGACGACGTCGACCACACCGAGGGCGGCAGCCGCTACCGCGGCCGACGCGCCCGCCGATCCGACACCGCCTGACGCGGACCCGCTGCCGTAAGCCCGTTCCGCGGCGGCCTTGGCACGCCGGAGCGTTCCACGATCGCGACATTTCGGGCGCGGCCGGTCACCTGCGGCGTGCCAAGCGCGACGCGGGGGCGTGCCAAGCGGCGAGCGGTGGGCGACGACTGGCCGGGCGGCGAGCGGTGGGCGACGACGGCGCGGCGAAGCTGGATGGGGCGGGCGCGCGTCGGGCGTGCGTCGGGCGTGCGTCGGGCGCCGGCGCCGACGTGCGCGCGCGACGGCCGCCCGTCGAGCTGCCCTTGGCACGCCGGAGCGTTCCACGAGCGCGACATTTCGGGCGCGGCCGGTCACCTGCGGCGTGCCAAGCGCGACGCGGGGGCGTGCCAAGCCGCGAGGATCCAGATCGCCCCGTCGGTCCGATCGGCGTCGAGCCGGCCCCGAAACTGCCGCCAGCAGCAAAACCGTCCAACACCAATGGCCGTTAGCAAAGGTAATGAGTTAAACTAACGAAAGTGCCACCCGCGAAGATCCCTCAGAACGCCGCACCCCAGCGCCAGCCGGCGCGCTCGGGCCCGGCGCAGCCGCGTACCCAGGCCGGCCTGGCCAGCTCGCTCCGCATCGCGCTCGGCCGGCTGAACCGCCGCATCCGCAACCAGCGCGAGGACGACTCGCTGACGCTGAACCAGCTGTCCGCGCTGGGCATCCTCGAGCGCAAGGGCCCGCTGCCGGTCGGTGAGCTGGCCGCGTGCGAGCGGATCCGCCCGCCGTCCATGACGCGCATCGTGTCCGGTCTGGAGGAGCTCGGCCTCGCGACCCGCGAACCCGACCTCGCCGACCGCCGGGTCATCAACGTCCGCATCACCGACGCCGGCAAGGCGCGCACGGCGGCCGACCGCAAGCGCCGCGACGCCTGGTTGACGCACAAGTTGCGCGACCTCACCGCTGACGAGCGTGAGCGGCTGCGCGCGGCGCTGCCCGTGCTCGAGAAGCTGGCTGGCCTGTGAGCCCCACCTTCCACTCGCTCCGGCACCGCAACTACCGGCTGTACTGGTCGGGCATGTTCCTCTCGAACGTCGGCACCTGGATGCAGCGCATCGCCCAGGACTGGCTGGTGCTGGTCGTGCTCGGCGGCGGCGCGCAGGCCGTCGGCATCACGACCGGGCTGCAGTTCCTGCCGTTCCTGCTGGTCGCGCCGTTCGGCGGGCTGCTGGCGGACCGGTTCGACAAGCGCAAGCTGCTGATCCTCACCAACTCCTTCCTCGGCCTCGTCGGCCTCACCCTCGGTGTCCTCACGCTCACCGGGCTGGCCGAGATCTGGCACGTGTACCTGCTCGCGTTCCTGCTCGGCGTCGGCACCGCCCTGGACAACCCGGCTCGCCAGGCCTTCGTGTCAGAGCTGGTCGGCCGCGACGACCTCACCAACGCCGTCGCGCTCAACAGCGCGTCGTTCAACGCGGCGCGGCTGATCGGCCCGGGCGTCGCCGGCATCCTCATCGGCTTGATCGGCACCGGCTGGGTGTTCATCCTCAACGGCGCGTCGTTCGTGTCGCCGATCCTGGCTCTGGTGCTGCTGCGCGGCGTCGGCGGCCGGCCCAAGCGCGACGCCGAGCGGGCGGGCACGATGTCGCAGTTGCGCGAGGGCGTGGCGTACCTGGGGTCGCGGCCCGACCTGCTGATGGTCGTCGCGATCATGTTCGGGCTCGGCACGTTCGGCATGAACTTCCAGATGACGATGGCGCTGATGGCCACCGACGTCTACGACAAGGGCCCGAGCGAGTACGGCCTGCTCGGCTCGATCATGGCCATCGGGACCTTGTCGGGCGCCCTGATCGCGGCCCGGCGGCGGGTGCCGCGGCGGCGGCTGATCGTCGGCGGCGCGGTGGTGTTCGGCGTGTTCGAGGTGGCGGCCGGGCTGATGCCGTCGTACGTGCTGTTCGCGATCTCGCTGGTGCCGCTGGGCATCATCGCCATGACGGTCATGACGGCGGCCAACGCGTACGTGCAGACGACGGTGCCGCAGTACGTCCGCGGCCGGGTCATGTCGCTCTACATGATGATCTTCATGGGCGGGACGCCGTTCGGTGCGCCGGTCATCGGCTTCGTCGCCGACGCGTTCGGCGCCCGCTGGTCGCTGCTTGGCGGCGGCATCCTGACGGCGGCGGTCGCCATCGCCGCCCTGCTCATCCTAGCCCCGAGAAGCGGCGTCGTCGTGCGGACGCGGCTGCGCCCGCGCCCCGGCCTGGTCGTCGTCACCATGGCGCCCGCACCGGCTCCGGTGGATGAGCCGGTCGCGGTCCGGGTGGCCTGACGCGGCCATGAGGCTGTTCGCCGCGGTCGAGCCCTCGCCGGAGGCGGTGGCGCACCTGACGGTCGTCGTCGACGGGGTGCGGGACGCGGCGTTGCGGTGGGCCGAGCCGGCCGGCTGGCACCTGACGCTGGCGTTCTACGGCGAGGTCGGCGACGAGAAGCTGGACGAGCTGACGCGGCGGCTGGAACGCGCCGCCGGCCGGCATCCGGCCACCCGGGCCCGCATCGCCGGCGCCGGACGCTTCGGGCACACCGTGCTCTGGGCCGGCGTCGACGGCGACAGGGTCGCCCTGCGCGCCCTGGCCGGCTCCGCGCGCGCCTCCGGCCGGCGCACCGGCGTCGGCCACGAGGATCGGCAGCCGTTCCGCCCGCACGTCACGCTGGCCCGCGCCCGCGCCGGCAGCGCCGCCGACCTGCGACCGTACGTCGACCGGCTCGCACCGTACGCCGGACCCGAGTGGGCCGCCGACGTCGTGACGCTGTTCCGATCGTCGCCGGGCGCGCCCGGCCACGGACCACGGTACGAGGCGCTGGCCCGCTTCCCACTGGGCCGGCGCTGACCCCTCAGAGCGCCGTCGCCACCGCGACGATGAGGACCATGATGATCAGCGCGGCGGTCACCAGTTGCCGGGTGGTCTTCGGCCGCACCGTGGTCGCCTCCTTCGCCGGGATCGTCGAACCCAGCCTACGCGCCGCCCGCCGCGGCGGTTCACGCGGTCACGGCAGCGAATTGACCAACGCCGTGACTAGTTGATCAGGCGTTGCAACAACGTTGCCGGCACATCGATGGCCAGCGGAAACCCCCTCGATGATGCCGGAAAATGCTGGCCGCGTGGATGATCGGCAGAGGACCGAACGGATGATCCCCAGCAAGTTCTGCGAGCTCTATGGTTGTCCCAGGAACACGACGGGGGAATTCGGGTTCCGGCTGAAAAGAGGAACCAACAACGCGCCCGGCCGCTGACACGCATCGCGGCCGGGCGTTGTTATTGACTGGCGTTGTTGACCTCAGGCGCCGAGCTTCTCCACGACGAAGTCGATGCACGCCGTCAGCGCCTCGACGTCGGCGGGGTCGACCGCCGGGAACATCGCCACCCGCAGCTGGTTGCGGCCCAGCTTGCGGTACGGCTCGACGTCGACGATGCCGTTGGCCCGCAGCACCTTCGCCACCGCGGCGGCGTCGACGCTGTCGTCGAAGTCGATGGTGCCGACGACCAGCGAGCGGGCGTCGGGGTCGGCGACGTACGGCGTGGTGTACGGAGTCTTCTCCGCCCAGCTGTACAGGTGGCTCGACGACGCGGTGGTACGGCCGACGGCGAACTCGAGGCCGCCGTTGCCGTTCAGCCAGTCCAGCTGCTCGGCCAGCAGGAACAGCGTCGCCACGGCCGGGGTGTTGTACGTCTGGTCCTTGGCCGAGTTGTCGACGGCGGTCGGCAGGTCGAGGAAGGCCGGCACGTACCGGTCGGTGGCGCCGATCTCCGCGACCCGGGCCAGCGCCGCCGGCGAGAACGCGGCGATCCACAGCCCGCCGTCGGAACCGAAGTTCTTCTGCGGCGCGAAGTAGTACACGTCGGCCTGCGACGCGTCGACCGGCAGGCCGCCGGCGCCGCTGGTCGCGTCGATCAGCACGAGAGCGTCGTCGGCGGCACCCGCGACCCGGCGGACCGGCGCCATGACACCGGTCGACGTCTCGTTGTGCGGCCACGCGTAGACGTCGACGTCGTCCTCGGCGACCGGCGCCGGCAGCGAGCCCGGGTCGGCCTTGACGATGCTCGGCTCGTCCAGCCACGGCGCGGTCTTCGTGACGGTGCCGAACTTCGACGAGAACTCGCCGAAGGACAGGTGCTGCGCCTTCTGCCGGACCAGACCGAACGCGGCCGCGTCCCAGAACGCCGTCGTGCCGCCGTTGCTCAGCACGACCTCGTAGCCGTCGGGCAGGTCGAACAGCGCGGCGACACCCTCGCGGACCCGTCGGACCAGGTTCTTCACCGGCGCCTGCCGGTGCGACGTGCCGAGGACGGACCCGCCGTGCGCGGCGAGCGCGGCCAGCGCCTCGGGGCGGACCTTGCTCGGGCCCGAGCCGAACCGGCCGTCGGCGGGCTTGAGGTCGTCGGGGATCTGCACAGTGTCGGTCATGGGCGGCGCTCCGTGTCGGTGTCCGGCGGGTTACGGAAGTGTGACGACACTGTCAGGTAGGCCATTGTGCCGCATGAACGCGGACATGCGTGCGCCGGTCCGTCAGGTGATCCGGACCGGCGCGTGGCGGCGTACGTCGATGCAGGTCAGGCTGCCCAGGCCGGGCTCCAGCCGGCGACGGTGTCAGGGGTGCGCGAACCCGGTCCGGTGTACATGGCCGAGGGTCGGACCAGCCGGCCGGTCCGCTTCTGCTCCAGGATGTGCGCGCACCAGCCGGCGGTGCGGGCCGACGTGAACATCGAGGTGAACATGTTCGCCGGGACCTCGGCGAAGTCGAGCACGATGGCGGCCCAGAACTCCACGTTGGTGGCGAGGACGCGGTCGGGCTTTCGCTCGTGCAGCTCGGACAGCGCGGCCTTCTCGAACGCCTCGGCGACCTCGTAGCGCGGCGCGCCCAGCTCGCGGGCGACGCGGCGCAGCGTGCGGGCCCGCGGGTCCTCGGCGCGGTAGACGCGGTGGCCGAAGCCCATCAGCCGCTCGCCGCGGTCGAGGATGCCCTTGACGTAGCCGACGGGGTCGCCGGTGCGCTCGATCTCCTCGATCATCGCCAGCACCCGCGACGGCGCGCCGCCGTGCAGCGGGCCGCTCATCGCGCCGACGGCGGCCGACAGCGACGCGGCGACGTCGGCGCCGGTCGACGCGACCACCCGCGCGGTGAACGTCGACGCGTTCATCCCGTGCTCGGCGGCCGAGGTCAGGTAGGCGTCGACGGCGGCCGTGTGCCGCGGGTCGGGCTCACCGCGCCAGCGGACCATGAACTGCTCGACGATGCTGCCCGCCTGTGCCACGACGTCGTCAGGGACGGGCGCCTGACCGGCTCCGACCCTGGCCGACTGGGCGACGAACGAGAGCATGGCCGACGCGCTGCGCGCCAGCTGGTCGCGGGCGTCGTCGTCGCTGGTGTCGAGCAGCGGCTGGAAGCCCCACATCGGGGCCAGCGTCGCGACCGAGCTCTGCACGTCGACGCGGACGTCCCCGGTACGGACCGGCAGCTCGAGCGACTCGGCGGGCGGCAGCCCGGGATCGAACGAGCCGTCGACCAACAGGCCCCACACGTTGCCGAACGGCACCCGGCCGACGAGGTCGTCGATGTCGACCCCGCGGTAGCGCAGCGCACCGCCTTCCTTGTCGGGCTCGGCGATCTGGGTCTCGAACGCTACGACACCCTCAAGGCCATGCTTGACCTCGGACATTGACATCTCCATTCGTGGTGCGCTCGCGGGCCCCCACCCCATCATGCCCCGTGACTGGTGGCTCCCCACAAGTTGCGACAATGTGAATGTGCGGTTTCCCACAGTGGTGTCGGCCACGTCGCTGTGGTTCCCGGGCTGGCAGAGTGAGTCCCGTGGAGGAACAACTGCCCCAGATGCGGCGTCGCTACACCGCCGGCCGGCTGCTCGAGGGCGATCTGGCCGCCGATCCGTTCGACGAGTTCGCTGCTTGGCTCAGTGACGCGGTCTCCGCCGGGCTCACGGAGCCGAACGCGATGGTGCTGGGGACCGTCGGGGCCGATGGGCGGCCCAGTAGCCGGACGGTGCTGCTCAAGGGGATCGAGGACGGGGCGTTCGTGTTCTTCACCAACACGGGGTCGCGGAAGGCTCTGGAGATCGCCGGGAACCCGTACGTGTCGTTGTGCTTTCCGTGGATCGCGGTGGAGCGGCAGGTGCTCGTGGGTGGGGTGGCGTCGCCGGTTCCCCGGGCCGACACCGAGGCGTACTGGCGGATGCGGCCGCGGGAGTCGCAGGTGGGGGCTTGGGCGAGTCGGCAGTCGTCCGTTATTGGGTCGCGGGGTGAGCTGGAGGCTGCTGCCGCGGCCGCGGAGGAGCGGTTCGCGGGGGAGGTGCCGGTGCCGGAGTTCTGGAGCGGATACCGGGTGGTGCCGGAGACCATCGAGTTCTGGCAGGGCGGGCCGGGGCGGTTGCACGATCGGCTGCGGTACCGGGTGGTCGGGTCAGGGTGGATCGTGGAGCGGTTGGCTCCCTGACCACTCGTTGGTGGGGGGCCTCGTTGCGTCGGGTTCTCGTTGCGCCGGGCCGACGTTGGTTGGGGCTGCCGCGTTCGGGCGGCCCCCTCGCTTGCCCATTGTCCGGTCGTGACGCCGGGCCTCAAGTCCGCGCCTCTGTGGTTGCTCGGCTCGGTGGCTCGGGGCGCGGACTTGACCCCCGGCGCCACGACCGGGGGCAAGACTCGGAGGGGGCCACCCGGAGAATGGGCCCGGGCCTTCGGGCTCGCTGGGGTCCTTGTTCGCTGGCCGCTGGCGGGCTCGCTTACGGCTTAGGCGACCGGGTTCGCTGTTGCCTGCTGTTCGCTGGCCGCTTGCGGTCGCTTCTGGGTTTGGCGACCGGGTCGCCGGTGCGTGCTGCTCGTTGGCCGCTTGCGCCTCGCTCTGACCGCTCGTTTTTGACGACGGCTCGGCGGGAGGTGGTCCAGAAATGGACGACCCGTGGGCTGCTTCCACGCTGCCACGACACACGGTCGGGAGTGTGGCCCGGGCGGACCAGCGCCGGGAGCCCACGGGTCGGGTGACTGCTCGGTATTGCCAGCAACCAAGCCGGCGAACACTGGGGGTCACCCCCAAGTCCTGCGACGAGCAGGGCTGCTAGCGAGCAGCCACCTCACAAGTCCGATAGCTATTCATCTACTGGACCACCTCCTCTCCGTGTGCCCACCACGTTAAGCGCCCGCCCGCCCCCGAGGCAACGCTTTTTCCGGCCGGTGAACGCGGGAACAAACCGGCCCATCGCCACCAGCACTCAGGTGATCGCGATCCACGTCGAGCGAGCCCGGCCGAGCACGCGGCCGTCGGCGCCGTAGACAGTCGAATCCGTCCAGGTCTTGCGGCCCTCGGTGCCGACGAACGAGCCCATGACCAGGCACGAATCGTCGGGAGTAGGGACGCCCGCGATCAAGGCGGTGATGCGGCCGAGCACCATCGGGCGGCCCTCGATGGGCGCGGACCAGCCGCCGGGGCAGTCGAGCGCGGCCCAGACGAACTCAGCGGAGCCCGCGACGTCCGGAGTCACAGTCCAGAGACAGGCCGTGCGGCCGTCGCCGACGCGGCCGGGGAAGAGGCGCATGCCGTCGCCGGGGGAGCGGGCCGGGCCGCAGACGAAGCACTCGGGGAAGG
>NZ_POTW01000159.1 GCF_003236295.1 Jiangella anatolica
GCCGTGGGCGTCGAACGGCGGGTGGGGTTGCTCAGTCGAAGCGGGCGCGGTACTCGCGCGGCGTCATCGTCTTGAGCTCGCGGAAGCGCCGGTTGAAGTTCGAGAGGTTGCCGAACCCGCAGGTCGCGGCGATGTCGGCGACGGCGCGGTCGCTCTCGGCGAGCAGCCGGCAGGCCGCGCCGACGCGCAGCTCGGTGAGGTACGCGGTGAACGTGCGGCCGGTGGCGCGGCGGAAGAACCGGCTGAACGCGGCCGGCGACAGGTGCGCGACCTCGGCGACGTCGCCGAGCGCGATCGGCTCGCCGTAACGGTCGTGCAGGAACCCGAACACGTCGTCCATCCGGCGGCGGTTGGCGGGCCGCTCGGACGCGTGGTGGCCGGCGCTGGCCAGCGGCCGCCCCGGCTCGCCGTCGGCCAGATCGGCCAGGATGCCCAGCAGGCCGAGGGTGCCGTCGGCGCCGGTCCGCTCGGTGAGCTCGACGAGCCGCCGCATCATCGGTTCCGACGCCGGCAGCTCCAGGCCCCGCCCGGCGGCGGTCAGCAGCGCGCCGATCGAGGCGAACTCGGGCGCGTCGAACAGCCCGGGCCCGAGGAACTCCGGGCGGAAGTGGATCACCACCGCCTCGTTGTGCCCGGTCGTCGCCGAGACGAACGCGTGCGGCACCCCGGCGCCGAGCAGCGTGAGCTGGCCCGGGTCGTAGGGCTCGATGCTGTCGCCGGCGTACCGCGTGCCGGTGCCGGCGGTGATCAGCGTCAGCTCCACCTCCGGATGGAAGTGCCAGCTGAACGCGAACGCGTTGTCACGGTAGAGGTACCGCTTCCAGGACAGCCCGCCCGTCGTGCCGACGTGCTCCAGGGCGGCGCGCATGACGTCGACGATACGGTGCGAACGCCTGGGGGTGCCCGACGGCGCCAGAGTGGTCGCGAGAGTACCGGAATCCGTCATCGGCGGCGTGGTGGTCGCGGGGCCGCGGTCAGCAGCATGGACCGCAGACCGATCCGCTCCCCTGGAGGACCCATGACCACCACGTCGCCGACGACCGCCCTGGACACCCCGTACGAGCTCGGCGCGGACCAGATCGCCGCGTTCGCGCGGGACGGTTTCGTCAAGCTGTCCGGCGTGCTCGACCCCGACGTCGTCCGGCACTACGAGCCGGAGATCACCGAGAAGGTGATCGAGCTCAACACCATGCACCTGCCCATGGCGGAGCGCTCGACCTACAACAAGGCGTTCCTGCAGGTCGGGAACCTGTGGCAGCACAGCGAGCTGGTGCGCGAGCTGGTGTTCTCGCGCCGGCTGGCCAAGATCGCGGCCGACCTCCTCGGGGTCGAGGGCGTGCGCCTCTACCACGACCAGGCGCTGTACAAGGAGCCCAGCGGGGGCATCACCCCCTGGCACGCCGACCAGTACTACTGGCCGTTCTCGTCGGACCGGTCGGTGACGATCTGGCTGCCGCTGCAGGACACGCCGCTGGAGATGGGCCCGCTGTCGTTCGCCGCCGGCAGCCAGCACTTCGAGTTCGGCCGCGACTTGCCGATCAGCGACGAGTCCGAGGCGGCGCTCCAGGTGGCGCTGGCCGAGCAGGAGTTCGACGTCTTCACCGAGCCGTTCGCGCTCGGCGACGCGAGCTACCACCTCGGCTGGACGTTCCACCACGCCGGTCCGAACGTGGGCGCCGACCCGCGCCGGGTCATGACCGTCATCTACATGGACGCCGACATGATCGCGGCCGAGCCGGCCAACGAGAACCAGGCCGGCGACCTGGCCGGCTCGCTGCCCGGGATCAAGCCGGGCGAGCCGGCGGCCAGCCCGCTGAACCCGGTGCTGTACCGGGGCTGAGCACCGCCGTGGCACCGCCCCGGCCCGCCTCTGCCGCCGGGCGGTGCTACGACATCAGCGCGTTCACCTCGCCGTAGTTCAGCCCGGACGCCAGCGCGGTGTAGGTGCCGTCCTCGAGCAGCTCCCGGGCGGCTCGTTGCGCGACCGCATACGCCGCCGCGGCCACCGACGAGCCGAGGCTGATGCGGGCCACGCCCGCGGCCGCCAGCTCACCGGCCGCTGGAGCGCCGGGACCGGCCAGCACGTTCAGCGGCCCGTCGATCTCGGCGGCCAGCCGGGACACCGTCGCGACGTCGACGACGCCGGGGACGAAGATGCCGGCGGCGCCGGCCGCGAGGTAGGCGGCTGCTCGGGCGACGGTGTCGGCGAACCGGCCGTCGGGGTCGCCGACCGACCGCAGGTACGTGTCGATGCGGGCGTTGACGAAGAACGCCACCCCGGCGGCGTCGGCACGGGCCCGCGCCGCGGCCAGCCGCTCGGCCTGCTCCTGCGGCGCCCGCAGCGACGCGGGGTCGCCGGGGTGCACGTCCTCGATGTTGGCCCCCACGGCGCCGGCGGCCAGCACGCCGTCGACGGTGACGCCGACCTCGTCGGGGGTGGCGCCGAACCCGCTCTCGATGTCGGCCGAGACCGGCACGTCGACGGCGGCGACGACGCGGCCGACCAGGGCCAGCACGCTGTCGCGGTCGATGCGGTCGCCGTCGGCCGCGCCGAGCGCCCAGGCCACTCCGGCGCTGGTGGTGGCGATCGCCGGCGCGCCGGCGGCCTCGATCAGCCGGGCGCTGAGCGGATCCCAGGCGTTCGGCAGCAGCAGTGGTGTGCCCGGCCGGTGCAGGGCGGCGAAGGCGGTGGCGGTGTCGTTCGAGGACGTCATGATCGGCATCCAACCAGCCGGGTCCGACAAGGTCTGGCGGGTATCGGCCAGGTACGTCCGCCAGCGCCTCCCGAGCGCGCTAGCGTGGGGTCGGTGACAGAGCAACGATTCGTCATCGTCGGCGGCGGGCTCGCCGCGGCCAAGGGCGCCGAGGCGCTGCGCGACCAGGGCTACGACGGCCCGCTGGTGCTCATCGGCGACGAGCCGGACCTCCCGTACGAGCGTCCGCCGCTGTCGAAGGGCTATCTCCTCGGCAAGGACGAGCGCGACGGCGCGTTCGTCCATGACGAGGCGTGGTACGCCGAGCACGACGTCGAGCTGCGGCTCGGTACCCGGGTGGTCGAGATCGACCCCGCCAGGCACACCGCCGGCCTCGATGACGGCACCAGCCTCGGCTACGCGAAGCTGCTGCTGGCCACCGGCTCCAGTCCGCGGCGGCTGACGATCCCCGGCGCCGACGCCGCCGGCGTGCACTACCTGCGCAGGCTGCCCGACTCCGACGCGATCGAGGCGATGATCGCCTCGGTGCGCCGGTTGCTGGTCATCGGCGGCGGCTGGATCGGCCTCGAGGTCGCCGCCGCGGCCCGCGAGTCCGGCGTCGAGGTGACGATCGTCGAGGCGCAGGAGCTGCCGCTGCTCGGCCCGCTGGGCCCGGAGCTGGCCCGCGTATTCGCCGACCTGCACACCGAGCACGGCGTCACACTGCGCACCGGCGCCGGCGTCGAGCGCTTCACCGTCGAGGGCGACGCCGTCAGCGGCGCCGTCCTGGCCGACGGCACCCAGCTCGCGGCGGACGCCGTTGTCGTCGGGATCGGCGCCGCGCCGAACCTCGAGCTGGCCTCGGGCGCGGGCCTGCGGGTGCGCAGCGGCGTCGTCACCGACGCCCGGCTGCAGAGCAGCGACCCCGACATCGTCGTCGCCGGTGACATCGCCGAGGCCGACCACCCGCTGCTGGGCCCGGGCATCCGGGTCGAGCACTGGGCCAACGCGCTCAACCAGCCCGCCGTCGCGGCGTCGACGATGCTGGGCGGCGACGCGGTCTACGACGAGCTGCCGTACTTCTACACCGACCAGTACGACCTCGGCATGGAGTTCCACGGCCTGGTCACGCCGGACGGCTACGACGACGTGGTGTACCGCGGCGACGTCGCGGCGCGCGAGTTCATCGCGTTCTGGCTGCGCGACGGCCACGTCGTCGCCGGCATGAACGTCAACGTCTGGGACGTCGGCGACCCGATCAAGGCGCTGATCCGCTCCGGCGAGCGAGTCGACGTCGAGCGGCTCACCGACACCGGCGTGCCGCTCGAGGAGATCGCCGGAGGCTGAGCGCCGTCATGCGCGACGCCACCGCCCGCCGGCTGTCCCGCCTGCACATCGCGCTCTACCGGGCGACGCGCGGTGTGCTGGGCCGGCGGCTGGTGCGCAACGACATGCTGCTGCTCACCACGACGGGGTCGCGGACCGGCCGGAAGCACACCGTCCCGCTGCTCTATCTGCACGACGACGAGCACCTGGTGGTGATCGCGTCGTGGGGCGGCCGGCCGCACCACCCCCAGTGGTACACGAACCTCGTCGCGCATCCCGAGGTCACCGTGCAGGTGCGCGGCCGCCGCTGGCGGGCCCGGGCCCGGACGGCGACGCCGGACGAGCGGGCGGTCTGGTGGCCGCGGGTGCTGGCCGCGTACAAGGGCTACCGCCTCTACGAGTCCAACACCGACCGCGTCATCCCGGTCGTGTTCCTGGAGCCGCCCTCGCCGTGACGGCCGAGCAGGGTCAGCGCCAGGACGCCGGCGACGGCGAACGCTCCGGCCGCCGCCCCGAACCCGGCGACGGGGTCGACCAGCGCACCGCCGTTCGCCGCGGCCGCCGCGAGCGCGCCCAGGGTGGCGAGCCCGGCCGCGGCCCCGAGCTCCTGCGCGGTGTTCACCAGCCCGGACGCGCGGCCCTGATGCTCCGCTGGAACGGCCGTGGCCAGCGCGAACGTGGGAGCGTAGGACAGGCCGCTGCCGATCGCCAGCAACGCCAGGCCGGGCAGCACGCCGGTCCAGTAGTCGTCGGCCACGCCCGCGGTCGCCGCCAGGAGAGCCGTTCCCGCTATCCCGAGCGCGGCGCCGGCGACCAGCAGCCGTGGCGCACCGAAGCGCTCGATCAACGTCCCCGCACGGGGGGACACCACCAGCACGATCACGGTGATCGGCGCGAACCCGAGCCCGGTCTGCAGCGGCCCGTAGCCCATCGACGTCTGCAGCACGATCGTGGCGATGTACAGCGTCGTCGCGAGTGCTCCCGCGCTGAGCAGCAGCGACACGTTCGAGACAAGCACCGGCCGGGCCCGCAGCAGGAACCCGGGCACGATGGGGTCGGCCTGCCGCCGCTCGGCGGCCACCAGGGCGACCAGCACGACACCGAGGACCACGATGGTGGCGGGCGGCAGTTCGACGACGTCCGCGAGCAGCAGGCTCACGCCGCCCAGCAGGACGGTCAGCAGCACGGCGCCCGCGACGTCGATCCGGCCGGCGTCGGCCCGTGCCGTCGTCACGGGGCCGGTCCGGAGCAGCAGCACGATCGCCGCCAGCCCGACCGGCAGGTTGACCAGGAAGATCCCGCGCCAGCCGACGGTCTCGGTGAGCACGCCGCCGAGCAGTTGCCCCGCGACCGCGCCCGCCGAGGCCACCGCCGCCCAGATGCCGAGCGCCCGGTTGCGCTTGCGCTCGTCCCGGAAGCCGCCGACCAGCATGGCCAGCGCGTTCGGCGAGACCAGCGCGGCGCCCACGCCCTGCAGCGCCCGCGCGGCGAAGAGCTGCCCGCCGGTCGGGGCGAGCGCGCAGGCCAGCGACGCGGCCGTGAACACGGCCAGCCCGGCGACGACCAGCCGGCGCCGTCCGTAGCGGTCGCCGAGACGGCCGGCCAGGATCAGCAGACTGCCGAACGTCACGGTGTACGCGACGCCGGTCAGTTGGAGGGACCGCGGCGCGATGCCGAGGTCGGCCTGGATGGCCGGCACCGCGACGTTGACGATCACGACGTCGACGATCAGTACGAACTGCGCCGCGCAGAGGACGGCGAGCAGGGTGGCGTTCCGCCTAGTTTCCGAATTCACATTCGGATACTACTGCGTTTCCGAACTGTGGTTCAATAACCAGCGTGGGCCGGCCGCGGAAAGTCACCGACGAGCAGCTGATGGCCGCATGCGGCCGGGCGATCGGGCGGTACGGGCCGCGATTCACGCTCGCTCAGGTCGCGCAGGAGGCGGGCGTCGCGACGGCGACCGCCGCCGAGCGCTTCGGGTCCAAGCAGGCCCTGCTCGAGGCCATGCTGACCAGGGAGAACGCCGGTCTGGCCGAGCGGATGCGCGAGGCCGCGGCGACGGGGTCCACACCGGCCGGCGCCTTGCGGGCGGCGGCCCTCGAGGGCAGCGAGAGCGTCGCCGACGCCGGGACCGCGGCCAACCACCTGGCCCAGTTCGGCGCCGATCTCGCCGACGAGGCCCTGCGGGCCGGCGTGGCGACCCAACGCGACCTGATCCGCGCGGTGCTGACGGAGCTGGCGGCCGAGGCCGCGGGGGAGCTGCCCGGCGCGCCGCCGGCCGACGTGGCCGGGCGGGTGCTCGCGGCGCTGGTGCACGGCGGGCAGGTCGACTGGGCGATGCGCCCCGACGGCTCGCTGGTGGATCGACTCCGCGGCGACGTCGACGCCGTCCTGGAGGGCTGGGCCCGGCCACGCTGAGCGCCGGACTTCGTCGGACCCTCGTGGCAGGGTGGAACGCATGGACGGCTCGTATGTGGTGACCGGCGGTGGCCGCGGCGTGGGCCGCGCCATCGTGGAGCGGCTGCTCGACGACGGCGGGGCGGTCGTGGCGCTCGATCTCGACCCGACGGCGCTGGGCTGGCTGCGCGAACACCCGGCCGGAAAGCGGGCGCTGGCGGTCGCCGGCAGCGCCTCCGACGACGGCGTCGCCTGGCACGCCGCCGACCTCGCCGAGTCGGTCGCGCCGCTGGCCGGCTGGGTGAACAACGCCGCGGTCTTCCGCGACGCGTCGGTGCACACGACCGACGCCGCCGAGACGTCGCGGCTGATCGCGCTCAACCTCGACCCGGTCGTCGTCGGCTGCACGACGGCGGTGCGCCGGTTCCTGGCGCACGGACAGGGCGGCGCCATCGTCAACGTGTCGTCGCACCAGGCGCAGCGCGCCGTTCCCGGCTCACTGCCGTACGCCACGGCCAAGGCGGCGGTCGAGGGTCTCACCCGCGCGCTGGCGGTCGAGTACGGGTCGCGCGGCGTCCGCGTCAACGCCGTCGCGCTCGGCTCCATCGCCACCGAGCGCTACGACGCCTACCTGGCCGGACTGTCGCCGTCGGCGGCCGCCGAGGTCGAGGCGCAACTGCGGCAGCTGCATCCGGTCGGGCGGGTCGGGCG
>NZ_POTW01000015.1 GCF_003236295.1 Jiangella anatolica
GGTGATGGTCGGCGTGGCCGTCGGAGTCGGGTCCGGGGTGGGGGTGGGCGCAGGCGTCGCGGACGGCGTCGCCGAGAACTCCTCCCAGGGCCACGGGCCGGTGTCCGCGGCGCGGGGGACCGCGACCGGTTCGTCGCCGCAGCCGGCCAGCAGCAGGGCGGCTCCGGCGACGGCAGCACACGCCGCGGTCCTCGCCCGCGCTGCGCGCATGCCCGCCCCTCCGTCCGCTCGACGGAGGGCATTCTTGCCCCGGCCCCGACGACCCGAAACCTCCCGGCTCCGCCGTCAGAGGGCGCCGAGCCAGGTCCAGACGATGGTGCCGACGCGGTCCAGCTGGGCGGGGTCGACGACGGCCGGGACGTCGCCGGGCGAGTGGTAGCCCTCGTAGGGGATGCTGCCCAGCCGCGCCGACGGCAGCTCCGCCTTCTCGAACGACCAGTGGTCGCTGGAGCGGTTCTCGCAGGTCTGCACCGGCACGGCCACCGTCCCGGCGGCCGCGACCAGCGCGTCGCGCACCGCCGTCGTGCCGCGGCCGCCGGTGCAGACCGGCACGTGGTCGGCCGCGACGCCGACTCGGTCCAGCGACACCATCGCGGTCGTCGCGGCGGCCTGCTCCGGCGGCAGCTCGCGGACATAGAACTGGGAGCCGAAGTGGTGCATGGAGTCGCCCTCGCCGCGCGGCTCCTCGGCGCCGAACGCGATGAACCGCACCGGCACGCGGGGAGGGTGCGCCGCGGCCATCCGGGCCAGCTCCAGCATGACGCCGACGCCGGACGCGTTGTCCTCCGCACCCGGCGCCTGCGGGACGGTGTCCAGGTGCGCGCCGACGACGACGTGCGGCCGCGCCGGGTCGAACCCCGGTGGGTCGGCGATGACGTTCGTCGACGTCCCCGCTCCGACGTCGACGCCCCAGGAGTTGCCGGCCGGCACCTCGAACGGCGTCGCGGACACCTGGTAGCCCAGCGCCGCCAGCGTGTCGGCGACGTACTGCGCCGCCGCGCCGAACGCCGGCGACGTCGCCTCCCGCGGCCCGATCGTCCCGGCCAGGTGCTCGACGACGGCGTACGTGGCGGCCGGGTCGAACACCGGCGGTGGCGTGGGAGTCGGGGTCGGCGTCGGGGTCGGCGTGGGCGTCGGTGTGGGAGTCGGCGTCTCGGACGCCGTCAGGATCGACGGCGCCGGCGAGGAGACGGGCTCGCCGTCGTCACCGCTGCACGCCGTGACCGTCAGGACGAGAGCGGCCAGCGCGCCGAGGCGGTACCGGGCCACTCTGCATGGTAGCTAGTCACACGGCCGGTCGGCACGGACGGCGTAGCCGCGCGTGGTCCCCTCCGTCACCAGCCGGTCGAGCGCGGCCAGCAGCCGGTCGACGTCGGCGGCGGTGGAGCCGAGACCGAAGCTGGCCCGCAGCGCACCCTCGTCCGCGCCGAGCCGGGCCAGCAGCGGGTGCGCGCAGAACCGGCCGTCGCGCACCCCGATGCCGTGCTCGGCGGCCAGGTACTCGGACACCTGCCGGGCCGCGAACCCGTCGACGGTGAACGCGACGACGCCGATGGCGGCGCCGCTGTCCGGCCACAGCCGCAGCGTCCGCACGGCGTCGATGCGCTCCAGCCCGGCCAGCAGCCGGCGGCGCAGCGCCGACTCGTGCACCTCGACGCAGCCCTCCGGCAGCGCCGCGACCACCTCGCAGGCGCGGGCCAGCGCGACCGCTCCGATGACGTTCGGCGAGCCGCCCTCGTGCCGGGCCGGCGCCGGCGCCCAGTCCGTCGCCGCCGTCGTCACCTCGCGGACGGCGCCACCGCCGGCCAGGTACGGCGGCGCGGCGTCGAGCCAGTCGCGCCGGCCGACCAGCGCGCCGGCGCCGAACGGGGCGTACAGCTTGTGCCCGGAGAACGCGACGTAGTCCAGCTCGCCGGCGACGATGTCGATGCGCCGGTGCGGCGCCAGCTGGGCGGCGTCGACGGCGATCCGGGCGCCGTTGCGGTGCGCGAGCCCGGCCAGCGCGCCGAGCGGCAACTGCTCGCCCGTCACGTTCGAGGCGCCGGTGACGGCGAGCAGCGCGGCCGGGCGCCGGGACAGCTCGACCTGGAGCCGGCTCAGCGTCTGCGCCAGCGTCGGCCCCACCTCGACGACGCGGTGCGGCCCGCGCTGCCACGGCAGCAGGTTGGCGTGGTGCTCCAGGTCGAGCACGACCACCTCGCCGCCGTCGGGCACGCAGCTGGCCAGCAGGTTCAGCGCGTCGGTCGTGTTGCGCGTGAACACGACGACGTCGTCGGGGCGGGCGCCGACGAACCCGGCGACGGTCGCGCGGGCGTCCTCGTACCGCTGGGTCGACAACTGCGACGCGTAGCCGGCGCCGCGGTGGACGCTCGCGTAGGTCGGCAGGATCTCGGCGACGTGGTCGGCGACGGCGCGCAGCGCGGGGGCGCTGGCGGCGTAGTCGAGGTTGACGTAGCGGGCGACGCCCCCGCCGGCCAGCGGCGCCTCCAGGTCCGCGCCGACGACGGGCAGCAGCGGCTGCGTCGGCGCGGCCGGCAACGGGGTGTGGACGCGGGGCAGGTCGGTCACGGTCATGGGTCCTCCAGGTCGTTCGGGACCCGGGGCGCCGGGTCCGCGCTTGCCGGCTCGCTGCCGAGACGGCCAGGTCGTCACCCGGGGCACCCCACCGCGGAGGAGGGTTGCCGGCCAGCGAGCCGGGGCTTGGCGCTGGCGCTCATGACCTTCGACCGCGAGCCTAACCGACCCTCGCGCCGAGCGTCCACACTCCGAACAGAATCGTCTCGCTTATCGAGACGTTGGCGCATTCGCCGCACCGCCGCCGCAAGGGCTGCGGCCTCTGCAAGCCGCACAAGCACCGCGGCCACGGCGACGCCGCCCGCGCGCCCTGGCCGGTGAACCGCAAGGGCGGCCGCCGGCGCCGCTGGAACCGCCACCACGCCGACCTGGACGAGTGAACCGGGTCGGGTGCGCACCTGGCCCGTGGGTGGCGCGCACGTCGAAGGGCTGATCGGGGCCGGACCGACTCGCGGCAACCGCGGCCGGCGCGGCAGAATGCCGGGGACGTCCTGCCGAAGAGAGTGGAACCACGTGTCCAAGCCCGCCCTGCCGTCCGTCCAGCAGCGCATCGCCGACGAGCTCGGCGTGCCCGAGCATCAGGTCGCCGCCGCCGTCGGCCTGCTCGACGAGGGCGCGACCGTCCCGTTCATCGCCCGGTACCGCAAGGAGCGCACCGGCGGGCTCGACGACACCCAGCTGCGCACGCTGGAGGAGCGGCTGCGCTACCTGCGCGAGCTGGAGGAGCGCCGCGCCGCTGTGCTGGAGTCGGTCCGCGAGCAGGGCAAGCTCGACGACGCGCTGGAGGCGCAGATCCTGCTGGCCGACACGAAGGCCCGGCTGGAGGACATCTACCTGCCGTACAAGCCGAAGCGGCGCACCAAGGCGCAGATCGCCCGCGAGGCCGGGCTCCAGCCGCTGGCCGACGGCCTGCTCACCGACCCCACCCAGGACCCGCAGACCGTCGCCGCGGGCTACCTCAACCCCGAGGCCGGGGTCGAGGACACCGCCGCGGCGCTGGCCGGCGCCCGGGCCATCCTGGTCGAGCGGTTCACCGAGGACGCCGACCTCATCGGCACACTGCGCGAGCAGGTGTGGAAGGCCGGCCGGATGACGTCGAAGGTGCGCGAGGGCAAGGAGCAGGCCGGCGCGAAGTTCGCCGACTACTTCGAGTTCGCCGAGCCGCTGACCAAGCTGCCGTCGCACCGGGTGCTGGCGATGCTGCGCGGCGAGAAGGAGGAGGTCCTCGACCTCACGATCGACCCCACCGACGACGACGGCTCCACCGCCGGGTACGAGGGCGAGATCGCGCGCCGGTTCGGCATCCGCGACGAGGGCCGGCCCGCCGACCAGTGGCTGGGCGAGACCGTCCGCTGGGCCTGGCGCACCCGCATCCTGCTCCGCCTCGACCTCGACCTGCGCACCCGCCTGCGCGAGGCGGCCGAGGAGGAGGCGATCCGGGTCTTCGCGACGAACCTGCGCGACCTGCTGCTGGCCGCGCCGGCCGGCACCCGCGCGACGCTGGGACTGGACCCCGGGTTCCGCACCGGCGTCAAGGTCGCCGTCGTCGACGCCACCGGCAAGGTCGTGGCCACCGACACGATCTACCCGCACCAGCCGGCCAACCGGTGGAACGAGGCGCTGACGACGCTGGAGCGGCTGGCGCGCGAGCACGATGTCGAGCTGGTCGCGATCGGCAACGGGACCGCGTCGCGCGAGACCGACAAGCTCGCCACCGACCTCGTCAAGCTGCGCCCCGGCCTCACCAAGGTGATGGTCTCCGAGGCCGGCGCGTCGGTGTACTCGGCGTCGGCGTTCGCGGCGCAGGAGTTGCCCGGCATGGACGTCTCGCTGCGCGGCGCCGTCTCGATCGCGCGGCGGCTGCAGGACCCGCTGGCCGAGCTGGTGAAGATCGACCCGAAGTCCATCGGCGTCGGCCAGTACCAGCACGACCTCCCCGACTTCGCCCTGTCCCGCTCGCTCGACGCGGTCGTCGAGGACTGCGTCAACGCCGTCGGCGTCGACCTCAACACGGCATCGACGCCGCTGCTCAGCCGCGTCTCCGGGATCACGCCAGGTCTGGCGGAGAACATCGTGGCGCACCGTGAGGGCAACGGCCCGTTCCGCACCCGCACGGCGCTCAAGGAGGTCGCCCGGCTCGGCCCGAAGGCGTTCGAGCAGTGCGCCGGCTTCCTGCGCATCCAGGGCGGCGACGACCCGCTGGACGCGTCCGGCGTGCATCCCGAGGCCTACCCGCTGGTCCGCCGCATCGTCGGCAGCTCCGGCCGGGAGCTGAGGGGCCTGCTCGGCGACACCCGCACACTGCGCGAGTTCCGCCCGGCCGACTTCGCCGACGACGTCTTCGGCGTCCCGACCGTCACCGACGTGCTGCGCGAGCTGGAGAAGCCCGGCCGCGACCCGCGTCCGTCGTTCCAGACCGCCACGTTCAGCGACGGCGTCGAGAAGCTCACCGACCTCAACCCCGGCATGACGCTGGAGGGCGTGGTCACCAACGTCGCCGCGTTCGGCGCGTTCGTCGACGTCGGCGTGCACCAGGACGGCCTCGTGCACGTGTCGGCGATGTCGAAGCGGTTCGTGTCCGACCCGCGCGAGGTGGTCAAGCCCGGCGACGTCGTCAGGGTGAAGGTCCTGGAGGTCGACGTCGACCGCAAGCGCATCTCGCTCACGCTCCGGCTCGACGACGAGCTGCCGGCGCCGGGCGGACGGGGTCAGCGCGAGCCCCGTGGAGGTCAGCGCGGCGGGCAGCCGCGCGGTGGCGGCAAGCCGCGGCCGCAGCGCGAGTCCGCACCGGCCGCCGGGGCCATCGCCGACGCGTTCCGCCGGGCCGGCTACGGACGCTAGGGCGTGGTGCCGAGCTTGGGGTGGAACGCCGTCACCCAGAACACCCCGTGCTCGGCGTCGTAGTCGTCGATCAGCGCCGTGTTGCCCGGACGCAGTTCCTCGACGCCGTCGTGGCGCACCTCGATGACGACGGGAGTGCCGTCGGCGCCGGTGACCTCCGCCTGACCGGTGTCCGGGCCGACCTCCCCGGTGCGCACGACACAGATGCTGCCGACCAGCCGGGCCGGATCGGCCGGCCGGCCAGGGCGCAGCAGGTGCCGGATCGGACGTGCCAGCAGCGCCGTGCCGAGTGCGGCGACCGCCAGCGACACCGCGAGGATCAGGACGGACGCGGCCAGGCCCGGCGGGTCGGCGGCGACGTCGGGGTCGTGGACCATCGTGCCGGTCAGCAGCGCCAGCCAGGCCAGCACGATGAACACCGACCCGGTGATGTTCAGGGGCACGCCGCCGCTGGTCGGTGGCGTGCTGCCGCCGACCATCACCAGCAGCCAGTAGACGATCACGGCGACGGTGAGGAACGTGAACGGCGCCGCCGGGAACGTCATGGCGGCGTCGAAGAGATCGTGGATCGCCACCGTCCAGCCTTCCGAACACGCAGGTAATCGACGTGACTATAGCGCCGTCGCGGGCTACCGCACCGGGGATTTAGGGTCGGCCCCATGCGTGCGATGGTCTACGAGGGTTTCCAGGAGCGGCCGGTCGTCCGCGACGTGCCGGAGCCGGCCTGCCCGCCGGGCGGCGCGGTGATCCGAGTCGAGGCCACCGGGCTGTGCCGCAGCGACTGGCACGGCTGGATGGGTCACGACGACGACATCCGGCTGCCGCACGTCCCCGGGCACGAGTTCGCCGGCGTGCTGGCACAGGTCGCGCCCGACGTCGAGGGCTGGCGGCCGGGCGAGCGGGTCACCGTGCCGTTCGTCTGCGCGTGCGGCGAGTGCGAGCAGTGCCGCGCCGGCGACCACCAGGTCTGCGCCCGTCAGACCCAGCCCGGTTTCACCCACTGGGGCTCGTTCGCCGAGTACGTCGCGATCGAGCACGCCGCGGTCAACCTGGTGCGGCTGCCCGGCTCCGTCGACACCGCGACGGCGGCCGGGCTGGGCTGCCGGTTCGCGACGGCGTACCGCGCTGTCGTGCAGCAGGGGCGGGTCGCGCCGGGCGAGTGGGTGACGGTGCACGGCTGCGGCGGCCTGGGCCTGTCCGCCGTGATGATCGCCGCGGCGCACGGAGCCAACGTCATCGCCATCGACGTGGCAACGCCGGCCCTGGAGCTGGCCACGCGGGTCGGCGCCACCCTCACCATCGACGCAAGCGACGGAACCGACGTCGTCGCCGCGGTCCACGACGCGACCGCCGGCGGCGCCCACCTCTCCCTGGACGCGCTCGGCAGCACGGCGACCTTCCAGAACTCGGTGCGCGGCCTGCGCACCCGCGGCCGCCACGTGCAGGCCGGCCTGCTCCTGGCCGGCCACGCCACCCAAGAGGTCGCGATGCCCCCGGTCGTCGCCCGCGAGCTGGACCTGCTCGGCAGCCACGGCATGTCCGCCCACCACTACCCCGCGATGCTGGCAGAGATCGCCACCGGCCAGCTCCGCCCCGACCAACTCTTGGGCGCCGAACTCACGCTCGAGGAAGGAGTCGACGCCCTCCTGGCGATGTCCAAAGGCTCCCCGACCGGCGTAACGATCCTCCGGCCGAACGGACCTGTCGCCGGCACCTGATGCGGTGATATGACTGTCTCCATGACCCGGAGACGACGTGCGGTCATCGCCGCCACCGTCCTGTTCGCCGCCACCTCCGTCACCGCCGCCGCCCCGGTGAGCGCCGCCGACCAGAGCATCCCGGCGCCGAGGATCGCGACCGGCCTCGGCTTCGACACCTGCACCGCGCCGTCCGTAGCAGCGCTGGACGCGTGGTGGGGCACCTCGCCGTACACGACGGTCAACATCTACTTCGGCGGCATCAACCGCGGCTGCCGGCAACCGAACCTGACGCCGGCGTGGGTGCAGACCGTCAGCGGGATGGGCTGGGGCCTGCTGCCCACCTACATGGGTCACCAGCCGATCTGCATGCTCGGCACGAAGGAGCACCGCTACACCGCGGGCACCGCCGACGCGATCGCCGCGTCGAACGCCCAGGACGCCATCGCGCAGGCACGGCACCTCGGCCTGCTGCCGGGCAGCGCCCTTTACGCCGACGTCGAGCACTACGACCGCAGCGACACGTCGTGCGTGACGGCGGTCCTCCGCTACGTGTCGACCTGGACGCGGACGCTGCGCGAGGCCGGCTACCTCGCCGGCGTGTACGTCCACCAGGACTCCGGGCTGCGCGACCTCTCCGCGGTCTACGGATCGTCCAGCTACGCCACTCCGGACGCGGTCTGGATGGCGCGCTGGGACGGCAAGACGGCGCTGACGGGCTGGCCGACCGCGCCGGACAGCCAGTGGGCGAACCACCAGCGGGCCAAGCAGTATCTCGGCGACCACGACGAGACCCACGGCGGCGTGACGCTGAACATCGACAGCGACTCGCTGGACGCTCCCATCGCCACTGTCGCAAGCCGGTAACGGTCGCCGAAACCCCTGTTCAACCGCCGTTTTCGGGAGGACACTCGAAAGCGGAGGACAGGGGGGTCCACCATGAGCCGCTGGTCGAGCAGAGTCAGCAGGGCGGCCGTTCTCGTCGCCGGGACGGCGCTCGTCGCCGCCGCCTTCACCGCACCGGCCGCCGGCTATCCGGCCACGCCGGGGAACTACCCGAGCGGCTCGTCGGCCACCGTCGCCATCGGTCGTGGTTTCGACACCTGTACCGCGCCCTCGCTGGCGGCGCTGCAGGCCTGGCGCGCGTCGCCGTACCGGACGGTCAACATCTACTTCGGCGGCGTGAACCGGGGCTGCGCCCAGCCGAACCTCACCGCCGCCTGGGTGCGCAGCGCGACGGCGGCCGGCTGGCGGCTGCTGCCCACGTACTTCGGCCGGCAGCCGTACTGCATGTTCGGCACGAAGCCGCACCGGTACACCGCCGGGACGGCGGACTCGTACGGCCGGTCCGACGCACAGGACGCCGTCGCGCAGGCGCGAGCGCTCGGCCTGCTGCCCGGCAGCGCGCTCTACGCCGACGTCGAGCACTACAACCGCACGGACGCCACCTGTTCGCTGGCCGTGCGCCGGTACGTCTCGGCCTGGACGATCGCCGTCCACCAGGCCGGCTACCTGGCCGGCGTCTACGTCCACCAGGACTCCGGGCTGCGCGACCTGTCCGCGTCCTACGGCAACTCCAGCTGGGCCCGGCCGGACGCCGTCTGGATGGCGCGCTGGGACGGCAACCCCGCGCTGACCGGCTGGCCCACCGCGCCGAACACCCAGTGGGCGACCCACCAGCGGGCCAAGCAGTACCTCGGCGACCACAACGAGACGCACGGCGGCGTCACGCTGAACATCGACAGCGACGCGCTCGACGCGCCCGTGGCCACCGTCGCACAGACGTTCCGCGTCACCAGCGCGACCGCGCTGAACGCGCGCTCCGGGCCGTCGACCGCCTATCCGGCCGTGCGCAGCATCGCGCCCGGAGCGTCCGTCGCCGTCGTGTGCCAGGGCATCGGCCAGCGAGTCGGCACGACGGCGGTGTGGGATCGGCTCACCGACGGCAGCTGGGTGACGGACTACTACGTCTCCACCCCGTCGAACACCACGTTCTCCAGCGCACTGCCGAAGTGCACGTACCCGGGCCAGGTGACGAGCACGACGCCGCTGAACACCCGCCGGGGCCCGGGCACGAACTACGGCGGCACCGGCACCGCGCTGCAGCCCGGCGCGCTGGCGTACGTCATGTGCCAGGCCACCGGGACGCTCGTGGGCACCAGCCGGGTCTGGAACCTCCTCGACGACGGGCGCTGGGTCACTGACTACTACGTCGAGAACCGGTCCTCGACCACGTGGAGCGCGCCCGTGCCGCGCTGTCCGTGAGGCGACACAGTCTGTTCCGGCGGCGCGATGTCCGGCCGTGGCTCTACGCTGCTGCCACGCACACGTCGTCACAAGGAAGGCTCACCGATGGCAGGCAAGTTCGAGCTCTACAAGGACAAGTCCGACCAGTACCGCTTCCGCCTGAAGGCCGGCAACGGCGAGACCATCGCGGTCGGTGAGGCGTACACCAGCAAGAGCGGCGCACTCAACGGCATCGACTCGATCCGCCGCAACGCCGTCGACGCGGTGATCGACGACCAGACCGACGACTGAGCTCCGGACGTCACGAGAGTCCCGGTCCGCCACGTGCGGACCGGGACTCCGGTCGTCTAGCGTCGTCCGCATGGCCGTCCTGAGCGAGATCGTCGTCGACTGCCGGCACGCACCGAGCCTGGCCCGGTTCTGGGCCGCGGTGCTCGACGGCTACGAGGTCATGCCGTACGACGACGCCGAGGTCGCCCGGCTGGCGGCGCTCGGCCTGACCCCGGAGACCGACCCGACGGTGGCCGTCGGCGGTCCCGGCCCGACGCTGTTCTTCCAGCAGGTGCCCGAGCCGAAGACGGTGAAGAACCGCGTGCACCTCGACGTCGAGGCGGCCGACCGCGCCGCCGAGGTGGACCGGCTGGTCGCCCTCGGGGCGAGCGTGCACAGTGTCCAGAAGACCTGGACGGTGCTGCTCGACCCCGAGGGCAACGAGTTCTGCGTGGCCCAGCCAGGCTAGTCCGCCGTCGCCGCCGCGGCGGCGGCCCGCTGGCGCAGAACCTGCCAGGCCGGCAGCAGCGTCGCCGTCAGCGTGAGGCCGAGCGCGACCGCCACCACGGCGAGGTAGATCAGCGGCGACCCCGACGGCGTCAGCTGGTCGGCCCGGGCCAGGCTGAACGGCACCAGTGTCGCGACCGACGCCAGCGTGCCGAGCACGATCCCGACCGCCGCCACCAGCACACCCTCAGCGCTGACCATCCGCAGCACCTGGGCCCGCGTGGCGCCGGTGAGCCGCTGCAGCCCGAACTCGCGCCGTCGCGCCCCTGTGCTGGCCGACAGCACGTTGATCACCGAGATCGCGGCGTAGGCGACGATCATCAGCACGATGGTGTAGTTGGCGAACGCGAGCGTGCGCTGCTGGTCGCCGTAGTCGTCGAACAGCGCCGCACGGTCGGCGACGGCCAGCCCGGGCGTCGCCGCCGCCAGCTCCCGCAGCTGCGACACGACGGAGGACGCGGCGCCGTCCTCCGCGGCCACCAGGATCTCGTGCACCCCGCCCGACGTCGTGTGCGGCGCCAGCAGGTCGGCCGGAAGCAGCAGCGTGTCGTAGTCGTCGGCGGCGTCGAAGGTCGCCACCACCCGCAGCGTCGCCGCCGCGCCGTCGCCGAGCCGCATCGTCAGCTCGTCGCCGAGACCCACGCCGAGCGAGCGCGCGTGCTCCGCGTCCAACGCGACGGTGTCGCCCGTCAGGCCGGAGAGCGCGCCGTCCACGACCGTGACCGGCGTGGTCGCGGCCGCACCGGCCGCCGTCACGCCCTGCAGCGTCCAGCCCTCGTCGCTCTGCGCGGCGTCGTGCGGCGCCTCGACGAAGCCGGCGCTGCGGACCAGTTCCGACGCGCCCGCGACGCCGGGCAGCCCGGCGATCCGGGCCGCCAGCTCCGCGTCGGCCGGGTCCGACGTCGTCACGACGGCGTCGGCGACCAGCCCGGCGGCGAACGACTCGCGGTTGACCGCCTCCTCGGTCGACTGCAGGTAGAGCGTGCCGGTCGCGATGCCGGTGAGCATGATGATCGGGGTGACGACGGCGGCCGTGCGGGCGCTGCGGCCGCGGGCGTTGAGCACCGCCAGCTGTCCCGAGAAGCCGGCCACGGCGCGCACCGGCCACTGCAGCAGCGCGGTCAGGGCGCGGGTCAGCACGGGGCTGAGCAGCGCGAGCCCGATCGCCCACAGGATCACCGCCGGCCCTGCCGTGCTGGACGTCAGTGGGCCGCTCATCACCGTCATCGTGACGACGGCCAGCGCCATGCCGCCGCCGAGGGCCAGCAGGCCGAACACCCAGCGCCACGCGCCCATCGTCCTGTTCTCCAGGGACGCCTCGGCCAGCGCCTGTGTGGGCCGGACGGCGGCCGCCCGGCGGCCCGCGACCAGCGCGCCGCCGATCGCCGCGATCAACGCCGCGCCGGCCGCCGTCACGACCGGGATCCAGCCCTGCCGGAACTCCACGCCGGCCGGGACGACACCGGCATCGGTCATCCGCTCGAACAGGAACCGGCCCAGGTAGTGGCCCGGGACCAGCGCGAGCGTGGTCGCGACCAGAGACAGCAGCAGCGTCTCGCCGAGCACCATCCGCCGCAGCTGTCCCGGCGTCGCGCCGGTGGCCCGCAGCAGCGCCAGCTCGCGGCCACGCTGCTGGATGGAGAGGGCCAGCATCGACGCGACCCCGAACATCGAGACCATGATCGCCCAGCCGCCGAACACGCCGGCCAGCGAGATGAGGTCCACGCTGCTGGCCAGCGCCTCCGGCAGCTCGGCGAGGCCGCGGTCGTCGCCGGTGAGCGTCGTCGTGGCGGTGCCGTCGAGCGCGGCGTCGATGCGCTCGCGCAGCTCGCCGGCGCCCACTCCCGGCGCGGCGGTCACCGCGATCGCGTCGACGGTGCCGGCCGGCGCCGGCGCGTCCAGGACGTGTCCTTCGGCAGTGGCGACGCCGTCGACCGCGGCCACCGTCGCGACCAGGTCGTCGTCGACGCGCACTCGCTCGGACAGCACGGTGGACTCGTCCGTGCCGGGGATGTCGTAGCGCTGCTCCCCCGCGACGACGACGTCGGCGCCGGCCAGCTGCCGCGGCGGGACCGCCGTCCGGATGCCGGTCTCCATCAGCCCGCCGCAGGCCATCACCATCGCCGCGCCGAGCACCATCGCCACGAACGCCGCCACGAAGGCGCCCTTGCGGTACCGCAGGGTCCGCACCGCCAGACCGAGCATCGGAAGCTCCCGAGAACGTGGCCGCGCCCGGTGCGCGACCTCGGCTTCCGACGCTACGGACCGGGCGGCGCCGGCCCCATGGCGCTGACCGGCCGCTTCACCGGGGGGACAGCCCCACCTCAGGTCTTGCGGCGGGCCAGCCAGTCGGGCCGCAACAGGCCCATCACGACGGTGTCGACCCGCTCGCCGGCCCAGAGCAGCGAGTCGCGCAGCCGGCCCTCGACGACGAAGCCGGCCTTCTCGTAGGAGCGCTGCGCCCGCGGGTTGAACGCGTAGACCTCCAGGCCGACGCGGTGCACGCCGACCTCCTCGAACAGGTACGCCAGCATCAGCTCGATCGCCTCCGGGCCGATCCCGCGGCCCTGGTAGGCCGGCACGAGGTCGATGCGGAACCCGGCGGTCTCGTTGTCGGCGTCCACCTCGTTGACGGCCAGCCCGCCGGCGTACGAGCCGGATCCGGCGTCCTCGATCGCCCAGTCCAGCCGGTCGTCCTGGTCGGCGCGGCTGGCGCAGAACGCGTCGATCGCCTCGCGCGTGAACGTCTGGTGCGTGCCGGTGAGCCGCGCGGACTCGGCGTCGCGCAACGACTCGAACAGCGCCTGGGCGTGCTCCGGGCCGAGCGGGACCAGCCGGATCCGCTCGCCGGTGAGGGTGGGTGTGGTGGCCACGGCCGCTGCGTCGATCACGGGCCCTGTCTACCGGCCCGCCGCCCGGCCCGGCAACGCGTTTACCCTGGAAAGGCGAAGGCCCCTCGGAGTAAGGGTCCGAGGGGCCTTCTCAGTCGACCAGAACCATCACGGCCGGATGAACCGGCCGGATGCTCGCCACCTCCGATGACGGCGGCTCGAACCGGGAACTCACGGTTGCCCGTGGGTGCTCCACAGCCCTTCCGGTCTGCCGTCCGGCTCCGTCAGCCGCCCCGCTCATCGGTACGCGGTCCGCCGGGTTGCCCCAGCGTGGCGAACTGCCGTTCTCCGTCCGGCCCGCCCTCGACTACTTTCGATGCCATCGGGCCAGGTCACCCTGGCTTTCCGGCTCCGAACTCGTCGATGACGATGGAGCATTTCTAGTCCTCTGCCGCACCCCGCACAAGAGGTTCGGCGAACATTTCCGGGACTCTTGTTCGCCCACAGGACTGTCCACAAGAGGCTGAGCGTGAGCCATCGGTTACCCACACCCCTGTGCACAAAATCTGTGGACAACTCGGCGAGATCAACGCCGGTTCAATACGCGAGTCACGGCAGCGACGACGGTCGTGGCGAGCACCGCACCACAGAAGACCAGTCCGTAGGCCACGATCAGATCGCCGCCACGCGGGTCCCAGGCGCTGTCCTGGCCGAGACTCAGGATCGGGATCAGCAGGTCCAGCGTGTAGCCGAACGGGTTGAACGTCGGGTGCACGTTCACCTCGACCGGGTCCAGCTGCTTGCCCCAGAACCAGATCGTGCCGAACGCCAGCAGCCCGGCGAACCAGATCGCCGCCAGCCCCGGCCGGTAGCCGAAGCCGACGGTCAGGTCCTGCAGGTAGCCCCAGCCCTTCATCAGCAGCTGGCCGAACGACGACGTGCCGAGCAGGTCGCGACGGTGCCGCAGCCGGGCCAGCAGGACGGTGCGCGCGGCGGCGTCGTCGCCGGAGCGGCGGTAGTGGTTGGCCAGTTGCTCGTACACCTGGTGCTGGTAGCCGGTCGGGTCGCGACGAAGCCAGGCCAGCGCGGTCTCGACGTCGGCGTCGCCTGGATCGTCGAAGGTCAGGCCCGACAACATCACCATCGACGTGTCGGTGGGGTCCATCACCAGCGTGCGGACGACGGAGTCGCGCAGGTCGACGGCGATCTCGCCGGCCGGCAGCTCGACGGTGCCGGCCTGCAGCTCGGACAGGTCGATCAGCGCGCGGCCGCCCCGCGGCGTCGTCGGCGCGACGTTCAGGTCGTTCATCAGCACCCGCCGGGCCACCTCGGCCTCGTGCAGGCTGACCAGCGGCCGCACCTGCTCGGTGGCGACCGGCGCCGCACCGTCGGTGTCGCCCTGGCTGATGAACAGCTGCTCACACGACAGCTCGCCGATGTGCACCCGGTCCAGCCGCACCTCGCCGACGATGGTCAGCGGGCCGTTGCCGGTGGAGCGCCGCGAGCCCAGCTCCACCGCGCCGGACACCCGCAGGTTGGGCGCGAACACCGCGGTGCGGCCCGGGTTCGTCAGGGTGGTCCGGCCGCGGAGCAACAGGCGGCCGGCCAGCACGGCCTCGCCGAGCGAGAGCTGCCCGGTCAGCTCGACGTCGCGGCACTCCAGGTTGCCCTCGACGCGCAGGCCGGACGCCGCCACCATCTCGCCGACCGGCACCCGGCCGTCGTCACGCTCGCCGATCTCGCCACGCAGCGCCGTCAGCAGGACGCTGAAGCCGACCTCGGCCCGGCGCAGCGCCAGGCCACCGGTCAGCTCCGCGTCGCGGACGACGAGCGAGCCGCCGACCGCGGCCTGAGCGGCGTCGACGGCGAACCGGCCCGGGTGGCGGTAGCGGCCGCCGTCGACGACCAGGTCGCCGCCGACCCGCGACCGCGCCACGACGACCGCGCCGTCGACGTCGAGCCCGGTCAGCCGGAACACCCCGCACGTGACGTCCGGCAGCAGCAGTGCCGTCTGCCCGTGTGCGGCGAACTCCGCGTTGCGCAGGCTCATCCCGGCCGAGAACGTCGACCCGGTCAGCCGCAGCGCGCCGCGGAACACCCCGCCGTCGACGAGGAAGTCGTCGGACACCGCCTGGATGGCGCTGAACGCGATCGGACCGTCGGCGGAACCGACGCCGTGCCCGGCCAGCGTCGCCCCGCTGAGCACGAACCGGCGACGCACGTGCGCCTGGTCGAAGGAGACGGTGCCCTCGATCTCGGCGGACTCGAACGACACCTTGCCGCCGACCTGTATGCCCGTGCAGTCGATCGCCCGGTGGTCGGGCCGGCGCAGCACCGCGCCGTCCAGCACGAGGTCGCCGCCGACCTTGCCGTCGCGCATGACGACGCCGCCGTCGGACCAGAAGCCGCCCAGGTCGGACGAGTACGGGTCGTCGCCGATGATGAGGTCGCCGCGGACCTCGATGCGCGGCGCGATCAGCGCGTTGCCGTCGGGGTTGTAGACCTGTGCGCCGGTGAGCACGAGGCTGTCGACGACCGCCGCGGTCAGCCGGACGGCGCCGTCGCAGACCATGCCGCGCGCGGTCAGCCGGCCGTCGACCCGCAGGCCGATCGCGTCGACCCCCATGCCGGAGGCCTCGATGTAGGCGCCGCGCAGCAGCACGTCGCTGCGGACCCGGGCCTGGAACAGCCGCAGCTGGCCCTGGACCCGGGCACCGTCCATGGCCAGACTCTTGCCGAGGTCGGCGTGGGCGAGGTCGATGTCGCCGCGGCAGCGGAACTGCCGGCCGAGCACCATCCGCTCGCCGATCACGGCCCGCGACGCGGCCAGCGCGCGGTGGCCGCCGTCGAGGTGGGCGCCGCTGAGGAACACCGCCGCGCCGACTCGGATGCTCTTGATGTTCAGCCCGCCCATGGCCGAGAGCCGCTCGAGGTTGAGGTCGCGCCGCACCGTCGCCGACTGCATGCTCAGCGCCCAGGAGTCGTCCGGGTTCGTGACCCGGGTGCCGACCAGCCGGACCGACGTCGCCTCCATCTCGTCCAGCATCACCCGGCCGACCAGCCGGGCCCGGTCGGCCACCAGCGACCCGACCGCGGCGCCGATGCCGACCATCGCGTACCCGCCGGGATTGCTGATCTCGACGCCGCGCAGCGCGAGCGTGTCGCGGACGACGCCGCGCGGGATCAGCATCCGGCCGATGATGCGGGCGCCGTTCTCCGCCTCCAGCCGGTCGGCCTCGATGTCGCTGGCCACCAGCGCGTCGCCGCCCGGGTTGGCCAGCACCGCACCGTCGAACACGACACTGCCGGCCACCGTCGCGTGGCCCAGGTCGAAGGTGCCGCTGCAGCGCAGGCCGTGCGCCTGGATGCCGCCCGCGACCAGCCGCCGCCCGTCCAGCGCGACGCCGTGCCGGTTGCGCAGGACCGCGTCGGTGAGGTCGACCCGGCCGGACACCGTCGCGCCGGACAGCCCGATCGGGCCGCGCACCCGCGCGCCGACCAGGCCGAGCCCGCCGTCGATCCGCAGCCGCTCGGCGTCGATCGCCTTGCCCGATGTCGCGAACAGCCGGGCCCGGGTCAGCAGCAGGTCGCCGCCGACGCTGAGGTTGCGGGCGTGGAACAGCGTCGCCTGGCCCTGGAACCGGCTGTCCTCGAACGACGCCGACCGGTGCACATGGGTGTCGACCATGCTCACCGAGCCGACCAAGCACTCGCGCACGGCCAGCGCGTTCTGCACGTCGATGGACTCGGTGCGCAGGTCCGGCACCCGGCAGCGCACCAGCTCGACGCCGGCCGCCGTCAGCTCGGCCAGCATGAGCACGTCGTCGATCCAGCACATGTCCAGCCGCAGCGGCCGCTCGAGCCGCCCGTAGCGCAGCCGCAGGCCGCCGGTGATGCGCGCGCCGGTCAGCCGGACGGCCGCGCCCGGCACGCCGTCGCTGTCGCGGAGCAGTTCGTCGACGACGCGCGCGCGGACCGTGCGCGACTCGTCCCAGGCGTCGGCGGACTCGACGGAGCGCGGGTCGATGTCGCGCCCCAGGTCCGCCTCGCCGCCGCGCGCCACGGCCGACCGCAGCACGGACTCGGCCCGGCTGAGCCTGTCGCGCACCCTGCCTCCCGGTCCGGCCATCTCACCCTTGCCGTGCTCGCTGCTCAATGTAACGGGTGCGGCAAAGCGGTTGTATGCGGACGCACCAACTCGAACCGATCCCGCTGCTACGCCGTGTCGTTACGCGGTGTTCATCCACGGATGCGATAAGAATCGAGAAGACCCCTCGGGGTAAGGGTCCGAGGGGTCTTCCACCTGCGCCGATTTCGGTACGAACGGGTCGATAGGACCCGTGACCCACAGGTTGTGGATCAGTTGTGGACAGCCGCGCCGAATCGTGACAACCAACGCTGCTCATTGTCAACCGGCGGCCGTCATCGCCTGCAATCCGAACCCGCTCGGCGCCTCCAGCGACAGCCGGTTGCTGGTGATCGAGTACCGGACCTCGCCGTCCAGCGCCGCCAGCACCGTCTGCTGGACGTAGCCGGCCGCCGCGTCGCAGGCCGCGTCCGTCACGGTGAGCCCGGTGACGGTGAGGGTGTCACCGTCGACCGCGACGGTGCCGCTGAGCTCGTTGCAGCCGGTGTGGCCGGTCAGCGCGTCGCCGTCGATACGCAGGAACGCGGTGATGCCGACCGGCACCGACGAGGCCGTCTGCCCGTCGGTGAGCCCGTCGACGTCCCACCGGCGGCCGGTGAGCTCGGCCGGCGGCTCCAGCACGTCGCGGTCGATCAGCGACACCACCAGCTCGTCCGCCGTCAGCACCAGGGTGCCGTCGCCGGACAGCTCCCAGGACGGCTCCGCGCCGAGCAGGTCCATCAGCCAGCCGTCGGACTCCATGACCTCGGGCGGGCAGCCCATCTCTGTCATGCCGAGGTCGCCGGCGCCGCCGAGCCGGCCGTCGCTCAGGTCGACCGGGCCGTTGGCGCTGTTGCAGCCGGCGGTGGCCACCAGCCGCCCGTCGTCGGTGAACTGCAGGTTCAGCGGGCCGCCGCCGGGGATGCCGACGTCCTCGGTGGAGCGGAACGTCCGGCCGGCCAGCGCGCTGCTGGCACCGTCACCGTCGCCCGCGGCCGCGTCGCCGCAGGCGCCGAGGAGGAGCACGACGCCCAGCAGGCCCAGCCGTCCCGCCGGGCGTCGCACGTCAGAGTTCCGTCGACGGGGCGTCGGACGCCTGCAGCGTCAGCGAGTCGCCGTCGGCGTTCGTGATCGTCAGGGTGTCGCCGGCCACCTCGACGGTGGTCTCGCCGCGCAGCACCTGCAGCATCGAGCTGTCGATCTGGCCGAGGTCGCCGGAGCAGCCGCGGCGGGTGGAGATGAGCGGCTCGAAGGTGATGCCGGCGTCGCTCACCTCCGCGGCGCCGCTGAACCCGTTGCAGCCGGTGGAGCCGGTGACGTCGCCGTTCTCGTCGATCTCGAAGTAGGCCTGGGGGTCCGCGGGCCCGGCGACCGTGGCGCCGGCCGCCTGCAGCTCCTCGAGCACCCAGCGGCTGCCGACGATCGGCACGCCCGGCTCGGTGGAGCCGTCGGATCCGGAGGAGTCGCCGGGGACCGCGGTGGTGTCGTCGCCGCTGTCATTGCCGCCGCAGGCCGCCAGCAACGCGATGCCGGCCACGGCGGCGAGAGTTCCTAGTCGTCGCATGTCCATGGGACGGATGTGAAGCGCCCGGCGTTCCTGGGTTGCGCGAAGTTACCGACAAGTAGCATCATGGGGTTACCGGCTGGTAGCAACACGGTACGGAGGATGCGATGAGCCACTACAGGTCCAACCTGCGTGACATCGAGTTCGCGCTGTTCGACGTGTTCGGCAGCGACGCGCAGTTGGGCAGCGGGCGCTACGAGGAGTTCGACGCCGACACGGTGCGCAGCATCCTGGCCGAGGTCGACCGGATGAGCCGGGAGGACCTCGCGGCCTCGTACACCGAGTCCGACCGCACGCCGCCGGTCTACGACCCCGCCACGCGCTCCGTCGCCCTCCCCGAGGCGTTCAAGCAGAGCTTCGCCACGCTGATGGACTCCGAGCTGTGGCGCTTCGCGCTGCCCGAGGGCCTGGGCGGCACCCCGCTGCCGCCGTCGGTGTTCTGGGGCGCGGCCGAGCTGATCCTCGGCTCCAACGCGGCCGCCTGGATGTACGCCTCCGGCCCGTCGTTCGCGAGCGTCATCTGGCGCAACGGCACCGAGGAGCAGAAGCGGATCGCCGAGATCATGATCGACCGCCGCTGGGCCGCCACGATGGTGCTCACCGAGCCCGACGCCGGCTCCGACGTCGGCGCCGGCACCACGAAGGCGCACCCGCAGCCCGACGGCAGCTGGCACATCGAGGGCGTGAAGCGGTTCATCACGTCCGGCGAGCACGACATGAGCGAGAACATCGTGCACCTCGTCCTCGCCCGGCCGGTGGGCGTCGAGGGCGCCGGCGGCCCAGGCACCAAGGGGCTGTCGCTGTTCATCGTCCCGAAGATCCGGTTCGACCCGTCGACCGGCGAGCTGGGCTCTCGCAACGGCGTCTACGCCACCAACGTCGAGAAGAAGATGGGGCTCAAGGTCTCCACCACCTGCGAGCTGACCTTCGGCGACGGCGAGCCCGCGACCGGCTGGCTGCTCGGCGACGTCCACGACGGCATCGCGCAGATGTTCCAGGTGATCGAGTACGCCCGGATGATGGTCGGCACGAAGGCGATCGCCACGCTCTCGTCCGGCTACCTCAACGCGCTGGAGTACGCCAAGGAGCGGGTCCAGGGCGCCGACCTCACCCGGGCCACCGACAAGTCCGCTCCGCGCGTCACCATCACCCACCACCCCGACGTACGCCGGTCGCTCATGACCCAGAAGGCGCACGCCGAGGGCATGCGGGCGCTCGTCCTCTACACCGCCACCATGCAGGACGCCGTCGCGGCGGCGGCCGCGCGCGGCGAGACCGACGAGAACGCCGAGCGCGTCAACGACCTGCTGCTGCCGATCGTCAAGGGGTACGGGTCGGAGCGGTCCTGGGTGCTGCTGGGCTCGGAGTCGCTGCAGACCTTCGGCGGCTCGGGCTTCCTGCAGGACTACCCGCTCGAGCAGTACGTCCGCGACGCCAAGATCGACACGCTGTACGAGGGCACGACCGCGATCCAGGGCCAGGACTTCTTCTTCCGCAAGATCGTCCGCGACAACGGCCAGGCCATCGGCTGGCTGTCGCAGCAGATCCAGCAGACCGTCGACGACGAGCTGGGCGGCGGCCGGCTGAAGGTGGAGCGGGAGCTGCTGGCCAAGGCGCTGGCCGACGTCCAGGGCATCCTCGCCACGATGGTCGGCTTCCTCATGTCCGCCGACGAGCGCACCGAGGGCGGCGACGTCCGCAACGTCTACAAGGTCGGCCAGAACACCACCCGGCTGCTGCTGGCCGCCGGCGACCTCGTCGTCGCCTGGCTGCTGCTGCGGCAGGCAGCGGTGGCCCTCGCCCGCCTCGACGGCGAGGTCTCGGCCAAGGACCAGGCGTTCTACGAGGGCAAGGTCGCGGCCGCGCAGTTCTTCGCCCGGCAGGTCCTGCCCCGGCTGGCCGCCGAGCGGGCCGTCGCCGAGGCGACCGACAACGCCCTGATGGACCTCGACGAGGCCGCCTTCTGACCCATCGCCCACGCGCCTGACCAGGCGCCCACGATCGCCGGCCCTCGGACCGCACCACCCACGGTCCGGGGGCCGTCGCTTTCCTCGACGGGGCGGCTAGCTGAGCCAGTCCTGCAGCAGTGCGGCACCCGCCCGGGTCGTCAGATCCTCGTCAGGGGCCGCGACGGCGCACAGCTCCAGGACGCGCTCCTGCCGCTCCTGGACGACCCAGTAGAGGTGGTCCTGCTGCTCGGCGTCGGCGTGAGCCGCAGCCTGCGCCAGCACGCGGACGCCGCGAACGTCGTCGCGCTCGAGCAGAGCGCGAGCAACCACATCGGTGACATAGGTGTTGTAGGCGTCCAGGACCAGGCGGCGCAGCGTCGCGGCGACTGGAGAACGCTCCGCCCAGGCCGCCAGTTGACGACCGGCGTCGGCGCGGATCTCGACGTCCGGCGACAGCGACGCCTCGAGCAGCGCGGCCAACGCGTCATCGTGCACGATCGCAGCCTCTCACCTCGTATCCCGGACCGGTTGACCACCCATCCGCCTCACCGATATTCTGGAATGCAGATAGCAGTTTCCGAATCGTGGAATTCTGGGAGTTGGGATGGCGGGTATCGAGGTCACCGGTCCGATGCGCGAACGGTTCGACGAGGTGCTGACCCCGGCCGCGCTGGCGCTGATCGAGCGGCTGCACCGGGAGCTGAACCCGCGCCGCCTGGAGCTGCTGCGCCGTCGCGCCGAGCGCACCGCAGCCATCGCCGGCGGCGCCGATCTGGACTTCCTCGCCGAGACCAAGGACGTCCGCGAGGACGACTCGTGGCGGGCCGCGCCGCCGGCGCCGGGCCTGGAGGACCGCCGGGTCGAGATCACCGGCCCGACCGACCGGAAGATGACGATCAACGCGCTCAACTCCGGCGCGAAGGTGTGGCTGGCCGACCAGGAGGACGCCAACACGCCGCTGTGGGAGAACGTCGTCCAGGGGCAGCTCAACCTGCGCGACGCCATCGACAGGACGATCGAGTTCACCAACCCCGACGGCAAGCACTACGCGCTGCGCACCGACCAGCCGCTGGCCACGATCGTCGTCCGGCCGCGGGGCTGGCACCTGCCGGAGAAGCACATCACCGTCGACGGCGAGCCGACGTCGGGCGGGCTGGTCGACTTCGCGCTCTACCTCGCCACCAGCGGGCAGAAGCAGATCGACCGCGGCCAGGGGCCGTACTTCTACCTGCCGAAGATGGAGAGCCACCTCGAGGCGCGGCTCTGGAACGACGCGTTCGTCATCGGCCAGGAGGCGCTGGGCATCCCGCGCGGCACCATCCGGGCGACCGTCCTCATCGAGACCTATCCGGCGGCGTTCGAGATGGAGGAGATCCTCTACGAGCTGCGCGAGCACTCCGCCGGCCTCAACGCCGGGCGCTGGGACTACATGTTCAGCGTCATCAAGACGCACCGCACCCGCGGCACCGACTTCGTGCTGCCCGACCGCAACTCGGTCACGATGACGGTGCCGTTCATGCGCGCCTACACCGAGCTGCTCGTGCGCACCTGCCACAAGCGCGGCGCGCACGCGATCGGCGGGATGGCGGCGTTCATCCCGTCGAAGGATCCGGAGATCAACGACGCCGCGTTCGCCAAGGTCCGCGCCGACAAGGAGCGCGAGGCCGGCGACGGCTTCGACGGGTCCTGGGTGGCCCACCCCGGCATGGTCGAGGTCTGCCGCGACGCCTTCACCGCCGTCCTCGGCGACCGTCCGAACCAGATCGACCGCACCCGCGACGACGTCAACGTCACCGCCGCCGACCTCCTCGACGTCGCGTCGACGCCGGGCGAGGTCACCGAGGCCGGCCTGCGCGGCAACATCTCGGTCGGCATCCAGTACCTCGCCGCCTGGCTGGGCGGCCTCGGCGCCGTCGGCATCAACAACCTCATGGAGGACGCGGCGACCGCCGAGATCAGCCGCAGCCAGGTCTGGCAGTGGCTGCACAACGGCGTCCAGCTGGCCGACGGCCAGCGGGTCACCCGGGAACTGGTGGAGCGCCTGATCGAGGAGGAGTGCACCACCATCGAGCAGCGCGTCGGCGCCGACGCGTTCGCCGGCGGCCACTGGGCCGAGGCACGGGCCACGTTCACCGACCTGGCCCTCGCCGACGACTACACCGACTTCCTCACGCTGCCGGCCTACGAACAGATGCCATGAGCGGGACATGAGCGACGGACCGGCGTACGAGATCACGAACGAGCTGCTCGCTCTCGGCGACGAGGAACTCGGCCGGACGATGCGCGCGGCGATGCTCGACTCCGGCCGCGACCACTGGGCCGATGCCGACGGCGCGCCGTACCCACGGCTGGAGCTGGACGACCCGCCGGCGCCGACCGACGACCCCCTGCTGGCCGTGGGGTACGCGCTGCTGGCCCACCTGCCGGAGGGCTGGGAGTTCGCGCTGCTCACGGTGTCGGCGGCGGCCGACGAGGTGCGGACGTACGTGACGGTCCGGCTGCCCGGCGGCGACGCGCGGCACCGGATCCTGCTCTACCTCCCGGACGTCGCCGCGGCCGCGCTGGCGCTGCGCCGCGCCACCTACGAGCCGGACGGACGGGGCGCCTGGTACGGCGCCCTCATCCGCCTCGACAACGACGGCCGCCTCGCCACCAAGTACGACTACGACGGCCCGCCGTTCATGCAGTGGGGACCGGGCGAGGTGGAGCTACTGCGCCGCGACCACGAGCTCTACCCGCGCGACCCCGAGCACCTGCCACCCTGGCATCCCGTCAGCCCGACTGCGCCGCCTGCTTGACGGCGGCGGCGACGGCCGGGGCGACCTCGGGGTCGAAGACCGACGGGACGATGTAGCTGGCGTTGACCTGGGCCGGACGGACGGAGTCGGCGATGGCTCGGGCCGCGGCGAGCATGACGGCGTCGGTGATCCGGTGCGCGCCGGCGTCGAGCATGCCGCGGAAGAAGCCGGGGAAGGCGAGCACGTTGTTGATCTGGTTCGGGAAGTCCGACCGGCCCGTGGCGACGACGGCGGCGTGCTCGCGCGCGCCGATCGGGTCGACCTCGGGGTCGGGGTTGGCCAGCGCGAACACGATCGCGTCGTCGGCCATCGTCGCGATGTCGGCCCCGGTGAGCAGGTTCGGCCCGGAGACACCGATGAACACGTCGGCGCCGGCGAGCACCTCACGCAGCGACCCGGTGACACCGCGCGGGTTGGTGTTCTGCGCGATCCAGCGGCGGAACTGGTCGCGGCCCTCGCCGTCGGGGTTGACGGCGCCGCGACGGTCGCAGGCGACGATGTCGGTGACGCCCTGGGCGGCGAGCAGCCGGATGATCGCGTGGCCGGCCGCGCCGACGCCGCTGACGACGACCCGGACGGAGTCCAGCGACTTCCCGACCACCCGCAGCGCGTTGTAGAGCGCCGCCAGGACGACGATCGCCGTGCCGTGCTGGTCGTCGTGGAAGACGGGGATGTCGAGCAGTTCGCGCAGCCGCGCCTCGATCTCGAAGCAGCGGGGCGCGGCGATGTCCTCCAGGTTGATCCCGCCATAGACCGGCGCCAGCGCGCGCACGATCGACACGATCTCGTCGGTGTCCTGCGTGTCCAGGCAGACCGGCCAGGCGTCGACGCCGGCGAACTGCTTGAACAGCGCCGCCTTGCCCTCCATCACCGGCAGCGCGGCGGCCGGGCCGATGTTGCCCAGTCCCAGCACGGCCGATCCGTCGGTGACGACGGCGACGGTGTTGCGCTTGATGGTCAGCCGGCGCGCGTCCTCCGGGTTCTCCGCGATCGCCAGGCACACCCGCGCCACACCGGGGGTGTAGGCGCGGGACAGGTCGTCGCGGTGCTTGAGCGGGACCTTCGGGTTCACCTCGAGCTTGCCGCCGAGGTGGATGAGGAACGTCCGGTCGCTCACCTTCCGCACCGTGACGCCGTCGACCTGCGTCAGCGCCTTGGTGATCGATTCGGCGTGGTCGGAGTCGACGGCGTCGCAGGTGACGTCGACGACGAGACGGTCGGCGAAGGACTCGACGACGTCGAGGGCGGTCAGCGCGCCGCCGGCCGCGCTGACGGCGGCGGCCAGGCCGCTGGTGGCCGTGGACGAGGACGGGGCTTCGACACGGACGGTGATCGCATATCCCGGACTGGGCGTTGCCATGCGCTTACTCTCCAAGATTCTGTATCGCGGACGTTAGTATCTGCAGTGTGGAAACTGAGTCGTCGCGGGCTCGCTCGGGCGGTGTGCAGTCGGTCGAGCGGGCGTTCGGCCTGCTCGAGACGATGGCCGACCACGGCGGCAGCATGGGGTTGTCCCAGCTGGCCACGGCCTCGCAACTGCCGTTGCCGACCATCCACCGCATCGTCCGGACCCTCGTCGACCTCGGCTATCTGCGGCAGGAGCCGTCGCGGCGCTACGCCCTGGGGCCGCGCCTGATCAGGCTCGGCGAGAGCTCCTCGACCATGCTCAGCACGTGGGCACGGCCGCAGCTCACTCACCTGGTCGACGAGCTGGGCGAGTCGGCGAACCTCGCGATGCTCGACGGTGACCAGATCGTATACGTGGCACAGGTGCCCTCGCGCCATTCCATGCGGATGTTCACCGAGGTCGGCCGCCGGGTGTGGGCGCACTGCACCGCGGTCGGCAAGGCCGTGCTGGCGACGCTGCCGGAGCGGGCGGTGCAGGAGATGCTGCAGCGCACCGGCATGCCGCAGCAGACCGAGCACACCATCACCGACCCGGCCGAGTTCGCCCGCGAGCTCACCCGCACCGCGGACCGCGGCTACGCGCTCGACGACGGAGAGCAGGAGATCGGCGTGCGCTGCGTCGCCGTCGTGGTGCCGGACGCGCCGTCGCGGCTGGGACTGTCCATCTCCGGCCCGACGTCGCGGGTCACCGACGACCTCGTCGCCCGCGCCGTCCCGCTGCTGATCAAGGCCGCCGGCGACCTCTCCGAGGAGCTCAGCGGCCGGACCCGGGCCTGACGCCGTCATCGCCGGGCCCGCTCCAGCGGCACGCCGCGGATCGACGCGTCCAGGATCTCGATCGGGTGGACCAGCGGGATGTCGCGGCCGAGGAACCGGCGCACCTGCAGCAGGCAGCCGGCATTGGCGGTCGCGATGACGTCCGGCGCGGCGGCCTCGATGTTCGCCGCCTTGCGCCGGCCCAGCTCCTCTGCCGCGACGGGCTGGACGAGGTTGTAGATTCCGGCCGACCCGCAGCACAGCTCCGCCTCGGCGATGTCGGTCAGCTCGATGCCGGGGACGGCGCGCAGCAGGTCACGCGGCTGCCGGCGGATCCGCTGCGCGTTCGCCAGGTGGCAGGCGTCGTGGTAGGCGACCTTGGCCTGTATCGGGTGCCGGGGTGCCCGCGGTTCCAGCTCGGCCAGCAGTTCGGTGACGTCGCGGACGGACGCGGCGAAGCGCGCCGCCCGCTCGGCGTAGGCGGGGTCGTCGGCCAGCAGCCGGTCGTACTCCTTCATCGACGAGCCGCAGCCGGCCACGTTGGCGACGACGACGTCGGCCTCGGCCTTCTCGAACGTGTCGATGAGCCGGCGGGCCCGGGCGGCCGCGTCGTCCTCCAGGCCGGCGTGCAGGTTCAGCGCGCCGCAGCAGCGCTGCCCCTCCGGGACGACGACCTCGCAGCCCTCGGCCGCCAGCACCCGTGCCGTCGCGGCGTTGACGTCGCCGAACAGCACCCGCTGCGCACAGCCTTCGAGCAGCGCGACCCGTAGCCGCCGCTCACCCACCGCCGCCACTCGCGCCGGCAGCCGGCGGAACAGCGACCGCACTTTCACCGGCGGCAGCAGGCCCTCGGCGGCGCGCAGCTCGGCCGGCAGCCGGTCGACGATGCCGAGCCGGTGCGTGAGCGCCCGCAGCCCGAGCCGCCGGTACAGCACGCCGAACAGCGCGGCCACCCGCATCCGGGCCGGGTACGGAAAGACGGCGAAGACCGCCCGGCGCACCAGCCGGTCGCGCCGGGTGCGCGGGACGTGCCGCTCCAGCTGCGGCCGGGTCGCCTCCAGCAGCAGGTCGTACTGGACGCCCGACGGGCACGCCGTCACGCAGGCCAGGCAGCCCAGGCAGGAGTCGATGTGCCCCGCCATCGTCCGGTCCAGCGGGATCTCGCCGCGCTCGGCCAGGTCCATCAGGTAGATCCGGCCGCGCGGGGAGTCCATCTCCTCGCCGCCGACGGCGTACGTCGGGCAGCTGGGCAGGCAGAACCCGCAATGCACGCAGTCGTCGAGCAGCTCGCGCCGCGGCGGCCGATGCGCGTCGAAGGAGCCGTTGGTCAGAACCACGGGGCGAACCTCCCGGAGCCGAGGCGGTCGTCGGGGTCGAAGGCGTGTTTGACGGCGCGCAGGACGGCGACGGCGGGCGGCGGCTCGCCCCAGGCGGGCAGCTCGGCGCGCAGGCCGTCCGTCCAGCGGCAGACGGTGGTCGCCGGGTGGGCGGTGCGCAGCGCGGTGACGACGGCGGCGTGCGCGGCCGCGGCGCCGCCGCGCAGCCGGACGGTGTGGGCGCCGGCGAACGGGCTGCTGGTCATCGCGGCGTCGACGGCGTGCTCGGCGGCCGCGCGGTCCACCAGCGCGGCCAGCGCCGGGAGCCGGTCCGGCGCCGTGCCGATCCGCACGACGGTGTCGCCGTCCGCGCCGCGCACGAGCGCGCCGACCACGGCCCAGGCATCGGCCGCCGCGTCGGCCGTGTCGGTCGCGTCGGAACCCGCCAACTCGCGGGCCCGGCGCAGGCGGTCCTCGACGCCGCCGGGCGTGCCGTCGAACCGGGCCAGCAGCGTCCCGTCGCACCACTCGACGGCGACCGGCTCCAGCGAGCCGTGGATCAGCCGGGCGCCGAGGTCGAACGCCGTCGCCGCGTCGCACCGCACCGCCAGCGTCGCCGTCGCCGCGGCGCGCGGGTGCACCCGCAGGATCACCTCGGCCAGCACCCCGAGCGTGCCCAGTGAGCCGTGGAACAGCTTCGCCAGGTCGTACCCGGCGACGTTCTTGATCACGTGGCCGCCGGAGCGGGCCACCGTCGCGTCGGCCAGCACCACCGTCACGCCGATGACGCAGTCGCGCAGCGTGCCGAACGTGTGCCGCACCGGCCCGGCGTCGCCCGTCGCGATCAGCCCGCCGACGGTGGCGCCGGCGGCCGCGCGGGCCGGGTCGAGCGCCACCCACTGGCCGTGCTCGGCCAGCGTCTCCTGCAGGGTCGCCAACGGCATGCCGGCCTGCACGGCCACCGTCATGTCGGTCGGGTTGTAGCTGATCAGGCCGCTCATCCCGGTCGTGTCCAGGACGCCGTCGTACTCCGGCGCACCACCCCAGTCCGCCGCGGTCCCGGTGCCGGCGATGACCAGCCGCCCGCCCGCGCCGTCGGCCAGAGCGTCGCGCAGCGCCCGCAGCGTCGTCGGCCGGTACGTCGTCACGGTGCTCATAGCCGCTCGATCACCCCGGCCTCCTCCAGCGGGTGCGGCCGGTACCGCCCGGGCCGCTCGCCGCACAGCCGCGGCGTCGGGAACACCTTGCCCGGGTTGCACAGCCCGCCGGGGTCGAACGCCGAGCGCAGCCGCAGCATCGTCGCCAGGTCGTCCTCGCCGAACATCCGCGGCATCGAACACGCCTTGTCCGCACCGATGCCGTGCTCGCCCGACAGCGACCCGCCCAGCTCGACGCACAACTCTGCGATCTCGGTGGACAGCCGCTCGGCCCGGTCGTGCTCACCGGCGGCCTCGCTGTAGAGGACCAGCGGATGCAGATTGCCGTCACCGGCGTGGAACACGTTCGCGACCCGGACCCCGGCCTCGTCGGCCATCGCGGCGATCCGGCCGAGCACCTCGGCCAGCCGCCCACGCGGCACCACCCCGTCCTGGACGAAGTAGTCCGGGCTGATCCGCCCGACCGCGGCGAACGCCGCCTTGCGGCCGGTCCAGATCAACGCCCGCTGCTCGGCGTCCTCGGCGACCAGGACCTTCGTGCAGCCGTGCGCGCGGCAGATCTCCTGCACCTGCTCGAACTGCTCGGCCACATCGTCGGGCGGGCCGTCCAGCTCGACCACCAGCGCGGCCACGGTGTCGAGCGTGTAGACGCTCTGCGTCGACGCGGCCACCGCCTGGATCGCGAGGTTGTCCAGCATCTCGATCGCCGCCGGCACGATGCCCGCCGCCACGATGCCCGTCACCGCGTCGCCGGCACCGGCCACCGTCGCGAAGTCGGCCACCATCGTGCGGACGGCGGCCGGCTTAGCCAGCAGCCGCACGGTGACCTGGGTGACGATCCCGAGCGTGCCCTCCGACCCGATGAACGCACCCAGCAGGTCGTACCCCGGCAGCTGCGGCGAGTCCCCACCCAACGTCGTGACCGTCCCGTCGGCCAGCACGACCTCGGCGGCCAGCACATGGTTGACGGTGAACCCGTACTTCAGGCAGTGCGCGCCACCGGAGTTCTCCGCCACGTTCCCGCCGATCGTGCAGACCTGCTGACTCGACGGATCCGGCGCGTAGTACAGCCCGTACGGCGCCGCCGCCTTGCTGATGTCGAGGTTCGTCACACCCGGCTCCACCACCGCCCGCAGGTTCACCGGGTCCACCTCGACGATGCGGCGCAGCCGCTGCAGCGAGATCACGATGCCGTCGGCGACCGGCAACGCGCCGCCGGACAACCCCGTCCCAGCGCCACGGGCGACGAACGGGACACCATGCCGAGCACACACACCCACAGCGGCGGCCACCTCGGCGGCCGACCGCGGCAACACCACCATCGCCGGCACCACGCGGTAACCAGTCAGCCCATCGCACTCATAGGTGCGCAACCGGGCCGGATCGGTGATGACGTTCTCGCGACCCAAGACCTCCGTCAGCTCGGCAGCCCAGCTCATATTCCACGATCCGGAATCGAACCCATCACCATACGGATACCCTAGAACCGCGTCCGGGGGCGGTCAACCACTCGCCCGGGTCCACGGCGGGTCACCACCGCGTTTCCGCTGTGTTGCCCGCTGGTAAAGCCGCAGGAACCGCCTCTGACCTGCATATTTAGTGTTGTTGCGACCTGCTGTGGCCGACGCCGAGCGGATAGGATCTCGCTGTGTCCTCCGGCATCACCGGCCTCGCGCCGCTGCGTCGCCGGCAACCCGCCGGCCGCACCGCTCCGCATGTCCGCGATCTGCTGGAAGAGGCCATCCTGCAGGGCGTGCTGCCGCCCGGGGCACACCTCAACGCCGACGGGCTGGCCAAGCAGCTCGGCATCAGCCACGTCCCGGTCCGTGAGGCGCTGCGCGCCCTCGGCGTCGACGGCTGGATCGAGTTCCGGCCGCACCATGGCGCGTTCGTCCGCGGCCGCAGCGAGCAGGAGCTGGCCGACCTGTTCGAGAGCCGTGCCCTGCTGGAGGCACAGGCCGCGACGCTCGCGGCGGAGCGGCGCACCGGCGAGCAGCTGGCCATCCTCGACGACGTGCTGGCCCGGCAGCGGCGCTGCACCGACCCGGTCGAGCTGGCCAGGATCAACGCGGAGTTCCACAGCGCGCTGGCCGGCTGCTCGCAGAACGACCTGCTGGCCGGGTTCGTCCGCACACTGAGCATGCGGGCCCGGTTCTACTTCGCCACGGTGCCGGCGCGGCGCCAGGACGTCTCGCGGCGGCAGCACGAGGCCCTGGTCGACGCGGTCCGGCGGCGCGACGGCGTGACGGCCGGCCGGCTGGCCCGCGAGCACGTCGCCGCCACCCGGTTGGCGCGGGCCGAGTCCCCGTAGCTCCCCGCCCCCGCCCCGGACGGCGACGCGCCGCCGCGAACCCGGAGCGGGTCGGCGACGGCGCGTCGTGCGGAGGCGTCTGTCAGTCGCGGCGGCGGTAGCCCGACGGGCGGCCGCGGCCGGCGCCGCCGCCCTTGTACGGACGGCCGGAGCGGTTCGGCCGGCCGCCGTTGCCGGACGAGCGCGGCCGCTCCCGCTCCCGCTCCTGCACCATCGCCGGTGCGTCGGCCAGCGACGTCGGCGTGATCGGGCCGTCGACCGAGCGGGCGTCGACGTTCTTGGCGGTGACGCCGGCCCGGCGGAACAGCTCGCCCAGACCGCGCACCTGCCGCGGCGTCGCGACGGTGACGACGGCGCCCGTGGCGCCGGCGCGGGCCGTGCGGCCGGACCGGTGCAGATACGACTTCGGCTCGCCGGCCGGGTCGAAGTGCACGACCATGCCGACGCCGTCGACGTGGATGCCGCGCGCCGCGACGTCGGTGGCGACGACCACCTTCGCCCGGCCGGAGCGGAACCGGTCGAGGTTGCGCTCGCGGACCCGCTGCGACAGGTCGCCGTGCAGGTCGACGGCCGCGACGCCGGCGCCCTCGAGGTCCTCGGCCAGGCGCGTGGCGCCGTCCTTGGTACGGGTGAAGACGATGCTGCGCGGGTTGGCCCGCATCAGCTCCGTCATGATCTCGAGCTTGTTGTACGGGCCGACGACGAGCACGTGGTGGTCCATCGTGGTGACGGAGCCGGCGTCGGGGTCGATCTCGTGCTTGGCCGGGCTGTTGAGGTGCCGGCGGACCAGCTTGTCGACGTCGCCGTCGAGCGTGGCCGAGAGCAGCATCCGCTGGCCGCCCTCGGGAGTCGCGGCGAGCAGCTCGTCGACGACCGGGAAGAAGCCGAGGTCGCACAGGTGGTCGGCCTCGTCGAGCGTGACGACCTCGACGTCGTCGAGCTTGCAGACGCCCTTCTCGATGAGGTCGCTGAGCCGGCCCGGGGTGGCGACGACGACATCCGCGCCGCGGTCGAGCCGGCGGATCTGCCGGTCGTACGGCGCACCGCCGTAGACGGTGACCATGCGCAGCCGCAGCGCCTCGGCCAGCGGCTCGAGCGCGGTGGTGACCTGGCCGGCCAGCTCGCGGGTCGGCACGATGATGAGCGCACGCGGGCGGTTCGGCTCGCTGCGCTTGCCCTCGAGGCGGGTGAGGATGGGCAGGCCGAACGCCAGCGTCTTGCCGGAGCCGGTCTTGGCGCGGCCGAGCACGTCGTGGCCGGCGATCGCGTCGGGGATGACGGCCGCCTGGACGGGGGTCGGCTCGACGATGCCGTCGACGCCGAGGATCTTCACGACGCCGTCCGGCACGCCCATGCCGGAGAACGCCGAGCCGGCCGGGTCGAACGCCTCGATGGCGGCCCGGCGGGCGGGGTCGAAGGGACGGCGGTCGTTCGGGCGGGCGCCCTGACGGCGGTCGCCGCGGAACGGCCGGCGGCCGTAGGAACGACCACCCTCGTGGCCGGCGGTGTCGCCGTCGCGACGGAACCCACCCTCGCGACGGTAGCCGCCGCCCTCACGACGAGGGCCGCCACGGCGCTCGGGCCGCTGGCGGAAGGAACGGGAGTCTGTGCCGGCCGAGTTGGCGGCAGGGTCGTACGAATTCACTGTGCTCCGAATCGGTAGAGCGCGGGGCGCGCACCCCAGCACATCCGCAAGCGGGCGGATGAACGGTAGGCCTTCGAGGGGCGCGGGGTACCCGACTTTCCCTCGACGTTTCCACCGTCACAGAATTCGGGCACGAATCAGGCCTCGCATCGATCACGAGGCCTTGGCTTGTCCATAGTCTACCGGTTCCGTGCCCCGCCCGCCCAATCCACGACGGAGACGCTCGTCACCAGGAATGCGACCCCTCGGCCGCCGCGTTGATCGCGGACATGAGCGACGATCCCCTCCGCAAGCTGCTCGCGGCGCAACGTCTGGGTGTGCTGGCGACGATCAAGCGTGACGGCCGGCCGCAGCTGTCCGTGGTCACCTACGTCTACGACCTCGGCTCCGACCTGATCCGCGTCTCCGTCCGCGACCCGCTGGCGAAGACCCGCAACCTGCGCCGCGATCCCCGGGCGACGCTTCAGGTGACCGGGCCGGACGGCGGCACCTGGGTGGCGGCGGAGGGCGTCGCGGAGCTCGGACCGGTGGCCCGCGACCCGCACGACGACGCCGTCGAGGCGCTGGTCGAGCACTACCGCGACGCCCGCGGCGAGCACCCGGACTGGGACGACTTCCGCGCCGCGATGGTCCGTGACGAGCGCGTGCTGCTGCGGCTGCCGGTGGACCACGTCTACGGCAGGGCCTGAGCCTCGACCGGCTCGCTCGCGTCGTCGTCGGCCGCGGTCGCGCGGAACTCGGTGAGCAGGCCGGGCACCGTGCTGTCGGCCAGGTCGACCGCCGCGGCGGACGCGACGTCGATCGCCTGGTAGCCGCCGTGCCCGGCCGCCGTCGTGACCGTGACGGTGGCCAGGCCCAGCCGGCGCTGCAGCAGCGACTGCCGGAACATGACGCCGACGACGGCCCGGCCCTGCAGCGCGACCGTGCTGCGGGTCCACGCGCCGGACCGGGTGACCAGGTAGCCGTCGGCGACGGTGTGCCCGAGCGACCGATAGGCCACCACCGCCAGCGCCAGCGTGACCGGCAGCAGGCCCAGCCCGGCCAGCCACAGACGGTCGTGCATCGCGTCGATCAGCGTGGTCAGCCAGACGAGCAGGCCGGTGACGGCGGCGGTGCTGATGAGCGCCCAGCCGATCCGGCGGCGCAGCGCCCGGCGCGGATGCCGGCGCAGCGGGCGGTCCAGCGGGCTCGGGTCGGTCTCCAGCACCTCGCCGACGACCCGGCGGGCGACGGACACCGGACCGCGCGGCAGGATCTGCGCCGACGGCGTCATGCTCCAGATGCTCAGGCCGGTCGAGATGACGCTGGTGTCGGCCATGCCCATCCAGCGCCAGAGCAGCGGCTCGTCGATCTGGGCGCCACGCAGGCGGTTGTCGTCGCGGTTGACCTCGCGCGTCTTGAACAGGCCCTGGGTGGTGCGCAGGACGGTCCCGCGGTCGCCGGGAACCCGGGCGAGCACGAACCGCCAGTTCTCGGTGAAGAAGTTGATCGCCAGCCCGACGACGCCGATGACGCCCACCGTCGCCACCGCGATCGCGATCGTCCAGCCGGTGCCGATGGCGTCCCAGTCGGCCAGCCCCTCGACGAAGCCGCGCAGATCGATGCCGAACATGTTCAGCGCCCAGTAGGTGCCCCAGAGCAGGCCGGCCGCCATCAGGAACGCCCAGAAGCTGAACATGTTGTAGAGAACCCAGGACCGGTCCAGCCGGGCGAACACCTGCTCCTCGTGCGCCGGCGTCGCGCCGGCGGCCGGCTCCGCCGCGGCCGGGTCGTCGCGCTCGACCGGGCCGCCGTAGAGCAGCTCCTGCCGCAGCCGCTGCGCGGTCTCGGCCCGGACGGCGTCGAGGGTCAGCGCCGCCTCGCCGGCCGCGCTGTGCTGGCCGGCGCCGACGGTGACGACGCGCAGGCCCGCCAGCTTGTGCCGGAACCGCGCCGACGTGTCGACGCTGCGGATGCGGTCGCGCCGGATCGACCGGTGCTGGCGGACCAGCAGCCCGGTGCGCCGCTCGACGTGCGTCTCGGTGATGCGGTAGCGCGTCTTCACCCAGCGCAGCAGGTCGGCCAGCCCGCCGAGCACGCCGAACGCGGTGGCGAACAGGATCGGGCCCATCGTGTTCCAGTTGATCTCGGCGCCGAAGAACGCGATCGCGACGCTGGCCGGGACCATCGACAGCACGGTCTTCGCGGTGTCGACCCAGACGACGCGGGTGTCCAGCCGCTGCCACGGGAGGTCGGACTCCGGCGCCGGCTCGTCCGCCGCCGGCTGCTCCGGCTGATCCGGCACGTCCGTCGCCGGCCGGATCGGCTCCGTGCTCATGTCGCGTCGCCGGGGGTCCGCTGGGTGATCTTCGCCAGCTCCGCGGCCACCCGCGCGGCGACCGTCGCGTCGATGCCGGCCACCTTGATCGGGCCGCGCGAGGAGGCCGTCGTCACCTCCAGCGTGGCCAGCCTCAGCGTCTGCTCCAGCGGGCCGCGGGTGGTGTCGACGGTCTGGATGCGCGAGATCGGCGCCACCCGCCACTCGCGGACGATCCAGCCGCTGACGGTGTAGACGGCGTCCTCGGTGACCTCCCACCGGTGCACCGCGTAGCGCCACACCGGCATGACCGCGGTGACGACGACACCCCAGATCGCGACGACGAGCAGGATCGGGCCGAGCCAGGACCGGGCGCCGTCGAAGATCAGGTAGGCGGCGGTGAGCAGGCCGGCCAGGATGCCGAAGCCGATGACCGACTGCAACGTCCACAGCCCGATGGCGCGGCGTTCGACCCGGTGCTCGGGCGGCCGCAACGCGATCGTCTGGTCAGACACGGGTGATCCGGCTCAGCCGGGATCGGCGCACGGCCAGGTCGTAGGTCATGGACAGCTCCTTCGCGTAGGCGGCGACGTCGGCGCCGGGGCGGGAGTACAGCTCGCGCGGGATGGCCTCGAGGCTGCCGAGCAGCGTGGCCGCCATGAACCGCGGCGAGAAGTCGCGGAACTCGCCGTGCTCCTGGCCCTCGCGCAGCATCTGCTCCAACTGGCCGACCGACTGCTCGCGCTGGGACCGGACCAGCTCGCCGTTCTCCTGCCCACCGGCGCCGGCCAGCACCTGGCCGAGGGCGAGGACCTGCGAGCGGTGCGTGTCGCAGAACAGCACGAAGCCCTCGATCAGCCGGCGCAGCGCCTCGCGGTAGCTGTCGGCGTCGCCGATGCGCTCGGTGAGCCAGGCGTCGGTCAGCGCGTTGATGTCCGCGACGACCTGCTGGAACAGCTCGGCCTTGTGGTCGAAGTGGTACGAGATCAGGCCGGCGCTGATGCCTGCGCGCTCGGCGATGCGGGCGAACGACGTCTTCGAATAGCCGAGGTCGGCCAGCGTCTCGATGGCCGCCTTGACGATCTGGTCGCGGCGTGCGGCCTCGATGAAGGACCGGTCCTTCTGGTCGGTCGCCCCATTTCTTGGTCGCATGACCAAAATTCTAGCCACGGCGTCAGGCGTTGGGAAGCAGGTTGAGTTTCGGCAGGTCAGCCGGACAGCACCAGCTCGATGCGACTCGTGCCGCCGGCGACGACCCGGATCGGGATGCCCCAGTCCTGCTGGTGGATGTGGCACGCGGCGTTCTCGCCGCCGTCGTCGCAGGACGCGGCCATGGCGGCGACGTGCAGCACCCCGTCATCGCCCGCCGCGATGGTCAGCCGGCGGGTGAGCGCGGTGTCGCGGCCCTCGCCGGCGGTGAGCAGCGGCGCCGGCGTCGACGACACCGTCAGCCGGGTGGCCGGGCCGTACCGCTCGTCCAGCTTCTGCCCCGGCGGCGGCTCGAACACGACGACCAGCTCGACGTCGCCGGGCGCGACGTCGAGCGCGGGCCGCTGGGTCCGGTGCGCCGAGCCGGACGCCGTCGCGGCCGCTCCCAGGGGGATCCGGGTGAGCCGGTGCGCGGCGGACTCGACCACCACCAGGTGCTCGCCGTCGACGACCGCGCCGCTGGGCTCGCGCAGGCCGGTGGCCAGCGTGGTCAGCTCGCCGGTCGCGGGGTCGTAGCGGCGGACGGCGTCGTTGTAGGTGTCGCTGACGGCGACCGAGCCGTCCGGGAGCGCCGTCACGCCAAGCGGGTGCTGCAGCAGCGCCTGGCCGGCCGGGCCGTCGCGGAAGCCGAAGTCGAACAGCCCGGTGCCGACGGCGGTCTCGACGGCGCCGTCGCGGACCGCCCGCAGCGCCGACGTCTCGGAGTCGGCCAGCCACAGCGTGCGGTCCGCCGTCACCGTCAGCCCCGACGTCTGCGCGAACCAGGCCTCGCGCAGCTTGCCGTCGACCAGCCCCTCGTTCGTGGTGCCGCCGAACACCTCGATGGAGGGCTCCTTCGGGTCGAACGCCCAGAGCTGGTGGATGCCGGCCATCGCGACGACGACGGTGAGATCGGCGGGCGACCAGACGACGTCCCACGGCGACGACATCGGGATCGCGCGCGGGTCGCCGCCGACGTCCTCGCCGTTGGGGTCGCCCTGCATCCACGGACGGCCGGTGCCGGCGATGGTCGTCACCTGGCCGTCGGCCAGCCGCACGCCGCGCAGCACATGGTTGACGGTGTCGGCGACGACGACCTCGTAGTCCGTCCACGGGTGGAACTCCGGCGGCAGCAGCGCGAGTCCCTGCGGCTCGTTGAAGCGGGCCTCACCGGGGCCGCCGTCGACCAGGCCACGCTCGCCGGTGCCGATGCGCCGGACCACCGTCTCCAGGTCGTCGGCCAGCTCGACCAGGCTGTGGTTGCCGGTGTCGCTGACCAGGAACGTGCCGCCGGGCAGCGCGATCGCCTGGCCGGGGAAGCGCAGCGTGGTCGGCTCCGGCTCGGGCGGGACGTACGGGCCGTTGCCGCGGCGCAGCGTGCCCTTCGCCTCGTGCACCGGGATCAGCTCGTCGAGGATCGCGGCGAGCGCGTGCGCGTGCCCCTCACCGGAGAACTGCGCCGCGATGTACCCCTCCGGGTCGACCAGCGTCAGCGTCGGCCAGGCCCGCACGGCGTACTGCTGCCACGTCGTCAGCTCCGGGTCGTCGAGCACCGGATGGTGCACGCCGTACCGCTCCACCGCCGCGACGACCGCATCGTGCTCCGCCTCGTGCTCGAACTTCGGCGAGTGCACCCCGACCACCGTGAGCACGTCGCCGTACCGCTCCTCCAATGGCCGCAGCTCGTCGAGGACGTGCAGGCAGTTGATGCAGCAGAACGTCCAGAAGTCGATGACGGTAAATCGACCTCGAAGGTCTGCGAGGCTGAGGTCCTCGCCGCCGGTGTTGATCCATCCTCCGCGGCCCACCAACTCTGGTGCGCGGACTCGCGCTCGTCCTGTCACAGTTCAAGTGTCCCTGACACCCGGCCGGGCGCCCGCCCCCCGGTAGCCCGCAGAGCGTCGTTGTTGCGCTGGACTTCAAGAGCCCCGGCGCGGAGCCACACAGCGCGCGCCGGGGCCTAGCCGGGATCGCCGGCGTGGGAGCGCCTCCTCCGACCGCTTCCAAGGCTACCCGTTGACCGTTCGTGTGTCCGACTGTCATTCTGGTCGGCTAACTACATCGGGAATCCGCCCGGCGTAGTCCAGAAATGGGCTACCGGGCGGGCTGTGGGAGCGGCTCTCCGGTGGCCTCAGCACTCAGGAGGTAGCCGAAGCCACACGCACAGGCAAGGACGTACGACGCTGGAGCGCTTGGAGAGGTTCCGCAGTCACACCAAGGTTATTGGTCAGGTCCTTCGGGATCTCTGGCCGTTGTTCGTGGTGGCGTTCTTGATTCGGATGTGACCTTGGACAGGGCCGGCTGACGTCGGGCCGCCAGGGAGCGAACGGGGATCGGTGGGAACCGGTCCCCTTCGTGCGCTATGGGGTCGCCCCGGTGGGCACTGCTGTCATCGCCAGCCGCCGCGGCCGACCAGCTCGGGGGCGCGGACCCGGGCCCGTCCAGTCGATGCCATGGGCCCATTCTGCGCGCCCGACTTCACAGGAGCGTCGGGCGGGCGTCACCGGACGGCTCCTTGCCGCACACCTTGCGTCCCGAGAGTGGATGATCCCCCACCCATCAGGAGCACCCATGCCCAGCACCTGGAGGACCACGGCGGTCACGACCGCCGCGGTCGCGCTGACGGTGGCCGGCTTCGTCCGCGCGGACGACCAGGCCCCGCCGCCAGCACCCGGCACACCGCCGGCCGCACCGGCCGTCGCCGGCGCCGCCCCTGTCGAAGGCATCGACGCGATCCACGAGATGTACCTCGACCATGGGCCGGACGCCGGCGTGATGGTGATCGCGCACCGCGGCTACTGGCGCGGCGCGCCGGAGAACTCGATCGCCGCCGTCGAGCAGGCGATCGAGCGCGGCGCCCACGTCGTCGAGATCGACGTGCAGCGGACCGCCGACGGACATCTCGTGCTCATGCACGACACCACCGTCGACCGCACGACGAACGGCACCGGCGCGGTCTCGTCGCTCACGCTCGCCCAGATCAAGGCGCTGCGGCTGAAGGAGCACCTGGGCGGCGCCCAGGCCGCCGTCACCGACCACCAGGTGCCGACGCTGGAGGAGGCGCTCGCGGTCGTGAAGGACCGGGCCATGGTGAACCTGGACAAGGGCTGGCCGTTCCGCGGCCAGGAGTACGACCTGCTGGTCGAGACCGGCACGCTGCGCAACGCGATCTTCAAGAGCAGCGCCCCGGTCGCCGAGGTCGAGGCGTTCCTCGCCCGCGACGCGGAGATCCTCTATACGCACGTGGTCGGCGACGGGAACGCGGCGTCGATCGGCGCGTTCTCCGACGACGCCGGCCGGCCGCAGGCCTACGAGCTGGTCTTCGACCGGCTGACCGACCCGCAGATCCAGCCGGCCACGGTCGCAGGCATCCGCGAGGACGCCCGGGTGTGGATCAACACCATGTGGTACGGCCTGGCCGCCGGCTACACCGACGAGCGGTCGCTGGTCGACCCGGCCGAGGGCTGGGAGCCGGTGGTCGAGCGGCACGGCGCGTCGATGATCCAGACCGACGACCAGGACGCGCTGGTCGAGTGGCTGGCCGCGCGCAGGACCGGCCAGGACTGGCCGGTCCTCCCCCGCGACGTCCTGCGGGTCCAGGCCGAGGACTACTCGATCGACGGCGTCGGCGTCGGCTACGCGGACCAGGACGTCGAGAACCGTGGCGGGGCGGCCCGCGAGTACGAGGGCGTCGACGTCTGCGACAACGGCGGCGCGATCGTCGTCTGCTGGATCCGCGGCGGCGAGTGGACGCGCTACTCCGTCGACGTCCGGGTGCCGGGCCGGTACGCCGTCACCGCGCGGGTGTCGTCGCCCTACCGTCCGGCCGGCCGGCTCACCGTCGAGTTCGACGACGGGGCGAGCCTCGGCCCGGTCGACGTCAGGACGACGACCGGCCACAACAGCTTCATGACCCAGCCCGTCGGCGAGGTCCTGCTGGGCCGCGGCACGCACGAGTTCACCGTCCGGATCGACGCGAACGCCTACCAGAACTTCAACCTCGACCACCTCGAGCTCGAGCGGACCGGGAGCCGATGATGCGCCGTCACCACACCCTCGCCGCGGCCGCCGCCCTCGTCCTGACCGGACTGGCTGCGCCGGCCGCCACCGCCGAGCCGGCGACCGAGCAGGCGACTGAGCCGGCCGGCACCGTCCCCGTCCAGCTGCTGTCGATCACCGACCTGCACGGCTACTTCGGCGCCTACACCGCGTCGATCCGCGGCGCGCACGCCGGCGACCCCGCGCAGACCGTCGGCGGCGGCGCGTACCTGGCGACGCACCTGAAGCAGCTCGCCGCCGGGCAGCCGAACTCGATCCTGTTCTCCGCCGGCGACGACTTCTCCGGCTGGCCGGACGAGACCGAGTTCTTCTGGAACGAGCCGACCGTCGAGTACCTCGACGCGATCGGGCTGGAGTTCTCCACCGTCGGCAACCACGAGATGGACCGCGGCTTCGCGTTCCTCGACCACATGCGCAACGGCACCTGCGAAGGCCGCCCGGACGACGACCTCTGCTTCACCGACTCGACCGGCCAGGTGTTCGACGGCGCCGAGTACGAGTACTACTCGGCGAACGTCATCGACCGCGCGACGGACGAGCCCGCGCTGGAGCCGTCGCACGTCGAGTACGTGGACGACGGCGCCGGTGGCACGCTGCCGGTCGGGTTCGTGCACGCCACGACCTCGCTGACGTCGAGCGAGCAGATGTCGTACACGCCCACCGGGTACGACTACGCGCCCGAGGTCGCCGCGATCAACGCGGCCACGTCGGCGCTGAGGGACCAGGGCGTCGAGGCGATCGTCGTCGTACTGCACGAGGGGTTCTCGCAGCAGGCGGGCACCGGCTACAACGACTGCGTCGCGCCGTTCGGCCCGGCCGTCGACTTCAACCGCGAGATCGACGCCGAGGTGGACGCGATCGTCACCGGGCACTGGCACGGCATGGTCAACTGCTTCCTGCCCGGCCCCGACGGCGTGCCGCGGCCGATCGTCCAGGGCGGCAACCACGGCCACCTGATCAGCGAGATCGGCCTGCGGCTGGACCCGGCCACCGGCGACGTCGTCCGTGACCGCACGACGTCGGTCCTGCACCCCAACACGCAGGACGTCGCGCCGGATCCGGAGGCGGTGCGGATCGCGGACTACTGGCAGGCCCGGCTGGCCGAGCGCAACGCCACCGAGATCGCCACGGTCACCGGCGACATCCGCCGTGCGCCGGGCGACGCGGCTGAGTCGCCCGCGTACAACCTGGCCGCCGACGCGTTCCTCTGGGCGGCGAACCAGGACGGCGCGGCCGACCTGGCGGTGGCGATGCCCGGCATCCTGCGCGCCGACGTCACGTATGCGCCGACGCCGTCGCGGCTGGGCGACGCGCCGGGCCGGGTGCTGTTCCCGGAGCTCGCCGTCGGCGTGGTCTACGACTCCGGCATCGGCGTCGGGATCGTCCGCGGCACGGTGACGGGTCAGGACGTGCTGGACCTGCTGGAGAGCCAGTGGCAGGCCGGCCCGAACGGGACGGTGACGTTCCGGTCGATGGCGGTGTCGGGCAACGTCACCTACGCCTACGACACCGACCGGCCGCTGGGCCGGCGGGTCGTGCCGGGCAGCGTCCGCGTCGACGGCCGGCCGCTGCGCCCGGGCGGCGACTACCGGGTGGCGACGCTGGCGAACAACTTCTTCGCCAAGAACGCCACGCCGGGCTTCACGGCCCTGATCGGCGCCCGCGACCAGGACCGCAGCCTCTTCAACGGCGGCGACGCGCTGTGGCGCTACGCCGAGGCGCACTCGCCGCTCGCCCCGCCCGAGGTGGGCAGGGCGAGCGCGCGCTGACGAACGGGGGGCGCCGGCGGTCAGGTGAGGATCGCCGGCGTCTCCCAGTCCTTGCCGAGCACGTTGTGCGCGAGGAAGGCGAACACCGTCTGGTACCAGACCTTCGCGTGCTGCGGGGTGAGGATCCAGTGGTTCTCGTCCGGGAAGTAGAGGAACTTGTGCGGCATCTCGCCGTCCTCGCCCTGGGCCCGGGTGGCGATCTCGAACCAGAGCCGCAGCGCCTCGCCGATCGGCACCCGGTAGTCGCGGTCGCCGTGGATGACGAGCATGGGGGTGGTGATGGAGTCGACGTGGTTGTGCGGCGAGTTGGCCGCCGCCATCTCGGCCGTCATCTCCTTGACCCAGTAGAACGCGGCGTCGGTGGTGGGGCCGAACTGGTCCAGCGCCCACAGGCTGGCGTGCGTGACGATCGCGTCGAAGCGGTCGGTGTTGCCGGCCACCCAGTTCGCCATGTAGCCGCCGAACGAGCCGCCCATCGCGGCGGTGCGGGTGTCGTCGACCTCGTCGCGGGCGACGGCGGCGTCGGTGATGGCCATCAGGTCGGTGAACGGCGCCTTGCCCCACGCGCCCCAGCCGCGACGGATGAAGTCGAGGCCGTAGCCGGTGGACAGCGCCGGGTCCGGCAGCAGGACCGCGTAGCCCTGTGCGACCGCGAGCCACGGGTTCCACCGCCACGACCAGGCGTTCCACGACCCGAGCGGGCCGCCGTGGATCCACAGCAGCAGCGGCGCCGGGCTCGTCGCCGACGCGCCGTCGGGCAGCGCGAGCCAGCCGCGCACGCGCACGCCGTCGGCGGCGGTCGTGTCCAGCTCGGCGAGCGTGCCCGGCAGCTCGGGGACGGGCGCGGGCGCCGGCAGCGGCTCCGAGCTCTGCCGGGCGGCGGTCGCCGACAGCCGGACCGGCCGCGGCGGCTCGAGGTAGGACGTGCGCAGCGCGTAGACGGTCTGGCCGTCGGGCGCGACGACGAGGTCGGAGTAGGCGTAGTCGTCGGCGGTGAGCCGGGTGATCTCGCCGCTGGCGAGGTCGATCCGGAAGACCGGTGCGCGGCCGTCGTCGTCGGCGGCGAAGAACAGCGCGGAGCCGTCCGGCGCCCACACCGGCGTGCCGGGCCAGCGGTCCCAGTCGGCGGTGAGCGACCGGATGGCGCCGTCGGCGACGGTGATGACGACCAGCTCCTGGTCGACCGGCTCGGTCGGCGTGGAGCGCCGGCCCCTGATGGCAGCGACGCTGGCGCCGTCGGGCGAGAACTTCGCCGTCTCGAACTCGTGGTCGGCGTCGTCGGCCAGCAGCCGCCGCTCGCCGGTCGCGACGTCGATCAGCACCAGCGACTGGCGGAACCCGCCGCGCTCGGGCACGTTCCACACCGCGACGACGCTCGAGCCGTCGGCGCTGACGTCGTAGGAGGTGGAGTCCAGCGACCGGCCGGCGTCGGGGGTGAGGTCGCGCAGCTCGACCGCGGGGTCGTCGAGAGGCGAGTCTCCGTCGCGCAGCGCGCCGGCGAACAGCCGCGGCGCGTCGGGGCCGAGGTCGTGGTCCCAGTACCGCACCGGGTAACGCTCGTGCAGGATCGCGGCGACCTTCTTCTCCTTGCGCTCCTTGCGCCGCTTCTCCTCGGACTCGAGGTCGGTCGACGACGGGAACGTGCTGGAGGCGACCACGACGGTCCCGGACTCGCGCGCGACCACCACGCCGCCGACACCACCCGGCCGCTTCGCGACGACGCGGGCCTCGCCGCCGTCGGCCGGAAGCAGCCAGAGCAGCGGGACCTCGTCGTCCTCCTTGGCGGAGGGATCGGGGCGTGCGGAGCCGAACAGCAGAGAGCCGTCGGGCAGGAAGGCGGCGCCGCTCTCGCCCTTCGCGCTGCGGGTCAGCCGCCGGGCCGGGCGCTCGCCGGCCGGGTCGACCTCCCAGAGGGCGGTGACGTACTTCGTGCTGTCGGGGCCGAGCGTCGACACCGCGGTCACCAGCCGGGCGCCGTCGGGCGACAGCGTCAGCCCGCCGGTGCGCGGCAGTGCCACATAGGCGTCCAGGTCGTGGAACGGTGTGGGTGGGAGGTCCGGGGTCTCCGGCGTGGTGTCTGTCACGGTTTCTTACCTATCACGGGACCGCGGCGCCCTGACAGGACTACTTACGCAACACCACGACGGCGTTCTACCCTCGACATGGCGGAGAGGGAGCTTCGATGACGAAGACGGCGATGGCCTGGTCGAAGGGCGCCGACCTGTCCACGATCGCGCGCCGGCTGCGGTACGCCCACGAGACGTTCGTCGCCACCGGCCGCGCCTCCCCCGATCTGCGCCCCGTCGTCGCCGACTCGTGGCAGCGGTCGGTGTCGTCCGGCGCCGATCCCGCCGGGAGCCGGCTGGCGCCGGTCGAGCTGACCGACGCCGACCTCGACGGCTACCGCACCGCGCATCCGCTGGCCGCGGTCATGCCGGTGATCCGGAACCTGCTGGTGGCCGACGCCGCCGACAGCGACCTGCTGGTCGCGGTGGCCGACCACGAGGGCCGGCTGCTGTGGGTCGAGGGCGAGCCGCTGCTGCGCCGGCGGGCCGAGGCGATGCACTTCGTGGCCGGGGCGCGGTGGAGCGAGCAGCTGGCCGGCACGAACGCCCCCGGTACCGCGCTGGCCATCGGCGGGCCGGTGCAGATCTTCGCCGCCGAGCACTTCTCCGCGGCGGTGCAGCCGTGGAGCTGCTCGGCCGCGCCCATCCACGACCCGCGCACCGGCGCCGTCCTCGGCGTCATCGACGTCACCGGCGGCGACCACGTGGCCTCGCCGCACATGCTGACGCTGGTGCGCGCGGCCGCGGCGGCCGCCGAGTCCGAGCTGCGGCTGCAGGCGCTCGGCCCGCTGGCGCCGTCGCGGTCCCGGGCCGTGCCGTCGCCGGCCGGCCAGCCCCGCCTGGAGGTGCTCGGCACGTCCGGGCGGCTGCTGCGCGGCGGCGCGCCGCAGCCCATCTCGCCCCGGCTGGCCGAGGTCCTGCTGCTGCTCAGCCTCCGTCCGGACGGTCTGAGCGCCGAACAGCTGGCGGTCGACCTGTACGAACGGGAACCGTCCATGGTCACCGTCCGGGCCGAGCTGAGCCGGCTGCGGACCCTGCTCGGCGCCGCGGCGGTGCAGTCGCGGCCGTACCGTCTGCGCGTCCCGGTCGGCACCGACCTCGCCGAGCTGACCGCCCTGCTCACCCGCGGCGACGCCCGTGCGGCGCTGGACCGGTACGCGGGTCCGGTGCTGCCGTCCTCACAGGCGCCGCGGATCGCCCGGCTGCGGGCCGAGACCGCCGCGGCGCTGCGCCGGGTGCTGCTCGACCACGCTGACGCGGCCACCCTGCTCGACTACGCCCACCGGCACGCCGACGACGACCTCGACGTGTGGACGGCGGCGCACGACCGCCTGCCGGCCGGTGACCCGCGCCGGTCCCCCGTCGCCAGCCGCATCGAGCTGCTCGACGCCGAGCTCGGCCTGCGCTGAGGCGCCCGGATCACCCAGCCGTCGCGGCAACGTTGCGGCAACCACACGCCGTCTACGGTCTCCGGCACCGCGCACCCGTGCAGTCGAAGGAGACCAGCCATGAGCGTGTACGCCGCACCGGGCCAGCCCGGCAGCCCCGCGCAGTTCGAGTCCCGCTACGGCAACTGGATCGGCGGGCAGTTCGTCCCGCCGGTCAAGGGCCAGTACTTCGAGAATCCCACCCCGGTCACCGGCCAGCCGTTCTGCGAGATCCCGCGGTCGACGGCGGAGGACGTCGAGCTGGCGCTGGACGCGGCGCACGGTGCGGCGCCGGCCTGGGGCCGCACGTCGCCGGCCGAGCGGGCCGTCATCCTCAACAAGATCGCGGACCGGATCGAGCAGAACCTCGAAAGCCTCGCCGTGGCCGAGGTCTGGGACAACGGCAAGCCGGTCCGCGAGACGCTGGCCGCCGACCTGCCGCTGGCCATCGACCACTTCCGCTACTTCGCCGGCGCGATCCGCGCGCAGGAGGGCGGCATCAGCGAGCTGGACCACGACACCGTCGCCTACCACTTCCACGAGCCGCTGGGCGTGGTCGGCCAGATCATCCCGTGGAACTTCCCGCTGCTGATGGCGACGTGGAAGCTGGCGCCGGCGCTGGCCGCCGGCAATGCCGTCGTGATCAAGCCGGCCGAGCAGACGCCGGCGTCCATCCTCGAGCTGATGCGGCTGATCGGCGACCTGCTGCCCGACGGCGTCGTGAACGTGGTCAACGGGTTCGGCGTCGAGGCGGGCAAGCCGCTGGCGTCGAGCTCCCGGATCGCGAAGGTGGCCTTCACGGGTGAGACGACCACCGGCCGGCTGATCATGCAGTACGCGTCGCAGAACCTCATCCCGGTGACGCTGGAGCTGGGCGGCAAGTCGCCGAACATCTTCTTCGCCGACGTCCTGGCCGCCGACGACGAGTTCCGCGACAAGGCGCTGGAGGGGTTCGCGATGTTCGCCCTCAACCAGGGCGAGGTGTGCACCTGTCCGTCGCGGGCGCTGATCGACCGGTCCGTCTACGACGAGTTCCTGGACGCGGCCGTCATCAGGACGAAGGAGATCAAGCAGGGCCATCCGCTGGACACCGAGACGATGATCGGCGCCCAGGCCAGCAACGACCAGCTGGAGAAGATCCTGTCCTACCTGGACATCGGCAAGGCCGAGGGCGCACGAGTGCTCACCGGCGGCGAGCGGGCCGACCTCGGCGGCGAGCTGTCCGGCGGCTACTACGTCCAGCCGACCATCTTCGAGGGCGACAACTCGATGCGGATCTTCCAGGAGGAGATCTTCGGCCCGGTCGTCGCGGTCACCGGCTTCGACGGCTACGACGACGCGATGACGATCGCCAACGACACGCTCTACGGCCTCGGCGCCGGGGTGTGGAGCCGCGACGCGAACACCGCCTACCGGGCCGGACGCGAGATCAAGGCCGGCCGGGTGTGGACGAACTGCTACCACGCCTACCCGGCGCACGCGGCGTTCGGCGGCTACAAGCAGTCCGGCATCGGCCGCGAGAACCACCGGATGATGCTCGACCACTACCAGCAGACGAAGAACCTGCTGGTCAGCTACAGCCCGAAGGCGCAGGGATTCTTCTGATGCCCGAGCGCGTGGCCATCACCGACGCGGCCGCCGCGCTCGTGACGCGACTGGTGGAGCAGCACGGCCCGCTGCTGTTCCACCAGTCCGGCGGGTGCTGCGACGGCAGCTCGCCGATGTGTTACCCGCGTGGGGAGTTCCTCGTCGGAGACGTCGACGTGTTCCTCGGCTGGGTGGCGGCCACGCCGTTCTACATGTCCGGCCCGCAGTTCGAGTACTGGCGGCACACACACCTCACGGTGGACGTGGTGCCGGGACGAGGCAGCGGGTTCAGCGTCGAGGCGCCCGAGGGCGTGCGGTTCCTCATCCGCTCACGTCTCTACACCGATGACGAGGACGCCGCGCTGGCCGACGTCCCGGCGCCGCACGGCCCGCAGCACTGACCCGGCTGCCGCACTCAGCGCGGCGGCGCGGTGCTGGCGCGGGCGATCAGCCGGGTCGGGACGGTGGTGACGGAGGGCGGCGCGTCGACGCCGGAGCGCAGCCGCTCGACCAGCGCCGTCGCCGCGAGCCGGCCCTCCTCGCGGACGTCCTGGGCGACGGTGCTGAGGCCGAACAGCCAGGACAGGTCGTGGTCGTCGACGCCGACGACGGAGAGGTCCTCGGGGATCCGGACGCCGGCCCGGCGGGCCGCGTAGATGAACCCCATGGCGACCTCGTCGGAGACGGCGAACAGCGCCGTCGGCCGCACGTCGCGGGCGGCCAGCTCCGCGTAGGCGTCCAGGCCGGCCTCGACGGTGAACTTGGCGGGGACGGTCAGCCGCGGGTCCGGCTCGATCCCGGCCGCACGCAGCACCTCGACATAGCCGAGGCGGCGGTCCGGCGAGACCGGGAAGCCGAGGTGGTCGTCGGGGTCTCCGCCGGCGAACGCGATGCGACGGTGGCCGAGCTCGACCAGGTGCCGGGTCGCCTGCCGGCCCACCTCGACGTCGTCGACGCGGACGGTGGGGATGCCCGGGACGATCGGGCCGACCACCATGACCGGACGGTGCATGGCGTGCAGCGCGGCGACCTCGTCGGTGTCCAGCGGCAGGCTCATGATCAGCAGGCCGTCGGCCCGCTTGCGCAGCAGCTGGGTGTCGAAGACCTTGCGCCGGTTGGTCTCGACCTCGGACAGGTCGTAGCGCAGCACGTCGTAGCCGTGCGCCGTCAGCACCTCCTGCGCCCCTTCGAGCACGGCGGTGAAGTACCAGCCGCGCGCGATCGGCGACACGACGGCGACGGCGCCCGTGCGCCCGGTCGGCAACCCGGCCGCGCTGGGCGACGCGACGTAGCCCAGTTCGGACGCGATCTCCTGCACGAGCTGCCGGGTGGCGGCGGACACCCCCGGCAGCCCGCGCAGTGCCCGGGAGACCGTCGCCACCGAGACCCCGGCGCGGGCGGCGACGTCGACGATTCCGGTCACCCCTTGACGCTACCTGCGAGCAATCCGCGCACGAAGTACCGCTGCAGCGCCAGGAACACGATGACCGGAATCACCATCGAGATGAACGCGCCGGCCGTGAGCAGGTGCCACTCCGTCCCCTGGCTACCCGCCAGCTCGGCGATGCGAGCCGTCAGCGGGGCCACGTCGCGGGTGCCGCCGACCATCGTGACCGCCACCAGCAGGTCGTTCCAGACCCAGAGGAACTGGAAGATGCCGAACGCGGCGATGGCGGGCGTCACCAGCGGCAGCATGATCCGCAGGAAGATCGTGACGTGGCCGGCGCCGTCGACCCGGGCCGCCTCGACCAGCTCGGCCGGTACCTCCTTGAAGAAGTTGTGCAGCAGGAAGATCGCCAGCGGCAGCGCGAAGATCGTGTGCGAGATCCACAGCGGCCAGAACGATCCCCGCATGCCGGCGTCGACGTAGAGCGACAGCAGCGGGATCAGCGCGATCTGCAGCGGCACGATCTGCAGCGCGAACACCGCGACGAAGATCGTGTCGCGGTAGGGGAAATTCATCCAGGCGAACGCGTACGCCGCCAGGCACGCGAGCGTCACCGGGATGATCACCGCCGGGATCGTGATGACGATCGAGTTGATGAAGTAGGTCGACAGCGCGGTCGCGCCGTAGAGCACCTCGTCGTAGTTCTGGAGGGTCAACTCCGGGTTGGTGAACCACGTCCACCAGCCGGTGGTCTTCAGCGACTGCTCGGGCCGGAACGACGTGAGCAGCAGGCCGAAGGTCGGGAGGGTCCAGAGCACCGCGATGATCAGCGCCGCCAGCGACGCCCAGCGCGAGGTGAGCCGCTTCCTCGCGCGCCCGGAGATGGTGGCCGGCTCGAGGTGCGACAGCTCCTCCTGGACGGCGGGGGTCGGGATGACGGCGCTCATCGGTACTCCGCCTTTCGCATCTGCCGGACGTTGTAGACGACGATCGGCACCACCAGCACGAACAGCACGACGGCCAGCGCGGACGCGATGCCCGTGTTCAGAGTCCGGAAGCCCTGCGTGTAGAACTCGTACGAGATGACGCTGGTCCCGAACTGGCCGCCGGTCATGGTGCGGACGATGTCGAAGACCTTGAGCGTGCCGATGGCGATGGTCGTCAGCACCACCACGAGCGCGGGCCGGATGCTCGGCACCGTGATGTAGCGGAACATCCGCACACCGGTGAGGCCGTCGAGCTGGGCCGCTTCGGTGATGTCGGACGGGATCGCCTTGATGGCCGCCGACAGCACCGTCATGGCGAAGCCGGCCTGGACCCACACCATGATGACGATGAGGAACAGCGTGTTCCACGGCTCACCGATGAGGAACTGCCGTGGCTCCGCGCCGAGCCAGACGAGCACCTGGTTCAGCAGGCCGATCTGCTCGATGCCCTGCTGGTCCGGCCGGAACTCATAGACGAACTTCCAGATGATCGACGCGCCGACCAGCGAGATGGCCATCGGCAGGAAGATCACCGCCTTGGCTGCCGCCTCGACGCGGCTGCGGTCGACCAGCACGGCGTACACCAGTCCGATGAACGTCGACAGGACCGGCGTCAGGAACACCCAGATCGCGGTGTTCCGCAGCACCGTGATCATCGCGTCGTTGGTGAAGACGAACTGGTAGTTGTCCAGCCCGACGAAGTTCTCCGCCGTGCGGTCGAAGAACGACTGGTAGCCCGTGCGGATGGCCGGGTAGATCAGCCCGACCGTCAGGAGCAGCAACGCCGGCACCATGAACGCCAGCGACTGCCAGAGGTCGGCGCGCCGCCGGGCTCGGCCGGCGACCAGCAGGACCAGGCCCATCAGCGCGACGAACAGCGCGATCGCCAGCACCATCTGCACGAGCTTCTCGGAGTTGTCCACGTGTCACCACCTCGGGATACAAGGGGACGAGGGCACCCGCGAGGCGCGGACGAGCGGGATGTGGAGCCGGCGTCTAAAGAGCGTTTCGTGGCATGCTTCTCCGCCACGAAACGCGGAGCCAGCGGAACATCCCGCTCGTCCGCGCCTCACCCCTCTTACGGCCAGGCGTCTTCGATGGCGTCGACCGTCTCCTGCGTCTCGGCGCCGGTGATCCAGTTGACCATCCCGGTCCAGAACGCGACGGTCCCGACCTCGGCCGGCATCAGGTCCGACGCGTCGAACCCGAACACCGCCTCGGGGTCCGCGATGATCTCGGCCGACAGCTGGTTGACCGGGCTGTCGTACGCGTCGACCGGCACGGTCCGGTTGGCGGACACGAAGTTGCCCTTGCTCGCGCGCTCGGCGTGCCAGTGGTCGGTGGACAGATAGGTCTGGAACGCCTGGACCTCCGGGCGCTCGGCGAACGCCGCGACGAACTCGCCGCCGCCCAGCACCGGGTTGCCGTGCTCGGGGTTGATGCCCGGCAGGTAGAACGCGTATACGTCGCCGTCCTCGGCCACCTCGACGCCGTCGCCCCAGTTGGCCTGGTAGAACGACGCCTGACGGTGCATCCAGCAGTTGCCGTCCAGGATCGGCAGGCCGCCGTCCTCGAACCGCGTGGTGGCGATGCTGGTGACATCACCGAGGCCACCGTTGACGTACTGGTCGTTCTTGAGGATCTGGGCCACAGTGTCGAACGCCTCGACCACCTGCGGGTCGTTGAACGGGATCTCGTGGTTGTACCACTGCCGGTAGACGTCGATGCCCGCGGTGCGAAGCATGACCTCCTCGACCCAGTCGGTGCCCGGCCAGCCGGTGGCGTCGCCGGAGCCGAAGCCGGCGCACCACGGCATGCCGCCGTCGGCGACGATCTGGTCCGAAAGCGCGATCAGGTCGTCCCACGTCTCCGGGATCTCGTAGCCGGCCTCCTCGAACGCCGACGGCGAGTACCAGACGAACGACTTGACGTTCGCCCCGAACGGCGTGCCGTAGTAGGTGCCGTCGACGGTGCCGTAGTCGACCCACGCCGGGTCGAAGGACGCCTCGACGTTGGCCCGTGCCTCGTCGGGGACGGGGATGACGGCGTCGAAGTCGCGGACCAGCGTGGCCAGCAGGCCAGGCTGCGGGATGATCGCCAGGTCGGGCGGCGAACCGCCTTGGACGCGCACGGGCAGCTGCGCCTCGAACTCGTCGGAGCCCTCGTAGACCACCGTCATGCCGGTGCACTCCTCGAACGCGTCGAACGACGCCTCGAGCGGCGCGTCCTCCGGCGCGACGATGGTGCTGTAGACGGTCACCGAGGTGCCGTCGAGGTCGGTGAAGTCCTCCGCGAACGCACAGTCACCGCCGCCGCCGGTCTCGCCGCCGCCCGCATTGTCATCACCGCCGTCGTCGTCGCCACCGCACGCGGCCAGCACGAGCGACACGCTCGCAGCGAGGCCGACGGCCGCCCACCCCTTGCGGGCGCTGCTCATCGCCATGTCTCTGTCTCCCTCCATGCATGTCCTAGTGCATGAACGAAAACGTTTACGCTCGAAAAATGCAAGAGGCTTACGGCAACTTCGCCGTAACGATTACGTCACGTCGCGCCGGGACTGTGAGGTGTCACACTGCCGGTCAGGCGTGCCGGCGGGACGCGACCACGCGGAAGCGCGACGCGACGAACGCGGCGTCGGTGAGCGCCGCGTTGGCGGCGGGGTTGGCGCCGGTGCCGTGGAAGTCGGAGAACGCGGCCGACTGGTTGACGAAGACACTGCCGGTCAGGTTGATCGACAGCGGGACGCCGGCCTCGATCGCGGCCGCCTCGGCGGCGTCGAGCACGGCCGGGTCGGTGGAGTACACCGACGCGGTCATGCCGCCGTGCTCGCGGACGGACGAGGCGAACCGGTCCAGCGCCTGCTCGGTCGAGTCGGCGGCGATGAGGAACGAGACCGGGCCGAAGCACTCGGCGGCGTAGCGGTCCTCGTCGGAGACGTCGACGGCGACGACGGCGGGCGTGCGGACGGTGGCGTCGGGCCAGGCCGGGTGGACGATCGTCCGCGCGGCAAGGACGGTGCCGTCGTCGCCGGCCAGCGCGTCGACCCGGCCACGAACGCCGTCGTTCACCACGGCGCCGAGGATCTCGACCGCGCGCGCGTCGTCGCCGAGCAGCTTGTCGATCGCGCCCGCCAGCGCCGCGCCGAACTCGTCGAAGGTGATCTTGCCCTGGTCGGTGAGGACGCCGTCGCGCGGCACGAACACGTTCTGCGGCGCGGTGCACATCTGGCCGGTGTAGAGGCTGAGCGAGAACGCGAGGTTGCCGACGAGGCCGCGCAGGTCGTCGGTGGAGTCGACGACGACGGTGTTCAGCCCGGCCTTCTCGGTGAACACGACGGCCTGCCGGGCGTGCTCCTCCAGCCAGGTCCCGAACGCGGTGGATCCGGTGTAGTCGACGATGCGCACCTCGGGCCTGACGGCGAGCACCGCGGCCAGCCTGTCGCCCGGCTCCTCGGCGGCGAGCGTGACGAGCCCGGGGTCGAAGCCGTACTCGCCGAGCACGTCGCGGATCGTCTGCACGGTGATGGCCAGCGGCAGGACGGCGTTCGGGTGCGGCTTGACGACGACGGCGTTGCCGGTGGCCAGCGACGCGAACAGGCCCGGCCAGGAGTTCCACGTCGGGAACGTGTTGCAGCCGATCACCAGCGCGACGCCGCGCGGGACCAGATGGAACGTCTTGGTCATCCGCAGCGGCTCGCCCTTGGCCGGCTTCTCCCATTGCGCCTCGGCGGGGATCCGCGCCTGCTCGGCGTGCGCGTAGGCGACGGCCTCCAGCGCACGATCCAGCGCGTGCGCGCCGCCGGCCTGGAACGCCATGACGAACGCCTGGCCGGACGTGTGCATGACCGCCTGGGCCAGCTCGAAGATCCGCCCGTGCAGCCGGGACAGCGCCTCCAGGCAGACCGCGGCGCGGGCGTCCGGGCCGGCGTCGCGCCAGGCTGGGATGGCCGCCTGGGCCGCGGCCAGCAGCGTGCCGACAGCCTCGTCGGTGGCCGGGACCCGCGGGTAGCGGACGCCGAGCTCGGGGCCGAACGGGCTGGTCTCGCTCGCGACGACGCCGTCGGCGCCGGGCGTCGTGAGCGGGAAGTCGGCGCCGAGGTGCGCGTCATGCGCGGCTTGGCCGTCGGCGGCCGCTGTCTCGCCGTAGACGCGCGGACTCGGCGACTCCGGGTAGGCGGAGAAGTACGTCCGCTCGGCGATGGCCTGCTCGGCCCGGCCGAGGAGGTCGCGGTGGCGTTCGATCAGACTGCCCAGCGACATCGCGGGACCTCCACAGCGTGTGACAGACTAGCGCGCAGTTGCCCCAACTCTGTCACATCGACCCGCTGCCCGTCCATGAGGGGAGACACTCGGACCATGGACGCGATCGCACGCTCGGTGCCCGTCGGCATCGTCGGCGCCGGGACGATGGGGGCCGGCATCGCCCAGGTCGCCGCGGCCGCCGGGCACGAGGTCCGGATCCACGACGCGGCCGAGGGCGCCGCGGCGGCCGCCGTCGAGGCGATCTTCCAGCGGCTGGCCCGGCTGGTCGACAAGGGCACGATGCTGGCCGATGAGGCCGAGGACGCCGCCACCCGGCTGCGCCCGGCCGGGCCGCTGGAGGACCTGGCCGGCTGCGGGCTGGTGATCGAGGCGGTGGCCGAGGACCTGGAGGTCAAGCGGGCGCTGTTCACCGGGCTGGAGGCGGTCTGCGGGCCGGACGCCGTGCTGGCGACGAACACGTCGTCGCTGTCGGTCGACGCGATCGCCGAGTCGCTCGCGCAACCCGGCCGGGTGGCCGGGCTGCACTTCTTCAACCCCGCGCCCCTGCTGCCGCTGGTCGAGGTCGTCAGCGGCGCCCGCACGGACCCCGGCGTCGCGGACCTGCTGGTGGCGACGGCGGCGGCCTGGGGCAAGACACCCGTGCGGGCGGCGTCGACGCCGGGCTTCATCGTGAACCGGGTGGCCCGGCCGTACTACGGCGAGGCGTTCCGGCTGCTGGAGTCCGGCCGGGTCGACGCGGCGACGATCGACGCGCTGCTGCGCGAGTCCGGCGGCTTCCGGATGGGCCCGTTCGAACTGGCCGACCTCATCGGCCACGACGTCAACCTGGCGGTCAGCCGGTCGGTGTGGGAGGCGTTCGGCCGCGACCCGCGGTTCACCCCGTCGGTGCTGCAGGAGCGGCTGGTCGCCGACGGGCGCCTGGGCCGCAAGACCGGCCGCGGCGTCTACGCCGACGACGAGCCGCGTCCGGCGCCGTCGACGGCGGAGCCGGTCAGCGGCACGGTGGCGATCTGGACCGGCGCCGGCGGGTTCGATCCGTCCGTCCCCGGCTGGACCATGAGCGGCGACGACGTCGAGCTGCGGCTCACCGACGGGCGGACCGCGGCGCAGCGCACCGGCGGCGGGCCGCGCACCGTCGTGCTGGTCGACGTGACGCTGGACCGGTCGCCGGCCCGCGTCGGCATCGCGGCGCCGGAGCACGCGCCGAAGGAGCACGTCGAGGCGGCGGTCGGGTTCCTGCAAGGGCTCGGCCTGGAGGTGACGGTGCTGCCGGACCTGCCCGGCCTGGTGGTGGCCCGGACGGTGGCGACGCTGGCCGCCGCGGCCGCCGACGCCGTCGACTCCGGCGTCGCGACGGCCGAGGACGTCGACACCGCGATGCGCCTCGGCGTGAACTACCCGCGCGGCCCGTACGAGTGGGGCGCGGCGCTGGGCTGGAACTGGGTCGCCGGAGTGCTGGACGCGCTGGCCGCCACCGAGGACCCGGGCCGCTACCGGGTCTCGCCCGAACTGCGCCGACGCGCCCGCGAGGCCGACGGGTGGCGCGACGACGCCGAGGTGGTCGAGCGCGACGAGCTGGCGCGGCGCGCCGCCGACGCGATGTGGGCCGACGACGCCGCGTCACAGGCCCTCGGGATGACTGTCGAGCAGGTCAGCGCCGGGCACGCCGTCGTGACGATGCGGGTCCGGCCGGACATGGTGAACGGCCACGGCATCTGCCACGGCGGCCTGGTGTTCACGCTGGCCGACAGCGCGTTCGCCGTCGCGTGCAACACCCACAACCGCCGCACGGTCGCGTTCGGCGCGGACATCACGTTCCTGGCGCCCGCACACGAGGGCGACCTGCTCCGCGCCGTCGCCCACGAGCGCCACCGCTCCGGCCGGACCGGGATCTGCGACGTCACCGTGTACCGCGACGACGTCGCGATCGGGGAGTTCCGCGGCCGGTCGCGGGAGATCCCCGGCACGCTGGTGGCCGACGAGGAGGAGCCATGACGGAGGCGTTCCTGGCCGACGGGGTGCGCACGCCGATCGGGCGCTACGGGGGCGCGCTGTCGTCCGTGCGGCCCGACGACCTGGCGGCGCACGTGCTGCGCGAGCTGCTGGCCCGGCATCCCGAGGTGCCGGCCGACGCCGTCGACGAGGTCGTGCTGGGCTGCGCCAACCAGGCCGGCGAGGACAACCGCGACGTCGCCCGGATGGCGGTGCTGCTGGCGGGCTACCCGGTCTCGGTGCCGGGCGTGACGGTGAACCGGCTGTGCGGGTCCGGCCTCGACGCCGTCGCCTACGCGGCCAGGATGGTGCGCACCGGCGAGGCGGACGTCGTCGTGGCCGGCGGCGTGGAGTCGATGTCGCGGGCGCCGTTCGTGCTGCCGAAGGCGCAGTCCGCGTTCGACCGCGGCGCTGCGGAGATCTACGACACGACCATCGGCTGGCGGTTCGTCAACGCGGCGCTCGAGGCCGTGTACGGCACCGACTCGATGCCGGAGACGGCGGAGAACGTCGCCGCCGAGCAGGGCGTCTCCCGCGCCGACCAGGACGCGTTCGCGCTGCGCAGCCAGCAGCGCGCGGCCGCCCGGCGCAAGGAGCTGGCGGCGGAGATCGTCCCCGTGACCGTGCCGCGGCGGCGCGGCGAGCCAGACGTCGTCGACGCCGACGAGCACCCGCGCGAGACCTCGCTGGAGGCCCTGGCCAAGCTGCGGCCGGTGGTGCGGCCGGACGGCACCGTCACCGCGGGCAACGCGTCCGGCGTCAACGACGGCGCCGCCGCCGCGCTGGTCATGAGCGCTTCGGCGGCCGAGCGCTACGGCGTCGAGCCGCTGGCCCGCATCGCCGGGGCCGCGACCGCCGGGGTGGAGCCGCGGGTCATGGGGCTCGGGCCGGTCCCGGCGACGCACAAGCTGCTCACCCGGGCCGGGGTCGAGCTCGCTGACATCGGGAACGTCGAGCTGAACGAGGCGTTCGCGGCCCAGGCGCTGGCCTGCCTGCGGCTGCTCGGGCTGCCCGACGACGCCGAGCACGTCAACCCCAACGGCGGCGCGATCGCGCTCGGCCACCCGCTCGGCATGAGCGGCGCCCGCTTGGCGCTGTCCGCCGCGCTGGAGCTGCAGCGGCGCGGCACGCGGCACGCGCTGGCGACGATGTGCATCGGGGTGGGCCAGGGGATCGCCGTCCTCCTGGCCCGCCCCTAGGCGGTCAGCCCCAGACGAGGGCGTTGGCCGGGTCCTGCAGCAGCGCCGCGAGGTCGGCGAGGAACCGCGACCCCTGCTCGCCGTCGACCAGGCGGTGGTCGAACGACAGCGCCAGCGTGGTGACCCAGCGCGGCTTGACCTCGTCCTTGTGCACCCACGGCTGCTTGCGCACCGCGCCGAACGCGACGATCGCCGCCTCGCCGGGCGGGAGGATCGGCGTGCCGGTGTCGACGCCGAAAACGCCGACGTTGGTGATGGAGATGGTGCCGCCGAGCATGTCCTCGGGCGGCGTCTTGCCCTCGCGGGCCGTGGCGGCCAGCTGGTTGATCGCCACGGCGAGCTCGCGCAGCGACAGCTGGTCGGCGTCCTTGACGTTCGGCACGACCAGCCCGCGCGGGGTGGCCGCGGCGATACCGAGGTTCACGTAGCGCTGCAGGACGATCTCGCCGGCCGCCTCGTCCCAGCGGGCGTTGACATCGGGCGTGCGGCGGGCCGCGATGCAGACCGCCTTGGCCAGCACCGCCAGCGGCGACAGCTTCACGTCGCGGAACTCGCGGGCGTCGCGCAGCCGCTCGACCAGCTTCATCGTGCGGGTCACGTCGACGGTGACGAACTCGGTGACGTGCGGCGCGGTGAACGCCGAGGCGGTGACGGCCTTCGCGGTCGCCTTGCGCACGGACCGGATCGCGACGCGCTCCTGCCGCGGCAGCCCGCCCCAGCCGGCGCCGGACGGTGCGACGACGGGAGCCGCGGCCGGCGCGGGCGTCGCCGCCGCGGCCTGGACGTCGTCGCGGGAGATGGTGCCGTTCGGGCCGGTGGCGGTGACCGTGGCGAGGTCGACGCCGAGGTCCTTGGCGAGCTTGCGCACCGGCGGCTTGGCCAGCACCGACACGCGAGCGACGGGCTCCGGCTCGACGGGCTCGGCCACCGGCTGCGGCTCGACCGGAGCCGCAGCGGGAGCAGCCGCGGGCGCCGCCGCCTTGCGGGCCCGCCGCTTCGCCGCCGTCGTCCGTGGTCCATACCCGACGAGGACGGCCTGCCGCTCCTCCGCGGGCTCCGGCGCGGGCGGCACCGGCACCATGTCCTCCGCCGGCCCCCCGACCTCTGTCGCGGGGTCGGCGCCGGTCCGGACGGCGATGATCGGGGTGCCGACGTCGACCGTCTGGCCCTCGTCGACCAGCAGCGTCTCGACCACGCCGGCGAACGGGCAGGGCAGCTCGACCAGCGACTTGGCCGTCTCGATCTCGACGATGACGTCGTTGACCTTCACCGCGTCGCCTGGCTTGACCTTCCAGGACACGATCTCCGCCTCGGTCAGCCCTTCGCCGACGTCGGGGAGGTTGAACTGCGACACGCTCATGCAGACCCTCCTCAGTAGGCGAACGTGCGGTCGACGGCGTCGAGCACGCGGTCCAGGTCGGGCAGGAACTCCTCCTCGACCCGGGCCGGCGGATACGGCGTGTCATAGCCGGTGACCCGCTGGACCGGCGCCTCCAGCGAGTAGAAGCACTCCTCGGTGACCCGGGCGGCCACCTCGGCGCCGATGCCGAGCGAGCGCTGCGCCTCGTGCACCACGACCAGCCGGCCGGTGCGCCGGACCGAGTCGTACACCGCGCGCAGGTCCAGCGGCGAGAGCGAGCGCAGGTCGATGACCTCCAGCGACCGGCCGTCGTCGGCGGCGGCCGCGGCGGCGTCGAGGCAGGTCTTCACCGACGGGCCGTACGCCACCACCGTGGCGTCGGCGCCGGGCAGCGCGACCCGTGCCGACTCCAGCGGCAGCTCCGGCTCGCCGTCCACGTCGACCTCGCCCTTCGTGTAGTAGCGGCCCTTGGGCTCGAAGAACACCACCGGGTCGTCCAGCTCGATGGCCTGCTGGATCATCCAGTACGCGTCCAGGGGGTTGGAGCAGGTGACGACCTTGAGGCCGGGGGTGTGCGCGAAGTACGCCTCGGGGCTCTCGCTGTGGTGCTCGACGGCGCCGATCCGGCCGCCGTACGGGATGCGGATGACGATCGGCAGCCGCAGCCGGCCGCCGGAGCGGAAGTGCATCTTCGCGACCTGGCTGACGATCTGGTCGTAGCCGGGGAACACGAACCCGTCGAACTGGATCTCGCAGACCGGCCGGTAGCCGCGCAGCGCCAGGCCGACGGCGGTGCCGATGATGCCCGACTCGGCCAGCGGGGTGTCGATGACGCGGTCCTCGCCGAAGTCCTTCTGCAGACCGTCGGTGACCCGGAAGACGCCGCCGAGCTTGCCGACGTCCTCGCCCATGATCAGGACCTTGTCGTCACGCTCCAGCGACCGGCGCAGCCCGATGTTGATCGCCTTGATGATGTTCAGCGAGGTCATCGGGCCACCTCCTCCTCGGCGAGGCTGTCCAGATAGGTCGTCATCGCCTCACGCTGGGCGAGGAGGTCCGGCGTCGGCTCGACGTAGACGTGGTCGAAGATCGACGTCGGCGTGGGGTCGGGCAGCGCCCGGCAGGCCGCCCGCAGGTGCACGGCCAGCTCCTCGGCCTCCTCCTCGACGGCGTCGAAGAAGTCCTGGTCGGCGAGGTCGCCGCGGACCATGTACGCCTTGACCCGCTCGATCGGGTCCTTCAGCTTCCAGTGCTCCAGCTCGGCGTTGAGGCGGTACCGGGTCGGGTCGTCGGTGGTGGTGTGCGCGCCCATGCGGTAGGTGAACGCCTCGACCAGCGTCGGGCCCTCGCCGTCGCGGGCCCGCTGCAGCGCCTCGCGGGTGACGGCCAGGCAGGCGAGCACGTCGTTGCCGTCGACGCGGACGCCGGGGAAGCCGAACCCGGCGGCGCGGCGGTACAGCGGCACCCGGGTCTGCCGCTCCAGCGGCTCGGAGATGGCCCACTGGTTGTTCTGGCAGAAGAACACCACCGGCGCGTTGACGACGCTGGCCCAGATGAACGCCTCGTTGACGTCGCCCTGGCTGGTGGCGCCGTCGCCGAAGTAGGCGATGACGGCGGCGTCGCGGTCCGGGTCGCCGGTGCCGATGGCGCCGTCGCGCTGGACGCCCATGGCGTAGCCGGTGGCGTGCAGCGTCTGCGCGCCGATGACGATCGTGTACAGGTGGAAGTTCGTCTCGACCGGGTCCCAGCTGCCCTGGTCGACGCCGCGGAACAGCGCCAGCAGCCGGACCGGGTCGACGCCGCGGCACAGCGCGACCGCGTGCTCGCGGTAGGTCGGGAAGATGTGGTCCTGGGCGCGCAGCGCGCGGGCGGAGCCGACCTGGGCGGCCTCCTGGCCCAGCAGGCTGGCCCACAGGCCCAGCTCGCCCTGCCGCTGCAGCGCGACGGCCTCGCCGTCGACGCGGCGGCCGAGCACCAGGTCGCGGTACAGGGACCGGACGTCGTCGCCGGTGATGTCGGCGATCAGAGCGTCGTAATGATCGTGCGGAACCCGCTGACCCTCGGGGGTGAGCAGCTGGACGAGCTCGGGTTCGGGCTGACTCGCCCCGGCCGCCGTCTCGACAGTCATGTGTCTCCTTCACGTCGTGGGCTCCGCAGGATTGCCGCGGGAGCCTGCTCCTCGTGACCACCGTCGGCGTGGGGGGACTACGGGTGGGTCCCCGCCCTCGCCGCGGTGCATGACCGTGACCGGAGTCACGACCTCGCTACCGCCACGGTACCCAGATCCGGGGTCGGACGGGTGCACCGAGGCGGCAGGTGGGGCTCCATCCTGCAGCACCTGATGTCAGCCTGCCCGCTGGGGTGGCCGCGGAGGCTCGTCGTTCCCGACAAACTTCGTCGCCCGGACCCGTCACTGAACGCACAAGTCGTCTGTCGTCCGAGTAATGCGGACGACAGACGACTCGTGGTGGTGCTGGTGCTACTCAGCGGCCCCGGTGAAGCGGCGGCGGAGCAGGAACGCGGCCGCGGTGACCAGGCCGAGGCCGATGGTCAGCAGCAGCGTGGGCGAGGCGCCGGTGTCGGGCAGGTCCTCGTCCGGCGTGTCGCTCGGCGTCGGCGTGGGCGTCTCGGACGGGGTCTCGCTCGGCGTCTCGGACGGGGTGTCCGACGGGGTCGGCGTCGGCGTGGGCGTCGGCGTCTCCTCCGGCGCGGCCGTCCAGTCGACCGTGCCCTCGACCGTGAGCTGGGTCTTCTCCGACTGGGCGAGGATCAGCGACTGGCTGCGCAGCTCGTCGGTGTCGCTGACGAACAGCCGGCCGACGTTCAGGTTCGCCTCGGCGTTCAGCGTCACGGTGCCGTCGCCAGCGGCCGCGTCGGCCGGGACGTCGACGCCGATCGTGTCGCCGTCGCCCACCTGGTCGCCCAGCGGGGCGCCCTCGCCGTCGACCAGCGTGACGCCCTCGGGCAGGTCCGCGCTGACGTCGGCGGTCTCGGCGTTGGTGCTGACGGTGAACGGCCCGAGGACGGTGCCGGCCTCGCCGGAGACGGACGACGGCTCCAGCAGCAGCGCCGGCGTCGGCTGCTCGCCGATGCCCACGTTGTCCTCGCCGGTGAGGTACTGGAACAGCGCCAGGACGTCCTCGTCGACGTCGTCGCCCTCCTGGGTGATGTCGTCGAGGTTCGGCTCGGCCTCGTCGCTGTAGAACCAGACGGCGAGCTGGGTCGCGGTGATGGCCTCCCGCTCGTCGAGGCCGCCGTTGAAGGCGACGTCACCGAGCTCGGCCTCGATCTCGCCGGTCGAGAGCACCGGGTACGAGTGCTGCAGCACCCACAGGATGAACTCGGCGTTCGTCGCGAACGGGGCGTCGGCCACCGGGTACTCGTCCCACGGGACCTCGATCATCTCGGCGTCGCCGTCGATGCCGACGGTCAGCTCGACGCAGTAGGTCTTCAGTTCGGCTTCGTCGTCGGCGATCAGCCCGATGAGCACGGTGCTGGCATTGCCGCTGGACAGGTTCACGGCATAGCCGGGAACGTTGCCTTCAGGGTGCAGGCCGGCCTTCGCCTCGGCGTCAGCTGTATCGACGTCGGCTGCGGTCGCGGACCCGGGAAGCAGAACGGCCGCGCCGAGCGCGGCCGTGACGCCGGCGCTGACGATGCGCCGGCGGAGATGGGTGGACAAGAGATCTCCTTTGCGGATATGTACACTCCCCCGAAAACCGCCGCAGGCTATCGGATATCAGCGCGAATCGAAAGAGACCCGCCTCAACAGGGACAACTCCGGCGGCCCACAACTGGCCCTGTCGGCGCCGCGCGGAGTCGCATAGGGTCTTGATCCGTGCCTGACTTCGACGAAGCGTCGGCCACGCGCCAGGTGTCGCCCGGGCGGCACGACGTCGACATCGACGGGACCTGGTCGATCGGCGGTGTGCCCAACGGCGGCTACCTGCTGGCGCTGGTGCTGCGCGCCGTCCTCGCCGAGTCCACCCATCCGCATCCGGTGAGCACCAACGCGCACTTCGTCGCCCCGCCGACCGGCGGGCCGGCCCGGGTGCACGTCGACGTCGTGCGGACCGGCCGGACCATCGAGACGCTTCGGGCCACCCTGATCCAGGACGACGAGCCGCGGGTCGAGGCCACGGTCACCACCAGCACGCTGTCGCGCACGTCGCCGGTCGAGTGGGTCGGCCCGCCGCCGGAACCCGTGGCGCCGGTCGACGAGTGCATCCCGGCGGTCGTCGACCTGCCCGACGGCACGCACGTCGGCCTGCTCGAACACGTCGACCTGCGGCTTGACCCGCAGACGCTGGGCTGGTTCTCCGGCCGCCCGGCCGGGCAGTTGTCCATGCGCGGGCACGTCCGGCTGGCCGACGGCAGCCAGCCCGACCCAGTGGTGCTGGCCCTGGCGGTCGACTCGCTGCCGCCGACGGTGTTCGGCCTGGGCCGCCTGGGCTGGGCGCCCACCGTCCAGCTGTCGCTGCTCACCCGCAGCCTGCCGGCGCCGGGCTGGCTGACGGTGCACCTGCGCGGCCGGCTGGTCCGCGACGGCTGGTTCGACGAGGAGGCCGAGGTCTACGACGCCGACGGCGCCCTCGTCGCGCAGTCGCGCCAGCTCGCCCGGATCCGGGTGACCTGAGCCCTAGCCGAGGATCGTCAGGGTCAGCAGCGCGACGTTCAGGCTGACCACGACGACGGCGACCCCGGCCGCGAGGACGGTCGTCAGCCGCGAGTTGGCCCAGCGACCCATCACCGACGACTTCGCCGTGACGGCGACCAGCGGGATGATCGCGAACGGGATGCCGAAGGACAGCACCACCTGCGAGAGCACCAGCAGCCACGTCGGCTCCGCGCCCGTCGTCAGGATCAGCACCGCCGGCACCAGCGTGACCAGCCGCCGGAGCAGCAGCGGGATCCGGCGCAGCAGCAGCCCTTCCATGATCACCGCGCCGGCGTAGCAGCCCACCGACGTCGAGGCCAGGCCGGAGACCAGCAGCCCGACGGCGAACAGCGCGCCGATCGCCATGCCCAGCCCGGACTCGACCGCCGCGTGGGCGCCGGCGATCGTGTCGGTGCCGTCGACGCCACGCAGCGACGCGGCCGCGACCAGCAGCAGCGCGATGTTCACGCTGCCGGCCACCACCATGGCGAGGCCGACGTCCAGGCGGGTGGCCGACAGCAGCCGGCCGACCAGCCCCGGCTCCGGGCTGACGCCGAACCGGTCGCGGGCCAGCGCCGAGTGCAGGTAGACGACGTGCGGCATGACGGTCGCGCCGAACATGCCGGCCGCCAGCAGCACCGTCTCGGTGCCGTCGAACCGCGGCGCCAGCCCGCCGACGATGCCCGACGGCGACGGCGGCTGGACGAACAGCCCGGCCACGAACCCGGCCGCGATGACCAGCAGCGCCGTCGTCACGACCCGCTCGAAGGCGCGCTGGCCACGGCCGTTCTGCACCGTCAGCAGCGCCATCGACGCGATGCCGGTGATCACGCCGCCGAGCCACAGCGGCAGCCCGAACAGCAGGTTCAGCGCGATCGCGCCGCCGACCACCTCGGCGATGTCGGTGGCCATCGCGACCACCTCGGCCTGCAGCCAGTAGGCCAGCCGGCCCCCGCGCGACAGCCGGTCGCGCAGCACCTCAGGCAGCGACGACCCGGTGACGACACCGAGCTTCGCGGACAGGTACTGCACCAGCCCGGCCATCGCCGTCGCCGTGACCAGCACCCACACGAGCAGGTAGCCGTAGCTGGAGCCGGCCGAGATGTTCGTGGCGACGTTGCCCGGGTCGACGTAGGCGATGGCCGCCACGAACGCGGGACCGAGCAGGCCCAGCCCCGCGCCGGGCAGCCGGGTCGGCGTCCCGTCCAGTCGATCCGGGCGGCGCCGCCGCACCCGTACGTACATGAGGCTTTCCTATCCTCCGCCGGCTCGGGCGTCGACCTCGTAGCTGGTGTTGATGGACTCGAAGAAGTTCACCAGTTGCAGCGTGTCATTGGCAGTCGCCATCCACTTCGCGGGATTGGCGACCTTGTAGTGCGGCTCGAACCCCAGCTCCTCCAGCCGCCGGTCGGCCAGGTACTTGACGTACTGGTTGATGTAGTCGGCGTTCATCCCCAGGATGCCGGTCGGCAGCAGGTCGCGGTTGTACTGCTCCTCCATCGCGACGCCGTCGATGATCATCTGCTCGATCTCGGCGGCGAACTCCGGCGTCTGCAGTTCCGGGTTCTCGTCCAGCACGGTGAGGACGAGGTTGATGCCGAACTTCAGGTGCAGGCTCTCGTCGCGCACGATCCAGTCGATCAGCGAGGCGAAGTTGCGCAGCAGGTTCCGCTGCCGGAAGCTCAGCGCGACCATGAACCCGCTGTAGAACCAGATGCCCTCCAGCACGATGTTGTAGGCGACGAGGTTCCGGATGAAGTCCTGCTTGCCCTCGACAGTGGTGATGTCGAGCGTCTGCTCGGTCATCCGCCTGATGTAGCGGACCTCGAACTCCTCCTTCGCCACCATCGACGGGATGCTGACGTGCGCGGCGTAGGCCTGCTCGCGGTCGATGGGGAACGTCTCGAGCACGTACTCGAAGGCCATCACGTGGTTGGCCTCCTCCCACATCTGCTTGGCGAGGTACAGGTGCGCCTCGGCCGCGCTCAGGTAGGGGTAGACGCCGAACGCCAGCGCCTTGTTCACCAGGAGCTCGTTGGGGTTGAAGTAGCTCATCAGGAACGTCAGCGCGTGCCGCTCCTCGTCGGACATCTTCTTGAAGTCGGCCATGTCCTCGCCGAGCTGGACCTCGTGCGGGAACCACGTGTTCGCGACGGCCTGGTTGTACAGCTCGTAGGCCCAGGGGTAGCGGACCGGCTTGAGCAGCAGGCCCTCCTGGATGCCGGTGCCGAGAATGCTCATCGTCGGTTCCCCTTCACTGGCAGGACTCGCACTGCAGGCGTTCCTGCGGATCGATCGGGCACGCGTCCGCCTCCGGCTCGGTCAGGACGGGCAGCGGTTCGACGGGCAGCGGCTCGGCCGGCGCCGGGCGCACCGCGGTCCGGGCCGCACCGAACCCGCGTCGCTGACCGCTCGGCGTGGATCCGGCGCCGCTCAGCGATTCGGCCTTGTTGACGCGGACGGTGCTCTGCTCGGCGGTGTGCCGCGGCTTGACGTGCAGGTAGTAGGTGGTCTTGACGCCTTTCGCCCAGGCCGCGGCGTAGATCTCGGCCATGTCGCCGACGTCGCGCGTCTCGAGGTACATGTTCCGGCTGATGGCCTGGTCGATCCACTTCTGCGCCCGGGCCGCGACCTCGATGAACGCGTACGGCGAGAGCTGGAACGAGGTCTGGTAGATCGCCTTGAGGTCGGCCGGGACGGCGTCCAGCGCGGACACGTCGCCCTGCGCCCTCAGCAGGTCCTCGCGCACCTGCTCCCACAGCCCGCGCTCCTTGAGGTCGGCCACCAGGTTGCGGTTGACCTCGAGGAACTTGCCCGAGCTGGTGGCCCGGCTGAACAACTGGGAGAACTGCGGGTCCAGGCCCGGCGTGGTGCCGGCGACCAGGCCGATGGACGCCGTCGGCGCGATCGCCATCAACGTCGCGTTGCGCATGCCGCCGCGCACCTTCTCGCGCAGCACGTCCCAGTCCAGCCGGCTGGCCCGCGAGACGGTGATCGGCACGCCGCGCTCCCGCTCGGCCCGCTCCAGTGTGTCGATCGGCACCAGGCCGCGGCTCCAGCCCGAGCCGTCGAAGTTCGGGTACGCGCCGCGCTCCCGGGCGAGGTCCGCGCTCTCGTCGATGGCGTGGTAGCTGATGAACTCCATGACCTGGTCGATCAGGTCGTAGGCCTGCTCGCTCTCGTACGACCGGCCCAGCCGCTCGACGACGTCGGTGAAGCCCATGACGCCCAGGCCGACGGCTCGGTTGAGCTCGTTGGAGCGCTCGGACTCGGGCACCGACGAGATGGTGATGTCGATGAGGTTGTCGAGCTGACGGACGGCCAGCCGGGCGCTCTCGCGCAGCCGGTCCCAGTCCATCCGGCCGTCGACGAGGTGCGTGGACAGGTTGATCGAGGCCAGGTTGCAGACGGCGATGTTGTCACGGTCCTGCGGCAGCGTGATCTCGGTGCACAGGTTGGACAGGTGGATGGTCCCGGTGTTGTCGTTGAGCGCCCGGGTGTTGACGGTGTCCTTCCAGGTCAGCCACGGGTGCGACGTGGTCTGCAGGGTCACCAGGATCGCCCGGTACTGCTCGCGCGCCTTGAGCTTGGTGAACGTGCGCAACTCACCGGCCTCGGCGGCGGCGACGTACTCGGCGTACCGCTTGCTGAACGCGGCGCCGTACAGCTCCGGCAGGTCGGCCACCTCGAGCGGGTCGAACAGGTACCAGTCGTCGTCGTTCGCGACCCGGGTCATGAACTCGTCGGAGATCCAGACCGCGGTGTTCGCGGTGCGTAGCCGCCGGTACGGGTCGCCGGCGTTCTGCTTGAGGTCGAGGAACTGGGCGAAGTCGAGGTGCCAGTTCTCGATGTAGAACGCCAGCGCGCCGAACTTCTTGCCGCCGCGCGACACCGCCCGCAGCGTGGAGTCGATCGTGTGCATGAACGGGATCGGGCCGGTGGAGACGGTGTTGTTGCTACGGATCGGCGAGCCCTCGGCGCGCAGCTTCGTCACCGACAGCCCGATGCCGCCGGTGCCCTTCGTCAGCCACATGACGTCGCGCACGCTCTTCGCGATGTGCTCGATGTCGTCCTGCATCTCCATGACGAAGCAGTTGGACAGCTGCGAGTACGCCGTACCGGCGTTGACCAGCGTCGACCCGGCCGCCAGGTAGTCCAGCCGGGACATCTTGCGGTAGAACTCGACGGCCGCGCCGGTCGGGTCGGCCTCGTTCAGCGACAGCCCCATCGAGACGCGCATCCAGAAGAACTGCGGCACCTCCAGCCGGTGGCCGTCGCGGTCGTTGATCATGTAGCGGTTGCTCATGGTGACCGCGCCGATGTAGCGCAGCAGGTCGTCGCGCGACGGGTCGAGCGCGGCGGCCAGCCGGTCCAGGTCGAAGTGGGTCGCGAGCCGTGCGTCGAGGAGTCCGGCGGCCACGCCCTCCGCCACGTAGCCGGGGAACCTCTGCCGGTGCAGCTCGGCGAGCTGGTCCGGGGACTCGTAGTCGCCCAGGACGCGCTTGTAGACCGTCTTCAGCAGCACCCGGGCCGCCACGGTGTCGAAGGCCGGGTCGTCGCGCACGTTCTGCAGCGCGACCTGGACGACGGCCTCGTCCAGCTGCTGGCTGGTGATGCCGTCGAACAGGGTGATCTCGAGTTCGGACTGCAGCTGGGTGACCCGCGCGACCTGGTTGTCCAGGCCGACGCTGGCGGCCTCGATGGCGCGGGCGATCTTGTAGCCGTCATAGGGCTCCACCGACCCGTCGCGCTTCACGACGTTGACGCTCATGCTCTCTCCTCGCGAGCTCGGCTGGCTCGGCCCGCGGCACTGAGGCAGGAGTCGGAGAGATGCGTCGCCGGCGCCGGCCGGCGGCTGCCGGTCCGGCGCGTGAGTACGTCGCCGTATCGTCCCCTGGCTCCTCCCTCGGGAGCCGCGGACCACCGCACGCATGGCGCGTGCGGCGCGCTGGCAGGTCTTCGGACTCACGGGCACGGAGGCCACCTGGCCGGTGGCGTCTCCATCTACTGGCCGTCGCTTCCCAGGCCCTCTCGCGGAGGGCCCAGTGCTTCGTTGACGGCGGTCGTTCCCGTTCACCGCTGCGGGGCAGTCCCGGACTCACACCGGGTTCCCTGTTGCCTCCACCGCTCTGGCTGACCGGTGGAACCAGCTGCAGAAGACACACTATCTGGTAGTTACACAGATGCAAGTCACCTACATCTAGTGTCGCGATTGCCGGTCTTCGGAGGTTGTCCAGATATCGCAGCGACATGGCCGAAACTCGCTGTCGCTCCTGGCCGGCGATCCGTCACAATGAGCGCCGACAGCACTGTTAGAGGGAGACGCTGATGACTCAGGCGCCCGCGCGGCCGGCCATGATCTGGGCCGCGCTGATCGTCGTCTACGTCGTGTGGGGCTCGACCTATCTGGCCATCCGCGTGCTGGTCGAGGCCGACATCCCGCCGTTCCTCGGCATGGGGCTGCGCTTCACGATCGCCGGCCTGGTGATGCTCGGCTATCTGTGGCTGCGGCACGGCCGGGATCGGCTGCGGGTGACCCCACGCGAGCTGCGCGGCGCCGCCGTCATGGGCCTGCTGCTGCTCGTCCTCGGCAACGCGATGGTCGCCGTCGCCGAGCAGACGGTGCCGAGCGGGCTGGCCGCCCTGGTCGTCGCGGCGATCTCGCTCTGGTTCGTGCTGCTGCAGGTGGCCGGTGGGCAGCGGCCGCCGTGGCTCACCTGGGTCGGCGTGCTGGTGGGCCTGGCCGGCGTCGCGGTCATCTGCGTGCCCCGTGGCGGCATCGAGGGCGTCGAGGCGTGGGGCATCGGCGTCCTGCTGTTCGGCACCGTCTCGTGGGCGTTCGGGTCCTACTTCTCGCCTCGCCTCGGGCTGCCTCGCAACGCGCTGGTGGCGTCGGCGTACGAGATGCTGGCCGGCGGCGTGCTGCTACTGATCGTGTCGGCCGCGTCCGGCGAGCTGGCCGACCTGGACGCGGCGGCGGTGCCGGCGAAGGGCTGGCTGGCGCTGGCGTACCTGGTCGTGCTGGGCTCGCTGCTGGGCTATACGGCGTACGCGTACCTGCTGTCGGCCGCGCCGCTGTCGCTCGTCGGGACCTATGCCTACGTGAACCCGGTGGTCGCCGTGCTGCTCGGCTGGGCGATCCTGTCCGAGCCGGTCACGTCGATCGTGCTGATCGGCGGCGCGCTCGTGGTCGGCGGTGTCGTGCTGGTGGTGAACGGCGAGCGGCGGACGTCGGTGCAGTCGCCGCCGGCGGACCCGGCCGCGGACCGCGCGGCGGACCAGGCGGTCGTCTGACCCGGCGCCGAACCTGACGATGCCCCGGCGCCGGGTGGCGCCGGGGCATCGGTGCGTCGTGCGTGCTCGCCGGGCGGCGTCAGCCCGCCGTCGAGGAGGCGAAGCCCAGCCGGTCGTCGAGGCCGCCGCTCACGGCCTCGTCGGCCAGCCCCGCGGCGACGTGCGGGACCACCCGCACCGACCGCAGCGCGTTGTCGTAGGCGTCCAGCGCGGCGTCGGTGCGGCCGAGGTCGCGGTAGAGGTCGGCCAGCTCGCGCCAGGCCAGCGCCGCGACCCGCGAGGCGCCCATGGACTCCAGCGCGGACGCGGCCAGCGCGGCCTCGCGGATGCTGTGCTCGACGTCGCCCTGGGCCCGCAGCACCCGGGCGAGGGTGAGCCGGGCCAGCGCCCCGCCCATCCACGGCTGGTCGCCCAGCTCCTGCAGCGCCATCTCGGCGGCCGAGCGGGCCTCGTCGAGCCGGCCGAGCCGCAGCAGCGCCTCGGCCCGCTTGGTGGCGAAGCTCGCGATGTCGGTGGCACTGCCGTGCTGGCGGATGGCCGCCTCGACGCCGTCGAGGATGGCCAGCGCCTCCTGCGGCCGCGGCTCGCTGCCCTGCAGCAGCAGCCAGGCGTGCGCCAGCCGCAGCCGGGCCAGGTTGCGCAGGTCGTCGCCCTCGCCGAACATCGCCAGCGCGCGGTCGACCAGGTTCAGCGCCAGCGCCAGCTCGCCGCGCGACTCCGCGATCAGCGAGGCGTTCCAGTACGCCGCGCCGCGGGTGTGCGGGGTGCCGATGCGGTCGGCGGCGGCCACCAGCTCGGCCGCCAGCGCCTTCGAGCGCACCAGGTCGCCGCGGCCGGAGTAGGCGCCGAGGACCGTGCAGCCGAGGCGGATGTACTCGTCGGTGCTCTCCAGCCCGATGTCGTAGGCCGCGCGCCGGGCCTCCTCGCCGACCTGGATCGCCATGTCGTAGTCGCCGGCCCGGTCGTAGCACCGGGTCAGCGCGATGGCGACGTCCAGCCAGGACTGCACCGCGGGCGTCTGCCGCGCCTCGTCGGCCAGCTCGCTGAGGATCTCGATGGCGCCCTCGAGGTCGCCGACGCGCTCGCGCGACAGCGCCCGGCCCAGCCGGGCGGCGCGGCTCTGCTCGTCGTTCAGACCGGGATCCCCGACCAGCTCGGTGAACTGCTCGTACGCCTCGTCGGCGCGACCCTCGCGCAGCGCCATCTCGGCGCGGCCCAGGGCGAGCCGGGCCTTGGTGCGCACGGAGGCGTCGACACCGTCGCGCAGATACTCGACATCGATGCGCAGCCGCTCGGCGATGTGAGCGAGCGCCGAGGAGGCCGGCTGACGGCGGCCGCTCTCGACGAGGGAGACGTAGCTGGGGGACAGCATGCCCTCTGCGATCTCGGCCTGAGAGAGGCCGAGCTCCAACCGGCGGGATCGGATACGCTGCCCGACGGGCGTCGGGAGCGGCGCCTCGTCCACTGTTGCTGGCTGGTCTTCTGTCATGACAGTATTGGACTACAGCCAGTCACATTTTGCCAGTCCAAATGCCGACTTTAGGAGTTCGATCTAGATGGGGCGTGCCAAGCGAGTTGTGATCGCGGTTGTCGCATCGTTCGCACTCATGTTCACGGTGAGCACACCCGCGGTCGCCGCGTTCGCGCCTGCCGCAAGCCCTGGTGACTTCTGCTGCTGACGCAGCAGCCATAGACCGCACGGACGGCGTCCGGCGTCTCGCCCCCCGAACGCAGGACGCCGTCCGTGCTCGTTCGTCCTGTTGATGGGTACCGGAACATGAGGCTCGGCGTCAGCCTGCCCAGTCACCGGCCAGTCGAATGAGCTTGTCATTGGCCTCCGGCTCGGCGATCGTGACCCGGCACCCGTCGCCGGCGAACGGCCGGACGACCAGGCCCGCGTCCTCGCAGAAGCGGGCGAAGTCGAGGGTCTTCTCGCCCAGCTCCAGCCACACGAAGTTCGCCTCGGTGTGAGGAATCTCCCATCCCTGCGCGACCAGCGCGTCGCGTACCCGGGTCCGCTCCGCGACCAGCGCGTCGACCCGCTCCAGCAGCTCGGCCTCGCGGGCCAGCGACTCGACGGCGGCCCGCTGGGCGATGCCGGAGACGCCGAACGGCACCGCGGTCTTGCGCAGCGCGTCGGCCACCTCCTCGTGCGCGATCGCGAAGCCGACCCGGAGCCCCGCCAGCCCGTACGCCTTGGAGAAGGTGCGCAGCACGCACACGTTGGGGTGCTCGCGGTAGAACTCGACGCCGTCGGCGGCCTCGGGGTCGCGGACGAACTCGCGGTACGCCTCGTCGACGACGACCAGCACGTCTTCGGGCACGCGGCGCAGGAACGCGGCCAGGTCGTCGCGGCCGACCACCGGGCCGGTCGGGTTGTTCGGCGTGCAGACGAACACCGCGCGGGTGCGGTCGGTGATCGCGTCGGCCATCGCCGTCAGGTCGTGCCGCGCGCCGGCCGCCAGCGGGACCTCTACCGCCGTCGCGCCGGAGATGCCGACCACGATCGGGTACGCCTCGAACGAGCGCCACGCGTAGACGACCTCGTCGCCCTCGGTGGCGGTGGCCTGCACGATCTGCTGCAGCACGCCGACGCTGCCGGTGCCCGTCGCCACGTGCTCCGGGGGCACCCCGAAGCGGTCGGCCAGCGCCGCGACCAGGCCCGTGGCGAACATGTCCGGGTAGCGGTTCATCGACTCCGCGGTCGCCATGACGGCTTCGAGCACCCCCGGCAGCGGCGGGTACGGGTTCTCGTTGGACGACACCTTGTAGGCCTGCTCGGCGCCGGCCCGCGGCGCGGCCGGCCGGCCCGGCCGGTACGAGGGCAGGCCGTCGAGAGCCTTGCGAATGCGCACCATGCTCGGCACGATAGCCGCTCCCGCGGAGGGTCCCGGATGTGTACGCTCGGCAGCCGTGACGTCCTTCATCATTCGCCTGCTCGTCAACGGCTTCGCCCTGTGGGTGGCGACCCGGATCGTCGACGGCGTGACCATCAGCTCTGACAGCACGTCAAGCGAGGTCCTGACCTTGCTTGTCGTGGCGTTGATCTTCGGTCTGGTCAACGCCTTCATCAAACCACTGGTCCAACTCTTGTCATTGCCACTGCTGATCCTGACGCTCGGCCTGTTCACGTTGATCGTCAACGCGCTGATGTTCTGGCTGACCTCGTGGATCGCCGATGGCCTGGACGTGCCCTTCCACGTCGACGACTTCTTCTGGTCGGCCGTGCTGGGCGCGCTCGTGGTGTCGTTCGTCAGCTGGATCCTGAATCTGTTGTTGCCGAGTTGACGAACGGCGCAGTGCCGGTCGTCCATCCGTCGTCGCGCTCTGGGCCTTAACGTCAACTTGATACGACCCTTCTTCCGCTGGGCCGATGTTTGACGTACCTTTGGCCTAGCATCCTCTTGCACGACGGATAGGCGCCGGTCGAAGGCGTCAACGGGGGTTCGTTGTGCCCTGAACTCAGTGTGGGCATGGTGAACATATGACGATCGGCTACGGCCCCGTCGGTTCGGTCCTGACCGAGCAACCACCTTCGGGCCATCAGCGCGCCCGGCAGCCGGACCGCGGTACGTCGCGGCCGGTTCCGCTGGCGGTCACCACTCCGCCGGGCTACCCGGAACCGGACACCAACCGGCACGCGCTGGTCGGCTCCATGGTCTACGAGGTCGTCTACGACGATCCGCAGGGCAATCCCATGCTCGCCTTCGCCGACGGCCAGTGGTTCGACGTCACGTCGTTCGCGCCGCGGCCGGTGTCGGTGCGGCATGCGCTGCGCCGCGACCCGGCCTGGTCCGGGGCCGTCGTGCAGACGATCTGCCTGTGGATGCGCAGCAACCCCAACCACGAGCGGTCCTTCGATCTGGCCACCGAGCTCGCGTTGGCCGTCGGGGAGCTCGCGCGCCAGCGCCGCTGAGGCGCGTGGCCGTGACCGACCCGAGCACCCCGTACCGCGTCTGCGTCGTCTGCGCCGGCAACATCTGCCGGTCCCCCATCGCCGAGTTCGTGCTGCGCCGCCGCCTCGAGGAGGCCGGCCTGGATGACCTCGTCACCGTCGACTCGGCCGGCACCGGCGGCTGGCACGCGGGCCAGCAGGCCGACCCGCGCGCCCTCGCCGCGCTGCTCGACCACGGGTACGACGGCGGCAGCCACCGGGCCCGCCAGTTCCTGCGCGACTGGTTCGACGACGTCGACCTCGTGCTGGCCCTGGACCGGGAGAACTTCGCCGACCTCAGCGCGCTCGCCCCCGACGACGACGCCCGCGCCAAGGTGCAGCTGCTGCGCAGCTACGACGCCGACGCCATGGCCGGCGACGACACCGACGTGCCGGACCCCTACTACGGCGACGCGGCGGCGTTCGAGCACGTGCTGCTGATGATCGAGCGGGCCGCCGACGGGTTCGTGACCGCCGTGCGCGACGAGATCGAGCTGGACGTGCCTGGCGGTGAGCCCAGTCGACAGTGAGCATCTGCACGACCTGCTGGGCACCGCCGTCGAATCGCTCACCCCGGTCGGCGGCGGCTCCATCTGCGAGGCCCGCCGGGCCCGGCTCGGCGACGGCCGCACCGTCTTCGTCAAGACCCGGGCCGGCGCACCGCCCGGCTTCTTCCGGGCCGAGGCGCTGGGCCTGGCCAAGCTGGCGGCGGCCCGCGACGGCGTGCCGGTGCCGCGGGTGCTCGCGCACGACGAGCGCTGCCTCGTCCTGGAGTGGGTGACGACGGGCGTGCCGTCCGCCGCGGCGGCCGAGCGGTTCGGCCGGGCGCTGGCCGCGACGCACCGCCACGGCGCCGACGTGTTCGGATCGGCCGACGGGCCCGGCTGGATCGGCAGCCTCGACCTGCCGCCCGGTCCGTGGAAGTCGTGGCCGGACCTGTGGGCGTACGGGCGGCTGGAGCCGTATCTGCGCGCGGCCCGCAAGAGCGGCGCCGTCGACAAGCGCACCGCCGCCGACGTCGAGAAGGTCATCGCCGAGCTGCCCCGGCTGGCCGGCCCGGACGAGCCGCCGGCGCTGATCCACGGCGACCTCTGGGCCGGCAACGTGCTGTGGACCGAGACCGGCGCGACCCTCGTCGACCCGGCGGCGCACGGAGGGCATCGCGAGACCGACCTGGCCATGCTCACGCTGTTCGGGCTGCCGCACCTGGACCACGTCCTCGCCGCCTACGACGAGGCCTGGCCACTGGCCGCCGGCTGGCGGGAGCGGCTGGCGCTGCACCAGCTGCACCCCGTGCTCGTCCACGCCGTCCTGTTCGGCGGCTCGTACGGCGCGCAGGCCGGCCGGCTGGCCCGGCAGGCGCTGCGCATCGCCTGACCCGGTTCGCCCCTAGTTGCACTCCTCCTGAGGTCGGACACGCACCATCGGCAGCGTGAATGAGCTGCTGGGGCACCTCGACCCGATAGGTTCGCTGCGACCGACCGACATCGGGAGAGGCATGATCACGGCCCAGCAGCTACACAAGCGATACGGCGCGAAGACCGCCGTCGATCACCTGTCGTTCGAGGTGCGTCCCGGCATGGTGACCGGCTTCCTCGGGCCCAACGGCGCGGGCAAGTCCACCACGATGCGGCTGATGCTCGACCTCGACAACGGCGGCGGCGAGACGCTGTTCGACGGACGCAAGTTCGGCACCATCAAGCACCCGATGCGCGAGATCGGGGCGGTGCTGGAGGCGAAGGCCTTCCACCCGACCCGGACCGCGCGCAACCACCTGCGGATGCTGGCCGCCGGCAGCGGCATCCCGTTCTCGCGCGCCGACGAGGTCCTCGACTTCGTCGGCCTGGCCGAGGTGAAGAACAAGAAGCCGAAGAGCTTCTCCCTCGGCATGGCGCAGCGCCTCGGCCTGGCGCAGGCGCTGCTGGGCAACCCGCAGACGCTGATCCTCGACGAGCCGGCCAACGGGCTGGACCCGCACGGCATCCACTGGCTGCGCGACGTGCTCAAGTCGCTGGCCCGCGAGGGCCGCACGATCTTCGTCTCCAGCCACCTGCTGTCGGAGATGTCGCTGATGGCCGACCAGCTGGTCGTCATCGGCCGCGGCCACATGATCTACAACGGCGACGTCGACGGCTTCGTCCGGCAGTTCACCCAGTCCAGCGTGCTGGTGCGCAGCCCGCAGGCGGCCCAGCTGGCCGAGGCGCTGCGCCGGGTCGACGGCGCCACCGTCACGGAGGTGGCGCAGCAGCCGGGCACGCTGCAGGTGTCGGGCATCGAGACCGCCGCCGTCGGCGAGCTGGCCTTCCAGCACAACGTCATGCTGCACGAGCTGGCCACCCAGACGGCGTCGCTGGAGGCCGCGTTCATGTCCGCCACCGGCGACTCCGAGGAGTACGTCGCGCGCGAGATCCTCGCTCCGCCCGGGACGGCCACGCCGCCGCCGGGCGGGCCGCCCGCGGCACCGCCCGTGCCACCGTCCCAGCCCGGCGACACCACCCCCGGAGGTGCCGCGTGAGCAGCGCCCTGCGCTTCGAGTGGGTGCGGCTGCGCACCCTGCGCTCGACCTATTGGCTGATCGGCCTCGGCCTGCTGCTGACGGCGGCCATCGCGTTCGGCGTGGCGTTCGCCACCCGCAACGACACCGTCAACGCCGAGGACGCCGGCATCATCATCACCGGCGGCGCCGAGCTGGCGCCGTTCCTGGCGATCTTCCTCGCCATCATCGGCATCTTCGCCACCGGCCACGAGTACCGGCACGGCACCATCCAGCCGACGCTCACCGCCATCCCGCAGCGCAGCCGGCTGCTCCTGGCCAAGGTGATCATGGTGGCGGTGACCGCCGCGGTGATGGCCGTCATCTCGATGGCGATCAACATCGGGCTGGGCAGCCTGTACTGGGGCTCCGGGCCGGACCTCGCCGAGGCACCGCTGAACGAGGTGATCCCGGGCTACGTCGTCTTCGTGGTGCTGTACGCGGTGCTCGGCGTCGCGCTCGCCCAGCTGTTCCGCGGCGTGCCGTCGGCGCTGGTCATCCTGCTGGTGACGCCGCTGATCGTGGAGACGCTGATCGCCGGGCTGTCGATGTGGTCGGCGCTGGACTTCCTGCAGCCGGCGCTGAAGTTCCTGCCGTTCAGCGCGGGTGGCCGGCTCATCGCGACCACGCCGTACGAGGCCGACGGCGGCCCGGAGTTCGACTTCTTCGACCGCTGGGCCTCCGGCGGCGTGTTCGCCGCGTTCGTGGCGATCATCCTGGCCGTCGCCTGGTACTTCTTCAAGAAGCGCGACGCCTGACCGTCCGGGTCAGGACGCGGTGAAGTCGGCGCTGAGCGTCGCCGTCACCTCGATCTGCTCCGGGCGCAGCGAGACCACGGGGCCGCCGCCGGCCAGGTCGGCGGCGGCCATCCGCGCGTAGCGGACCGGGCCGCCCCCGTCGAAGCCGGGCTGGGTGTGCGGCCGCAGGCCCGGCTCGTACAGCGCGCCGACGGCGCCGACGGTGAGGCCGAGCGCGGCGGCGTAGGTGGCCGCCCGCTCCTGGGCGTCGCGGACCGCCTCGGCCCGCACCTCGCGCTCCACGTCCTTGCGGCGCGCGTCGGTGAGCTCCCACTCGACGCCGTCGACGACCACGCCGTCGATCGTGCCGACCTCGGTGATCCAGCCGGACAGCGCGCCGAAGTCGGTGAACCGGACCGCCACGCCGGCGGCCGCGACCTGGAACGTCTCGCTGACGTCGGAGTCTCGGACGTAGCGCTGGACGGTCGAGACATACAGCTGGTCGGCCGACCACCGGCTGGCCGCGCCCGCCGTCACGTGCCGTTCGGCGTCGGCGGAGAGGCGGGCGTGCAGGTCGGCGACGAACGGGACGACGTCGGCGGACCGGCGTGCCTCGCGGGTGGCGCGCAGGTGGACGGTGCCGCGCTCGGCCGGCACGAAGCGCTGCGCCGTCCCGGCGACGGTGATGGTGACCATGGCTCAGACCGTGACCTCTCCGTGGCCGGTGCGGAACCGCACCGAGCGCACGCCCGGGCCGCCGTTCGGCGGCAGCCAGCGCACGTCGACATCGTCGAGCGGATGGTCCTCGGGCTCGCCCAGCCACGCGGTGACGAAGTGCGGGTCGCCGGCGATGTCGAGGCTGACCAGCTCGACGTCGTGGCCGCCCTTGGACGGGTGCTCGGCCGGGTCGGACTCCCAGTGCACGAAGAACGGCAGCTGCGGGTCGTTCATCAGGCCCATCACGCCGATCTGCCGCCACACCAGGTCGAAGCCGTCGGGCCGCAGCCGGTGGCCGCCGACGGCGGGACGGCCCAGCCGCTCCTCGATCGGCGCGAGGTCGTCGACCGCGACCACCCAGCCGAGCCAGCCGCCACCGGCCGCGGACCGGGCCTTCACCGCCTGGCCGAACGGGACCTTGTCGGCGGCCGGATGGTCCAGCGCCGCCACCACCTCGAGGTAGTGGCCGCCGGCCAGCGGCAGCACCCGGTTGCGGGTGCCGAACCGCGGGTGCAGGCCGCCGTCGACGAGCTCGACGCCGAGCTCACCGGCCAGCCGCTCCGCCGTGGCGTCGAGTCCCTCCGGACCGGCTGCGTACGAGACGTGATCGAGACGCATTCGTGCATCGTGGCAGGCTCCGGACCGGTTTGGCGAACCGGCAGCGCCGGCCGGGCGGCCGGGGTGCGTTAACGTTGATCACTGCGAATCGGGAAGATCGGTACGAACGGTCACCCGCACCGGTAGAAATGATCATGCACCATCTGTGGCATCGATCCAGCAACCCTGGAGGCGACTGCGCGTGAGCATCGAGATCACCAGGACCGCCCGCAGCTATGCCGCCTACCTGGACGGGATCCGGGTCGGCGAACTCACCTACGCCCGCCGCGACGACGAGATCGTGGCGCTGCACACCGTCGTCGAGGAGGCAGCCGAGGGCAAGGGGGTCGGCGGCGCGCTGGCCCGGGCCCTGCTCGACGACGCCCGCGAAGGCGACCTGAAGGTCGTTCCGCAGTGTCCGTTCGTGGCAGGCTTCCTCGACAAGCACCCGGAGTACGCCGACCTGCGCGCCGGCTAGTGGCCCCGGTCGATCCGCGCCGCCTGGCCCGGTGGTGCGTGGAGCACCTGGGCAGCCCGCCGTCGGACGAGATCTTCCGTTCCGGCCACCTCTCCACGGTCGTCGGGCTCCGGCTCGCCGACGACCGCGAGGTGGTGGTCAAGATCCGCCCGGACTCCGCGCGGATCGCGGGGTGCGTCGAGGTCCAGCGCCGCCTGTTCCAGGCCGGTTATCCGTGCCCCCAGCCGCTCACGGGCGCCGTCCCCTTCGGCGAGGATGTCGCGACCGCGGAGGCCTACGTCCCCGGCGGAGCCGTGCTCCCGAGCGCGGGCCGGGCGGCCGAGGCCTTCGCCGAGGCGTTCGCGCGGCTGGTCGGGCTGGCCCCGCGGCCGGGCGAGGTGTTCACGCTCGACCCGCCGCCGTCGTGGGCGGCGTGGAGACACACCGAGGACGGGCCGTGGCCCCGCCCGGAAGGCGCCGAGATCGACCTCAATGAGGTGGCCGGTCCGGAGTGGACCGACGACGCCGGACGCCGTGCTCGTGACCGGCTGCTGCGAGGCGGCGAGTCCGAGGCCGTGATCGGCCACTGCGACTGGCTCGCCGGCAACCTGCGCTGGAGCGGGGACGCGCTGCTGGTGGTGCACGACTGGGACAGCATGGTCGTCGACGACGAAGCCGTCCTGGCCGGCTTCGCCGCCGCGCTGTACTCGACCGTCGAGCCGGATCGGCTGGCCACCGTCGAGGACACCGAGCGGTTCCTGATCGCCTACGGCCACGCGCGTGGCCGGGAGCTCAGCGCCGACGAGCTCGAACGGTCGTGGGCGGCCGGCGTCTGGACCAGGGCCTACGACGCCAAGGACCAGCACGCGGCCGGGCAGCCCGTCACCGCGCTGTCGGAGCAGGAGGCCCGTGAGCGCCTCCGTCGTGCCGGCGCCGGCTAGTCCCCCAGTGCCGCCCGCAGCCTGCGGGCGGCGGCCGCCGGGTCGTCCGCGTCGGTGATGGCCCGGACGACGACCACCCGGCGGGCCCCCGCGTCGACCACCTCGGCGACGCTGCGCTCGTCGATCCCGCCGATGGCGAACCACGGCGTGGCCGGCTCGGTCGTCGCGACGGCCCGGACGGTGTCGACGCCGACCGCGGGCCGGCCCTGCTTGGTCGGCGTCGGCCAGACCGGGCCGACGCAGAAGTAGTCGACGTCGGGGTCGGCCTCGGCCACCGCGGCCTGTTCGACGGAATGCGTCGAGCGACCGAGCAGCACGTCCGGGCCGAGCAGCCGGCGGCTCGCCTCGACCGGCAGGTCCTCCTGGCCGGTGTGCAGGATCGCCGCGCCGGCCAGCTCGGCGAGGTCGGCCCGGTCGTTGACGGCGACCAGCGCGCCGTGCTCAGCGGCGACCCGGGCCACGAGTGGCTGCAGCTCCAGCTCGGTGCGCGCGTCCAGCGTCTTGTCGCGCAACTGGACGATGTCGACGCCGCCGGACAGCGCCGCGTGCAGGAACCGCTCCAAGTCGCCGCGGTCGCGCCGGGCGTCGGTGCACAGGTACAGCCGGGCCTCGGCCAGCCGCCGTCTCGGGTCGGAGGTCACAGCCGGAGTCTGTCATGGGCGAGGTACGGTGGAAGGGCACGGGAGCCCTGGCGGCAGGGCTGAGAGGGCCAGCGGGCCGACCGTCGAACCTGAACTGGGTCATGCCAGCGGAGGGAGCATCGTGAGTGTGGACGTGGCCGTCGTCGGCTGCGGCATCATCGGCGCCGCCGTCGCCTGGCGGCTGTCGCAGCTGGGCCTGACGGTCGCGGCGTTCGACCCCGCGCCCGGCGACGGTGCCACGCACGCGGCGGCAGGCATGCTGGCCGACGTCACCGAGGCCGAGTTCGGCGAGGACCACCTGACGGCGCTCAACGTCGCGTCGGCGCGGGAGTGGCCGGCGTTCGCCGCCGAGCTGTCGTCCGCCGCGGGCGGCGCCGACCTGGCCTTCCGGCGCACCGGCACGCTCACCGTCGCCTACGACTCCGGCGACCGCCAGCAGCTGCGCCGGCTGCTGACGCTGCGCCGCGGCCTCGGGCTGCCGGTCGAGGAGGTCTCCGTCGACGAGGCACGACGGCTGGAGCCGCTGCTCGGCCCCCGGCTCGCCGGCGCCACGTGGACACCGGACGAGCACCAGGTGGACCCGCGCCGGGTGCACGCGGCGCTGCTGAAGGTGCTGGCCGGCCGTGGGGTGGCGGTCGTGCGCCGGCGGGTCGCGGAGCTGAGCCGGTCGCCGTCGGGGACCGTCGACGGGGTGCTCGACGCAGCGGGCGAGCGGCACCCGGCCGGGTCCGTCGTGCTGGCCGCGGGCTGGGCCAGCCGCGAGCTGGCCGGCGTGCCGACGCGGCCGGTCAAGGGGCAGTTGCTGCGACTGGACGCGTCGGCGCAGCCGGGGTTCGCGCTGGGCCGGGTGGTCCGCGGCTTCGTCCAGTCGCGCGCCGTCTACCTGGTGCCGCGGCAGGACGGCGAGGTCGTCGTCGGCGCGACCAGCGAGGAGCAGCCCGACGACCGGCAGGTGACGGCCGGCGGGGCGTACGCGATCCTGCGCGACGCCCGCGCGCTGATCCCCGGCATCGACGAGCTGCCGCTGGCCGAGCTGACCGCGCGAGCCCGGCCGGGCAGCCCCGACAACGTGCCGATGATCGGCGAATCCGGCATTCCGGGCCTGCTGCTGGCGACCGGTCACCACCGCAACGGCATCCTGCTCGCGCCGCTCACCGCGTCGGCCCTCGCCGCTCGATACCGTGCGGGAACGGCCCCGGAGTGGGCCGCGGCCGCGGACCCACGACGGTTCGCCGCGACCTTCACGGGAGGACCCAGATGACCACTGTGGTGACGATCAACGGCGACGTCGTCGCGTTCGACGCCGACGCGACGCTCGGCGATGTCGTGCTGCGCACCATGACCAAGCCCGACGGCACGTTCAGCGACCGCGGCATCGCCGTCGCCGTCAACCAGATCGTCGTGCCGCGCACGGACTGGGCGGCGACGCCGCTACGGCCCGACGACAAGATCGAGATCATCACCGCCGTCCAGGGAGGCTGACGTGTCCGACGACCCGCTCGTCATCGCCGGGGTGCCGCTGTCGTCGCGGCTGATCATGGGTACCGGCGGCGCGCCCAGCCTGCTCGGGCTGGAGGCGGCGCTGCTGGCGTCGGGCACGGAGCTGACGACGGTCGCGCTGCGCCGCGTGCAGGCCGGGGGCGAGGGGTCGGTGTGGGAGCTGCTGCAGCGCAACGGCATCCGGGCGCTGCCGAACACCGCCGGCTGCTTCTCCGCCGCCGAGGCGGTGCTGACGGCGAAGCTGGGCCGCGAGGCGTGCGAGACCGACTGGGTGAAGCTGGAGGTCATCGCCGACGACGTCACGCTGCTGCCGGACCCGGTCGAGCTGGTGACGGCCGCCCGGCAGCTCGTCGACGACGGCTTCACCGTGCTGCCGTACACCAACGACGACCCGATCCTGGCGCGCAAGCTGGCCGACGCCGGGTGTGCCGCCGTCATGCCGCTGGGCGCGCCGATCGGCACCGGGCTGGGCATCCTGAACCCGCGCAACATCGCCGCGATCGTCGCCGACGCGTCGGTGCCGGTGATCCTCGACGCCGGCATCGGCACGGCCTCCGATGCCGCCCTGGCGATGGAGCTGGGCTGCGACGGCGTGCTGCTCGCCACCGCCGTCACCCGCGCAGCCGACCCGGTCCGGATGGCCCGGGCGATGCGGCTGGCGGTCGAGGCCGGACGGGACGCCGCGCTCGCCGGGCGGATCCCGCGCCGCGAGGACGCGCTGGCGTCGTCGCCGGTCGACGGGCGGGTCAACCTGGACCTGGCGATGTGACCGTCCCGGGTGTCGACGTCCGACTGTCGCCGGATGATCGTTCCTGGCACGATTCGTCCTCATGGGTCTGATCGACGTCCTTCTGCTCGACCTCGACGGCGTGGTGCGCCACTACGATCCGGCGGCGGCGGAGGCGATCGAGAAGGGCTCCGGGCTGCCGCCGGGCCGGCTGCTCGAGACGGCGTTCGAGCCGCGGCTGCTGCAGTCCGTCGTCACGGGCGCCATCACCCGGGCGCAGTGGGTGGACCGCGTCGCCGAGACCGTCGGGCCGGTCGCCGCCACCGCCTGGGCGACGCAGCGCCCGTCCGTCGACCGCGCGGTGCTCGCGACGGTGCGGCGGCTGCGGACCGCCGGGATCCGGGTGGGCCTGCTCACCAACGGCACCGACCGCACCGCGGCGGAACTGGCCGAGCTGCGCATCGCCGGCGACTTCGACGTCGTGTTCAACTCGGCCGAGATCGGCGTCGCGAAGCCGGACCTGCGGGTGTTCATGCACGTGCTGCGGATGCTGGACGTGCCGCGCTCGTCGGTGCTGTTCCTCGACGACGCCGCGGCGAACGTCCGCGGCGCGTCGGCGATGGGCATGCGGGCGCACCTGTTCACGTCGGCGAGCGATCTCACCGACGCTTGCAAGACCTACCGGCTGCTCTGACCGGATCGCGCGCAGCGGTTCGCCGGTGTTCTGTCGGCGGTGTCCGCTACGGTCGGTCCCACGAGGTGAGGCCGATGACCGACGCCGCCGACTCGGTGGTCCCGCTGGAGCGCGTCGTGCCGCCGGAGCGGGCGGGCGAGAAGGACGCGCTGGTGCTGCGGCTGGACTTCCTCCGCGAGACCGTCGTCAACAAGGTGGCCGGGCTGACGACGGAGCAGGCCACCACGGCTTCCGTCCCGCCCAGCGCGCTCACCCCGGCCGGCATCGTCCGCCACCTCATGTGCGTCGAGCGATGGTGGTTCGCGCTGGACTTCGCCGCGCTGCCGGACGTGCCGGAGCCATGGGGCGAGCACGACGCCGGCGGCTTCGAGCTGGTGCCCGGCGAGACGCTGGCCTCCGTCGTCCGGTCCTACCTGGCCGAGTGCGCCCGCTCCAACGAGATCATCGCCGCGCACTCTCTCGACGAGGTGGCCCGCGGCGAGGGCATGGAGTTCGACCTGCGCCACGCCGTCATCCACCTCATCGAGGAGACCGGGCGGCACTGCGGCCACCTCGACCTGCTGCGCGAGGCCATCGACGGCGCCGCCGGCGATTGACCGTCAGCCGGTGAGCCTCAGCCGGATGCGCCGGAAGCCGCGGCCCTTGTTCTCGACCTTCGCGACCTCGATCCGCCCGATCTGCTTCGTCGAGGCCACGTGGGTGCCGCCGTCGGCCTGCAGGTCCAGGCCGCGGATGTCGACCAGCCGGATGTCCTCGAGGTCCGGCGGCAGCAGGTCGGTCGCGGTCTTGACGATCGGGCCGAGCGCGTACGCCTCGGCCCGCGGCAGCACCCGGACGTCGATGACGCGGTCGGCGGCGATCTCGGCGTTGAGCTTCTCCGTCAGATCGTCCTTGAACCCGGACGGGACCTCGGCGAGGTCGAAGTCCAGCCGGGCGACGCCGGGCTCCATGTTGCCGCCGGTCACCGGGACGCCGAAGTCGCGGGCCATCACGCCGCAGAGCACGTGCAGCCCGGAGTGGGTGCGCATCAGCAGGCCGCGCCGCTCGTCGTCGAGGGCGCCGCGGACCTGCGTACCGACGGGCGGCAGCGGGTCGTCCGGGTCCGGCACCAGCCACAGGTCGTCGCGCGGCCGGACGCCGACGATGCGGGTGGTGACGCCGCCCCAGAGCAGGACGCCGTGGTCCGGCGGCTGGCCGCCGCCGCCCGGATAGAACGCGGACCGGTCCAGGACCAGGCCCTCCTCCGGGTCGGACGCGAGCACCGTGCAGTCCCAGGTCCGCAGCGACTGGTCGTCGAGCTCGAGGCGATGCGTTCGCCCGTGATGGTCGTGTCGCACCTACGCGACCGTACTCGCGGCTCGGACGTCAGGGAAGGTTGATCGCCACGTACTTGGTCTCCAGATACTCCTCGATCCCCTCGGCGCCGCCCTCACGGCCGAAGCCGCTGGCCTTGACGCCGCCGAACGGCGCCGCCGGGTTGGAGACGATGCCCGCGTTGAGGCCGACCATCCCGGCCTCCAGCCGCTCGCTGACCCGCAGCGCCCGCTGCAGGTCGCGGGTGAAGACGTAGGCGACGAGGCCGTACTCGGTGGCGTTGGCGCGGGCCACGGCCTCGTCGTCGGTGGCGAACGTGGTGACGGGGGCGACCGGGCCGAAGATCTCCTCGGTCAGCAGCCGGGCGTCGTCGGTGACGCCGGCGAGGACGGTGGGCTGGTAGAAGTAGCCGGCGTCGCCGGTGCGTCCGCCGCCGGTGACGACCTTCGCGCCCCGGTCGACGGCGTCGGCGACGAGCTCCTCGACGGTGCCGCGCTGCTTCTCGCTGACCAGCGGGCCGACGTCGACGCCGTCGTCGGTGCCGCGGCCGACCCGTAGCGCCGCCATCCGCTCGGCCAGCTTCTCGGTGAACTTGGCGGCGACGGACTCGTGGACGTGGAAGCGGTTGGCCGCCGTGCACGCCTCGCCGACGTTGCGCATCTTGGCCAGCATGGCGCCGTCGACGGCGGCGTCGAGGTCGGCGTCGGCGAAGACGAGGAACGGCGCGTTGCCTCCCAGCTCCATCGAGACGCGGAGCACCTGCTGCGCGGACTGCTCGATCAGCTTCCGGCCGACCGCAGTCGAGCCGGTGAACGACAGCTTGCGCAGCCGTGGGTCGCGGATGATCGGCTCGGACACCGCGCCGCTCGAGGACGTCGGGATGACGTTGAGCACGCCGTCGGGCAGGCCCACGTCGCGCAGGATGCGGGCCAGCGCCAGCATCGACAGTGGCGTCTCGTGCGCCGGCTTCACCACCATCGTGCAGCCCGCCGCGATCGCCGGGGCGATCTTGCGGGTGCCCATGGCCATCGGGAAGTTCCACGGCGTGATGAAGAACGACGGCCCGACCGGCTGCTTCATCGTGAGTAGCCGGCTGCCGCCGCCGGGCGCGACCGAGTAGGCGCCGCTGACGCGCACGGCCTCCTCGGAGAACCAGCGCAGGAACTCCGCGGCGTAGGCGATCTCGGCCTTGGACTCCTTGACCGCCTTGCCCATCTCGAGCGTCATGAGCAGCGCGAGGTCGTCGGACCGGGCGGTGACGGCCTCGAACGCGCGGCGCAGCAGCTCGCCCCGTTCCCGCGGCGGCGTCGCGGCCCACGACGCCTGCGCCTCGGCGGCCGCGGCCAGCGCCGCCAGCCCGTCGTCGACGGTCGCGTCGGCCACGGTGGTGACGACCTCGCCGGTGGCCGGGTCCTCGACGTCGAACCGCTCACCGGACGACGCGGGCCGCCACTGCCCGCCGATCAGCAGGTCGGTCGGCACCCCGTCGACCACGGCACGTTCCCTGTCCGCACTCATGCTCCATTCCTACCCCGGCGAGCGTCCCGGAGTCGACGGGGCCGGTGCATGCGACTCGCGGTACGCCGTAGGCGTGACGCCGGTGTGCCGGCGGAAGTGCTGGCGCAGGTTGGCCGCGGTCCCGAAGCCGGCCGCGCGGGCGACCTCGCCGACGTCGAGGGCGGTGGTCTCCAGCAGCGACCGGGCGTGGTCGATGCGCTCGTGGTGCAGCCAGCGCAGCGGTGTCGTGCCGGTCTCGGCGAGGAAGCGGCGGTGGAACGTGCTCGGGCTCATCGCCGCGCGGCCGGCCAGCTCGGCGACGGTGAGCGGGTGGTCCAGGTGCGCGGTGGCCCACTCCATCACCCCGGACAGCGTGGCCTCGCCGGCCTGCGGCGCCGGCCGCTCGATGAACTGCTGCTGGCCACCCTCGCGGTGCGCGGGGAAGACCAGCCGGCGGCTGACGGCGTTGGCGACGGCGGCGCCGTGGTCGGTGCGGATGATGTGCAGGCCCAGGTCGATCGCCGCCGCGCTGCCGGCCGCCGTCAGCACCTGGCCGTCGTCGACGAAGAGCACGTTCGGCCGCAGGTCGACGTCCGGGTAGCGGCGGCGGAACCGGTCGGCCCAGCGCCAGTGCGTCGTGACGGTGCGCCCGTCCAGCAGACCGGCGTCGGCCAGCGCGAACGCGCCGGTGCAGAAGCTGACCATCCGGGCGCCCCTGGCCGCGGCCGCGCGCAACGCCTCGATGACCTCGTCGCCGTAGCCGGCCTCCGGGTCGGGCCGGTTCGGCGCGATCACCGTGTCCGCCGTCGCGACGTCGTCGAGCGTGCCGGGGCAGTGCATGGTGAACAGCCCCTCACGCACCGTCAGGTCGTCACCGGTCGAGCAGGCGACGAAGTCGTACCAGTCGACGTCCAGCTCCGGCCGGGTGATGCCGAACAGCTCCATGCCGATGGCCATCTCGAACGGGTTCGACCCCGGCGCGACGACCTGCGCGACGCGGTGCGAGGATCCTTGCGACATACGCCATTTCTACTACTCGCCGCTGTGCCCGTCGCCGGGCGAGGCTGGCGTCATGAGCCACGACGCCATCAACCTCGACGCCGCCCTCGCCTCGTTCGACGACCTGTGGAGCCCGCGCATCGTCACGCGGGTCAACGACTACGACGTCCGGATCGCCAAGGTGGCTGGCGAGTTCGTCTGGCACGCCCACGACGACACCGACGAGTTCTTCCTCGTGCTCGACGGCGAGCTGACCATCGGCCTGCGCCCCGCGTCCGGCCCGGAGACCGCGGTCACCCTCCGCCGCGGCGACGTCTACGTCGTCCCCCGGGGTGTCGAGCACCGCCCGTCGTCGGAGGGCGCCTCGATCCTGATGTTCGAACCCACCGGCACGGTCAACACCGGCGACCACGAGGGCGACGTGCCCGAGCACATCACCCGCACGACCGGCAGCGCGCTGGCTGGCTAGGACATCAGCGGCTCGCCCCAGTGGTCGAGGTAGCTGAGCTCCTCGACCGGCTGGCGGGTGCCGGGCTTGAAGTCCTGGGTGGTCGTGTAGGCGACCGGCAGCAGCCCCACCTGCGTGACGTCGTCGGGGATGCCGAGGATGCGGGCCGCCTCGGCCTCCTTGACCAGGTGGTACGACGTCAGGGTGGAGCCGAGGCCGCGGGAGCGCAGCGCCAGCTGGAAGCTCCACACGGCCGGGAAGATGCCGCCGTAGAAGACGGAGTCGGCGGCGTTGTTGCCGTGCGGGCGGCCCTGCAGGCACGGGATCACGAACACCGGCACCCGCTCGATGACGTCGACGAGGTACTGGCCGGACGCCAGGATCCGCTTCATCGGCTGCTCGTCGGCCGCGGGGCCGGCCGCCTCGCGACGCCGGCGCATGTACTCCGAGCCGACCTCGCGGAAGATGGCGCCGAGCTGATTGCGCAGCTCCTGGTCGCGGACCACCAGCCAGCGCCAGCTCTGCGCCGCGCCCGGGGTGGGCGCCTGCACGGCCAGCCGCAGGCACTCGGCGATCACCTCCGGCTCCACCTCGCGGTCGAGGTCGAGCTTGCGCCGGACCGCGCGGGTCGTGCTCAGCAGGTGATCGGTGACGGCGGTGTCCATCTTCACTCCACTACGTCTCAGCGCACCGCGTCCTCAGCCGCCTCGACCAGCGCGGCGGCGCCTCGCAGCGCGGCCTTCGTGCGCGCGTCAGTGAGAAAGGCCGCACCATAGTGTGCGGCGTCCTTCACGGCGAGCGCCGCGGTGAGGTGCCGCGCGAGCCGCGGATCGATCCGGGCCAGGAGCTGTGCGGCCAGCGCGTGGTCCTGTCCGCGGGAAAGCCGGCCGAGGCGACGGCAGCACAGCGCGTCGGATGCCGCCACCGCGGCAAGGACCGCGTTGCCGGCCGCCACGTTGTTCGCCTCTGGGATCTCCCCGGCGAAGGCCAACTCGGCCAGATCCAGGTAGGCACGCGCAGTCCGCGCCCGTTGGCGCGCATCGGCTGCGGTGCAGGCCGCTTCCCTGCTCACACCGCATCCCGTATCAGCTCCGGGAGACGAACGCCGGCCAGGTGCACGCCGTCGCGCTGCCACTCGGCGATGATCGGCTCCCGCGCGCGTACGGCCCGCGCGATCTCGTCAGCAGAGAGCTCGAACCACGCGAGCGAGTTGCCAGTAGCCCGATGTGCGGTCGCGGCCGTCTCGTGGAGCTGGGTGAGCCAGGGCTCGTCGTCGGGCTCCCGGCCCGCGGGGCGGACGACGAGCACGTCGATGTCGCTGGCCTCGTCACCGTCGCCCCGGGCCACGGATCCGAAGAGCGAGGCGTGCAGCGAGGGCTCGGACCACCCGGAGAGCCGCTCGCGCAGCAGCTCGATCAGCCGCTGCCGCAGCGTCACGAGCGCGATCAAGGGAGCTGCCGCCAGGTGCTCCCGGTTGAGGCGGCACAGTCGCGCCCTGCCGTAAGGCTCGACTGTGACGACGCCGTGGCCGGAGAGCTCACGAACCACCTGCGCCGCTCGCTCGTGCGTCACCCCGGCCAATCGGCCCAGCTCACGAATGGTGAAGGGATGGTCCGCTCCCGCGAGCACCCGCAGGACCGCGATCTTGCCGCGAGGCATGGCCACAGTCGCCGGCTCGGACATGTCCATGGATCTAATGTCAATGATGTGTAGCCATGTGTCAACTGTTACTTGCCCGCCGTTGGCCGTACTCGACCAGGCGGCACAGGGTGTTGATGCCCTGGACCTGGTCGAGGCTGCGGACCGGGGCGCTCAGCAGCGCCGGGCTGCCGACCAGCACCGCCAGCGACCGGGCCCGCGAGACGGCGACGTTGAGGCGGTTGCGGTTGGCGACGAAGTCGACGCCGCGGGGGGCGTCGGCCGCGGACGACGTGGTGAGGGAGACGATGACGACGGGGGCCTCCTGGCCCTGGAACTTGTCGACGGTGCCGACGCGGGCCCGGCCGTCGAGCGCGCCGAGCAGCTGGCCGACCTGCGCGTTGTACGGCGCGACGACCAGGATGTCGTCGGGGCCGAGGGGACGCGTCGAGCCGTCGGCGGCCGTCCAGGGGCGCCCGGTCAGCGACGCGACCAGTCCGGCGACCACGGTCACCTCGGCGTCGCTGCGGACGGAGCAGCCGGCGTGCTCGACCGGCACCCAGCGCACCCCGGCGCCGGCCAGCGCGTCGGACCCACCGACGAGCTGCGCCGACAGCCCGGTCCGCGGCACCAGCAGCGAGTCGTAGGACAGCTCGGACACCGGCGCGCACACGTCGGGGTGCATCCGCCAGGTCGTGTCGAGGAACAGGCCGCGCTCCGGCGGGACGGTGTCGTGCTCGCCCAGCACGTGGTCGAGCGCGGACACGCCGGCGCCGTCGGGATGGTTGCCCTTGGCCGGCTGCGGCAGCTGCCGTGGATCGCCGAGCAGGATGACGGAGTCGGCGGCCGCCCCGGCGGCGACCGTGTTGGCCAGCGAGAACTGCCCGGCCTCGTCGACCACCAGCACGTCGACGTGGACGTCGGGGCGGGCGAACAGCCAGCCGGTCCCGGCGACGAGGTTGACGGCGCCGGCCGCGATCGCCGCCTCGACCTCGCCGTTGTCCGTCGTGACGCGGACCGACGGGTGCCGGCTGGCGTTGCCGTCGTCGGCCTTCTGAACCGCCCGCACCAGCCCCGAGCCGTCGGCGGCCAGGACGGCGTCGAGCAGGTGCGTGATGACCCGGTGACTGAGAGCGGTGATGCCGACCGTCCGGCCGGCCCGCAGCAGTTCGACGACGGCGTGCGAGCCGGCGTACGTCTTGCCCGCGCCCGGCGGGCCCTGCACCGGCAGCGCGCCGGCCAGCGACGGCGCGACCCTGCGCAGCGCGTCGGCGCCGGACTCGCCGGCCAGCCGCAGCGGCACCCCGTCGTCCAGCCGCGGGACCGCACCGGACAGCAGGTCGCGCACGCCCCGGAACGGCCCGTCGCCGGCGAAGCCGTGCTCGGCCACCCAGCTGCCGACCCGGACCAGCGCCTGCTCCTGCATCCCGGCCGGGATCGGAGCGGGCGGCAGCAGCGCCACCGGGTGCGGCTGCTCCTTGGCCAGCGCCCGCTTCAGCTCGACGACGCCGTTCTCGAGGTCCAGGCGGACGATCTTGCTGGTGCCGCCGTCGGGACCGGCGTGCCCGCACTGGTCGCCGGGGCGCAGCCGGCTCTCCTGCGCCGGCACCGCGTAGCGCCACACGCCGGACCGGTTCTCGGTGCGCAGCAGTTCCGGCGAGTGCAGCCCGCCGAGCGTCGCCGGGTCGTCGACCAGCTCGTCGACGAGCAGCCGGCGGACCCGGAAGTACTCCCACCACTCGGCCCGGTTCTCCCGCCGGTGCCACTCCAGCAGCCCGGCCAGCAGCGCGTTGGCCCGCTGCCGCGGCGTCCGCGCGGCCGGGTCGGCCGGCACGCCGTCGAGCAGCCGCGCCTCGATCGCGACCAGCTCGGGGTCGCGATCCTTGAGGTGCTCGGCCTGGTCGTCGACGTCGTCGGGGCGCGGTACGGCGTGCCCGGCGGCCAGCGCCTCGGCCCGGCGGTCCTCCAGCCAGTCGCGCAGCTGCCGGGTGCTGACGCAGTCGTCGCGGTTGTAGGACTCGATGTCGTCGAGGATCCGCTGGTCGCGCTCGGCCAGCCAGCGCTCGTACTCGACGATGCTGGCCCCGGCGTCCTTGACCGCGGCGCCGGCCCGGCCGTCCGGCGAGTAGAACCGCTCCAGCGCCTTGATCGAGTACGACTCCGTCCCGATCAGCAGCCCCTGCTTGACGACGGCGTAGAGGTCGACCAGCCGCTCGCCCCGCAGCAGCGCGTCGACCTCGTCGATGCGGGTGCCGTAGCGCTGCGACAGCCGCTTGAGCACGGCCGGCTCGTAGGGCGCGTAGTGGTAGACGTGCATGCCGGGGCGGGCCCGCCAGGCGGCCATGATGTGGTCGACGACGCGCTCGAACGCCAGCCGCTCGGCCGGCGGGTCGTGCGCCCACCAGGACGTGAACCCGTCGCCGGCGTCGGAGATGCCCCACAGGTACTCCAGCCCGTGGTCGCCGAAGAACGGGTCGCCCTCGAGGTCGAGGAACAGGTCGCCCGCGTCGGGCTCGGGCAGCAGCGCCAGGCCGCGGCGGATCTCGACCGGCGTGACCAGCTCGTACGGCGGCAGCGGCTGCGACCGCGCGCCGACCTGCAGCCTGGCCTGGGTGGCCAGCTTGCGCTTCGTGCCGCCGCCGACCCGCGCGACGGCGTCCAGCTCGCCCGGCGTGGCGGCGGCCAGCTGCTCGACGGTGTCGATGCCGGCCGCGTGCAGCGCGTCGCGCTGGTCGCGCCGCAGGAACGGCACCAGCACCAGATCGTCGTCGTCGCGCCACTGCCCGGCGCAGGTCTCCTTCCACGGGCAGATCGCGCAGTGACTCACCCGGATCGGGTACGTCGGCGGCGGCTCGGCCAGCCACTGCCCGTACCGGCGCATCGCGTGCCGTGCGTACGCCGCGACGTCGACGTACGGGACGGCGACCTGCTGCCGGTCGCCCAGGATGACGGTGAGCGTCTGCGGCGGCACGCCCTGCAGCTCCTCCAGCCGCTGGGCGTAGACCGCCATCTGCAGCAGCGCCGCCGCCTTGACGTGCCGCGCCAGCTTCGTGTCGGCGATGTCGTAGGACCAGGGGCCCAGATCCGACGGCCGCGAGTCGTTGCGGATCAGGAAGTCGGCGTACCCGAGCCAGCGGCCGTCGTAGAACGTCGCCTGGAAGATGCGGTCGGCGCCGTCCTTCATGGCCGCGAGCGTGCGGTCCTCGGCGTCGGCCGGGCCGCTGCCACGGGCGATCTCGACGACGCGGTACGCGGCGGCCATCTCGGCCAGGACGGCCGCCTCGTGCTCGTCGCCGCGACGGCGGACGACGTCGGCGCCCGGATCGTCGGCGGCCGGCCGCCGCCGCAGCCCGAGCGCCACCTCGCGGTTGAGCGTGGTGAGGTGGGCGCACTCCAGGTGACCGACCAGGTCGGTCGGGCTGAGCACCAGCCGGCCGTCGGTGACGTACATCGGCGCCCTCCTCTCGTCACGCCCTAGCCTGCCGCATGCCTCCGACAGAATCGGCGCGCGACATCACCCGGCCAGCGCCCGCACGATCAGCGTCACCGCCGACAGCGCGCACACGACCATCACCGCGTACCGCAGCCGGCCGCCGTCGACGAACCTGCGCAGCCCCGACGCCGCGGCGAACCCCACCACCAGCACCGGCGCCAGCCAGAGCGCCGCCGTCGTCTGCTCCATCGTCAGCTCGCCCACGACGGCCAGCGCCAGCAGCGAGAACCCGGCGCCGATCAGGAAGTACATCGCCAGCGTCGCGCGCACCCGCGGCCCCAGCTCGCCCTGGTAGACCAGCGCCAGCGGCGGCCCGCCGATCGACGTCGCCGTGCCGGAGATGCCCGACACCGCACCCGCGCCCACCAGCACGCCGGCGCGCATCGGCAGCCGGACCGTCCGCACGGTCAGCACGACCGCGATCAGGATCACCAGCCCCACGAGCACGCTGAGCAGCCGCGGCGAGCTGACCGAGACGATCCACGCGCCCAGCACCGTCGCCGGGACCCGGCCGAGGAACGCCCAGCGCAGCCCCCACCAGTCCACGTGCGCCCATTCGCGGGCCAGCGAGAACACCGGCAGCAGCATCGACAGCCACAACATCGTGCCGGGCATCAGCTCCGGCGCGAGCAGCGTCGCCACCGGCGCGGCGAGCAGGCCGAGGCCGAGCCCGATCGCGCCCTGGACGGCGGCGCCGAGGAACACGGCGACCGCGAGCACGAGGAGAACGTCAATGGGCGGCATCATGACCATCGTGACCGACACCTCGACCCTGGACGGCCTGCGGGAGCGGCTGACGCGCTTCGTCGCCGACCGTCAGTGGGAGTCCTTCCACACCCCGAAGAACCTCGCGATGGCGCTGGCCGGCGAGGTCGGCGAGCTGCTGGCCGAGTTCCAGTGGCTGACGCCGGAGGAGTCCGCCGCCGTGGTGACGGCGGACCCGGAGGCGGCCGCGCGGATCCGGTCCGAGCTGGCCGACGTCACCACCTACCTCGTCCACCTCGCGATGGCGCTGGACGTCGACCTCGTCGCCAACGCGCACCACAAGCTGGACGAGGTCGAGGTTCGCTACCCGCCGCTCTGACGGCGTCACCCGACGGCGGCGGCGACGATCGCGACGTGCGCCCGCACCAGGTCGCGGCACTCGGCCGGCGTGGCGTTGCTCGGTGAGGTGATCTTGACGCCGACGAACTCCGGCGCGCCGGCCGCGGCCACGCACGCCGTCACCTCGTCGACGGTGAGCAGGCTGGTCGCGGCGTCGGCGGCGACCGGCTCGTCGGACCAGTCGCGGATCGGCAGGTGCAGGTCGGCCCACGCCGGGCCGTCCAGCGTGGCCGCGTCGGAGACGCCGGAGAACACCAGGCCGCCGAGCCGGCCGCGCGCCACCGCTGCGGCGATGTGCTCGCGCGCCCCGTGGGCGTCGCGGGTCTCGATGACCGAGCGGGCCCAGTTCACGACGACGCCGATCCCACGCTCGTCGGCGACGTCCAGCTCGTCGGCCAGCGGCAGGAACCCCTTCGACGGCGGGTAGGTGTCGGTGTGCGCGTCGGAGTGCTCGATCAGCAGCCGCACGCCGTCCCAGTCCCAGGTCAGCGCCTCGTCCAGCGACGACCGGAACGCATCGGCGGACGTGTACGGGTGCCGCGGCGCCGGATGCACCTCGACGGCGGCGAACCGCCCGCCCGGCCCCGCGTTCGCTGCGGCGACGAACTCGTACGCGCGGCGCAGCTGCTCGACCGCCTGCTTGCGGCCGCCGTCGTCGGACGACGCGAGGCCCTGGCCCGGCGACGCGGCCAGCGCCATCATCGTCGCCGGGATCATCGTCAGCACGTGCTGACTCGCCGCGCTCGTCGCGTGCAGGTAGGACGGGTCGCTCCAGGGCGAGCCGTTCTCCAGGAACGGCACCTCCAGCCCGTCGACGGCCGGCACCGCCAGCACGTCGTCGACGAAGGTCCGGAACGGGGTGCCGGGTTCGAGGCCGCGTGGGGCCGCCGCGTACGCACCGACGATGAAGGGCATGCCGATCTCCTCGCTGGCTGGTGGGACCGAGTCGCGCTCAGCGTAGGTCGGGCCAACATGGAACGATGTGCCGGGTCCGCCCCGGGCATGATGGACGCATGACTCTGCCGGTGCTGGTCGAGGAGTGGCAATTCGCCTGCTGCGGCGATCCGTTCGCCGTCGGCGACCTGGTGCACTGGCGGCTCTCGGTGGCCGAGGACGACCACTCGGTGCCCGACGCGCTGGTGACTGTCGACGTCGTGACCGGTGAGCGGGTCGGGAGCGACCACGGCCGCGAGGGCGCGCTGCTCACCGTCCAGGGCGGGCCCTTCGCCGGGGTGACGGCGTTCGGCCCCGCGTTGCCCGTCGGCGGCCCCGTCCCGCTGACCGGGCGATTCGCCCACGACCACCACGGTCTTCTCCCCGATGAGGTCCCGCTCACCTCGGGCCGCATCACCCGGGTCCGCGAGGCCGTGGTGGAATACGTTCAGCACGGCGACGCCCTCGTCCCCGACCCGTCGACGTGGCGGCTCCAGGACGTGCGCGGGTTCGTCGACGGGACCGGCGGCCCGTTGTTCCTCGTCGATCTGCAGCTCGCCGGCTGACTCAGCCGCCGTGCCGCGGCACCCAGCGGCCCATCAGGACGGCGGCGACGAACGCGACGGCGCCGGCGGTCGCGATGGCGGCGCCGAGCGTCGCCATCGCCGTCACGACGCTCACCAGGACCGGCCCGGCGCCGATCCCGAGGTCGGCGAACAGCCGCCACGCCCCCAGGAACGTCGCGCGGCTCACGTCCGGCGAGACGTCCGAGCCGATCGTCATGATGATGCCGCTGCCCAGCCCGTTGCCGAGGCCCATCAGCAGCGCGACCGCCGTGTAGGCGCCGACGCCGCCGGTCAGCGGCAGCAGGACGAGGGAGAGGCCGAGCAGCAGCATCGACGGCACGACGACCCAGCGGCGGCCGAGGCGGTCCATCGCATAGCCGGCCGGATAGAACATCAGCATCTCCATCGCGCCGGACAGGCCGAACAGCAGGCTCACCGTCGCCGGGTCGAGGCCGATGTGCTCGCCCCACAGCGGGATCGCCACCTGCCGCGCGGCCCGGGCGGCCCCGACCAGCAGCGCGCCGACACCCAGCGTGCGCAATACCGGCAGGTGCCGCCGGATGATCCGGGCCGTGCCGTCCGGCCGCCCCGCCCCCGCGGGGACCGCGGCCCGGCCGGCCACCGGTGGCTCCGGCACGACCAGCAGGACGACCACCGCCGCGACCGCGACCACGACGTGCACCCAGTACGCGCCGGCCAGGCCCAGCCGGCTCATCACCGCCGCGCCCAGGAACGGCCCGGCGAACAGCCCGATCCGCTGCGTCCCGCCCAGCGTCGACAGCGCCCGCCCGCGCAGCGCGAACGGGATCGCCTCGGTGACGTACGCGTGCCGGGCCAGCCCGAACACCGACGACGCGATGCCGATCAGCACCACCGCCGCCGCCAGCACCGGCACCGACGGCGCCGCCAGGCAGGCGGCCAGCCCCGCCAGCACGACACCGAGCGCGAGCAGCATCGCCCGCCGCTCGCCCAGCCGGACCGCGAGCAGGCCGGCCGGCAGGTCACCGGCGATCTTGCCGACCCCCAGCAGCGCGACGACCAGGCCCGCGGCCGCGACCGAGCCGCCGAGCTCGCGCGCCGACAGTGGGATCACCGGCGCGATCGCGCCCTGGCCGATGCCGAACAGCAGCGACGGGAGGTACACCGAGGGACCGATCGACCAGATGCCGGTCTGCTGGCGGGGCGTCAACGCCGGTTCTGCACTGCGGCAGCCTCCGTCCTCGGGGCGCCGGCCGGCTCGGCCGGGTCCGTGGCGCTCGTTCTGTCCGGGGTGTGTCGTACCGTCCTCTCGCTCTGGTCGACCTGCTCGGCTTGGGGGTGCGGGCAGGTCGGCCGGAGTCCTGCAGCGGCCGTGGATATTGTAGCCGCCGGGTCCTCGACGCAAGCCGATCCTGTCGGTGCCGCCGCGTAGCGTGAGCGCCATGAGCACGTCGCCGCCCCCGGTGCTGCGCGATCTGCTGGACCGCTACGCCGACGTGCGCGAACCGCCGGCCCGGCTGCGGCCGAGCACCTGGCAGAACGCGCTGATCCGGGTGCCCGAGTCGCTGGCGGCCGGCGTACTACTGACCGGCCGCCGCTTCACCAGCGCCGTCCCCGGGTCGAAGACGCACGACCGCACGGTGAGCCGCGACGGGGTGCGCCGGGCGTGCGCGGCCATGAACGTCGACGACACGAGAGAGGTGCTGCGCACGTTCGTGCTGACGATGGCCTGGGCGTCCGGGCTGACCGGCGGCCGCTACCAGGCCAACACCGCCAAGGCGATCCTCGACCCGGCGCGGGCGTTCCGCGTGCTCAGCGACTCGGCGAAGGCGCTGCGGCACGCCGGCTCACTGCACGACGGCGCGCTGGAGGAGGTGCATCGCTGGTGGTCGCTGCCCGGCGTCGGGCAGTCCTACGCCAGCCGATGGTGGGCGCTGGCCGGCCACGCACCGGGCCGCGACTGGCAGCCGCTCACCCTCGACGAACGGGTGTACGCGACGCTCAACGACACGCTGCGCATCGGCGGCACCGCCCGGCTGGCCGGATCGCGCCGGCGGGCCGACCGCTACCGCGCCTACGTCGAGACGGTCCACCGCTGGGCCGTCGAACTGCAGGTCGCCGGCGTCGATGTCGACGCCGCGCGGATCGAGTTCGTGCTGTTCCACCACAACGGCGGCGCCCCCTTGACATAACTGGAAGGTATCTTTCCGATCGTTCGCCTGACCTGGACGGGGATCTGCGCAATCATGGTCAAATACCGCAACGGCGCGGGAGGTTCCGCGGGGTAGGTCGCAGCTGTCGACGTCGATCCCGGCACACCGTGGTGATGGAGGGACGGACGTGACGACACACCCTGCTCTCGACGACGAGCAGCAGCAGCTCGACCGCTCGTACGCCTTCCTGAGCGACGACGCGCCGGACCTGCCGCCGCTGTTCGGCCGGGTCGACGACGCCGGCGGCTCGCGCTACGTGGGTCGCGCCGACGTCCGCGACGAGGACGGCGACACCGTCGTCGTCGCCTGGCACGCTCCCGAGGCCGGCGCGTTCTACCAGGCCTGCGCCACCGACCCGGGCGGCGTCACGCTCAAGCGGGTCGTCACCGTCAGCGGCCGCCAGGTCATCGCCCTGCACGACGAGATCGCCGGCGGCGCCGCCGGCGACGTCAGCCCGTCCCGCGACCAGCGGCCGGTCGTCGGCAAGGTCGTCGTCGCCGCGCTGGAGCAGTTCCGTACCGGCGCCATCGCCGACGCGACCGCGACCCTGCGGCCCGAGCAGTACGCGATCATCCGCGAGCCCGGGCCCGGCATCCTCGTCATCCAGGGTGGGCCCGGCACTGGCAAGACCATCACCGCTTTGCACCGCGCCGCCTGGCTGGCCGCCAACGACGACGGCGCGCGGGCCGGCGGCCTGCTGGTCGTCGTGCCGAACGCCACGCTGCGCGCCTACGTCGGCGACGTGCTGCCGCGGCTCGGCGCCGCCGCCGTCACCGCCGACGTCGCCTCGCTGTACGAGGGCCCGGCCCAGCTGCGCGGCCGCGACGCCAGGCCGGAGGCGGCCCGGGTCAAGGGCTCGGCCGTCATGGCGATGGTGCTGCGCCGGCTGGTCGAGTCCGCGGACCGGCCCGGCGAGACGCCGGAGGAGCTGCTGCGCGGCCTGTACGGCGACCCGGCGCTGCTGGAGCGGCTCGCCGACGACCTGCTCAAGGCCGGCCAGCGCGACGTGCTGTACCGCGAGCCGGCCGGGTCCGCCGACGACGAGCCGTGGACCGTCGACGACCTCGTGCTGCTGGACGAGCTGGCGCATCTGCTCGGCCGCCCGGCGCGGCGCTACGGGCACGCCGTCGTCGACGAGGCGCAGAACCTGTCGCCGATGCAGGCACGCGCGATCGCCCGGCGCAGCCGCGACGTCACGCTCGCCGGCGACCTCGACTGCTCCACCGGTCCCGGCAAGCACGACGACTGGAGCGAGCTGACCGGCTACTTCGGCTCCGAGTCGCGGGAGGTCACACTCAGCCTCGGCTACCGCGTCCCGCGCCCGGTGGTCGAGCTGTCGCGGCGCCAGCTGGCCGGCGGCGGCGTGCTCGAGGTCGCGGACTCGCTGCGCGACGGGCTGGGCACGCCGCTGGTGCGCCGGGTCGATCCGGGCGACGAGGCGGCCGTCGCGATCTCCGCGGGCGAGGCGGCCGCCGGCACCGGGTTCAAGGTCGGCGTCGTGGTCGCGCCGTCGCGGTACGACGAGACGCTGCGGTACTGCCAGTCGGCCGGCATCAAGGCCGGCGACGGCCGCGAGGGCGACCTCGGCCAGGCGGTCACGCTGCTGCCGGCCGACCTCGTCAACGGGCTGGAGTTCGACGCGGTCGCGCTGGTCGAGCCGGCCGAGATCGGCGACGGGACGGAGCTCGGCCGGCGGCTGCTCTACGTCGCGATGACCCGCTGCACGCAGTCGCTGGCGATCTTCCACGCCACTGCGCTGCCGGCCGGCATGGAGCACCTGGAGCGCCCCGCGGAGCCGCGCGAGCCCGAGGTCGAGCACCGTCCGCGCCCGGCCCGCACCGAGGACCTCGTCGACCTCTTCAAGCTCCTGCGCGACGACGACCGCATGCTCGTCGAGGTGCTGATCCGCCGGCTGCTGCGCGACTCCCTCGAACGCGAGGACTGACTCAGTTTTACTGAATGAAACTATCCACACCTAGTGCCTAACGTATTCCAAGCGTTCTAGGGGTATTTGCCGCAATCTACACTCTGTGATTTCCCCCAAAATGAGAAAGGACCAACTACTCTGGCCTTTTTCATGACCCGGGCATAGCATGATCGTCCGATGTCGCTGTGGAGGGGCGCCATGGCAGGTGGGCGGGACCAACTCGGTCCGTTGGAAAGGGTGACACGTGTGCTCGCCGCGCTGGTCGCGGCCGAGCCGAAGGGCATACCGACGCCGCGATTGTTGAGTATCGCGGCGTTCGGAGGGGGCGAAGAACACCACGTTCGTCAGTTGAAACGGCTGATCGAAGATCTCAACGGCGCGGGCTGGGACATTCGCAACGAAGCGCCGGCCGGGCAGACCGCGGTCTATCGCGTGTTCGCCGGCGACAACCGGCTGCGGCTGGCGCTGACGCCGGAGCAGCAGGCCGAGCTGAGCCGTGCCGCGCTGATCGCCGGCGATACTGCGTTCGCCGAGCGGGCCGGCCTCGAGGGCGACGGCGACGTGCCGCCGGTGCCGGAGCTGCGCACCGTCCCGCCGTCCGGGCACGACGACGCTCTCGACAAGGTCCTCTACGCGCTGGAGCGGCACTGCCGGCTGCGCTTCGTCTATAAGCGCCGGCCGCGGGTCGTGCACCCGCACTTCGTCTATCCGGGCACGGCGGGCTGGCATCTGGTCGGCCACGAGCAGGGCAGCGACAGGACCAAGCAGTTCGTCACCGACCGCATGTCCGACGTGCGGGTCGACCTGCCGCGGACGGCCGACGCGCGGCACGAGCCGTACCGCGACGAGCTGGACCCGCTGGCGTGGACGATCGACGAGGCGGTCGACGTCACGGTCGAGACGACACCCGCGCACCGCAACCAGGTCGAGACGCTGCTGGGCACGCCGTCGTACCACGAGGTCGACGACGACGTGGTCCGGCTGACCATCCGGGTGACGCACCGGGCGGCGTTCCGCAACCGCGTCTACGAGCTCGGCCCGCGCGTCCGCGTGCTGGGGCCCGAGAGCATCCGCAGCGAGCTCCTCCGGGAGCTGGAATCACTTCTGGACTGACCCATGAGCCTTCCTCAACCCGTGTTCCTCCGCCGCTTCGAACGGGTGGCGAACGCGCTCCGCGTCCTCACCATGCATCCCGGCGGTGTCCCGGTCGGCCGGCTCGCGGCCGAGCTCGACGTCGCCGAGCCGACGCTGCGGGAGGAGCTGGTCGCCTACTACTGCGCCGACAGCGGACCGCAGCGGCAGGTCGGCATCGAGTTCCTCGACGCCGGCGGCGAGACCGACGACGTCGACCCGGCCGTGGCCGAGGTCGTGCGCGCGGCGACGGACCTGCCGGCCACCGAGATCGGCGTGCGGCACACGTCGCCGGCCGAGCTCGCCCACATCTACCGGGCCGGTCAGGCGCTGCTGTCGCTGGAGCCGGACAACGACGTGCTCGACGGCGCGCTGCGCACGCTCGGCGACACCATGCTGCCCGGCCTGCGCCCGGTCGACGACCACTGGAAGGCCGAGCTGGCCGGCACCCTCATCGACGCGATCCGGCTGCGGCGCTGGGTGCGCGTCTCCTACACGCCGGTGTGGCGCGACGACCGCATGGAGCATCGCATCGCGCCGTACCGGCTGCTGCGCACGCGGCGCGGCTGGGAGGTCGACGCCGGGATGTCGGCCGACGGCCGCGTCGTCGGCAGCTTCATCCTCACCGGGATCCGCGAGGCGACGATGCTGGACGAGACGTTCCAGCGGCCGTCGGAGGTCGACGACCGGCTGTCGGGCTACCGGTTCGAGCAGCGGGTCGAGCTGGTGGTGCCACAGGACGCGCGCTGGGTCGTCGACCGGTTCGCCGAGAGCTCGGAGCTGCTGGCCGAGGACGCGGAGTCGGTGAAGCTGCGGATCCGGCTGCTGCCGCCGGTCGACCGCCGGCTCGGCGTGCTGCTGCTGACCGCCGGGCCGCTGGCGTTCGTCACCGATCCGCCGGCCCTCGCCGACGCGGGGCGAACGCTCGCCCGCGAGCTGCTGCACCACCACGGGGCCAGCGCAGATCCACCGCCATCCGCGTGACAGGGTGAAGGCATGGCTGAGAACGCACGACGCACGGTCTCCTTGCGGCGGGTCGGCGAACGCCGCTACGTCGCCACGAACGCCCGCGGCGGCGAGCTGCCGTTCGGGCAGGGCGACGACGGCGACTTCACCCCCGTCGAGCTGCTGCTGACCGCGATCGCCGGGTGTTCCGCCATCGACATCGACCTCATCACATCCCGCCGCGCCGAGCCCGAGTCGTTCGAGATGGTGACCACCGCGAACAAGATCCGCGACGAGCAGGGCAACCGGCTGGAGGACATCGAGGTGTCGATCCGGGTCCGGTTCCCCGCCGGGGACGACGGCGACGCGGCGCGCGCGGTGCTGCCCGACGCCGCCAAGAAGTCACACGACCGCCTGTGCACGGTGAGCCGGACCGTCGAGATCGGCACGCCGATCGCGATGAGCCTGGACTGACCTGCGTCAGCGCGGCGCGCCGGCCGCGATCCGGGCCTCGTAGCGAGCCCTCGCCTTGGCCGCCTCGATCTCACGGTCACGCGCCGGGGCGTTGGTGACCAGCGCGTCGAGCAGATGCCGGGTGGAGTGTGCGATCTCCTCGACGGCGCGGTCGAACGCCTCGCGGTTGGCCTGCGACGGGTTGCGCGTGCCAGCGAGCTTGCGCACGTACTGCAGCGCGGCGTCGTAGACCTCGTCGTTGGTGGCGGGCGGGGCCAGGTTGTTGAGTGGTCTGATGTTGCGGCACATACCCCGAGCCTAATTCGCGACGGCGCCCGGGTCAGCCCGCGGCCAGCTCGCGTTCCAGCGGCGTCCGGAAGCTCGGGATGATCGTCGCGCCTCCGAGCCGTGGTTCCAGCGCGGCGGCGGCCCGCTCGACGGCGGTCGCGGCCTCGGCGCCGGCGTCCTCGAGCAGCCGCCACCGGATCGTCCCGTCGCCCATCCCCCAGCCGC
>NZ_POTW01000160.1 GCF_003236295.1 Jiangella anatolica
CCCCAGTCGTCTCCACCACCACCGCTGTCGCCACCCCAACCGCCGCCATCGCCTCCGCCGCCGTCGACGTAGATCGGGCTGGACATGGCCGAACCGAGCATGGTGCCGATCAGCATGCCGGGCAACAGGCCGCCGAAGTAGCCGCCGGCCCAGCCGCCGTACGCCGGACCCGCGTCGTAGTAGGGGCGGCGCTCGCCGTCGCCGACCGGGACCATGCGGGTCTCCGGATCGGCGCCGGCCTTGACCCGCATCGCGTCGGCGGCGCAGGCCGGAACCGTGCGCGGCGCGCCGCCGATCGGCGACCACTCCACGTCCTCGACCGACGGACCGTGGCCCGGGTCGAAGAAGCAGGGCAGCCGTCGTTCCGGGATCGGCTCGCCCTTCACCCGCGCGTCCACGCAGGCCAGCAGCCAGCGGCCTTCTTCGAGGGCCGTGGTGACCGGCTTGAGGTCGGTCGGCCGCTCGGCGCGGTCGGCGAAGGTCTTGGCGTTCTCGTAGAGGTCGAGGGCGCGGCCGTACTCGTTGCGCGCCTCGAGCGGGATCTTCGAATCGTGGCGCAGGTCGAGGTCGAGCTCGGAGAGCCGCTCGCCGTACTTGGTGATGTCCTCGTCGAGGGCGCCGCGGACCTGTTCGAGCTGGGCACGTTCCTTGCTGCGCTTGTTGCGGCGATAGAGGAGGAACCCTCCGCCGCCCGCGGCCGCCAGGATCGCGAGGGGTAGCAACCCGCCGCCTCCGCCGCCGGAGGATCCAGAGTCGTTGCCGGTGCCCGATCCCTGGCCCGAAGTGAGGTCGTTGACCTGGCTCACCAGTCCGTCGACGAAGCTGGGCACGTCCGAGGCGTTGTCCGCGACGCCGATCGCCACGTCGTTCGCGTTGCGGATCACGTCGGACGCCGCGTTGACCCGCCCGTCGGGCGCCCGTAGCACGACGTAGGTGCCGCTCTGGCCGACCGCCGAGCCGAGGTCGGCGCCGGTGATGTCGGAGTCGCTTGGCAGCACGGCGACGCGGATGGGCGTGCTGGAGTCGCGCAACTGTTCACGGACCGCGGACTGTGCGCTGCTCTCGAACTCCAGCTCCGCCGCTGCGGCCGTGTCGACGTAGAGGGGGTCGGACCGGAGGGCGGCGGCGACGTCGTCCAAGTTGCTCGACATACACCCATCATCCACGGTCTTGCGTGTCGTGCCACGAGCAGGTCCGGCCGAGTCGACCTCGTGACCTTGTCGGAGCCGGATGGTTCGATGGACCCGTGGAGAAGGTCACCTGGAACCAGGTGCTCGCTCGCCGGTTGCGGCGCCTGCACGTCACCGACCCGTCGCCCGATCTCGTCGGCACGGCGGGCCGGCTGGTCGGGCTGCACGCGCAGGTCGCCTCGTCCGCCGAGCTGATCGCCGGCGTCCGCACCCCGTCCTACCGGCTCGGCGACACCGCGACGGCGCTGTGGACGGACCGCACGCTGGTCAAGACCTGGGGCATGCGCGGGACGCTGCACCTGTTCCCGTCGCGCGAGCTGCCGCTGCTGGTCGCGGCGTGGGCGCAGCGGCAGTGGCCCAACGTGAACGCGGCCTGGGAGCGCTACCACGGCGTCAACCTCGCCGTGCTGCGCCAGGTCACCGAGATCATCGGCGAGGTGCTGCCGGGCAAGGTGCTCACCCGGGAGGAGCTCCTCACCGAGATCGCCCGCGAGGTCCGCGCGCCCGGCATCGTCGACGCGGTGCGGTCGGGCTGGGGGCAGATGTTCAAGCCCGCGGCGGCCGGCGGCCTGCTCTGCTCCGGGCCCGAGCGCGACCGCAACGTCACCTTCACCAGCCCGCGCACCTGGCTCCCCGACGTGTCGTGGGACGACCGGCCCGACGAGCACACGGCGCTGAGCATGCTCATCGAGCGGTTCCTCGACATCTACGGCCCGGCCACTCACATCGACTTCAGCCGCTGGTGGGGCATCGACGCGGCGAAGGCGCGGCGGGTCTTCAAGGAGCACGCCGAGGTCATGGTCGAGGCCGAGGTCGACGGCGTCGCGTGCTGGTCCACGCCGGCGGTGCTGGCCGAGCTGACCGACGGGGGGAACGGCGACGACGTGACGGGCGTGCACCTGCTGCCGGGCTTCGATCCGTACGTCATCGCGCCCATCGGGCACCGCGTCCACACGGTGCCCGACGGCTTCATCGACCGCGTCTCGCGCGCCGCCGGCTGGATCTCGCCGGTCCTGCTCGTCGACGGCGTCATCCGCGGCGTGTGGAGCCACGAGCTGAAGAACGGCGCGCTGACGTTGACCGTCGAGCCGTTCGCCAAGGTCGGCGCCGCCACGAAGAAGGCGGCCGCCGCCGCGGCCCGGCGCTACGGGGAGCTGTTCGACGCCGAGCCGCGGCTCACGTGGGGGTGATGCGTCAGGCGCCCTCTTCGCGCACGTGGTCCACGGCGACCCGGACCGTCACCCGCTGCTCGCTCGCCTTGCGGTACGGGTAGCTGTCCGCGTCGAGGTACTTCTTCGCCAGCCGGTCGATCACCGCGTCGCCGTCCTCGGTGCTGAGCGTGGCGCGGCCGGTGACGCTGGCCCATCGCCACGCGTTGTCCGGGTCGAGCACGCTCACCGAGACGACGTCGTTCTCGCGCAGCCGGCGCTCCTTCACCCGGCCGGCGGCGGTGTTGAAGATCACGCCGTCGCCGTCGACGTCCACCCAGACGATCGAGTTGTGCGGACGGCCGTCGGCGTCGATGACCGTGGCCCAGGCCGGGATCGGGCGGGAGAACAGGTCACGGGCGGTGTCGGACAGAGCGGGCATACAGGTGCATCCCTTCACATTTGGTTGACGCGTCAAGTGTTGCCACCCATCGACAACGCCGGACGCACCCGCTGCGCTTCCCGGAATCAGCCCTCGATCGTGCAGATGACCGCGCCGTTGGCGATCGTCGCGCCGACCTCGGCGGACAGCCCGGTCACGGTGCCCGCCTTGTGCGCGGTGATCGGCTGCTCCATCTTCATCGCCTCCATGACGACGATGACGTCGCCCTCCGCGACAGCCTGCCCGTCCTCGGCGACGACCTTGATGATCGTGCCCTGCATCGGCGACGTGAGCGCGCCGCCGCCTGCAGCCGCCGCGCCGGTCCGGCCAGCCGCCCGCCGCGCCGGACGCCGCGACGCCGTCGCGCCACCGGCCGTCGCCCCGCCCGCTGCGCCAGCGCTCGCGCCCAGCCCGGCCGGCAGCACGACCTCCAGCCGCTTCCCGCCGACCTCGACGGTGACCCGCTCGCGCGCCGCGCCATCGTCCCCGTCCGGCCCGGGCCTGCCGGCGCCCTCGAACGGCGCGATCCGGTTGTCCCACTCGGTCTCGATCCAGCGGGTGTGCACGGCGAACGCGTCGCCGTCGGCGGCGGGGACGAACGCGGCGTCGTCGAGGACGGCCCGGTGGAACGGGATGACCGTCGCGAGCCCACTGACCTCGAACTCGGCCAGCGCCCGCCGGGCCCGCTCGACCGCCTGCCGCCTCGACGCGCCGGTGACGATCAGCTTGGCCAGCAGCGAGTCGAAGTTCTGCCCGACGACGCTGCCCGCCTCGACACCGGCGTCGACCCGCACGCCAGGTCCCGACGGCGGCCGGAACGTCGTCACCGTCCCGGGCGTGGGCAGGAAGTTGCGGCCGGGGTCCTCGCCGTTGATGCGGAACTCGATCGAGTGCCCGCGCACGACCGGGTCGTCGAAGCCCAGCTCCTCGCCCTCGGCGACGCGGAACATCTCGCGGACGAGGTCGAGGCCGGTGACCTCCTCGGTGACGGGGTGCTCGACCTGCAGGCGGGTGTTGACCTCGAGGAACGAGATCGTGCCGTCGGTGCCGACGAGGAACTCGCAGGTGCCGGCGCCGACGTAGCCGGCCTCGCGCAGGATCGCCTTGGACGCGCGGTACAGCTCGGCGTTCTGCTCGTCGGTGAGGAAGGGCGCGGGGGCCTCTTCCACCAGCTTCTGGTGCCGCCGCTGCAGCGAGCAGTCGCGCGTCGACACGACGACGACGTTGCCGTGCCGGTCGGCGAGGCACTGCGTCTCGACGTGGCGGGGCCGGTCGAGGTACCGCTCGACGAAGCACTCGCCGCGGCCGAACGCCGCGACCGCCTCGCGCACCGCGGACTCGTACAGCTCCGGGATCTCCTCCAGCGTGCGGGCCACCTTGAGGCCGCGGCCGCCGCCGCCGAAGGCCGCCTTGATCGCGACCGGCAGTCCGTGCTCGCGGGCGAACTCGATCACCTCGTCGGCGCCGGTGACGGGGTCGGGGGTGCCGGCGACCAGCGGCGCGCCGGCCCGCGCGGCCAGATGCCGGGCGCTGACCTTGTCGCCCAGCGCGGTGATCGCGGCCGGCGGCGGGCCGATCCACAGCAGCCCGGCGTCGAGGACGGCCTGCGCGAAGTCGGCGTTCTCGGCCAGGAACCCGTAGCCCGGGTGGACGGCGTCGGCGCCGGCTCGCGCGGCGACGTCCAGCAGCTTCGCGGTGACCAGATAGGTCTCGGCGGCGGTCTCGCCGCCCAGCGCGTACGCCTCGTCGGCCAGCCGGGCGTGCGGCGCGTCGCGGTCGCCGTCGGCGTACACGGCGACGCTGCCCAGGCCCGCGTCGCGGCAGGCGCGGATGACCCGCACCGCGATCTCGCCCCGGTTGGCGACCAGAACCTTGCTGATCCGGCGGTACTCCACGCTGACTCCTCCCAGACTGCTCGCGAGTCTAGGGGACCGCCCGACGCGCCCGGGCAACCTCCGCGCCCCGTCAGGCGTGAACACTACGACGGAGCACAGCACAGGTGAGGCGGCTCAGATGCTCATACAGTCCTCTGGCGAGGCGGTGTTCGCGGAGCGTGCCGAGACGGGCGGTGCGACGGTGGAGTTCGAGGCGTTCGTCCGGGCCAGCCTGCCCGGGCTGCTGCGGTACGGCCATCTGCTCACGGGCTCGCCGCACGACGCGGCCGACCTCGTGCAGACGGCCCTGGAGAAGGCCGGCGGGCGCTGGTCGCGGATCGTCCGGCAGGACGCCGACCCGCTCGCCTACGTCCGGCGCTCGATGGCCAACGCCCACGTCAGCCGCTGGCGACGACGGCGGCGTGAGGTGCTGCTCGACGAGCTGCCCGACCATGCCGTGTCTCACCCGGACCGGCTGGACGGTGAGCCGGTGTGGCAGGCGCTGGCCCAGCTGCCGCCACGGCAGCGCGCGGTGCTGGTGCTGCGCTACTACGAGGAACTGTCCGAGGCGGAGATCGCCGACGTGCTCGGCATCTCCGCCGGCACGGTGAAGAGCCAGGCCAGCAAGGCCCTGGCCAAGTTGCGGACGGCCATGTCCGCGGTGGAGGGAAGAGACCGATGAACGACGTCGACAACGAACTGCGCCGCATCCTGCACGACGACCGGCTGGCGCTGACACCGTCCGCCGGCGCGGTCGAGACGATCGTCCGGGGCGCCCGGCGCCGGCGCACCAGCCGCGCCGCCGCGACCGCTGTCGGCTCCGCCGGCCTGGCCGCCGTGGTGACCGTCGGCGCCTTCGCCGTGACCGGCCAGTTCGGCGGCGACACGGACGGGCTGCAGCCGGCGGCCCCCGCGCCGGACGCCGAGCCGGTCGTCGTCTACCCCAACGAGGGCATCGACGGGTTCACCGTCGGCACGAAGCTGACCGAGCTGGAGGGCATCGAGGGCGTGGAGATCACGGCGTTCACGGCCGCGGACGGGTACGGCCCGCTCTGCTACGGCGAGTACCGCAGCGAGAACGCGCACGGGTTCATCTCCACCCGTGGCACCTTCGGCGAGGTCCCGGCCGACCTCACCCCGCACTACGAGGTCGCGACGATGCACTTCGACGTCCCGGTCGCGACGCCGGAGGGCATCACCGCCGGGTCCAGCGACGCCGACGTGCTGGCCGCCTACACCGCCGCGTTCGCAGTCGAGGACGGCATCCGCGCCGAGCTCGACGACGGCGGGCGCATCATCGTCCGGGCGTGGGAGTTCCCGCTGGACAAGGACGAGGTCAGCGAGGTCGTGCTGGACGGCGCCGCGAACTGCGAGCAGGTGCCGATCCTGGATCGGCCCTAGTCCGATGGAGTTCGAGGCGTTCGTCCGGGCCGGCCTGCCGGGGCTGCTGCGCTACGGCCACGCGCTGACCGGTTCGCCACACGACGGCGCCGACCTGGTGCAGAGCGTGCTGGAACGGGTCGGGTCGCACTGGGCCCGGCTGCAGCGCCAGGACGTCGACCCGACGGCCTACGTCCGGCGGGCGATGGCCAACGCGCACGTGAGCCGCTGGCGGCGGCATCGTCGTGAGCTGCTGGTCGACGAGCCGCCGGTGTGCTGTCTACGTAGTTGTGGGACGCGGTGTCTACGTAGTTGTGGGACACGATCGTAGTCACGTCTGGTGCTGGCTAGGCGGCTTTGATGGGCTGGTAGGTCTTGGTGAAGTCGATGTGTAGGTGG
>NZ_POTW01000161.1 GCF_003236295.1 Jiangella anatolica
CCTCCGCCGCCCGCCCCCTCGGCGCCACGTTGATCTTGGAGTCCGGCCGCCATCTATCGGACAGATCACCCGGAGTTACCGGCATTGCTCCAAGATCAACTCCGGTCAGGGAGGACGGCGGGGGCTTGACCACGCGCCGGAGGGCGTGCTGGAGTAGCGCCGACTTCCCGGATTCGTGCCGCCGGCCACCTTCGGTCCGACGCGGAAACGTTTCCGAGTCCACGGGCGCAAAGGAGCGACGGATGGCGGCACGGAATCGGGCCACTGTGGCGGTGGCGGCATCGTTGCTGGTCGCGGCGGTGCACGTGGCCACGTCGGGTTCCTCGCCGGGGGTCGGCGGCAGGGACGAGGCTGCCGGACGGGCCGCGACGGTGGCACCGGGCACGGTCGTCACGGGGACGGCTCCCGCGGGACAGGCCGGCGTCGCCGTCGAGTACGCCGCCTACCTGCCCGCCGGCTACGACGAGACCACCGACGAGTACGCGACGATCTACCTGCTGCACGGCCGGGGCGACACGCTCGCCGCCTGGCAGCAGGTCACCGCCGACCTCGACCAGCTCATCGCCGACGGCACGGTGCCGCCGCTGATCGCCGTCATGCCGGACGCGCCGTGGAGCGACCGCGGCAGTTGGTACGTCGACTCCGAGCACACCGCCGGCGAAGCGGTCGAGACCGCGCTCACCCAGGACCTCGTCGGCCACATCGACGCGACGTACCGGACCGTCGACGACCGGGACGCGCGGGCGGTCGGCGGGTACTCGATGGGCGGCTACGGCGCACTGCGCTACGCCCTCGCCCACCAGGACGTCTTCGCCGCGGGCCTGGTGCTCAGCCCGGCCGTCTACGTGCCGCTGCCGCCGGCCGACTCGTCGGCGCGCGAGTTCGGCGGCTTCGGCGTCGGCGACACCCTGTTCGACGACGCCAGGTACACCGAGCTCAACTACCCCGCCCTCCTGGCGAGCACGGACCCCGAGCTCGACACGCACCTGTTCATCGCGGTCGGCGACGACGAGTGGGCCAACCCCGATCCGGCCGAGGCGCAGCACGACATCGACTTCGAGTCCGCCCGCCTCTACAACGCCGCCCGCAGGGTCGACGGCGTGACGGCGGAGCTGCGGATCCTCGACGGCGGGCACGACTGGGACGTCTGGCGACCGGCGTTCCGCGACGGGCTCACCGACCTCGCCGGCTACCTGCGCACCACCGACCCGCTCCCGCTTCCCGGCGAGATCACCGGCACCGACGGCGACGATCGGGCCGGTGGCGTCGCGGTCACGGGCGACACCACCGTCACCGCCGTCAACGAGCGCGGCGTCGACCCCGTTCTCACCAGCGACGACGGCTGGACGCTCCCGCTCGCCAGTCCCGCCAACGACCGCGTCTACGGCCTGCACACCGGACCCGGCGGCGATCTCTACACGGCCGGCTACACCCGCGGCGACCTCGACGGACAGCATCCCGGGAACGCCCGCGACGACGCCTTCGCCGCCCGCGTCACCAGCGCCGGAGCAAGGCAGTGGCTGACGCAGTTCGGCGACCCCGCCGCGGCCGACCGCGCCTACGCGAGCGTCCCCGCGCCGGACGGCGGCCTCTACGTCGCCGGCTACACCAGCGGCAGCGTGGGCGGCACCCAGAACGCCGGCGACAAGGACGCGCTCCTCGCCCGCCTCGACGCCGACGGCACCCTGCTCTGGACCCGCCAGCTCGGCGGGCCCGGCGAGGACAAGGCGCTGGCCGTCACGATCGGCGCCGACCGCCGCGTCTACGTCGCCGGCGTCACCTCACAGGCCATGCCCGGCGGCACCGCCAACGGCGGTCTGGACGCCTGGGTCGCCCGCTACACCGACGCCGGCACGCAGGACTGGCTCCGCCAGTTCGGCACCACCGAGAACGACCAGTTCACCGCGCTCGCGCCGCTTCCGACGCAGGGCGTGGTCGCGGCCGGGCACACCGGCGGAACGCTGGGCGCGGCGAGCCACGGCGGCAACGACCAGCTCGCCGTCGCCGTGACGTCGAGCGGCCGGGCCCGCTGGATCACCCAGGACGGCACCGACGGCGACGACCGCGCCGCCACGGTCCAGGTCGCCGGCGACGGCACGATCACGATCGCCGGGCACACCGACGGCCGCGTCGGCGTCAGCGCGGGCGGTGTCGACGTCGTCGTCAGCACGCTGGGCAGCCGCGGCCAGGTGCGCGACCGGATCCAGTTCGGCACCGAGGAGCGCGACGGCGCCGACGAGTGGGACGAGTCGAACCTCTACCTCGACGCCACCGGCACGCTGATCACCGGGCTGACATTCGGCGGCGGCCGCGGGCTCGGCGACGTCTTCACCGGCCCGCTACCGCCGGGCGAGGGAACCTAGAACAGCGCGCTGGCCAGCGCCGACCGCGCCTTGACGACGCGCGGATCGGCGCCGCCGACGATGTCGAACAACTCGACGACGCGGGCCCGGACCCGCTCGCGGTCGTCGCCGAAGACCCGGCGGACGGTGCCGATGAGCCGGTCGAACGCCTGGTCGACCCGGCCCGACACCACCTCGATGTCGGCGGCCAGCAGCTGCGCCTCGACGTCGGCCGGGGCCGCGTCGGCGGCGGCCAGTGCGGCGGCGGGGTCGGCGCCCGCGGTCCGGCGCAGCAGCTCGACCTGGGCCAGCCCGGCCTTCGCCTCGGCATCGGCCGGCGCGTCGGCCAGCACCTGCCGGTACGCCTCGGCGGCCTTGTCGAAGTCGCCGGCGTTGATGGCGTCGTAGGCGGCCTCGAACCGAGGGTCGATCGGCTCCTCGGCCTCCTCCTCCGGCGAGGAGGCCTCCGCGGCGCCACCGGCGCCCGGGATCGGGTCGGACCGCCCGGCCACCCCATTGGCCACGGCCATCTGCAGCAGCTGGTCGATGACCTGCTGGGCCTGCGCCTCGGGGATGGCGCCCTGGAACAGCGGCACGAGCTGCCCGCGCAGCACCGCGACGACGGTGGGGATGCTCTGCACCTGCGCGGCCTGCGCGATGGCCTGGTTCGCGTCGACGTCGATCTTGGCGAGCACGAACCGGCCCTCGTACTGCGCGGCCAGCCGCTCGAGAATGGGCGAGAGCGTCTTGCAGGGCTCGCACCAGGTCGCCCAGAAGTCGATGACGACGGGCACCGACATGGACCGGGTGAGCACCTCGGACTGGAAGGTCGCCTCGGTGACGTCGATGACGTAGCCACCGCCGGCGGCGCCCGGCGCGGCCTGCTGGGCCTGGCCGGCGCCGTTGAACGCGGACAGGTCGACGGCGCCGGGGCGGCTGAAACTCTGCGAGCTCATGGCCCTATCCTCCCCCGATCAACCGCCCGCTTGCCACATGGGTGCCTCAGTCCCAGTAGGCGCTGCTCCAGTGCCGGGGTTCGACGGCGTGCGCGCGGTGCGGCGGGACGTGCCCGGCCGGGGCCTCCGCACGTGCGGAGCGGTCCAGCCGGCCGAGCCGATGCAGCGGATAGGCGTGCAGGAGCAGGATCACGACCATCAGCACCAGCAGCGACGGCACCAGCATCTACGGCCTCCATGGTCGGAGCGTCGTTGCCCGCATGGTGACAGATCACCGGCGGGCCGTCCAGCGATCGTCAGAACCGGGCGGGTTCGGTGTACACCCCCCACTCCGCGCGCAGGGCGTCGCAGATCTCCCCCAGCGTCGCCTCGACCCGGACCGCGTCGAGCATGGCCGGGACCATGTTCTCCGACGTCCGCGCGACGGAGACCATCTCGGCCAGCGCGGCCCGGACGGCGGCGTCGTCGCGGCCGGCCCTGCGCTTGGCCAGCGCCTCGCGCTGGGCGTCCTCGACCTCGTGCGACACCCGCAGGATGTCCAGCTCGCCGGTGACGGTGTCGGTGTGGACGTTGACGCCGACGACGCGCTTGTCGCCCTTCTCGACCCGCTGCTGGTGCTGGAACGCGGCCTCGGCGATCTCGCCGGTGAACCAGCCGTTCTCGATGCCGTGCAGGATGCCGGCCGTCATCGGGCCGTACTCGTCCCGCCAGCGGGTGTCGTCGGCGCCCATCGCGCGGATCCGGTCGAAGATCTCCTCGGCCTCCGCTTCCAGCCGGTCGGTGAGCGCCTCGACGTACCAGGAGCCGCCGAGCGGGTCGGCGACGTTGGCGACGCCGGTCTCCTCCATCAGCACCTGCTGGGTGCGCAGCGCGATCTCCGCCGCGGACTCGGTCGGCAGCGCCAGCACCTCGTCCAGCGCGTTCGTGTGCAGCGAGTTCGTGCCGCCGAGCACCGCGGCCAGCGCCTCGACCGCCGTACGGACGACGTTGTTGTACGGCTGCTGGCCGGTCAGCGACACGCCGGCGGTCTGGGTGTGGAACCGCAGCCATTGGGCCTTCTCGGTGCGAGCGCCGTAGACGTCGCGCAGCCAGCGGGCCCAGATCCGGCGCGCGGCGCGGAACTTGGCGATCTCCTCGAAGAAGTCGACGTGCGCGTCGAAGAAGAACGACAGCCCGGGCGCGAACACGTCGACGTCCAGCCCGCGCGACAGCCCCAGCTCGACGTAGCCGAACCCGTCGGCCAGCGTGAACGCCAGCTCCTGCGCGGCCGTCGAGCCGGCCTCGCGGATGTGGTAGCCCGACACCGACAGCGGCTTGTACTTCGGAGTGCGGTCCGCTGTGTATTCCATTAGGTCGCCTATCAGACGCAGATGCGGCTCGGGCTCGAAAAGCCATTCTTTCTGCGCGATGTACTCCTTGAAGATGTCGGTCTGCAGCGTCCCGTTGAGGTCGCCGACGGCGACGCCCTGCCGCTCGGCGGCGACGACGTACATGCAGAAGATCGGCACGGCCGGCCCGCTGATCGTCATCGACGTGGTGACCTCGCCCAGCGGAATGCCCGCGAACAGCTCCTCCATGTCGGCCGCGGAGTCGATGGCGACGCCGCAGTGCCCGACCTCGCCGAGGCTGCGCGCGTCGTCGGAGTCGCGGCCCATCAGCGTCGGCATGTCGAACGCGACCGACAGCCCGCCGCCGCCGGAGCGCAGGATCATCTTGTAGCGCTCGTTGGTCTGCTGCGCGTTGCCGAACCCGGCGAACTGGCGGATCGTCCAGGCCCGGCCGCGATACCCGGTCGGGTAGAGGCCGCGGGTGAACGGGTACTCACCCGGCCAGCCGATCCGCTCGAACCTGGGGTCGCCGGCCCCCTCGGGCGGCCCGTAGACCGGGTCGACCTCGGTGCCGGACAGCGTGGTGAAGTCGGTGTCGCGGACCTTGCCGGCGGCGAAGGCGGCGTCGAGCCGGGCCTGCCAGCGTCGGCGGCCCTCCTCGATCTGCTGGGCATCCATGATGATGGGGTCTCCATTTAGTTGGACGTCCTAGTAACTAGCTCCATCGTACTCGCGGTGGGATGATCGGGCACGTGCACATCACAGCGCGCGCCGACTACGCCGTACGGGCGGTGGTCCAGCTCGCCTCCCAGCAGCCGGCGTCGGCCACCCGGCAGCAGCTGGCCGAGGCGCAGGACATCCCCGGCAAGTTCCTCGAGACCATCCTCGGCGACCTGCGCCGGGCCGGCATCCTCGACGCCCAGCGCGGCGCGACCGGCGGCTATCGCCTGACCAGACCGGCGGCGGAGATCACCCTGGCCGACATCGTCCGGGCGACCGAGGGCCCGATGGCTGCGGTGCGCGGGATGCCGCCGGAGGACATGATCTATCCGGGGCCGGCCCAGCCGCTGACCCGGGTGTGGATCGCGGTCCGGGCCAGCCTGCGCGAGGTGCTCGAGCACACGACGGTGGCCGACGTCATCGCCGACCGGCTGCCCGACCACGTGATCGAGCTGCAGAGCCGCCCCGACTCCTGGACCCGCCGCTAGACCCCTCCTGCCCCGCTTCCGGCGTCGTGCTTGGCACGCCCCAGCGTCGCGCTTGGCACGCCGTGGCGCCGCGCTTGGCACGCCCCGGTGTCGCGCTTGGCACGCCGTAGGCGACCTGTCGCGCCGGATATGCGGCGTTTGTGGAACTCCCCAGCGTGCCAAGCGGCACTCCACGGCGGGGATCACGACACCCTCGCCGGGCGGGCACCGGCACGCGTGAGCCGCACCACCCCGTACGGGTGCGGCCCAGCGTCGTGCTTGGCACGCCCCGGCGTCGCGCTTGGCACGCCGCAGGCGACCCGTCGCGCCTGATATGCGGCGTTTGTGGAACGGGTGACGTCCCAGGTCGTGGTGTAACGGTCGGGCCGTTGTCGGCGTGGGTGACCACGTCGGGGGTGGCCATCGTGTGATGGTCGGCGAGACCACGCCAATGGTTCTCGCGGAAGGGACACATCACAC
>NZ_POTW01000162.1 GCF_003236295.1 Jiangella anatolica
AACCACCGAGGTCTACACCTATTCTATCGTTGGCAGGGTGTCGGCAGCATAAGATGTGTATAAGAGACAGCACCCCCGCCGACCTGTCCCATGATCATCAATGATCCAACCACCTCTAGGGGGTTGGATCATTGATGATCATGGGGGAGTGGCGGCCGCCAGGGCGGACAGCGCCGACGTGAAGCACTCCATCGGGGGCTGGACGAGGCCGGCGCCGACCTGGCCGGTGCCGGCGACCCGGCCGGCGATGCCGGTGTTGATCTGCGGCAGCACGCCCGTCCGGGTCACCAGCGTGACGTCGATGCCGGTCGGCGCGCCGCGGAACTCCAGGATCGGCATCGCATAGGCCGGGTTCTCGCCGAGCGTGATCTCGTACATCAGCCGGCTGGTCGCCAGCGCGTCCGGCACCGATCCGCCGACGAACCGGACGATGGCCGGCGCGGCCGCCATCGCGAACCCGCCGAGTCCCATCGTCTCGGTGATCGCGGAGTCGCCGATGTCGGGATTCGCGTCGTCCGGCCCGTACGCACCGAGGTACAACCCCTCCGGTGTGTTCGCGGGTGCGGTGAACCAGGCCGAGCCGGTCCCGGACACCTGGATGCCGAAGTCGGTCCCGTTGCGAGCCATCGTCGTGACGACGGTCGATCCCGGCAGGTCCGCGGCGGCCGCCGTCTGCAGCTTCCCGGCCGGCATGACGAGGTTGAGGAAGAAGTGGTCGTTCCCGCCGACGAACGACGCCACGGCGGCGACGTCGGACGACGGGGCGCCGCTGGAGATCAGCGCCGGCAGCAGGTCGCGCAGCAGCATCAGCGTGCCGGCGCGGTTGCGGTTGTGGCCCTCGTCGCCCATTTGGACCATCTGCGCGACGATCGCCTTGACGTCCACCGGCCCGCCCCGCCGGACCGCAGTCTGCAGCAGCGGCCCGAGGACGGAGGCCATCCAGCGCAGCCGGTCGATCACGTCCGGACCGTAGGCGCCGTAGCGCAGGACCGCGCCGAGGCCCTCGTTCAGCGAGCACCACGCGGTCCGTCCCGACGCCGGGTCGTGCAGCTCGAACAGCCACATCGACGGCGACACGACCCCGGCCATCGGGCCGACGCCGCCCCGGTCGTGACACGGCGCCCACTCGACGCCCGCCCCCGCGGCCAGCAGCGCCTCTGCCTCACCGGGCGACGACGCCAAGCCCTCGAACAGCGAAGCGCCGATCAGCGCGCCCCGCAACGGCCCGGACGCCCGGTCCCAGCCGATCGGCGGCCCGGCGTGCAGGAACTGCCCCGGCTCCAGCCCGAGCAGCTCGCGGGCCGGGCGGACGTCGACGAGCTCGGCGCCGGCCGCCAGCATCCGCGCCAGCGCCCGCGCGTTCGCGTCCGGCCGCCGCGGGTCGGCGAGGACGCGGGCCAGGTCCTCCGACGTGCCGGCCACCGGCGGCCGCCAGTCCACCGTCGTCACCGGCACCGCCTGCGCGGTCAATGCCGACGCGAACAGGTCGACGCCGGCGCTGACGACGCGCGGCTCGTCGCGCAGCAGGTCGTTCACTCGTCACCGCCCCTGACCAGCGCGATCGCCGCCCGGGCGGCCGCGGCGTTGGACAGGTGCACCGACGCGCCGGCGTCGCGCAGCGCCCGTGCCTGCTCCTCGAGGTCCTGCGGGTCGTCCGCGGTCCCGATCAGGGGGACGACGACGGCCAGGTCGCGGCCGCGCGCGCCGGCGACATTGCGGGCGCGGACGATCGCCGGCGCCAGCTCGGCGGCCGGGTCCGGGTGCGCGCCGTGGCCCAGCACGACGTCGAGCAGGACGACGCCGCAGGACGGGTCCCGCGCCTCGGCCAGCAGCCGCTCGGTCCGCAGCGAGTTGTCGATCATCGGATGCGGCCGTCCCCGCGTCAGTGTGTCGTCGCCGAAGTCCACGAAGGTGTGCGCTCCGGGCCCGAGCTCCGCCTCCACCAGCAGCCGCGCCTCCTCGCAGAGCGTGCCGCCGGCGTACAGGCCGCGGATCGACGGGTACGGCCCGGCCGCGGGCGCCGCCGGCCAGAACCGCGGCGGACGCCACTGCGCCCCGGCGGCGGCCACGACGGTCTCCGCGACGGCGGTGAGGTCCGGCCGGCCGGGCCCCAGCAGCGCCAGCACGACCGGCTTGCCGAGCTTCTCCGCCCGCTCCCGGACGGCGTCGGCGACCTCCGGCGCGGGCGGCTTGCTCACCACGACGACGACCTCGGTCGCGTCGTCGTCGGCGAGCAGGTCCAGAGCCGCCAGGGTCGACGCGCCGCCGACGGGCGCCGAGAGATCCCGGCCGCCGACCCCCAGGCAGTGGCTGATCCCGACCCCCGCGCCGCTGAGCAGGCACATCAGCTGCTGCGCGCCGGTGCCGGACGCCGCGACGAGGCCGACCGGCCCGGGCCGCACGACGTTGGCGAAGCCGAAGCCGACGCCGCCGACGACCGCGGTACCGCAGTCCGGGCCCAGCACCAGCAGGCCACGCGCCCGGGCCTCCTGCTTGAGCCGGACCTCCTGCTCGACCGGCACGTTGTCGGAGAACACGACGACGTGCAGGCCGTGCTGCAGCGCGTCCATCGCGTCGGCGAACGCGTACGGGCCCGGCGTGGAGACGAACGCGATGGTCGCGCCGTCGCGGCGGGCGGCCGAGCCGACGGTGCGCGGCGGGGCGACCGCGCCGGCGCCGGCGGCCTCGGCGGGGCGGGTCGCCAGCGCCGTCTCGACCCGGGCCAGCGCCCGGCCCAGCGCCGCGTCGTCGTCCGCCGTCACGCCGATGACCAGGTCGTTCGGGGTCGCTGCCGGCGTCTCGAAGCCCATCCCGCCGAGCAGGTCCAGGTTCAGCTGGGTGGCCATCGCGACCAGCGCCGCGTCGACCCCGTCCTCGCCCTGGACCGCCTGGCTGACCTGCATCAACGTGACCGAGTCGTGGTAGGTGCCGGTGCGGACCTCGACGTGCCGGATCACCGCGCGGCCCCGGCGAGCGCGGCCAGCGCCACCTGGGCGCCGAGCCGTAGCGCGGCGCCGGAGGTGTGGCCGACGGCGAGCAGCCGCCGCTCGGCGGCGTCGACGTCGCCGCGGGCCGCGCCGAGGACGGCCAGGTAGACGATGAGCTGCGGGACGGCCAGCCCGCGCGCGGCGTAGGGAAGCAGGCCGGCGGAGACGGCGGTGGTCCGGCGCAGCGGCTCGGCGGCCTCGACGGCGGACGCCAGCCGGGCCGCGGCCCGTGGGTCGACGGCCGACGCGACCACCAGAGCGCCGGCCAGCACGTCGTCGCCGGCCGGCGTCAGGCCGGGGCCGAGCCCCAGCAGCCCGCCGGCCGCGTCGGCCAGCTCGTCGTCGTCACCGCAGAGCAGCGCGAGCCCCAAGCGGCCGGCGGCCGCGACGATCGCGCCGTCGAGCCCGGTCCGGTCGTCCTTGCCGGCGGTGCGCTGCCGCGCCAGCGTCACGTCGCCGATCGCGGCCGGCCGCGCCTGCCACCACCGCCCGACCGTGACCAGGACGCCGTCGCCGACCTGCACCTCGCCGTCGCCGACCACGGCGTGCTGGCCGGGCCGCAGCCCGGACACCGGCCACGGCGTGACGACGGCGCAGGGCAGCCGAACGGCCGCCGGGCCGGTGAGGCACAGGAGCACCGGCTCGGCGCCGTGGTCGACCAGTACGGCGGTCAAGGTGCGGGTGGCGGCCACGACCTCCCCGGTGAGCCGTGGCCCCCCCACGACGGCGGCGACTGCGGTGCTCGCGGCGCCCGGCAGGACCTGCCGCGACGCGTCGCCCGGCCACGGCCGGGCGGCCCGGACCGCGGAGGGAACCGTCGGTGCCGGCACTCGCGACCTCCGTTCCGCCCAAGATCACCTGAACTGGGACTGCCACGAACGTAGCCGGGACCGCTACCGTCATCGCATGGGCAAACTTGCCAACGATCCGGCCCAAGGTTCGCCGGAGTTGCCAGCGGCCGGTGGTAAATGGCCGGCCGCTGCCGTGGCGGGGCTGACGGTGCGCAAGGCGATGGAGATCCCCGCGCTGGCGGGCGCGCGGCTGCTCGCGGGCGAGGACGGCCTGGACCGCGTCGTCCAGCGCGCCAACATCATGGAGGTGCCGGACATCCTGCCGTGGGTCAAGCCGCACGAGCTGCTGCTGACCACGGGATATCCGCTGCGCAACACGCCGCAGGGGCTGTCCGGGCTGGTCGCGGAGCTGGACGCGCGCGGGCTGGCCGCGCTCGCCGTCAAGCTGCACCGCTACCTGGACGCGCTGCCGGAGGAGATGATCCACGAGGCCGACCGGCTCGGCCTGCCGCTGTTGCTGCTGCCCGACGCCGTCGGGTTCGACGACATCCTCAACCAGGTGCTCACCGGCGTGCTGAACAAGCAGGCCGCGGCGCTGGAGCGGTCGTGGGAGGTGCACCACGCGCTGCTGTCCGTGGTGCTGGAGGGCGGCGGCCTGACCGAGCTGGTGACGAAGACGTCCGCGGTGCTCGGCGTGCCGGTCATGGTGACGACGGCGGACGGGCGGGTGCTGGCCGAGAGCGGCAACGCCGAGGATCTCGGGTCGTGGCGGCACACGCCGTGCTTCGACACGTCCGGCCGGTTCCGCACCGAGTACGAGCCCGGCGGCGTCCACTCCCACGTCGATGTGCCCGGCTGGCACGCCGTCGTGTCGATCGTCGCCGGCCGGGTCGATCACGGGCGCATCGTGGCGTTCGCACGGCACCGCGCGCTGGACGACGCCGACGTCAACGTGCTGGAACGGGCCGCGACGGTGGCCGCGCTCGCGGTGAACAAGCAGCTCGCCGTCACCGCCGTCGAGAGCAAGTACCGCGGCGACTTCCTCCGCGACGTGCTGTCCGGCCGGGCCGGCGACCGGGACCGGATCGTGGCGCACTGCGAGTCGCTGGGCTGGGACGTCGGGCGCGACCTGGTCGTCGTCGTGGCCGAGCTGGACCCCGACCACGGTCATGCCGGAACGTCCGGGCTGCAGCTGCGGCCGGTGCAGGAGCGGTTCACCGTCGCCTGGCAGTCGGTCATGGGCCGGCGCGACCCGCGGGCCGCCGTCGTCGGATTCGCGCAGGAGGTGGTGGCGCTGCTGCCGGTCGGGCCGCGGCCGGACCCGGAGTCGGTCGTCCGTGACGTGGTCCGCCAGGTGTCCGGCGACGGCGGCGGCGGACGGCGCTCCTTCTCGACCGGTGTCAGCCGCATCGTCGACGACCCGTCCCGGCTGCCCGTCGGGTACGAGCAGGCCCGCCGCGCCGTCGACGTCGGGCGGCAGATGAACGGGCGCGGCTCACTGGCCCACTTCGACAGCCTTGGCTCGTTCCGGCTGCTGAGCCAGATCGAGGACCGCGAGGAGCTGCGCGGCTTCGTCCGCGAGACGCTGCACGGCCTGGCCGCCGAGGACGACCCGGAGATGGAGGACCTGCGGCACACGCTGAAGGTGCTGCTGGACACGAACCTCAACGTCGCCGAAGCGGCCCGGCAGCTGCACTTCCACTACAACACGCTGCGGTACCGGATCTCGAAGCTCGAGCGGATGCTCGGCCCGTTCACCACCGATCCGGAGCTGCGCCTGGACCTCGCGCTGGCGCTGAAGGTGCTGCAGATGCGGGGGATCGGCTGAACGCGCGGGGGAGCCCGAACGCGGGGAACAAGGTGTCGTCCATGAAGCGGGTGACGCGGGCGATCCGGTCGCCGTCGAGGGTGAGGACGAGGAGCCCGGCGGGTGCTGCGTCGAGGTAGCAGCCGAACGCGGGCTGGGCGTTGGCCCTGGTCGGCAGCAGCGAGTACTGCCGGCCGGCCCGCCAGGCCGCGCTGGCGCGGAGGAATCCGGCGATGGCGGCCGCGCCCGCGTACTGGTGCGGCGCCGGCGGCATCGCCAGCCAGGCGTCGTCGGTGAGCAGCGCGATCACAGCGTCGACGTCGTCGGCGACGAACGCGGCGGCGAACTGCTTGCTGAGGCGGCGCTCCTCGGCCGAGCCGTGTGCCGGCGGCCGCGTGGCCGGGGCGCGCAGGGTCGCCCGGGCCCGCTGCAACGCCCCCTTGACCGCCGTCGTCGTCGTGTCGAGCACGGCCGCCGCCTCCCTCAGCGGGAAGCCGAGCACGTCGCACACCACCAGGGCCGCGGTCTGCCGCGGCGGCAGTTGCTGCAGTGCCTCGACGAAGGCCAGTTCTACCTGCTCGCGGTGCAGGTAGGCGGACTCGGGCAGGAGGACGTCGGGATACGGCTGCACCCACGGGACCTCGTTGTGCCGGGTCGGCTCCGGCGGGTCGAACGG
>NZ_POTW01000163.1 GCF_003236295.1 Jiangella anatolica
CATCACCACCGCCCAGATCGCCACCGCCTGACCAGCCCACCAGCACCGGACCCCGACAAGCCGACAACCCAAGAACCACCAACCCGAACCACACCGGTCAGCTACAACCACAAAGAGCAACAGGCTCTATGGGTGGTTGGATCATTGATGATCATGGGAGGTGCGGCGGCGGGCGGCCCAGGCGTCCTTCAGTGACACCTTCGCGCCCATGCGGAGCACCGCGCCCTCGTACACCCGCGCCGCCAGCACGACGAGGACGGCGATCAGGGCGAGCATCAGGCCCAGCGCCAGGGCGACCTCCCAGCCGGCGGCGTCGCCCCGGGCCATCCGCAACGGCATGATCAGCGCGCTGAACGGCGGCACGATGCTCAGCACGCCCGCCGCCGGGGTGTCGGGGTTGAGGAAGACGAAGAACGCGCCGAAGTACGACACCATCATCAGCGTGTTCACCGGTGTGGTGACGTTCTGCAGGTCCTCCTGCCGGGAGATCCGGGCGGCCGCCGCCGCGGACAGCGACGCGTAGGCGGCGAAGCCGAGCACGAACCAGCCGAGCGCCGTCAGCACCGGCGAGATCATCGGCCCGCTCAGCTCCACCGCGCCGAGCGCCGCCGCGATGCCCAGGCCGAGCCCGCCGATCAGCGCCAGCTGCACGAGGCCGAGCAGCCCGATCCCGATGATCTTGCCGGCCAGCAGCGCCCGCGCCGGGATCGTGGACAGGATCACCTCGACCACGCGGCTGGACTTCTCCTCGACGACGCCCATGGCGACCCACATCGAGTACGTGATGAGCTGGCCGAACAGGATGATGGTGCCGAAGAAGGCGATGCCGCCGCGGGTCTCGCGCTCGTCTGCGTCGGGGTCGAGTGTCACCGACCGGAGGGTCGCCGACGTCAGCGCCTCGGACACCTCGGCCGGATCGATGCCGGCCGACTCCAGCGCCCGCGCGCCCTCGACCTGGCTGTACGCGTTCTGCAGGACGGCGCTCAGCGAGTCGTCCAGCGACTGGTCGACATAGACGGTGTCGCCGTCGAGGTAGGCGTCGATGTCACCGTCGCGGGTCAGCCGCTCGGCCTCGGCGGCGTCGTCGACGGAGCGGAGGCTCACCTCGACGTCGGCGACGTCGGCCTGGCGCGAGACCGCCTCCTGCAGGCCGGCCGGCTCGCCGACCAGCGCGACGTCGTAGCTGTCAGAGCCGAGGTCGGTGAAGCGGGGGAGCAGCACGACCACCGCGATGATGCCGAGCGTGATCAGCAGCGAGACGAAGAACGAGCGTTCCCGGATCCGCTGCCCGAACTCACGCTGCGCGACCAGCGTGACGGCCTCACGGAACGACAGGGGGCGCGACATCAGGCGGCCTCGACCTTCTCCGAGGTGGCCGGCTCGGTGGCCGGCTCGGCGACGACGGAACGGAACAGCTCGGCCAGCGTGGGCCGCACCGGGGTGAACTGGCGGACCGGGCCCAGCGCGCGGGCCGCGTCGAGCAGCGCCTGGTCGTCGCCCGGCGGCGGCAGCTCCACCAGCGCGTCGTGACCGGCGTCGTCGACGACCACCAGGCCGGGCACCGCCGCCGTCAGCGACGACACCCAGCCGGCCGGCGCGTCGACCGCCACCCGGAACCGGGGCGCCGACGTGCCGCGCAGCTCGTCGACGCTGCCGTCGGCGACCATGCGGCCGGCCCGGATGATGCCCACGGCGTCGCACAGCCGCTCGACCAGCTCCAGCTGGTGGCTGGAGAACACGACCGCCGCGCCGGCGTCCACCCGTGCCCGCAGCACCGCGGCCATCGCGTCGACGCCCATCGGGTCCAGCCCGCTGAACGGCTCGTCGAGGACCATGACGGCCGGATCGTGGACGAGCGCGGCCGCCAGCTGCACCCGCTGCTGGTTACCGAGTGAGAGCGATTCGATGCGATCTGACGCACGTTCGCTCAGAGCGAGCGCGTCGAGCAGGTCCGATGCGGCCTTCGCGGCTGTGATGCCTGCCACACCGTGCAGCCGTGCGAGGTACACGAGATGCTCGTGCACCTGCATCTTCGGGTACAGCCCGCGCTCCTCGGGCATGTAACCGAACTCACGCCGGATGTCCTGGTCGAGGGGGGTCCCGTTCCACCGGACGACGCCGGAATCGGGCTCCAGAACGCCCAGGATGATGCGCATCGCGGTGGTCTTCCCGGCGCCGTTGGTGCCGACGAATCCGTACATCTGCCCTGGTCGGACCGTGAACGAGAGATCGTCGAGGGCCACGACGTCGCCGTAGCGGCGAGACAGCCGGTCGAGCTCGAGCATGCGGTTCCCTCCGGTGCTGACGGTCCGATGACAGCCTGCCGCCTGGAATGGTGACATCTCTCGTCCTCCAGAACGGTGTCCTTCGTCGGTCCAGAGGACGACACGAAATCCCACAGTGCGGGGTGTCGTGCCAACGGGGTAACGGATCAGGCAGAATCTCCCGCTCGGAGCGGGCACAACCGCGGGCTGTCGTGCGTTACAGAGGCTCGGAGTCCAACCGGCCCGGCCACGGACCATCACGACGCGCCCAGTGAGGGGGAATAGATCAATGGCAACCGACTACGACGCGCCACGCAAGACCGACGAGGATCTGTCCGAGGACTCGCTGGAGGAACTGAAGAACCGGCGTATGGACAAGTCGTCGGGCATCGTCGACGTCGACGAGTCCGACCTGAACGAGTCCATGGAGCTCCCAGGAGCGGATCTCTCGAACGAGGAGCTGGCGGTCCGAGTGCTGCCGCGGCAGGCTGACGAGTTCACCTGCTCGCAGTGCTACCTCGTGCACCACCGCAGCCAGCTGGCGAAGGAGAAGGACGGGATGCTCATCTGCCGCGACTGCGCGGCCTGAGCCCCATCCGAACCCCTCACCGGCCGGCGGTCTGACGCGCCGCCTCGAGCTCGGCCACGAGCCGCTCGGGGCGGCGTGTCGACACCAGCCAGTAGGGCGTCGGGTCGGCGTCGTCGTCGACCTCGATGCGCACCACCCCCGGCACGTAGCCGCGGATCGCCACGTAGGCGCGGCGGTCGAGGCCGGGACCACGAGCCGTCCGCGCCGCCTCGCCGGTGAGCGCCTCGGCCGGGCCGAGCGCCGTCAGCGGCAGCCGGGCCCGCCCCACGCTGACCCCGTCGGTCCCGACGGCGATCGTCAGCGACCCGTAGCGCAGCAGCGCGGCGGCGCCGAGCGCCAGCGCCGTGCCCGCCGCCGGCAGCGACACCCGCGCGCCGAACGGCAGCTCGTAGACCAGCCAGAGCGAGGCGACCATCCCGATGAGCAGCAGCCACCACAGCGGCGGGACCACCAGGCGTTCGCGGTAACGAGTCACTCCAGCAGGGTGCCACGGATCGCCGGAGGCGAGCGGGTAGGGTCGTCGATCGTGACCGAACGGCATCCCGACGCGCCGGCGCCGGGCACCACGATCGCCTCGCACTATCGCATGTGCGTCGGCTGTGGTCCGGACCATTCGACGGGGCTGCGCGTCAGCGTCGTCGCGGGCGAGGGCCTCACCGTCGCCGGCGCCTTCACCGTCACCGACGACCACCAGGGCGCGCCCGGCCTGGCCCACGGCGGCATCCTGTCGCTGGCCTTCGACGAGGTGCTCGGCTCGCTGATCTGGCTGATCGGCAAGCCGGCCGTCACCGGCCATCTGGAGACCAGCTACCGCCGTCCGGTCCCGGTCGGCACGACGCTGTACATCGACGCGGCGGTGGACGGCAGCGAGGGCCGCAAGATCTTCATGTCCGCGACCGGCCGCGAGAACGCGCCCGACGGCCCGGTCAGCGTCACCGCGTCGGCCACGTTCGTCGTCGTCCCGCCCACCCATTTCACCGACCACGGCCGCCCGGTGGCCGCGTCGGAGCTGTCCCCGGCGGCCGCGAAGGTCGCGGAGGTGAACCCGTGACCGACTTGCCTGTCGACGTCCTCATCACCCGGCTGGACCCGGACGTGCCGCTGCCCGGCTACGCGCACCCCGGCGACGCCGGCGCGGACCTCGTCACGACCAGCGACGTCAGCATCGCGCCGGGGGAGCGGGCGATGGTGGGCACGGGCATCGCGATCGCCCTGCCCGCGGGATACGCTGCATTCGTCCACCCGCGATCGGGGCTCGCGCACCGGCTGGGGGTCAGCATCGTCAACACGCCGGGCACGGTCGACGCGGGCTACCGGGGCGAGATCAAGGTGGTGCTGGTCAATCACGACCTGCGGGAACCGGCGGTGTTCGCGCGCGGCGACCGGATCGCTCAGCTGGTCCTCCAGCGCGTCGAGCAGGCCCGGTTCCACGAGGTGGAGCGGCTGCCCGGCTCGGCGCGGGGCGACGGCGGGTACGGGTCGACGGGCACGGCAAGCCAGGCCGGCGACAGCGCCGGCGGCCGATGAGACGAAGGGAACACTCAGGTGTGGGGACGGCGGCGCCGCGACGGCGATGAGGACGAGCCCGAGGTCGAGGAGACCACCAAGGCCTCGTCGGCGCCGGGCGTGGGGGAGTCCGGCGAGTCAGACGACGCCAAGAGCGACCGCTCCGGCGGGCCGTTCGACGAGTCCGAGGTCGAGCTCGACGACGCCCGCAAGGGCCGGGTCGACCTCGGCGGGCTGCTGGTCCAGGCCGCGCCGGGGATGAAGCTGCAGCTGCAGGTCGACCAGCGCACCGGCAACGCCACCAGCGCCGTCCTCGCCATCGACGACGCCGCGGTGCAGCTGATCGCCGTCGCCGCGCCGCGCAGCTCCGGCCTCTGGGCTCAGACCCGGCTGCAGATCGGCGAGGACGCCAAGCGCCGCGGCGGCCGTGCCGAGGAGGCGCCCGGCCCGTTCGGCACCGAGATGCGGCTGGTCGTGCCGGTCCAGGCGCCCGACGGCAAGCAGGTGCTGCAGCCGTCGCGGGTGTCGGCGATCGACGGGCCGCGGTGGATGCTGCGGGCCACGTTCCTCGGCAAGGCCACCAACGACGCCGCCACCTTCCAGCGCTTCGTCGAGCTGGTGAAGCAGACGGTGGTGATCCGCGGCCAGGCGCCGATGGCCCCGGGCGACGTCATCGTGCTCAAGCCGCCGGCCGGCAACCGGCCGGCGGTCGACCCGTCCCAGCCGCTCCAGGCCTGAGCTGCCGGTTTGCCGCGGCGGACTACTCTCATAACTGTGGAAGAGAACACCGGGCGCCGCGGGCTGTGGGGCGCCATCACCCGGTGGGTCGCCTCCGACGAGGAGGTCGAAGCCGAGGAGTTGCGCGACGACGCGCGCGAGGCCGGTTGTCAGCCGCTGGCCGAGACCCAGGACCGCACCACCGTGCGCGTCCGCGGCGTGCTGCAGTCGGTGACGCTGCAGCCGCGTCTGGGCACCCCCGCCCTCGAGGCGGACTTGTACGACGGCACCGGTGCGGTGACACTGGTCTGGCTCGGCCGGCGACGCATCGCCGGCATCAGCTGCGGACGCCGGCTGGTCGCGACCGGACGGGTGGCCACGCTCGACGGCCGCAGGGTCATGTACAACCCGAGATACGAGCTGCTGCCCGCAGGCTTGGAGTGAGATGAGTCAGAGCGATCCCGGCGCCCCCGACCGTGCCGGCCGGCAGAGCTGGGTCCAGGCACTCACCTCCGACGAGCGGTTCAGCGCCCAGAACGTGCTCGGCCCGGCCGCGCTGCTGGACGCCGGGCTTCCGCTCGCCCTGTTCACCGTCGTGTACACCGCGGCCGGCCGCAACCTGACGCTGTCGCTGTGGGTCGCGCTCGCCTCGGGCGCGCTGCTCGCCGTCATCCGGCTGCTGCGCAAGGAGCAGATGCAGAACGTCATCGCCGGCTTCCTCGGCGTCGGCATCGCCGCGTTCATGGCCAACCGGACCGGCCGGGCCGAGGACGTGTTCCTGCCCGGCCTGCTGATCAACGTCGGCTACGGACTGGCCTACCTCGTCTCGATCGTCGTCCGCTGGCCGCTGCTCGGCGTGTTCGTCGGGCTGGTCTCCGGCCAGGGCACGGCCTGGCGCCGCGACCCCGCGCTGCTGCGCGCGTACACCCAGGCCAGCCTGCTGTGGGTGGCGATGTTCGCGCTGCGGCTGGCGGTCCAGGTGCCGCTCTACCTGGCCGGCGAGGACCAGATCGGCTGGCTGGCCGGCGCCCGGCTGGTGATGAGCTGGCCGCTGTTCCTGCTGGTGGCGTACCTGTCCTGGCTGATCATCCGGCCGGCGTACCGCGCCTTCCAGGAGCTGGCTCTTATACACATCTCCGAGCCCACGAGACTAGCGCTCATATCGTATGCCGACTTCTGCTGG
>NZ_POTW01000164.1 GCF_003236295.1 Jiangella anatolica
GCACCAGCTGGACGATGATCGACGCGACCAGCGTGGGGCCGAGCAGCGCCGCCATCGGGGTGAGGTCGGACGTCGCGTCGGACCAGGTCCAGGCCAGTGCGCCGGCACCGGCGGCGAGCGCGATGGCGGCGGACCGGCGGGCCGCGCCGGCCCGGGTGGCGGCCACGGCGCCGAGCGTGAAGATCAGGATGACCAGGGCGATCCCGACGGCCAGTAGCGTGCTCCCCGACGCCGACGCGAGCGCCAGCACGCCGGCGAGGGCGGCGACGGCCAGCGAGGCGTGAACGGAGGGCACCTTTGAATGCTTGCAGACGCGGACCGCCCACCCACGCCGAAATGACAACAACTCCACAACAGTCCGGCTGCCCTCGAGGCACGGCGTGATCTCGGTCTCGCCTACTGGACGCGTGCCCCTTCCCTAAGGTATTTGGCACATCGTTTTACGTCATCGGGCACACCGCGTAGTCGTTCGAAAGGATCCACAGGAAATGACGAACATTCGCGGCCGCGTCACGGCGCTGCTCGCCGTCGCCGCGGTTGCCCTGACGGCGTGCGGCGACGACTCCGAGCCGTCGGCGGACCAGACCAGCACCGATGCGCCGAGCGAGGCGCCGTCGGACGAGCCGTCAACGCCGGAGGAGACCACACCCGAGTTCAGCTGCCCGCCGCAGATCGGCGCCGAGCTGCCCGAGGGCCTGGACCCGGACAACTGCTGGTCGCACGAGGGCCTGGAGCGCCCGGCGCTGATCGACGGCACCGTGTTCGCCCTCGAGCCCGACGCGTCGGACCCGGCCACGGACCGCCACATCGTCGCGCTGGACGCCGAGACCGGCGAGCGGCTGTGGAAGTCCGAGGTGCTGCCGGGCCAGGTGTCGGCGCTGCGGGCGACCGAGGTCGGTGGCAAGCCCGGCGTCGCCGTCATCGTCACCGAGGACGACGCCGGCGACGCGGTCACCGAGGCGTCGACGGCGTGGGGCTACCTCGCCTGGCCGGCTGACGCCGGTGGCGACGAGGGTGGCGACGCCGGCAGCGCCGACCCGTCCTTCCCGGCCGAGGTGCACATCACCGTGCCGCAGGGCGAGAACCCGCACACCGAGGTGTACTGGACCGATCAGGGCGTGCTGGCCGGCGACTTCGTCCTGAAGCCGGGTGCCACCGAGTTCGTCCCGATCAACCGTGACACGGAGCCGATGGTCGTCGACCAGTACGACCTGGAGGAGTACTTCGCCGGGATCTCCGGCGACCTGGCGATCTCCTACGTCCTCGGCCAGGCGTGGACCGAGGACGGCGGGGAGTACGGCGACACCTACTTCGGCTGGAGGGCCCGCACGTTCGACGGCGCCGAGGCCTGGAACACCGTCGCGTCGAAGGCGAACGTGGAGGACAGCATCTACGCCGATTCGCCGATCGAGGTGGCGATGGTGGTCGGCCCGTACCTGCTGACCATCTCGGCCACCGACGAGAACGCCACCGCCTTCGAGATCACCTGGCTCGACGCCGCCACGCACGAGCCGGCCACCCCGTCGGCCGCCGACCTCGCCGGGGCGAACCCGGTCGTCGCCAACTCCAACCCGAGCGCCACCGGCGCGCTGGTCTCCCCCGACGGCAAGCGCCTGTTCATCGGCTGGTCGCCGCAGGGGCTGATCCTGGACGTCGAGGCCGGCACGGTCACCCCGGTCGCGGCCGACTTCGCGATCCAGGGGTTGGCGATCGACGACTCGACGGTCTTCGGCGCCACCGAGAACGGCACGCTGACCGTCGACCTGGCCAGCGGCGAGGCGACGGCGATCGAGGCGCCGCGCCAGTCGTTCGACATCGTCGACGGCGAGTTCGGCCTGGCGACCATCGAGGGCGCCGTGGGCGACCCGTCGTACCTGGTCGGCGGCCGCCGCTCCGACGCGAGCTAGATCAACACGAGGTCGGGTTGCTCCCGCCGGCGAACGGCGGGAGCAGCTCGATCGCCGAGCCGTCGTGCAGGGCGACGGTGGCGGGGTCGCGCGCGCCGGCCGGAGTGCCGTCGACGACGACGGCGCAGATGTCGAGGACGGCACCGAACCGCGGGCTCTCGCGGTGCGCCGTCCGGGCTGCGGCCAGCGCCTCGGCGAGCGTGCCGGCGTCGACGACCTCCTCGGGGATGCCGGCGGCCGCCCGCAGCGCTGCCCAGTACCGAACCGTCACCTTCGCCATCACGACATCGACCGGACCGCGTCGACGGCGAGCGTGTGCTCGTCGAGCCAGGCGCCGATGCGCGCGACCAGTGGCTCCGTGGCGCCGGCCTCGGCGTGCCCGAAGCCGCGCTCCAGCCAGAGCGTCGCGACGGGCGCGGCGGCGTGCACCTGCCAGGCGTGGTGCACCGGGAAGTAGTCGTCCTTGTCGCCGTGCACGACCAGCAGCGGGACATCGAGCTCGGCGGCCGCCGCCCGCGCGTCGATCGGGGCGGGCGTCGACCAGCCGGCCGGCGAGACCCGGGTGCGGCGCAGCAGCCGCAGCAGCATGCGCCCGGGCTTGGTGAGGATGAGCCGCAGCAGCGTCCGCATGGCGGCCGTGCCGCGGTAGTGCCACTCACCGGGCACGCTCACCGCGGCCACCGCGCCGACACCGCGGTGCAGCGCGCCGTGCCGGACCGCGACCGCGGAGCCGAGCGAGAACCCGAGCGTCGCGACCCGCCGGTAGCCCAGCGCCCGGGCCCAGCTCACCGCGGCGTCCATGTCGAGCACCTCGCGCCAGCCCAGCGTCGAGTGGCCGCGCGACCGGCCGTGCCCGCGCAGGTCGAGCAGGACGACCGACGCGTGCTCGCTGAGCCAGCCGGAGATGCGTCTCATCTGCGGGCTGCGCGAGCTCTGCGTGAAGCCGTGCGCGACCACGACGGCGAGGTCGCCGTCGACGCCGTCGCGGCGCGGGAAGTAGCGGGCGTGCAGCAGCGTCCCGTCGGCCGCCTGCAGGCGGCGCGAGTGTCCGGAACGTTTCACGCGTGCGTCCGGCCGGGGTGTTGTTGGTGCCCCTGGTGTGTCGAGGTCCGGCATATCAGCTATTCTCTCCCACCAAGGGACCTGGGCGATGACGCCGGCGGGTCCCTTCTGCGTTCACCGGCCCCGGCCGACTGGAGGTCACGACATGGCAACCATCGTCTTGCTGACCAACTCCCTGCAGCCGTCGGCCGAGGTGCTGCCGGCCCTGGGCTTCCTGCTGCATGACGTCCGGGTCCTCCCCGCGGAGGCCTCCGCGCTCGTCGACGCGCCCACCGGCGACGTCGTCGCGGTCGACGCCCGGCGCGACCTCTCGCACGCCCGCGGGCTCACTCGGCTGATCCGCACCACCGGGGTCGACGTCCCGCTGCTGGCCATCGTCACCGAGGGCGGGCTGGCCGCCGTCACCGCCGAATGGGGCATCGACGACGTGCTGCTCGACTCGGCCGGGCCGGCCGAGGTGGAGGCGCGGCTGCGGCTCGCGCAGGGCCGGCTGGCCGCGGCCGGCGACGACGCGCCCGACGAGATCCGCTCCGGCGACCTGGTCATCGACGAGGCCACGTACACCGCGAAGGTGGCCCGCCGCACGCTCGACCTCACCTACAAGGAGTTCGAGCTGCTCAAGTTCCTCGCTCAGCATCCCGGCCGCGTCTTCACCCGTGCTCAGCTCCTCCAGGAGGTGTGGGGGTACGACTACTTCGGTGGTACCCGCACGGTCGACGTCCATGTGCGGCGGCTGCGGGCCAAGCTCGGCGCCGACCACGAGTCGCTGATCGGCACCGTCCGCAACGTCGGCTACCGGTTCGTCCCGCCGCAGCAGGGCCGCTCCGGCCGCGCGGCGGCCACCGTCCCGCTGCCCGACGACACCGACCTGGACGACCGGGCCGACGTCAGCATCACCCTCGCTGACTGACCGGTAATGTCGTCGCGATGGCGACGACGTTCACGGCGGCGGAGGTCGCGGAGGTCACGGCGCTGGCCGACCGGGCCCGCGCGGCCGACGCCGTCGCACCGTTCTCCGACGACCTGTTCCCGGCCGTCGGCTCCGGGGCGACGATGGCCGCGCTGACCGCTCGCGCCGGCGACCTCCTCGTCGGCGCGGCGTACGCGGCCGCGCAGGGCGATCGGCTGGCCGCCGAGCTCGTCGTCGACCCGGCCTATCGCCGGCAGGGCCTGGGCGGCTCGCTTCTCGCCGACCTGCTGGACTTCCTCACCGGTGAGCTGTGGATCTGGTCGCACGGCGACCATCCGGCGGCCGCGGCGCTGGCCCGCCGGCACGGGCTGGTGCGCGCCCGCGAGCTGCTGCAGCTGCGCCGCCGGATCGCCCCCGGCCAGTTCGCCGAGCCCACCCTCCCCGACGGTGTGCGGCTGCGCCCGTTCCGGCCCGGCCGCGACGAGGAAGCCTGGCTGGAGGTCAACAACGCCGCGTTCCACTGGCACCCCGAGCAGGGCGGCCAGACCCTCGACGACATCCGGTCCGCCGAGTCCGCCGCCGACTTCGACCCGGCCGGGTTCTTCCTCGCCGTCGACGCCGACGACCAGCTGCTGGGCTTCCACTGGACCAAGGTGCATCCGCACGACCCCAGCCCAGGCCCGGACGGCATCGACGAGCCGATCGGCGAGGTCTACGTCCTCGGCGTCGCGCCGGCCGCGCACGGCCGTGGGCTCGGCGGCGCGCTGACGATCGCCGGCCTGCGCCATCTCGCCGACGTCGCCGGGGTGCGCACCGTCACGCTCTACGTCGAGGGCGACAACACCGCCGCCGTCCGGCTGTACGAGCGCGAGGGCTTCACCCGCCACGCCATCGACGTCGCCTACCGCCGCGACTGACCGCGCCTGCACAGCCGGCCTCCTCGACGTGATCGACTACTCGCGCAGGCCGATCGCGTCGACGGGGCGAAGGCGCAGGGCGGCCCGGGCCGGGATGCCGATGGCGAGGAAGCCGATCAGCGCCGTCGCCAGCACGATTCCGGCGAAGCCGGCCGGCGAGATCGACGGCACCGGCGACTCGGTCAGCCCGAAGCTGAGCCCGACCAGTGGCGGCAGCGCGACCAGCAACCCGACGACGACCGACACCGCGACGATGACCGCCGCCTCGACCCGCATCATCGCCAGCACATGCCGCCGGGCGGCGCCGGCCAGCCGGAGCAGCGCGAACTCACGCGTCCGCTCCGCCGTGGCCATGACCAGCGTGTTCACCACCGACACGGCCAGGTAGGCGAGCAGCGCGAGAATCGCCACCAGGCTCGACGACGTCTCCGCGGCGCGCTCGGCCGAGCCGGCCGCGGACAGGTCGGACCCGGTGCCGGCGACCAGGCCGGGGTGCTCGGCCGTCACCTGGGCGACCGTCTCGGCGTCGCCGCCGCCGACCAGCACCCAGCTGTCCAGCCCGGTGGTCGTGTGCTCGGCCAGCTGGTCGTGCGGCAGCGTGACGTCGCCGAAGCCCAGGCCGCGGCCGTAGACCGCGACCACCGTCGGCTCGATCGTGGTGCCGTCGCCGAGCACGATCTCGACGGTCTCGCCGACCGACGCGCCGAACGTGGCCGAGGCGGAGCGGCTCAGCGCCACCGTGCCGTCGCGCAGGTCGCCGAGGTCGCCCTCGCGGACCTCGAGGTCGAGCGTGCGGTCCAGCCCGGCCGGGTCCAGCCCCTGCGCGGCGAACGCCGCCTGCGCCGGGTCGCCCAGCTCGTTGTAGCGGACGACGACCTGGCTGTGCACGACCGGCGTCACCGTCGCGTCGTCGCCCAGCTCGTCGCGCAGCTCGTCGGTGACCGCGGCGCCGACGCCGCCGTCGCTCCCGGTCACCACGTGATCGGCCACGACGCCGTCGACGGCCTGCCGGCCCGCGGCGGCGGAGAGCGTGCTCTGGCTGAACAGCTGCACCGAGACGACCGCGACCGCCAGCACGATCGGCGTGACCGCCGCCGCCAGCCGCCGCGAGTTGGCCCGCATGTTCGCCGTCGCCAGGTACCCGTGCACCGGCGACAGCCGCCGCACCGGTGCCGCCAGCAGCCCCGCCG
>NZ_POTW01000165.1 GCF_003236295.1 Jiangella anatolica
GATCGTGGCGGTGACGCACGACGAGGCGTTCGCGTCGGCGCTGGCCGACGAGCGGGTGACAGTGTCCGGCGGGACGCTCTCGGTGGCCGCGGAGGTGCGGTCGTGACGCTGCTGCAGACGCACCTGTCCACCGATACGGCGGCGGTGCTGGCCCGGCGCAACCCGGTCGCGAAGCTTGCGGCCGCGCTGATCCCGTCGATGGTGCTGCTGGTCAGCGTCGATCCCGTGTCGGCGGGCGTCCTGCTGACCGCCTGGCTGGTCTCCGTGCCGGCGTGGGGCGTGGGCTGGTCCGGGCTGCTGCGCCGGCTGTGGCCGCTCGGGCTGGCGGTCGTCATGGTGACGCTCGGGAATGCGGTGTTCACCGCGCGCAAGGGCGGCGCGACCCTGCTGGAGGCCGGTCCGCTGCTGGTGACGACCGAGAGTCTGGCCACCGGCGCGACGGCCGGCCTGCGGGTCGCGGCGATCGCGCTGCCCGGCGTGCTGGCGGTGCTGACGATCGACCCGGTGGACCTGGCCGACGCGCTGGTGCGGCACCTGCGGGTTCCGGCCCGGTTCGCCTACGGGTCGCTGGCGGCGTTCCGGCTGGCGCCGCTGCTGGCGTCGGAGTGGGAGGTGCTCGGCCGGGCCCGGCGCGCTCGCGGCCTCGGCGGCGACCGTCATCCGCTGCGGGCCCTCGGCGTGCTGGGCGGCCGGTTGTTCGCGCTGCTCGTCGGGGCCGTGCGACGAGGGACGCAGCTGGCGGTGGCGATGGACGCGCGCGGGTTCGCCGCGTCGGCGCATCGCACGTCGGCGCGGCGGCCGGTGTTCGGCCGGGCGGACGCCGCGCTGCTGGCCGCGTCCGTCCTCCTCACCGCCGTCGCCGTCGCGCTGGCGGTGGCGACCGGCGCCTGGTCCCCCGTCCTCTCCTGATTGATCACGTCAAGTGGGGCTGCTCCCGCTTCACCAGGCATGCCTTCCTGGGGAAGCGGGAGCACGCCTACTTAGGACACCCGTTCACCGCGAGTAGGTCGCCCGACCACCCGCCCGATGCCGGGGCGACGACGACCGTGGGCGGCATCGACCGCGCCGACCGACCCCCGGCGCCGTGGGCGACGCCGAGCAGACCTCACACGCCCCCCCGCAGGTGAGGCCGCGCCGTCACCCCCGGGGAGCTTGCGCACCCACCACTGGCGCACCTCACCCGCGACCAGACCGGATGCGGCGGCCAACCGGCCGCCGCACGGCCCCTCAGACGGGCGAGGTGCACCCCATACGCGTGACGACGGCCCCACACTCCAACAGACCCCAAACCGCGCGAGTTCTCAGTGGGGCTGCTCCTGCTTCACCCAGGCATGCATTCCTGGGGAAGCGGGAGCACACCCACTTGACGTGATCAATCAGGGCGGGGTCAGGGGTCGAGGCGGCGGAGCAGGTCGGCCAGGGTGGCCAGCTCGGTGTCGTCGAAGCGGCCGACGACGTAGTCGTGGACGCCGCGCAGGTGGGTGCCGCTGGCGTCGCGCAGCCGCTCGTAGCCGGCGTCGGTCAGCACCGCGTAGAAGCCGCGGCCGTCGCGCTCGGCCTGGGCCCGCTCGACGAAGCCCTCCTCGACCATCCGGTCGACCAGCCGGGTGAGGCCGCTGGGCGAGAGCAGGACGCGCTCGGCCAGGTCGCTCATCCGCAGCCGGCGCCCGTCCGCCTCCAGCAGCCGCACCAGCACGTCGTACCAGGCCAGCGGCAGCTCGTGCTCGGCGAGGAGGTCGGCCTCGAGCCGCCGGATCACCCGGGACTGCGCGCGGATGAACAGCCGCCACACCTCGAGCTGCTCAGCCGTGACCCACTGGTCGGTGTCCTTGCTCGCCGTCATGTCGTCCAGATCCTAGACGGCGGCGCGCCGGGAGCGACGTAGCATCGACCATATGAATGCGCTCCCAACCGTCGACGACGTCACCACGGCGCTCGCCGGGGTCAAGGACCCGGAGATCAAGCGGCCGATCACCGAGCTCAACATGGTGAAATCCGTGGACGTCGCCGCCGACGGGCGGGTCCGCGTCGAGGTGTACCTCACGGTGGCCGGCTGCCCGCTGCGCGACACCATCACCCGCGACGTCACCGCGGCGGTGATGGCGCTGCAGGGCAGCACGTCGGTCGACGTCGTGCTCGACGTCATGTCGCCGGAGCAGCGCAAGGCGCTGTCCCAGCAGCTGCGCGGCGGCGCGCCGGAGCGGGAGATCCCGTTCACCCAGCCCGGCTCGCTCACCCGCATCTACGCGGTCGCGTCCGGCAAGGGCGGCGTGGGCAAGTCGTCGGTGACGGCGAACCTGGCCGCCGCGATGGCCGCCGACGGCGTCCGCGTCGGCCTGGTCGACGCCGACATCTACGGGCACTCGATCCCGCGCATGTTCGGCGTCGAGGGATCGCAGCCGACCGTCGTCGAGCGGATGATCATGCCGGTGCCGGCGCACGGCGTGAAGCTCATCTCGACGGAGATGTTCAAGCCCGACCGCGACATCCCGGTCGCCTGGCGCGGGCCGATGCTGCACCGCGCGCTGCAGCAGTTCCTCACCGACGTCTACTGGGGCGACCTCGACGTCCTGCTGCTGGACCTTCCGCCCGGCACCGGCGACGTCGCCATCTCGCTGGCCCAGCTGCTGCCGAACGCCGAGATCGTGGTCGTGACGACGCCGCAGCTGGCCGCCGCGGAGGTGGCCGAGCGGGCCGGGTCGATCGCGATGCAGACGCACCAGCAGGTCTCCGGCGTCATCGAGAACATGTCGTTCCTGCCGTGCCCGCACTGCGGCCCGGAGCACCGGCTGGAGCTGTTCGGCAGCGGCGGCGGCCAGCGGGTCGCCGACGGACTGTCCCGGCGGCTCGGCGCGGCGGTGCCGCTGCTCGGCGAGATCCCGCTCGACACCCGGCTGCGCGAGGGCGGCGACGCCGGCATGCCGCTGGTGCTGAGCGATCCGGACGCGCCGGCCGCGGCGACGCTGCGCCAGGTGGCGAAGCGGCTGTCGCACCGCCAGCGCGGCCTGGCCGGCATGTCGCTGAGCCTCACCCCCGCCGGCTGATCACTCCGGCTCGTTGCCGGCGCCGACCCGGAACGGCGTGTGCACGCCGGTGTAGACGAGGTGCGCGACCAGCCCGTCGACGGCGTGCGGCAGGTCGTGGCAGTGGTCCAGCCAGATCCCCGGGTTGTCCGCGACGAACGCGATCTCGTACGTCTCGTCCCGGCCGACGTCGAGGGAGTCGACGATCCACGGGCTGCCGGTGGCCGGCACGCCGTCGCGGCTGAGCACGACGGCGTGGTGGCCGTGCAGGTGCATCGGGTGGTTGTCGGCGCCGGAGTTCTCGATCCGCATCCGAACCACGTCGCCGTCGGCGACGACGAACATCGGGACGTCGGGGAACATGCTGCCGTTGATCGTCCAGTACATCCCCGGCACGCCGTCGACCAGCCCGAACCGGCGGCCGATGCGGTAGTCGAAGACGCGGTCGGCGGCGGCCGGGTCGAAGCCGAGCGGCGCCGGCTCCCCGTACCGCAGCAGGTCGACGGTGTCCGCCGGCGGGTCGCTCACCGGCGGGTCCGGCGCGCCGGGCGGACCGGCCACGACGGCGACGCCGCCCAGCTCGACCCGCACCGTCGTCCCGTCCACCGGCGTCGTGAAGCCGAGGTCGACGCGGCCACCGGCGGGCAGCGTCACGGCCGCGTCGGTCACCGGGTCCGGCTCGTGCACGTCCCGCCCGTCGACCGCGAGCACCCGCACCGGCGCGCCCGCCGTCCACACCCGCTTCACCTCGTTGTCGGTGTTGACCAGCCGGAGCCGGACGGGCTCGCCGGGCGCCGCGTCGACCCGCAGCCCGTCCGCGCCGTTCACCGTCGGCTCGCCGCCGTAGGTGTGCACGGCCGCGACGACGTCCTGGCCCGCCGCGACCCCCGCGCGCGGCACGACCACGAGCACGCCGAACAGGCCGCCGCGCACCTGCGCGTGCGAGACCTGGTGCGAGTGGTACCAGTAGGTGCCGGCGTCGGCGGCGACGAACCGGTACGTGTGCGACCCGCCGGCGGCGACGGCGTCCTGCGTCACCCCGGCGACCCCGTCCTCCGCGTTCGGCACGTCCACGCCGTGCCAGTGCAGCGTCACGCCGTCCGGGACCGACTCGTTGACCAGCGTGACCTCCACCAGGTCGCCCTGAGTGACGCGCAGTTCCGGCCCCGGCGTCGTCCCGTTCAGCGTGTATCGGCCGCCGTCGCGGGCGGCGACCAGCTCGACGGCGACGTCGGCCGGCCGGTCCCGCGGCCCGGTCAGCTCGGACACGTCGCGGTCACCCCGCTGCCGCGGCGGGCCGTCCCAGCCGTGACCGGCATGGCCGCCGTGCACCTCGTCGGCCGGTCCGCCGCCGAACTCCGCGTGCCCCATCCCCATGACGGAGTACGTGTCCGGCAGCCGGCTCGAGGACCACACCAGCCCGGCCGCCACCAGCACCGCGACCGCCGCGAGAGCCCCGATGACCAGCCGGTTGTTGCGTCGCAGCCGGCGCTCAGACCCGGGCGGCATCGCCGGTGGTCTCGTCCGACGCCGCCGGGGTGGCCGCCCCCGCGGCCCGCACGCCCAGCAGCGCCAGCGTCAGGATCACGAACGCGTTGGCCGCGTGCAGCAGCCCCAGCGCCGGCAGCTGGAAGCCCGCGAAGCCGAGCGTGATCTGCACCGCCACCGCCAGCAGCAGCAACGCGGCCCACTTCACGCCGCCACGCACCTTGGCGAAGAACGACACGACCAGCAGCACCAGGGCCAGCAGCGGGATCACCATCGTCCCGCCGATGGCATGCAGCATCGGCCCCGGGTTCGGTGCGTCGCTGTCCGCGGTGATCACCGCGCCGTCGTCCAGCTCGCGGATGAAGCCGAACCCCCCGAACGCGACGACAGCGGCCTGGAACACCACGGCCAGCGCGATCAGCCCGCTCAGCACCCGGTACGTCGCCCGCATGAGCGCCCCCTCTCCTCCCCCACGACGCTACGGAGCGGCGCGGGGCCGAGGCAGGGTGCCAGCAGGCGAGCCGCCCGGGGTGCCAGCACCCCGTCAGGCACCGAGGTTGGCGTAGCCGAGCCAGCCGTCGCCGTCGGCGACGACGGTGAGCAGTCCGGCGTCCTCGTAGATCGAGTCGCCATCGTTGTACGTGTCGCGGCCGGAGTGGTCGCTGTACGGCGACGCCGCGTAGACCTGGTCGCTGAGCTCGTCGTCGAAGAACAGCTGGGTGGTCAGCACCGTCTGCTGGTCGACGTGCACGCGGACGTGGACGTGCACGGTCCGGCCGCGGTACCAGCCGGGGTAGATCGTGGTGAAGCGCGCGATCCCGTCCGCGTCGGCCACCTGGGCGCCGCGCAGATAGGTGCCGTCGTCGGTGGGCTCGGACTCGACGTCGCCCTGGCTGTACGTGCCGTCGGATGTGGACTGCTCACCTGCGCCCCCGGGCGGGCCGCCGGAGGCGACCTCGAACCCGGAGTACTCCCCACCGGCGTCGCAGTGCCAGATCTCGACGACGCTGCCGGGCAGCGGCGTGTTCTGCGCGTCCTGGACCCGCAGCGCCAGCGTCAGGGTGGTGCCGGGCCGGTCCTCGCGGAGGTCGGAGCGGATCGAGTCGACGTCGAACCAGTACGGCCCCTCGGTCGTCTCCGGCGACGTCCCGGCCACGTCGACCGCGTCGAGCATCGCCACCAGGTCGTCCTCCGCGGCCGACGGCGCCGCCATCGCGGCCGTGCTCGGGGAACCGGTCGCAGAGCCCGCGCCGCAGGCGGCCAGCACCGCGCCCAGCCCCACCGTCC
>NZ_POTW01000166.1 GCF_003236295.1 Jiangella anatolica
CATCACCACCGCCCAGATCGCCACCGCCTGACCAGCCCACCAGCACCGGACCCCGACAAGCCGACAACCCAAGAACCACCAACCCGAACCACACCGGTCAGCTACAACCACAAAGAGCAACAGGCTCCCTGGCGCCCTGTTTCTTTGATGATCATGGCCGCCTCGTGAACCGCCGGGAAACAGTGCGTGTGCGTCCGGCGGGTTCGCCGTGACGACCCGGTTCGGGCCCGATCCGGTGGGTTAGCCTGCACGCGACTTCACCATCCACACTCCCCCGCCAGAGGATGTCATGAAGCTGTTCGTGCAGGTCCCGTGCCTCAACGAGGAGGAGACGCTGCCGCTGGTGCTGGAGTCGATCCCGGACACGATCCCCGGCATCGACGAGATCCGGGTGCTGGTCATCGACGACGGGTCGAGCGACCGGACCGCGGAGGTGGCCCGCTCCTATGGCGCCGAGGTGCTGCGCCATCCGCGCACGATGGGGCTGGCCCGCTCGTTCCGCGACGGCGTCGACTACGCGCTCGCGCGCGGCGCCGACATCGTCGTCAACACCGACGGCGACAACCAGTACCCGCAGGAGCGCATCCCCGACCTCGTCTGGCCGATCATCGCCGGTCAGGCCGACATCGTGATCGCGGACCGGCAGACCAGCACGATCGCGCACTTCTCGCCGTTCAAGAAGACGATGCAGCGGGTCGGCTCGCGGGTCGTGAACTACGCCGCCCGGACCGACCTGCCCGACGCCGCCAGCGGGTTCCGCGCCTACTCGCGGGCCGCGCTGCTGCGGCTCAACGTCGTCACCCAGTTCAGCTACTGCATGGAGACGATCATCCAGGCCGGCAACAAGCGGCTGGCGATCACCTCGCTCCAGATCGAGACGAACCCGAAGACCCGCGAGTCGCGGCTGTTCAAGAGCCCGTGGCAGCACATGTACCTGTCCGGACGGGCCATCTCGCGCTCGTACCTGATGTACCGGCCGAACGTGATCCTGACGTGGATCGGCGTGCCGATGCTGATCGCCGGGCTGGTGCCGTTCGTCCGGTTCCTCGCGTTCTGGCTGAACGGCGACGGCGGCGGGCACATCCAGTCGCTCATCTTCGGCAGCGCGATGCTGGTCGGCGCGCTGCTGACGTTCGCGCTGCTGGTGATCGTCGACCTGCTACGGACGAACCGCATCCTGCTCGAGGAGACGCTCGAACGGATCAAGACCCTCCAGTACACCGGCACCAGCCCGGAGGAGGCCCTGACCGAGGAGCTCATCGCATCGTGAGGGTGCTGGCGTTCGGCACCTACGACGCGCGGACGCACCCGCGGATCCAGGTGCTGATCGACGGGCTGCGCGAGCGCGGCGCCGACGTCCGCGAGCTGGCCGAGCCGCTGGGCCTGGACACCTCCCAGCGGGTGCGGATCCTGCGCCGGCCGTGGCTGCTGCCGGTTCTGGCGGCGAAGCTGGGACGGCGCTGGCTGTCGCTGGCCCGCCGGGCCCGCGGGCTCCCCCGCGCCGAGTGGCCGACCCACGTGCTGGTCGGCTACCTCGGGCACTTCGACGTGCTGCTGGCGCGGCTACTCTTCCCGTCCAGCACCATCGTGCTCGACCACCTGATCTTCGCCGCCGGCACCGCCCGCGACCGCGGCGTCCGGACGGGGTTACGGACGGCGCTGCTCGACCGCCTGGACCGGCTCGCGATCGGCGCCGCCGACGTCGTCGTGACGGACACCGCCGAGCACGCGGCGCTGGTGCCGGCGAAGCGACGGAACGACGCGGTCGTCGTGCCGGTCGGCGCGACGCGGGCCTGGTTCGACGCCGCGACGGCCGCGACGGCCGCCCCGGGCGGCGGGCCGCTGAGCGTCGTGTTCTTCGGGCTGTTCACGCCGCTGCAGGGCGCGCCGGTGATCGCCGAGGCGCTGCGGCTGCTGGCCGAGCGCGGCGTGCACGTGCGGGCGACGCTGGTCGGCTCCGGCCAGGACGCGGCCGCCGTCCGTGCGGCGGTCCGCGGCCTGCCGACGGTCACCTGGCACGACTGGGTCGACGCCGCCGAGCTGCCGGCGCTGGTGGCCGGGCACGACGTCTGCCTCGGCATCTTCGGCACGACGGACAAGGCCCGCGCCGTCGTCCCGAACAAGGTCTACCAGGGCGCCGCCGCCGGTTGCGCCGTCGTCACCAGCGACACCGCGCCGCAGCGCCGCGCGTTCGGCGACGGCGCCACGTTCGTCCCGCCCGGCGACGGCCCGGCCCTGGCCGACGCGCTGCAGAAGCTCGCCGACGGCACCGAGCTCGCCCGCGCGCGAGCCGCCAGCCGGACGGCCGCCACCCGGTTCACCGCCTCCGCCATCGTCGCGCCGCTGGTGCAGGCGCTGGACCCGGCGGCGACACCGGCCCGATGACCGCGCTCCTCGCGCTCACGCGCCGCCCGTGGGTGCGGCGGGGGTTCCTCGTCCTCGCGCTGGCCGCGGCGGTATGGGCGATCGCGAGCCGGTGGGACGAGGTGCGCGACGCCTGGTCGGAACTGCCGCCGTTGACGGTGCTGGCGGCGTTCGTCGTCGCGCTCGGGTACGTCGTCGCGACGATGGCGTCGTGGCGGGCGGTGCTGGCCGACCTCGGCTCGCCGGTGCCGCTGGGCCCGGCGGCACGGATGTTCCTGCTCTCCCAGCTCGGCAAGTACGTGCCCGGCGGGGTGTGGAACCTGGTCGCCGCGGCCGAGATCGGCGCGGACCTGCGGATCCCGCGGCGCCGGTCGGTGACGGTCATGGCGGTCGCGCTGCTGGTGTCGATCGTGACCGGGCTGCTGGTCGCGGTCGTCGCGGTGCTGGCCGGGCCGGACGACGTCCGCGAGACGTACTGGCCGGTGCTGCTGGCGCTGCCGCCGCTGGCCGCGCTGCTGGCGCCGCCGGTGCTGAACCGGCTGGTGAGTCACGTGCTGCGGCTGCTGCGCCGGCCGCCGCTGGAGCAGCCGCCGACCGCCGGCGGCATCGCCCGCGCGTCGGCGTGGGCGCTGGTCGCCTGGCTGCTGGCCGGCCTGCACCTGTACCTGCTGGTCACCGCGCTCGACGCGGACGCGACGCTCGCAACCGCCGCGCTGACGACCGGGGCGTACGCCCTGGCCTGGACCGCGGGCTTTCTCGTCGTCGTGGTGCCGGCCGGGGTCGGCGTGCGCGAGGCCGTGCTCGGTGTGGTCCTGGCCGGCCAGCTGTCCACCGGCGCGGCCGTCGTCGCCGTGCTGGCGTCGCGGCTGCTGCTCACCGTCGCCGACGTCGCGCTCGGCCTGGCCGCGGCCGGGCGGCGGCGGTAGCCGTGCGCGAGTCGTCCGCCTACCGGGCCGCGCTGACCGCGATCACGCTGCTGGTGGTCGCGGTCGCCGGCTGCTGGGCGCTGCTGACCCCGGCGTTCCGTGCGCCGGACGAGCCGCAGCACGTCAACAGCGTGCTCCGGCTCGCCTACGGCGGCGGCTGGCCGGCGCCGGGCGAGGCGACGATGAGCCCGGCGCTGGACGCCGCCCGGGCGCAGGCCGCGCTGGAGTCCGACCTCCCCGGCCGGCGCTGGAACCGCGACGACGTCGTCCAGTACACCGACGTCGAGCCGATCCCCGACCAGCTGCGAACGCACATCTCGGCGGACACCGCGCTGCCCGCGGGCGGCGGCGAGGTCGACCAGATGACCCAGCACCCGCCGCTCTACTACGCCGCCGCAGCGGTCTGGCTGGAGGCGACCGGGACGGAGGACGCGCGCTGGGACCGGCTGCTGCTGTCGCTGCGCCTGTTCGACGTGCTGCTGCTGGCGCCGCTGCCGTTGCTGGCCGCCGCGACGGCCCGCACGCTGGGCGCGGACCGGCCGGTGGCGCTCGTGGCGGCCGCCGCGACGCTGTTCGTGCCGATGTCCGCGCACATCCTGTCCGCCGTCACCAACGACGCACTGGTCACGCTCGCCGGCGCGGTCCTCACCTGGCTGGTGGCACGGGTGCTGGCCGGCGACCTGCGGTGGCGGACGGCGGCCGGGATCGGCGTCGCGCTCGGCGCCGGACTGCTCACCAAGCTCATGCCCGGGTTCGCCGTGCCGATGGTGCTGCTGGCATACGTGCTGGCCGGACGCCGGACGGCGTGGTCGCGGGCGCTGGTCGCAGGCGGGGTCGCGTTCGCCACCGGCGGCTGGTGGTGGCTGCGCAACCTGCTCGTGTACGGCGCCGTCCAGCCGGTCGGGATCCCGGAGCGGTGGGAGCCGGTGCCCGACGCCGGCCTGCCGCACTTCGTCACGACCGTGCTCACCGGGTTGACGCGCTCGTTCTTCGGCGACTTCGGCTGGCTGGAGCTGCGGGTCGCGCCCCCGGTCTATTGGACCGGGGCCACGCTGATGGCGGCGCTGTGCGTGGCGGCGCTGGTCCGCCGCGACTCCCGCCGCGACGCCGCGGTGCTGCTGCTCCTGCCGGTCGCGCTGTGGCTCGGCGTCGTGAGCAACGCGTGGCGGGGCTACGTCGACACCGGCTGGATCACCGCGGTCCAGGGCCGGTACCTGTTCGCCGGGCTGACTGCACTGGCCGTCGTGACGGCGCTCGGCGTGCGGCCGCAGGCCCGTGCGGTGCCGTGGATCGTCGCCGCGGGCGGGGCCGTCGCGGCGACCGCGCTCGCGTTCGGCTTCCGCGGCTTCTTCTGGGGCCACGGCGAGGGCCTGTCCGACGCGGCCGCGCGGCTGGCCGGCTGGAGCCCGCTCTCCTCCGGTCAGCTGGTGACGGCCGGGGTGCTGACGGCGATCGCGGGGGCGGCCGCGGTCGGCGCCTGCGTGCGGTTCGCCGTCGTCAGTGGCAGCACCAGCCAGGCCGTCCCGGCGATCGCCGCACCTGCCAGCACCGCCGTGACGACGGACGGCACCGGCGCGTCGGTGTAGTACCACGGCTCCACCGGCGGCGTCGTCAGCTCGACGGCGAGCCAGCCGGCCAGGTCGGCCAGCGTCACCGCCGTCCAGACCGGGATGAGCAGCCGTGGCCGCGCTGCCAGGCCGGCGGCGATCGCCAGGCAGAGCGGCAGCGCGACCGGCAGCGCGTAGCGCGGGTACACGCCGCCGCTGTTGGACGCGAACACGACCTGCGTCGCCACGAGTACCAGCACCGGAAGCACGAGCAGCAGGCCGAGCGCGAACCGGTCGGCGTCGACCGCCTCACGACGACGCCGGACCGCCCGGGCCACCGCGATCCCGATCGGGATCCACACCAGCACCAGGCCGGTGACCACCATCGCCGTCGTGACGTATGTCGTGCGCGGCGGCTGCTGGCCGGCCCACCAGAACAGGTTCGGCAGCCGCAGCCAGGTGACCCATTCGATCAGCACCTGACCCAGCGGCTTCGGCGAGCGGCCCTGGTGCTCGATCGACCAGTCGAAGTGCGAGCCGGTGATCGTGCCGGTCAGCTCGACGTTGCGGTCGTAGAACCAGCCGGCCGCGGCCAGCACGACCGCCGGCCCGCCGAGGAGCAGACCGAGCACCGGTCCCCACC
>NZ_POTW01000167.1:2500-5421 GCF_003236295.1 Jiangella anatolica
CCTGGTGACCGATAGCGGACAAGTACCGTGAGGGAATGGTGAAAAGTACCCCGGGAGGGGAGTGAAATAGTACCTGAAACCATGTGCCTACAAGCCGTCAGAGCTGCCTCCTTGTGGGGTTGTGATGGCGTGCCTTTTGAAGAATGAGCCTGCGAGTTAGTGGTATGTGGCGAGGTTAACCCGTGTGGGGGAGCCGTAGCGAAAGCGAGTCCGAATAGGGCGTTTCAGTCGCATGCTCTAGACCCGAAGCGGAGTGATCTACCCATGGGCAGGGTGAAGCGGAGGTAAGACTTCGTGGAGGCCCGAACCGACCTACGTTGAAAAGTGGGCGGATGACCTGTGGGTAGGGGTGAAAGGCCAATCAAACTCCGTGATAGCTGGTTCTCCCCGAAATGCATTTAGGTGCAGCGTCGCGTGTTTCTTGCCGGAGGTAGAGCACTGGATGGCTGATGGGCCCTACAAGGTTACTGACGTCAGCCAAACTCCGAATGCCGGTAAGTGAGAGCGCGGCAGTGAGACTGCGGGCGATAAGGTTCGTAGTCGAGAGGGAAACAGCCCAGATCACCAGCTAAGGCCCCTAAGCGTGTGCTAAGTGGAAAAGGATGTGGAGTTGCGAAGACAACCAGGAGGTTGGCTTAGAAGCAGCCACCCTTGAAAGAGTGCGTAATAGCTCACTGGTCAAGTGATTCTGCGCCGACAATGTAGCGGGGCTCAAGCACACCGCCGAAGCTGTGACAATCACACTATAACTAAGCCTTCGTGGTTCAGGTGTGTGGTTGGGTAGGGGAGCGTCGTGTGGCGGTTGAAGCGGCGGGGTGACCCAGCCGTGGACGCTACACGAGTGAGAATGCAGGCATGAGTAGCGAAAGACGGGTGAGAAACCCGTCCGCCGAATGACCAAGGGTTCCAGGGCCAGGTTAATCCGCCCTGGGTAAGTCGGGACCTAAGGCGAGGCCGACAGGCGTAGTCGATGGACAACGGGTTGATATTCCCGTACCGGTTGTGGCGCGACCATGCTGAGCCCGGTGATGCTAACCACCCGAACCCGTCTTGGCTCCTTCGGGAGTCTTGGTGGGGGAGCGTGGGACCCGAACCGGTAGTAGGCAAGCGATGGGGTGACGCAGGAAGGTAGCCCATCCCGGGCGATGGTAGTCCCGGGGTAACAGTGCAGGGCCGTGGTAGGTAAATCCGCCACAGTAGCGCCCGAGGCTGGATGCCGAGCCGATTGCGGCGAAGTGGGTGATCCTATGCTGTCGAGAAAAGCCTCTAGCGAGCTCCATAGCCGCCCGTACCCCAAACCGACACAGGTGGTCAGGTAGAGAATACCAAGGCGATCGAGTGAACCGTGGTTAAGGAACTCGGCAAAATGCCCCCGTAACTTCGGGAGAAGGGGGGCCGGACACGTGAACGGACTTGCTCCGGGAGCGTTGAAGGCCGCAGAGACCAGGGGAAAGCGACTGTTTATTAAAAACACAGGTCCGTGCGAAGTCGCAAGACGATGTATACGGACTGACGCCTGCCCGGTGCTGGAACGTTAAGGGGACGAGTTAGCTCTAGGGCGAAGCTCAGAACTTAAGCGCCAGTAAACGGCGGTGGTAACTATAACCATCCTAAGGTAGCGAAATTCCTTGTCGGGTAAGTTCCGACCTGCACGAATGGCGTAACGACTTTCCCACTGTCTCAACCACGGACTCGGCGAAATTGCACTACGAGTAAAGATGCTCGTTACCCGCAGCAGGACGGAAAGACCCCGGGACCTTTACTATAGCTTGGTATTGGTGTTCGGTTCGGCTTGTGTAGGATAGGTGGGAGACTGTGAAGCCGGCACGCCAGTGTCGGTGGAGTCAACGTTGAAATACCACTCTGGTCGTACTGGATATCTAACCTCGGTCCGTGATCCGGATCAGGGACAGTGCCTGGTGGGTAGTTTAACTGGGGCGGTTGCCTCCTAAAAGGTAACGGAGGCGCCCAAAGGTTCCCTCAGCCTGGTTGGCAATCAGGTGTCGAGTGCAAGTGCACAAGGGAGCTTGACTGTGAGACCGACAGGTCGAGCAGGTGCGAAAGCAGGGACTAGTGATCCGGCAGTGGCTTGTGGAAGCGCTGTCGCTCAACGGATAAAAGGTACCCCGGGGATAACAGGCTGATCCTGCCCAAGAGTCCATATCGACGGCATGGTTTGGCACCTCGATGTCGGCTCGTCGCATCCTGGGGCCGTAGCAGGTCCCAAGGGTTGGGCTGTTCGCCCATTAAAGCGGTACGCGAGCTGGGTTTAGAACGTCGTGAGACAGTTCGGTCCCTATCCGCTGCGGGCGCAGGAGACTTGAGAAGGGCTGTCCCTAGTACGAGAGGACCGGGACGGACGAACCTCTGGTGTGCCAGTTGTTCCGCCAGGAGCACCGCTGGTTGGCTACGTTCGGAAGGGATAACCGCTGAAAGCATCTAAGCGGGAAGCCTGCTTCAAGATGAGGTCTCCCACACCGGAAGGTGGTAAGGCCCCCAGCTAGACGACTGGGTTGATAGGCCGGACGTGGAAGCCCAGCAATGGGTGAAGCTGACCGGTACTAATAGGCCGAGGACTTGACCACACACACCCACCCCCACGGGGGACGGTGCTGCTGCGATGAAGACACACACAACGCGTCCACTATACGGTTCCCAACCAACGAACACACACCAACCCCACCCCCATGCCGGGGTGGCGCGGTTGGCCCTTCGAGTAGGGACACAACTCCACAGAACGTGCCGGCGGTCATAGCGGCGGGGAAACGCCCGGACCCATTCCGAACCCGGAAGCTAAGCCCACCAGCGCCGATGGTACTGCCCCCCAGCGGGGGTGGGAGAGTAGGACACCGCCGGACACACACCCACACGATGGCCCACCCCCAACACACCGGGGGTGGGCCATCACGCATTCCAGGGAC
>NZ_POTW01000168.1 GCF_003236295.1 Jiangella anatolica
ACGCGTTCCTGTCGCCGGCCCTGATCTTCGCTCCGACGGCACGCGGCGGCAACGCCCCCGACGTCGGCAACGTCGTCTCGCACGAGGTCGGCCACACGCTGAACCTGAACCACGACGGCATCGGCACGGACGAGTACTACGGCGACACGCCGGCCGAGCCGGCGTCGCTGTGGGGCCCGATCATGGGCGCGCCGTGGTCCACGCCGCTGTCGCAGTGGTCGCCCGGCGACTACACCGGCGCCACCAACGCCGGCCAGGACGACCTCGCCGAGATCACCGCCGGGACGACGCTGCGGACGTTCGCGGTCTTCGACGGCGACGTGCTGTGGACCGACGTCTTCTGCACCGACGCCGCGGACCCTGACGACCCGGAGCCCGGCGACCGGGCGTTCAAGCCGGCCGGCCCGGAGGCGGACCCGTGCGCAGAGGTGGGTGCGGAGCTGACGCTGTCGTTCCACTACGGCGGCCGGGCGGCCTACTCCGCCGACGATCACGGCGACGTGCTCGACGAGGGCACCGCGCTGGACAACTCCGCCGGCGAGTTCACCGCCGCCGGCGTCATCGGGCGCTCCGGCGAGCGTGACGTGTTCACGCTGGTCACTGACGGCGGCCCCGTCAGCATCGCGGCCGAGCCGGCCACCGTCGGCGGCAACCTCGACGTCCGCCTGGAGCTGATCGACGCCGCCGGTGAGCGGATCGCAGAGGCGAACCCGGAGGCCGTCACCGACGTCGTGAGCCCGGCGACGGACCGGACCGCCTCCGGTCTGGACGCGCGGATCGAGACCGAGCTGGCGACCGGCCGCTACTACGTGCGGGTCAGCGGCGCCGGGCAGGGCGACCCGGCCGCGAACACGCCGGCCAACGGCTCCGGCTACACCGAGTACGGCAGCCTCGGCGCCTACACGCTCACCGGCACGGCGGCCGCGTTCGCCGCCGCGCCGGTCACGATCATCTCGCCGCTGGACGGCGAGGAGGTCCAGCCGTCGCCGGTGGAGATCACCGGCTCGGCCGAGCCCGGCTCGACGGTGACGCTCACGCTCGGCGACGAGGCCGTCGGCTACGGGACTACGGACGACGAGGGCACCTGGAGCATCGTCCTCACCACCGACCTGCCCTACGGCAAGTCGGCGATCACCGCCCGGCAGACCGTCGGCGCCGTCGAGGTCCCGGAGACGGCGACGGTCACGCTGGTGGTCCCGGTCGGCCCGCCGGACATCGTCCGCCCGGTCGACGGCGACACCGCGACGACGGCCCGGCCGACCTTCAGCGGCGAGGCGCTGCCCGGCGCCGCCGTCGAGCTGAACATCACCTGTGGCGAGGACACCTGGTCCGGCGCCGCCACGGCCGACGGCGAGGGCGCCTGGTCGTTCGCGCCCGAGCAGGACCTGCCCAACGGCGTGTGCTCGGTCACCGCGGTCCAGTCGGTCAACGGCGCCACCTCCGCGCAGACCGCGGCCGTCTCGTTCACCGTCGACGTCGCCACCGGGGACGAAGGCGGCGACCACGGCGACGACCACGGCGAAGACCCCGAGGACGACGAGGGCGGCGACCTGCCCGACACCGGAACGTCGGCGAACTCGTGGCTGCTGCTGGCCGGCGTGCTCCTGCTCGGCCTCGGCGGCGCACTGTACGCGCGCACGCGGCAGGGTGCGGCCGGCTGAGGCAACCGCGGCCGCGTCCCGGGCGTCAGACCCAGGAAGGAGGCCGACGTGCCGGACACCCCGCGGCAGCGACAGCGCAGCGCGCTGGCGATCGTGGCCGCCGTCGTCGTGGTGGCGCTGGCCGTGGTCGCCGCCGTCTGGCTGAGCCGCGACTCCGGCGGGGACGAGGGTTCGGTCGCGGCGGCGTCGGCGTCGTCGTTCGCGCCGGGCGGTCAGGACGTGCTGCCGCGGGCGATGGGCGGGCAGGAGGCGATCGACGCGCTCGGCGAGCGGCTCGGCGACGTCGCCGAGCTCAACGGGATGACCGCGGACCAGCTGCGCGACCTGCTGCTCCGCGACGCCTCTGTCGAGGTCGCGCCGAGCGGCCGGCTCCTCTACGACGACGACCTGAGGCCACCGCCCACGCCGCGCTGAGCGCCGCCGTAGGATGGACGACGTGCAGGCGTCGGAGCAGTGTGACGCCGTCGTCGTCGGGTCCGGCCCGAATGGGCTGGCGGCGGCGGTGGTGCTCGCCCGGGCCGGTCTGGAGGTCCGGGTCTACGAGGCCCAGCGCACCATCGGCGGCGGTGCCCGCACCCTCGACCTCGGCCTGGCGCCAGGCGTCGTCCACGACATCTGCTCGGCCGTGCATCCCATGGCGGCCGCGTCGCCGTTCTTCCGCGCCTTCGACCTCGCCGCGCGCGGCGTCGAGCTGACCTATCCCGAGGTCTCCTACGCGCAGCCGCTCGACGGCGGGCGCGCCGGCATCGCCTACCGCGACCTCGACCGCACCGTCGAGGGCCTGGGCGCCGACGGCCCGGCCTGGCGGCGGCTCATGGGCCCGCTGGTGCGGCACGCGCCGGCCGTCGTCGACGTCGCCCTGTTCGACCGCCGCAGCGTGCCGAAGGACCTGCTCACGGCGGCGCAGTTCGGGCTGTCGATGCTGCGGCACGGCACCGGCCTCGGCCGGCGGACCTGGCAGGACGAGGTCGCGCCGGCGCTGCTGATGGGCGTCGCGGCGCACGCGATCACGCCGATCCCGACGCTCACCGCGGCCGGCACCGCACTCTCGCTGGGCGCGCTGGCGCACGCGCCGGGCTGGCCGCTGCCGGTCGGCGGCAGCCAGGCCATCGTCGACGCGCTGGTGGCCGACCTCAAGGCGCACGGCGGCAGCGTCGAGACCGGTGTCGAGGTGACGTCGATGGCGCAGCTGCCGACGGCGCGCGCCTACCTGTTCGACACGAACCCGTGGACCCTGGCCAGCATCCTGGGCGAGCAGTTGCCGGGCCGCTACCGCCGCGCCGTCGACCGGTTCAAGGCCGGCAACGCGGCCGCCAAGGTCGACTTCGTGCTCTCCGGCCCGGTGCCGTGGGCGCATCCGGAGGTCGGCCGGGCCGGCACCATCCACGTCGGCGGCACGCTCGCGGAGATGTCGCTGGCCGAGGCAGAGGTGAAGGCGGGCCGGCACGCCGAGCGGCCGATGATCCTGGCCTCCGACCCGGCGCTGTTCGACCCGGCTCGCGAGGTCAACGGCCTGCGCCCGTTCTGGTCGTACACCCATGTGCCGGCCGGCTCCACCGTCGATGTCGGCGACGTCGTACAGGCGCAGATCGAGCGGTTCGCGCCCGGCTTCGGCGACCTCGTCGTCGAGCGGCACACCATCCCGGCGGCGAAGATGGCCGACCACAACGCCAACTACCGCGACGGCGACATCGCCGCCGGTGCGATGACCATGTGGCAGATCTTCGCCCGGCCCACGCTGCGGTGGGACCCGTACGCCACCCCCGTGCCCGGCGTCTACCTCTGCTCGGCCTCCACGCCGCCGGGGCCCGCGGTGCACGGCATGGGCGGGCTGAACGCGGCGAAGCGGGCGCTCAGGACACGGTTCGGGATCCGCCGGGTGCCGTCACTCGCTCCCTGAGCCGCTGGGCCACCGGCACCACGCGCTCCAGCGGCAGGAACGCCAGCCAGCAGATGACCGTCGGCAGGAAGTGGATGCCCAGCGCCAGGTAGGTCATCAGGTGGAAGCCGGCGAACGTGACCACCGCCAGATACAGCGCCCTGCCCTTGAGCCACAGCACGACCGGCGACAGGAACTCGATGATGATCAGGCCCCACTGGGCGATGATCAGCAGCCACGGGTAGTCGATGGTCCAGCGGACCAGGTCAGAGCCGCGCCGCATGATCGCCCAGATGAACACCGCGCCGTTGGCCCAGGTGGCCGGCGACCCGCTGCGCACCCACTTCACGATCGCCGACGCGAAGTACGTCGCGATGACCGAGACCTGGATGCAGCGGAACGCCCAGCCGGCCGCCTCGCTGGAGTCGGCGTCGGTAAACCGGGCCCGGCCGATCGTCGGCAGCACGACGACAGCCACGATCAGCGCCAGGTGGTCGTGCGACACGTAGCCGTAGCCCTGGCTGAACACCATCCACTGGAGGTACGCCACGGCGACCACCCAGCCGGCCAGGCGCGGCAGGAACCCCGTCGCGGCGACCAGGCAGCCGACGACGATGACGACCTGCAGCGTCTGCGCCAGTGGCAGCGACGGATCCGGCAGCGGCAGCGCCCGGCCCACCCACGTCGGGTGGTAGAGGTCCGGCGCGTGCGCCATCGGGATGACGTCGTTGGTGAGCCGGAAGATGTCGTAGAGCACGAACAGGTAGATGGCCACCCGCAGCACGGCCACCCGGGCCAGCGGGACCGGCCGGGTCCACCAGCCGACGACCGCGCGGCCGGCGTCGAGGGCGCGGCTCATCGGCGCACCTCCCAGGTGGTGAGCTCCTCGACGTCGGGCTCGCCCTGCTGGATACCGTCCCTCAGCTGGTAGGTGTCGCGCATCACATAGAGCTTGACGTACGGGTCGGCGCCGGGGTGCAGCTCGGTCCACGAGTCGGCGATGGACTGCAGCAGCGACGGGTCATCGACGATGCGGTCCAGCTGGGCCTCGATGTCGGCCCGGCCGACGCCCACGCCCTGCGGGTTGAGCGGCACGCGCACCTGTTCGCCGCTCTCGGTGTCGGCCAGCATGTAGACGGAGCGGACGGTGCCGTCCATGTCGCGCGGGGTCGCGTACTGCGACAGCGAGCCGAGCGGGAAGTAGTCGTTGGTGTCCTGCAGCTGGCCCATGGTCAGGATCACCAGTGCCACGCCGGTGACCCCGAGCCGCCAGGCCAGGCCACGGCGGGAGATGCGCCGGACGGCCGGTTCGGAACTCACAGGCGGCGAGTCTACGGGGTAGGGGGCGGCGCTTGCACTCTCATGGGCAGAGTGCTAAACACGTTGTTAGCACTCTCGAGGTGAGAGTGACAGGACTTCGGATCGGCGAGGTCGTGGGGGACCCGGTGACAGGAGCCGGGTGCCGGCGGCCGTCCGTCGCGGGCGTCGAGCCGGACTTTCCACCCGCTATGGGAGGATCAGGAACCCATGCCAAAGATCATTGCCTTTGACGAAGAGGCGCGGCGTGGCCTCGAGCGTGGCATGAACTCTCTTGCTGACGCCGTCAGGGTCACGCTTGGCCCGAAGGGCCGCAACGTTGTGTTGGAGAAGAAGTGGGGTGCCCCCACGATCACCAACGACGGTGTGTCGATCGCCAAGGAGATCGAGCTCGAGGACCCGTGGGAGAAGATCGGGGCCGAGCTGGTCAAGGAGGTCGCGAAGAAGA
>NZ_POTW01000169.1 GCF_003236295.1 Jiangella anatolica
CGCCCACGGCGACGCCCACCCCGACACCTACGCCCACTCCGACGCCGACACCCACCCCGACACCCACGCCGACTCCGACGCCGGAGCCGACGGTGGCCGGGCAGCTGTACGTGACGTCCGGCCTGAACGTGCGCACCAGCCCGGACCTGGAGGCCGAGGTCGTCACCGTCCTCGGCACCGGCACCGCGGTCGACATCACCGGCGCCACCCAGGACACCTGGTCGCAGATCCTGCTCGACGGCGAGCCGTACTGGGTCGCCACCGAGTACCTGGCCCAGGAGCCGCCGGCCGAGGAGCCCTCCGGCGGCATCTCCGCCGCCGAGTGCGAGTCCGGGTCCAGCGTCGAGGACGGCCTCACCCAGGATGCCATCCGCGTGCACCGTGCCGTCTGCGCCGCATTCCCGGAGGTGACGTCGTACGGTGGCCTGCGCCCCGGCGACAGCGGCGAGCACGGAGATGGCCGGGCCCTGGACATCATGATCCGCGGCTCCGTCGGAGACCAGATCGCCGCCTACGTCCGCGAGAACTACCGCGAGCTGGGCGTCAGCGAGGTCATCTGGGAGCAGCGGATCTGGACCGTCGAGCGGGCCGAGGACGGCTGGCGCTGGATGGAGGACCGCGGCGACGACACCGCGAACCACTACGACCACGTCCACGTCACCGTCTACGGCAACGAGGGCACGACCTGACCGGCGGGAGCCGTCGCTCCCGCCGGCCGCTCCGGCCTCAGCCGATCAGGTCGATCCGGGCGCTCTCCTGGATGAACCCGACGGCCTCGAAGGCCCTCGCCATGGGGACGTTCTCGTCGTCGGTCTCGCCGACGACCTTCTCGGCGCCGTGCTCGGACTGCCAGCGCGTCATCCACGCCAGCAGCTCGCGGGCGTATCCGTGCCCGCGCTGCTCCGGCACGACGCCGACGTAGCCGGTGAACACCTTGGCGCCGGGGTTGCCGGTGACCAGCCCGACGAGCGCTCCGCCCGCGTCGTAGGCGACCCGCCAGCCGTCGGCCGGGCCGGCGTAGTTCATCATGTCGGCCAGCTCCTCGGCGGCCAGCTCGGCCGCGTCGCGGGTGCGCAGCGACCGGCGGGTGTGCGCGTCGAGGCTGCCCTCGAACGTCCGCAGGTACGCGTCGGCCAGGACCGGGTCGTCCGGCCCGGTGACCGGCTCGAACCGCAGCCCGGCCCGGACGGACGGGACGCCGGCGGCCGGCGTCCACCGGAACCGCCGCCGCGTCACCAGGATCTCGAACCCGGCCGCCTTCGCCGCCGCGAGCAGGCCGTCGAGCGCCGGCGGCGGGTCGTCGCGCCAGGCGGCCGGCGGGAACAGGTTGAGCTCGACCTGTCCCAGCCCACCGGCGTGCAGGTCGGCGGCCGCCTGCCGGAGCAGCGCCGCCATGATCTCGACCCGGTCCGGCTCGGCGCCGAGCTCGAACAGGTCCAGGATCCACGGCTGGTCGTTGGCCGGCGCGCCCCAGCCGGCCAGCCGGCCGACCGTGCGCTCGTCGCGCCCGGCCGTCCAGACCCACTCGGGCCGGCGGTTGCGGTTCGCGAACGCCTTGGTGAGGTGGTCGTCGGTGACGACGAGATCGGCGATCGGGGTGCCCAGCTCGGACCGGGCGCCGCGCAGCAGCGCGAGTGCCTGTTCGGGCGTGCTGGGACGGGTGATGCTGAGGTGCATGCTCTCTCCCGGAGAGTCAGCCGCCCTCACGGTGGAGGACGGCGCGGAAACCCTGGCGGTACATCGCGACCTCCTCTCCTGCCGGGCCGGGCCGCTCACCGGCCCGGACGCTGAGCCGAGCCTACCGGATACGCTTCTGTCCGTGTCGAGCAGCGAGAACGCGCCCGCGGGTGCCACCTATGCCAGTGCCGGTGTCGACATCGAGGCCGGTGACCGCGCCGTCGAGCTGATGAAGGAGTGGGTCGCCAAGGCCCGCCGGCCCGAGGTCGTCGGCGGCCTCGGCGGCTTCGCCGGGCTGTTCGACGCGAGCGCGCTGACGGCGTACCGGCGGCCGCTGCTGGCCACCAGCACCGACGGCGTCGGCACCAAGGTCGTCGTGGCGCAGCGCATGGACGTCCACGACACCATCGGCTTCGACCTCGTCGGCATGGTCGTCGACGACATCGTGGTGTGCGGCGCGGAACCGCTGTTCCTGACCGACTACATCGCCTGCGGCCGGGTCGTGCCGGAGCGCATCGCCGCCGTCGTCAAGGGCATCGCGCAGGCCTGCGTGGCGGCCGGCTGCGCGCTCAGCGGCGGCGAGACGGCCGAGCATCCCGGCCTGCTGGGCCCGGACGAGTACGACGTCGCCGGCGCCGTCACCGGCGTCGTGGAGGCCGACGCGCTGCTGGGGGCGGAGCGGGTGCGGCCGGGTGACGTCGTCGTCGCGATGGCGTCGTCGGGGCTGCACTCGAACGGCTACTCGCTGGTCCGGCACGTGCTGCTGGACCGCGCCGGGTGGGCGCTGGACCGCGACGTGCCGGAGTTCGGCCGGACGTTGGGCGAGGAGCTGCTGGAGCCGACCCGGATCTACGCCCGGGACTGCCTGGCGCTCGCGGCCGCCGTCGAGGTGCACGCGATGTCGCACGTGACCGGTGGCGGCCTGGCCGCCAACCTGGCCCGGGTGCTGCCCGGCACCGTCACCGCCCGGCTCGACCGCGCGACCTGGACGCCGCAGCCGGTGTTCGGGCTCGTCGGCGCCGTCGGCGAGGTGGCGGAGCCGGAGCTGGAGAAGACCCTCAACATGGGCGTCGGAATGGTCGCCGTGGTCGCGGCCGACGCCGCGGACGCGGCGGTGCGGCTGCTGACCGAGCGCGGGGTGCCCGCGTGGGTCGCCGGCGAGGTGGTCGGTGACGGCGACGGTTCGGCGACCCTGTACGGCGCCTACCGCGGGTGATCGTGCGCGGCTAGCCGATGCATCGGATGGACCGCCGGCCCCGGGTACCCGAGGCCGGCGGATCGTCCGGACGAAGCACTATCGCTATCGGACCCGGGTCAACCCGCGTGACGACGAGGTTCGTCGTCATCGTCGTCGAGGTAGCGCGAGTACTCGTCGTACTCCTCGCTGCTGTCCTCGTCGAGGTCCGTGTCATTACCGCCATTGCCGTCGGTGCCCAACTCACGCTGCAAAGCGCCGAAGTCGGTGTCCAGCTGCTGGTACTTCAACCGACGGGCGACCTTTGTCTGCTTGGCCTTGGCCCGGCCGCGCCCCATAGGGTCGACCCCCTCGCACAAACCGGGGCGACCAGCTCACTGGACGCCCTCGTTTCCCTTCAGATGACATCTGCTCGTAGGGACAACGGTACAGGGTCGAAGGCTGTTCCGCCTCATCCGGTCCCAACAACGGGCCTTCCGGGCGTCATCCACCCAGGTAGACGTCGCGCAATCGGCTGACAGCGGCGATTCGCCGCTCGGCGAGCCGGTCGGCGGCGACGGCCGGTGGCACGCCGTCGTCGGCGGCCAGCTGGAAGATCTCGCGGGTCGTGTCGAAGATCTTCGTGGCCTTCGCCTTGGCCCGGTCGAAGGAGAATCCGTGCAGCTCATCGGCCACTTGGATCACGCCGCCGGAGTTCACGACGTAGTCGGGCGCGTACAGGACGCCGGCGTCGTCGAGGCTCTTCTCGATGCCGGCGTGGGCGAGCTGGTTGTTGGCGCCGCCGCAGACCGCGGCCACGCGGTGCTGGGCCAGCAGCGCCGTCGTGTCGTCGTCGAGGGCGCCGCCGAGTGCGCACGGCGCGTAGACGTCGACGCCGGCGCCGAGCAGCGCGGTGGTGTCGTCGACGACGTCGACCTGCGGGTGCGCGGCGCGCAGCTGCTCCAGCGCGTGCTCGGACACGTCGGTGACGACGACCGAGGCGCCCTCGTCGAGCAGCAGGCCGGTCAGCTTCGAGCCGACCTTGCCGACGCCGGCGATGCCGACCCGCCGGCCGGCCAGGCTGGTCGTCCCCCAGACCCGCTCGGCGACCGCGCGCATGCCCTGGAAGACACCGAACGCCGTCAGCACGCTGGAGTCGCCGGCGCCGCCCTCGGCCGGCGAGCGGCCGGTGACCCACCGGCTCTCGCGGGCCACGACGTCCATGTCGGCCACGTAGGTGCCGACGTCGCAGGCGGTGATGTAGCGGCCGCCGAGCGACTGGACGAACCGGCCGTACGCGCGCAGCAGCGTCTCGGTCTTGTCCAGCTCGGGGTCGCCGATGATGACGGCCTTGCCGCCGCCGTGGTCGAGGCCGGCGAGCGCGTTCTTGTAGGTCATGCCCCGGGAGAGATGCAGGACGTCCTCGAGTGCGGCGTCCTCCGATTCATATGGGTAGAACCGGGTACCGCCCAACCCGGGCCCGAGGGCGGTGGAGTGCAGCGCGATGATGGCTCGCAGGCCGCTGCCGGCATCGTGACAGAAAACGACCTGCTCGTGGCCGGTGTGCCGGCCGAATACGAGCGGCGACGCCTTGGTCATGGTGGTGACCCTTTCACGTCAGGGCCCGCGGGGTGTGCGGGCTGGGTGTCAAGCTCACTCTAGGACGAGCGGCGGCGGCGAGGAGGCACACGGTGAGGCGATGGCACGGGAATCCCTGGGCGATCCTGCTGACGCTCTGTCTCGGCTTCTTCATGACGCTGCTCGACGTGACCATCGTCAACATCGCGATCCCGAGCATGATGGACGAGCTCGGCGCGTCGCTGGACGAGATCCTGTGGGTGATCAACGCCTACGTGATCATGCTGGCGGTCCTGGTCATCACCGCCGGCCGGCTCGGCGACGTCCGCGGGCAGCGGGCCATGTTCATCCTCGGCGTCGCGGTGTTCACGTCGGCGTCGCTGGCCTGCGGGCTGTCGCAGGGGCCGGAGATGCTGATCGCGTTCCGCGTCGTGCAGGGCGTCGGAGCGGCGATCCTCATGCCGCAGACGTCGGCGCTGCTGATCACCACGTTCCCACCCGAGCGGCGCGGGACGGCTTTCGGCATCTGGGGCGCCGTGGCCGGCGTCGCCACCGTCGCCGGGCCGACGCTCGGCGGACTGCTGGTGACGGTGTTCGACTGGCGCTGGATCTTCTTCGTCAACGTGCCGGTCGGCGTCCTCGTGCTGGCGATGGCGTGGTCGATCATCCCGGAGTCGCCGCGCCGGGAACGGCACCGGCTGGACCTGTCCGGCGTCCTCCTGGCCAGTGCCGCGCTCGTGCTGCTGACGTTCGGGCTGGTCGAGGGGGAGCGGTTCGGGTG
>NZ_POTW01000016.1 GCF_003236295.1 Jiangella anatolica
CTGGTCGGCGGCGAGGACACCGGCACGGCGACGTCCGCGCCGACGTCCGCACCGACCGACGGCGCCTCCGCGACGCCGTCGGCCACCGCGCCCTAGCGTTCGCGCGCCCGCCAGCGGGGGGCGTGAACGCCAAGGGGCGACGGGTGAAGGGGTTGCACAACTGCGCCACCGCCGGACGCGGAGCCAAGCAACGGCGGGTGAAGGGGGCCGCCTGCCGGGCGCGCGAACGCTAGGGCGCGGTGGCCGACGGCGTCGCGGAGGCGCCGTCGGTCGGTGCGGACGTCGGCGCGGACGTCGCCGTGCCGGTGTCCTCGCCGCCGACCAGGTGCGTGGCCAGGGCGACCAGCACGACCGGCTCCGCGGCCGCCGTCACCACGCCGTGCCGCAGCGTGATCACGTAGGTGCGCACGTCGGCGGCCACGACGAACGAGACGTCCTCGGCGTCGGACAGCAGGAAGCCGTCGTGGCCGGCCACCGGCTGCGCCGTCACCACGGAGCCCGCGGCCTGCGCGTCGTCGACCGTGGACTCGATGCGGCCGGCGGCGGTCTCGGCGTCGGTGTAGCCGCTGACGGCGATCTCCAGCGGCACCGGCGGCGGCGTGGGCGGCGGCGTCTGCCCCTCCGGCACCTCGGGAACGCCGTAGCTGCAGGTCAGCCGCCCGGTGCGACCGGAATCGGGGAGGAACTCGTCGTTGTAGACGCGGACCGTCTCGCCCTGCATGGGCACCTGCAGGATCTGCGCGACGTCGCCGGCGGAGGCGAGGTCGCCGCAGAGCTCGGGGACGCCGGTCGTCGAGGTCGGCGACGCCGTCGGATCGCCGGCCGCCTCGGTGCCGTCGCCCTCCGTCGGCTCGCCCGAGGTCGGCACCACCGGCACCTCGGGCTCGTCGCCGTTCGAGCAGCCGGGCAGCACCAGGAGCAGCGGCAGGAACAGGGTCGCCGCCGTGGCCGGCCCGGTCGGCCGGCGGTCTCTGCTCGTCACGAGCACACCGTAACCTCCCGCGCCGCCGCGGGCACGCAGGCGACGCGCCGGGAACATGCGACGAGCCCCGCACCCGGGATGGGTGCGGGGCTCGTGCGATGCGGTCGGCTCAGTTGCCGGTGAGCTTCTCGCGCAGCGCCTGCAGCGCCTCGTCGGACGCCAGCGTGCCGGCGCCTTCCTCGGCCTCGCCCGAAGTGTAGGTGGACGGGTTGTCGGCCTTCGCCTCGGCGTCGGCCTCCTGCGCGCTCTCGATCTGGGTCTTGTGCGCCTCCCAGCGAGCGTGCGCCTCGGCGTACTGCCGCTCCCACTCCTCCCGCTGCTTCTCGTAGCCCTCGAGCCAGTCGTTGGTCTCGGGGTCGAAGCCCTCGGGGTACTTGTAGTTGCCCTGGTCGTCGTAGTCGGCGGCCATGCCGTACAGCGTCGGGTCGAAGTGCTCGCTGACGTGCGCGGCGGTGTCGCCCTCGTTGGCCTGCTTCAGCGACAGCGAGATGCGGCGACGCTCGAGGTCGATGTCGATGACCTTGACCATGACGTCCTTGCCGACCGTCACGACCTGCTCGGGCACCTCGACGTGGCGCTCGGCCAGCTCGGAGATGTGCACGAGGCCCTCGATGCCGTCCTCGACACGCACGAATGCGCCGAACGGGACGAGCTTGGTGACCTTGCCGGGCACGATCTGGCCGATCTGGTGGATCCGGGCGAACTGCTGCCACGGGTCCTCGAGGGTGGCCTTGAGCGAGAGCGAGACGCGCTCGCGGTCCATGTCGACGTCGAGCACCTCGACGGTGACCTCCTGGCCGACCTCGACCACCTCGGACGGGTGATCGATGTGCTTCCAGGAGAGCTCCGAGACGTGCACCAGGCCGTCAACGCCGCCGAGGTCGACGAACGCGCCGAAGTTGACGATCGAGGAGACCACGCCGGAGCGGATCTGCCCCTTCTGCAGCGTCTGCAGGAAGGTCGACCGGACCTCGGACTGGGTCTGCTCGAGCCACGCCCGGCGGGACAGGACCACGTTGTTGCGGTTCTTGTCCAGCTCGATGATCTTGGCCTCGATCTCCTTGCCGACGTACGGCTGGAGGTCGCGGACCCGGCGCATCTCGACCAGCGAAGCCGGCAGGAAGCCGCGCAGACCGATGTCGAGGATGAGGCCGCCCTTGACGACCTCGATGACGGTGCCGGAAACGACGCCGTCGGCCTCCTTGATCTCTTCGATCTTGCCCCACGCACGCTCGTACTGCGCGCGCTTCTTGGACAGGATCAGGCGGCCTTCCTTGTCCTCCTTCTGCAGGACGAGGGCCTCGACATCGTCGCCGACGGCGACAACCTCGGAGGGATCGACGTCGTGCTTGATGGACAGCTCACGCGAGGGGATGACGCCCTCGGTCTTGTAGCCGATGTCGAGCAGGACTTCGTCCCGGTCGACCTTGACGACGGTACCGGAAACGATATCGCCGTCATTGAAGTACTTGATGGTCTCGTCGATCGCGGCGAGGAAGGCTTCCTCGGACCCGATGTCGTTGACCGCGACCTGCGTGGTCGTCCTGGGGGCCGTCGAGGTAGGCGTCTCGGCCTCGATGCTGCTCGTCATGTGGAAGGGGACTCCGGACAAGGTTCGGTGGTGTGTAGTTCGCGCCAGGACCCTTGGATCGCTGTGCCATCACCGACCAGGTCCTACGTACCCCTGTGCCGCCAACCGACAATAACGAGCGCGAGCCTGCTCCGTCCGAGGTTCGCGCAGGCCCACAGCGCATGCATAGATTACCTGTACGCGACGACCAGGGTCAATCGGCGCAGGGTCGCGAGTTGATCACGGCAACGGATTCAGCTATGGCCTCACCTGACGTCGGGCCCCCGTTCGCTCGGCTCGGACCAGGATACTCCCGTCCGGCCGGATCGGCTGGAACGTATCGATGCTGGCCGGGACGGGTGCGCGGCCGTGGTCAGTAGCGGTGCAGGCTGCCGGCGGACTGGCCGTCCTCGTCGAACTCGTCGAACAGGCCGTCGTCGTCGCGGACCCGGCGCCGGCCCTGGGTGGGCGTGGCGGGGCGGCTGGTGTCGGACTCCGGCGCCGCGTGCTGGGGCCGCGGGGACGCCGGGCCGGTGGACTCGGCGGCGGGCTCGGACGCGGTGCCGGCGGTGCCGGCCTCGCCGGTGAGCGGCTCCGGGCGGGACGGCTCGGCCTCCTCCGGGCCGGCGGCCTCGGTGCGCCCGGGCTCGGTGCCGCCGGGCTCGATGCCGCCGGGCTCGGCGCGGCCGGCCTCCGTGCGGCCGGCCCCGGCCAGGTCGGGGTGCTCCTGCGCGAATCGGGCCAGCTCGGCACGGGCCTTCTCGAGCCGGGCGAGGTCGAGCTGGGCAGGCCCGGTCGACGGGTCGCCGGTCGCGGGGCTCGGTGGCTGGTCGGGCGGCGACTGACTCAGCAGCGAGTGTCCCGGCTGCGCCTGCAGCTGCGCCCGCCCCACCGGCGGACGGACGGCGGACGACTGCGGGAGGCGGCGGGGCAGTGGCTGCGCGGTGCGCTCCTCCAGCGGCCGCTCCCCCGGCGTCTCGGCGAGGGACTCGGCAGCCGACGACGCGCGTGCGGCATGGGTCGTCCGGTCGGCCGCGGCGGTGTCGGCCCAGCGGGCATCCTCGGCCCAGCCGGCGTCCTCGACCCAGCCCGCGCCCTCAGCCGAGGCCGGCGACGCAGCCGGCGACGCGTGGGCGGCCGGCGATCCGTGGGCATCCGGCGATCCGTGGCCGGTGCGGGTCACCTGGTCGAGACCGGCGTCGTCCGCCCAGCCGAGCTCCTCGGCGGGACCGGCGGACGAGGCGTCGTCGGCCCACCCGGCCCCGTCCGCCGCAGCCTGGGCGGCCCGGTCGGACACGCTGTCGTCGGCCCAGACGGCCGCTCCCGCCGGAGCGTGGGCGGTCGGGGCCGGCGCGCCCTCGGCGGACCAGACGGCCTCGTCGGCGCGGGCGGCCTGATCCGCGCGGGCGGCGTCGATCCGTGCGGCACGCGTGACCCTGGCCGGTCGGACGGTCTCGGTGTGCGGGCGCGGCGCCTCGGCGTAGGGGGCGGCCGCAGCATCGTCGACGGGGGTGTCGTAGCGGGAGCCCCGGAGGTCCGCGGCGGCGCTGACAGTCGGCGCCACGTACGGGACCGGTGTCACGGCACGTGGCCGCACCGGCTCCTCCTCCGTCCGCGCGAAGACGCCGGAACCGCCTGGCCCACCGGGGCCGAGGTCGTCGTCCGGCAGCGGCGCCCGCCGCTTGCCGGTGTACGCGCCGCGCCGGGCCAGCAGCAGCCCGAACACCACGAACACCAGCCCACCCGCCGCGGCCGCCACCGGGATCGTGTCGCGCACCAGCGCCAGCCGGTCGGCGGTGGAGGAGAACTCGTCGACGTTGGCGCTGACCTGGTCGCGGGTGTACTCGATGGTGCCCTGGACGATCGTCGGGCCGCGGGTGCCCTCGAAGTCGAGGTAGGAGTCCTGCTGCTCCTCGCCCTTGATGATCGCGCCGGTGCGCGGCTCGACCCAGATGGTGCGGGTGTTGCTGTACATCCGGTCCGCGACGATGGAGCCGGGCTGGCCGAACAGCGCTCCGGGGATCTCCAGGGCCGACACCGGCGTCGGCTCGATGACCTGCTCGAACACGTAGACGGGCAGGCCTTCGAGGGTGGTCTCGCTCTGGAACTCCATCGGCCGGGTCTCCTGGATGGTGGAGTCCCAGAACGGGTACGAGCGCTGCTCGGTGCCGAACGGCAGCTTGAAGTAGTAGCCCTCGTGGTCGACCTCGACGCGGTCGGCGCGCTCGCCGGTGGGCGTGTAGTACTGGTCGAAGCCGTCGACGGCGTCGCCGCCGCGGCGGTCGAAGGCGACCCGCTCCTCGAAGTAGGAGAGGACGTTCTCCTCCGGTGTCGCGCCGGCGCCCTGCTCGTCGAACGTGGTGACGCTGGTGTCCCAGACAGCGGTGTCGTCGGTGCTGTCGCCCTGGTCGGGGATGATCCGGCGGACGGTGCGGACGTCGGTGACGCGCTCGACCTCGGCGTCCTGACGCACGACGGCGCCGAGGTCGAGGACGGTGACGCCGGCGCCCGTCGAGACCCGTTCGGCGACGTCGTTGGGCACGACCGCGAGGCGCGGATAGGCGTACCAGCGGGACAGCGGCGCGAGCACCAACATCAACACACCCAGTCCCACCAGGACCAGGCCGATACTGCGCCGCATGGGCAAAGCCTTCCGGATCGGGGTCTCCGCGCGGCCCGTGTGTCACCACCGCCGGGCGCGGCCCCGGGGCGGCACAGGGGCTCCCCGTGAACCTACCCTCCGAGCCGAGCCCGTGCATGCCACTCGGCAAGATCGCCCCCGATCAGAGCCCCGGACCGGCCCGGACGAGACCGGTCAGCCGCCCCGCAGCGCGGGCAGCACCCGCTCGCCGTAGACGTCGAGCGCCGCCACCGGATCCGCGCCGGACGCGTTCTGCAGGCACACCACGGTCGCGCCGAGCTTCTCGACCTCGCGGATCCGCTCGACGTGGACGTCCGGGTCCGCCGACAGGGCGTAGCCGGCCGCGAGCTGCTCGTCGGAGACGGTCTCCTCGCCGTGCCGGTACATGGCGGCGGGGTCGTGCCAGTCGTCGGAATAGTGGTCCGGCGGCTGGGCGCCCTTCCAGACCCGGGCGGCCTCGAACGCCGCCGAGTCGTCCGGCGCCCAGGAGAACCCGGCCTGCAGGATGATCTCGCCCGGCTCCTTGCCGAGGTCGTCGCAGGCCGACCGGTACGCGTCGATGATCGACGGGGCCTGGTCCGGCTTCGCCAGCGTCCAGAGGCCGTCGCCGAAGCGGGCGGCCAGCCCGGCCGCCTGGTCGCCGAACGCGGAGACGTAGACGGGCACCCGCCGCCGCGGCATGGAGTGCAGCCGGGCGGCGACCGTGCGGAACCACTGCCCGTCGAAGTCGACCGCCGAGCCGTCCAGCAGCCCGGTGATGATCTCCAGCGCCTCGGCCATGCGGTCCAGCTGCTCGTCCGGCGGCGGCCAGTTCATCCCGCACGGGGTCTCGTTGAGGCTCTCCCCCGAGCCGATGCCCAGGAACGCCCGCCCCGGCGCGAGCAGCTCGAGCGTCGCGAACGCCTGCGCCACGACCGCCGGGTTGTACCGGTACACCGGTGCGGTGACGCCGGTGCCCAGCGGGACCCGGGACGTCGCGTGCGCGATCGCGCCGAGCACCACCCAGGCCTGCGGCGACTCCCCCGGCTCCCACCACGGCTGGTAGTGGTCGCTGAGGTTGACGGCGTCGAAGCCGGCCCGCTCCGCCGCCACCGCCTGGTCGACGAGCGACGACGGGCCGAACTGCTCCGTGGCGAGCTGGACCCAGTACCGCGCGGTCACGGCGCGGACGAGGTCTGGGCCGGGTGCCGGCCCTCGGCGAACTCCTCGACCATCTTCGCGCAGAAGGCCGGGAGGTCGTCGGGCTTGCGGCTGGTGACGAGCCCGTGGTCGGTGCAGACCTCCTCGTCGACCCAGGTGGCGCCGGCGTTGCGGAGGTCCGTCTGAAGGCTGGGCCAGGACGTCAGCGTGCGGCCGCGCACGACGTCGGCCTCGACCAGCGTCCACGGGGCGTGGCAGATCGCGGCGACCGGCTTGCCGGCCGCGAACATCGCGCGCACGAACTCGACCGCGTCGGGCGACATCCGCAGCTGGTCCGGGTTCACGACCCCGCCGGGCAGCATGAGCGCGTCGTAGTCGTCCGGGCTCGCCTCGCCGACGCCGCGGTCGACCTGGAACGTGTCGCCCTTGTCCAGGTGGTTGAAGGCCTGCACCTCGCCGGGCTGCGGGGCGATCAGCGACGGCCGCCCGCCGGCGTTCTCGATCGCCTTCCATGGCTCGGTCAGCTCGACCTGCTCGACCCCCTCGTTCGCGACGAGGACCGCGACCCTCGTGCCGTCGATTCGCTCAGCCATGTCGATTCCCTCCCGTTCTCGGGTTCGGTCGTCCTTACGGGCGTCCCGTACCCAGCCACGGGGTCGAGCATGGCGTCGATCCGGACGTACTCGTCGTCCTCGGGGACCGAACCGGGTCGCTGCCAGGCGACCGAGCCGACGACGGCGAGCGCGATCGCGACCAGGACCAGCCCCTGCGCCAGCGCCGAGTGCGCGCCGGGATCGGGGCCCGGCCACGGCCGCAGCGCGACCACGATGCCTGCGAGGAGAACGCAACCCGCGGCCAGCGCCGGCGCAAGCCGGGTCAGCCAGGGCCGCCGCGGACCGGCGAGGAGGACGACGGCGCCGACGGCGGCCGCGGCCAGCCCGGCCGCGCCGCCGAGCAGCACCAGCACCCCTGCCCCGAGCAGGATGACCGGCGCGGCCCGCTGCCGGCGGTGCCGCGCGGTGACCGGCGCCCGATGCGGCCCCGACGGCGCCAGCGGCACGGTCCGCCGGGCCCGCCGCCCCGCCGGAGCCGACGCGTCCAGCGGGAGCCGCTGCGCCGGTACCGCCGACGGCGTCAGCGGAACCCGGGTGCCCCGCCACGCCAGCACGCCCACGACCAGCACGAACCCGATCCCGGCCAGCAGCGCCCACCGGTACGGCGCGTCCGGCCCGTACGTCAGCTCCACGACGCCGGCCGCGCCGACCGGCAGCACGAACCCCTGCGACCAGCCGTCCAGCCGGACCGGCTCCAGCGACTCGCCGTTCAGCGTCGCCGACCAGCCGCTGTTGAGGTTCTCCGCGACGGCGAGGACGGCGGGCCGGTCGCGGGCCGGCACGACGACCTCCCGCTCGGCCGCGCCCCAGGTCTGCACCGTGATGTCGAGCGGCGCCGGCGCCTCCGGCAGCTCACCGGCCGGGCGCAGTGTCAGCGACTCCGGCCGCACCGCGCCGGCCGACGCGACGGCGACGGTGTGCGACCCCGCCGCCAGCGGCACCGGGCCGGCGCCGTCGCCGCAGGGCCGGACGTCCAGCCGCCGCCCGTGCAGCAGGTCGCCGACGGTCGTCTCCACCCGCGTCGAGACCGACGTCCCGTCGACGACCAGCGCCGGCCCGTCGCCGCATGCGATCGAGACCGGCCGCGCCTCGTCCACCGGCAGGCGCAGGTCGTCGGCGCCGAGCACGACCACCTCGGACACGCCCGCCGGCAGCACCGAGCGCAGCCCGAACGCCGGGTCGCGGTCCTCCACCTCGGCGACCTCGACGATCTCGATGGTCAGCTCGTCGGTGCGGACCGGCTCCGGGAACGTCACCGTGCCGTCATCGTCGACGCCCGCCTGGAACCGCGCGTCGCCGGCGCGCACCTCGACCAGGCTGGGCCGCGACGCCGCCAGCCACGGCTGGACCTGCAGCCGCAGCCCCTCGACGGTGCGCCGCGGCCCCCAGGTCAGCGTGAGCGCCGGCGCCTCGTCGCCGGGCGCGGCCACCCAGCCGGTGCCGGGGTCGCGGTCGACGGCGGCCTGCGGACGGCCCAGCGGGTCGGAGACGGCGCGCGAGCCGGCCGTCGCGACGATCGCGTCCGGGTCCTCCGGCGCGAGCAACGCCTCCAGCGACCGGCCCGGCCGCGGCCGCCCGGTCAGTTCCGCCGAGTACTCCGCGGCGGCGGACAGCTCGACGGCGCGGCGCAGCTCCCGGTTCTCCTCGCCTGGCCGGGCCAGCTGCCGGGCGCACCGGGCGACGTCGGTCTCGCCGGACCGGGTCGCGACGCACTCGCCGCGGCGCCCGTCCGCGACGGCGAACACGAGCGTCGCCGGGGCCACGTCGCCGGATGCCGCGCCGCCGAGATCGGCCTCCGTCACCTCCGGAACGTCCAGCGTCCGCGTCACCGTCAGGTCCGGGACGGTCAGCTCGCGGATCCCGACGCCGCTGACGGTGCCCTCTCCGAGGCCGACGACGGTCACCCGCAGCGTGCGGGTCTCGCCGGACGGGACCGCGAGCACCTGCGGCTCGTCGCCCGGCTGCAGGTCGCTCTCCAGGACGCCGGTGTCGGTCTGGACGGCGACGCGCTGCAGCGGCGCGCTGACCGGCCCGCCGACCAGCGGCGTCAGCTCCACCGACGGCACCCGCCGCGGCTCGTCGAACTCCAGCTCCAGCCACTGGCCGACGGCGCTGCCGTACTCCCCCGACACCCAGCTGGTCGCGTTGTCGCCGTCGACCGCGGCCCACGGTGAGTTCTCCGCGCCGCGCGCCATCGTCGCCCGCGGGTCGGACCCGGACGACGACGCCGTCACGTCGGCGACCCCGGACACGACGGCCACGGTCTCCCGGGAGACCGAGTCGACGGGTAAGAAATCGCGCACCACTCGCCCCAGCCCGCCGGACTCGTCCGCCGCCAGCACCTCGGTCGTGTTGTCCCGGCTGACGCCGAACCAGACGGCCCGGCGGCGCAACCCGTCGGTGACGACGGGGACCGGCGCGGGGTCGGCCACCCCGGCGCCGTCGCCGGCCACGAACGCCGCCCGCCCGTCCAGCAGCCCGGCGTCGCCCGCCGTCAGCAGCGACTCCGGCCCGCCGGACAGCCGGAGCGTCCCCTCCAGCGGATACGCGGCGACGCGGTGCTCCTCGACGCCGGGGTCGGCGATCGCGAAGACCTCGACCGCGGGGTACTGGACGTCCAGCCGCGAGTCCGACGCGGCCGCCGGGTCGTCCGTCGCGCCGGTCTTCGGGCCGAACGTCGCGACCCGCTCCGCGCCAGGCAGGTCGGCGATGGCCTGGTGGACGAGCGCGGCCCGCGGCGCGTCGGTCCGGGCCCGGTCCAGGTCGTTGCGGACGACCAGGTGCGTGACGCCCGCGCGGCGCAGCGCGTCGACGACGCCCGCGCCGCCCTCGCCGGCGGCCAGCCGGGTCTCGACGGCGTCCAGCAGCCGGATGTTGCCCGCCGACGAGAGCGGGACGGAGTCGCGCACCGCCCACGCCGTGTCACCGAGCGCCTGCAGCGGCTCGTCGCGCGGCCCGCCCCACGTGTACTCGGCGAACGACGTGCCCGGCACCAGCAGCGCCCGCCCGGTGCCGGCGTTCTCGTCCAGCCAGTCCGACGCCTCGTGCCAGTAGTCCGGGATCGCCTCGTAGGACCCGGCCTGCGGCAGCCGTCCGGCCAGCGCGGGCGTCGCCACCCCGGCGATCACAACGACCGCGAGGCCGACGACGAGCACCCGGAACCGGCGCACCGAGATGGCCGGCACCCGCAGCATCGCCAGCGCGTGCGCCAGCCCCAGCGCCAGCGGCAGCCGCAGCACGACGTCGAACTTGTGCACGTTCCGGAACGGCGCCAGCGGCCCGTCCAGCAGCTCGCGCACGGTCGACGCCAGCGGGCCGGCGGCGGCGCCGACGTACCCGGCGGAGACCAGCGCCAGGCCGAGCACGGCCGAGGTCAGCAGCACCCGCCGCCCGGGCAGGTCGCGCCGTGCCAGCCCGCCCAGCCCGATCGCCGCGATCAGCACCGTGTGCAGGATCAGCACCGGCTCGCTGGCCAGCAGCCAGCCGGCCGGCCACTGCGGCCCGCCGGCGACGGAGAGATAGGACAGCCAGTGGTCGTTGCCGCGCAGCACCTCGATCAGCGACGTGTGCTGGGTGGTGTTGCCGGCCGTCTCGATCCAGTCCAGGAACGGCGGGCTGTGCGATCCCAGGAGCAGCAGCGGCACCCACCACCACACCGTCACGGCCGCGCAGCAGCCCACCCACCACGCCGCGAACCGCCACCGCCCGGGCCAGTGCGGCGCCAGCAGCAGCCACAGCCCGGCCGGCACGACGGCGGCGGCGGTCGCGGCCGCGTTGACCCCGCCCATGCAGAGGACGGCCAGCGCGGACAGCGCCGCGTTCCGCACGACCGGACCGCCGCGCCAGGCCCGGACCAGCGGGATCAGCGCCCACGGCGCCAGCGCCGTCGGCCACGCCTCGACCGACACCGCGCCCAGCGACACCAGGATCCGTGGCGCCAGCGCGTACACCAGCCCGCCGAGCAGCCGGGTCCATGTCCGCCCGATGCCCAGCTCGCCGGCCAGCTTCACCACGCCGAGGAACGCCGCGACCAGGATCAGCGACCACCACAGCCGCTGCACCATCCACGCCGGCAGCCCGGCCAGCTCGCCGGCCAGGTGCGCCGGCCCCATCGGCCACAGGTAGCCGTAGGCCTGGTTCTGCAGCTGCCCGAATGCGGCGGCCGGCTCCCACAGGTGCAGCGCGCGCTCCAGGAACCCGCCCGGGTCGGCGGTGAGGTCGACCTTGGTGTCCGGCACGATCAGCCCGGGCGCCTGCCGGAACGCCAGCGCGACCAACCCCAGGCAGCAGACGGCGAGCTGGACCCGCCACGCCGGCAGCCGGCGGCGCGGCGCGCTTCGATGTGCGGTCATCGGCGGCGCAGCACCACCGCGAGGTTCCACGTCGCGAGCTCGCGCAGCCCCGGCACCCGGACGACGGCGCGCGCCCAGCGCGGGTGGTAGCGCGGGAACGCGTCCAGCAGCTGCCCATGCGGCGTGTGCCGGGCCCACAGCAGCGCGTCGGCGACGGAGACCGGGAACAGGCTGGTCCCGTACCGGTTCTTGGGCTCGTGGCCGTGCTTGCGGACGTAGCGACGGACGGCCGCCTCGCCGCCGAGGTAGTGCCACGGCGCGGTCTCGTGCCCACCCCACGGCGACAGCCAGACGGTGAAGGAGAGGAACACGACGCCGCCGGGGCGGGTCACCCGCAGCATCTCCTCGGCCATCGCCCACGGGTCCGGCACGTGCTCCAGGACGTTCGACGAGTAGGTGACGTCGGCGGCGCCGTCGCGGATCGGCAGCGCCATCCCGCTGCCCATGACGCTGCCGGGCTCGGGCCGGCCGCGGGCCGACAGCTCGCCCAGGTCGCTGTCGACGGAGACGTACCGGGCGCCGGCCCGGCCGAACGCGGCCCGGAAATAGCCCGGCCCGCCGCCGACGTCGAGAACCAGCGCTTCGCGCAAATCGGCATAATCGGACAATTGCGCGACCGAGTCAGCGGCGAGCACGCCATAGAAATGGTCCGGGTCACGCTGTTCGGAGAGGAATGCCCGGAATAGCCGCACCGAACGGCTGAGGGTCGCACTACGGCCCGGGGAATCGGTGAGGAGCACGTCGGCACATTACGTCAGTTGACGGTGCAGTTGGGCCGATTCGTCACGACTGGCGGAAAACACGGTGCGCCGCAGCAGCGCGTCCCACGAGCGGACGGTCTGGTCCCAGGTGAACGTGGCCGCGCGGGCGGCGGCGGCCCGGCCCAGCGCCTGCCGGTAGACGCCGTCGGCCAGCAGCTCGTCGGTAGCCGCGGTGAGCCCGTCCAGGTCGTCGGCGAGCAGCCCGGTGACGCCGTCGACGATCGACTCGGCCAGCCCTCCGGCGGAGCGGTAGCCGATGGTCGGGACCTGGTGCTGGGCCGCCTCGACGACGGTGAGCCCCCAGCCCTCCTTGACCGACGGCGCCAGCATGACCCAGCTGCGGGCCAGCTCCTCGTGCTTGGCGCGCTCGTCGACGAAGCCGAGGAAGTCGGTGATGTCGTCGACGCCGAGCTCGGCGGCGGCCCGGCGCAGCCGCGGCTCCCACCAGCCGTCGCCGATGACGCTGACCCGCAGGCCGGGCCGGCTCGCGCGGAGCCGGGCCGCGACCTGCAGGGCGTGTTCGACCCGCTTGTGCGGCACGAGTCGGCCCAGGACGCAGATGCGGGGGGTGTCCGCGCGCTGCGACGTCGTGGCCGGTGCCGGTGCGGTGCCGTTGTGGACGACGTCCACTCGCCCGGGACCGACCCCGAGCGTGACGAGCTCCGTCCGGGTGATCTCCGAGACGGTGACGTACTGGGAGCGCCGGTACACGCGCGGCGCCAGGCGAGACTCCAGCCACCAGCCCAGCCGGGCGGCGGGCGGGCCGTAGACGACCCCCCACTGCTCGCGGTGGACGTGGTGGACGAGGACGACCACGGGGCACCGGACGGCCAGGCGGCTCCAGAACGGGATCCCGTTCTGCACATCGACGATCACGTCGGGCCGTCCGAGTGCCCCGCTGGCCAGCATCCGGATCGCGTGCGCATAGACGGTGAACTTGCCACCGCGCCGCACGATCCGGTAGCCGTCGCGCCGCTCCACCTTCGGCGCGCCCGGATGGGCCGCACAGAAGAACGTCACGTCGTGCCCGGCGGCGGCCAGGCCCGCGGCGACGTTCTCCACGTAGCGTTCCGAGCCGCCACCCTCCGGGTGGGTGGTGTCGCGCCAGTTGAGCAGCACGACGCGCAATGGGCGCGGCTCGACCAGGGTCTCGGGGGAATGCACGGTTGTCGGGGGTGAGTCAGTTGTCGTCGTAGTTGATCAGCTCTTCGTGGCTGACCTCGCCGGCGTCGCTCGGCTGGCTCACGTTCACCGCGGTGACGACGGTCAGTCCGGCGAGCACCACGCCGACAATGGCGGCGACAACGCCTCCGAAATTGCCCATGAACGAAAGCACTCCTCGTGCGGTGTGGAAATCACGACATGAGGGAGCGTAACGATCCGCGGCGACGAGAGAAGGCGTTACGGGCAAGATCGGCCGATGCGACGACGAGAATGACCGAAAAGACGATATCGGCGGCGATGACTGGCGGAGCGGGCGGAATTCTGGTCCATGTCCCGATGTCGCCGGAAACGCGATAGAGGTCGAGAGTCCCGTTGATTTCGACCGATTCGAGCGATTCGAGCAGTCCGTCCGGGAGCTCGCCCGGGGTGTCCCGCTCGACGGCGACCCAGCCGACGCCGAGGGTCGCCAGCTCCTCGGCCGCGTCGCCGGTCTCGAGGGCGGCCGCGACGGCGGCGGCCCGGCGGTCCTCCCCCGGCACGACGGTGTCGCCGCCGACCGGCAGCGCGTCCGGGACGACGGCCTCGACGCCGAGGTAGCGCGGCGCCGGATCGAGGACGGTCCGGTCGCCGGCCCACGGGAACCGGCGGAACGGCTGGTAGGGCAGGACGACGAGGTCGCCGCCGTCGCCGTCGATCGCCGTGCGGACGTCCGCCCAGGCCGCCGGGTAGCGGGACGGCTCCAGCCGGCCGGCCGCGCCCCAGGCGAGGTCGGGCAGGGCGGCGATGGGCGCCAGGGCGGCCGCCACCATGATCCCGGCGGCGACGCGGCGACGAGTGACCGCACGGGCCAGCCGGGCGGCGCCCGCGGCCGCCGCCAGCGCGACCGGCAGCGCGTACCAGGCGAGGAACTTCTGCCCGTCGCGGATCAGCCCGCCGCCGGGGACCTCGGACACGAGCCACTCCAGCACCGTGTCGCCGCCGGGCAGGGCGCTGCTCGCGGCGACGAGCAGCCCGGCCGCGGCGAGGACGCCCAGCACCGTCAGCTCCGTGCGGCCCAGGTGGCGACGCAGCTCCGTCACGCCGGCGGCCGCGAGCGCCAGCAGCAGCACCGTCAGCACGACGGCCGACGCCAGCTCCCTGCTGTCCGGCACCGCGCCGTCGTTCCAGATGCCGCCGAGCGTGAGCAGGCTGCCGAGCAGGCCGAGCGGCGAGTCCGCGGCGGCGGCGAACGCGGCGACGCCGGCCGGGTCGGAGACGGCCGGGTCGGGCCGCAGGACCGACGGGACCACCCACGGCGCCTGCAGCAGCAGGACGGCGGCCGCCGCCACGACGCGCGTCCGCGTCGGCTGCCGGCCGCCGGGAGCGAGCACCAGCGCGCCGAACAGCGCCGCCGCGAGCAGCCCGCCGGTCGGGGTCAGCGACGACACGCCGACCAGGAGCACGGCCGGCGCCAGCGCCGTCGTCCGGCCGGCCCGGACCCGGCGGCCGAGGATCAGCAGCCACGGCAGCGCCGCATACGCGATGAGCGTCGGCCAGTGCCCGATGACCAGCCGCTCGAACATGTAGGCGTTCCATCCGTAGGCCGACGCCGCGACCAGCCGGGTCCCCGTCCGCACGTCCGGCAACGCCCGCCCGGCGCCGAGCGCGGCGCCGAACACGATCGCGGCCAGCGCCAGCTTCTGCAGCACCTGCCCGGTGAGGACGTCGTCGAGGATCGCGACCGCGGCGTCCAGCGGGACGGCTCGCGGCATCGCGCTGCTCAGGCCCACCGACGACGGCAGCAGCGCCTGGTCCGGCACCGCGACCATGTCGTAGGACAGCACGTAGCCCGGTCGCGCCAGCGGCCCCAGCATGGCGACCGTGAGCAGCGCGCACCAGGCCAGCAGCACCCGGTCGCCGCGACGCGCCCGCCGATGCCTGGCGACGGTCGGCGCAGCGCTCACCGGCGCGAGCATAATCGCCGCCACCCCGGCCGCACGCCCGAATCGTTCACACACCGCCGTCCGCTCACGGTGAGGGACGGGGCGGCCGCCGGGGGGCTGGCGGCCGCCCCGGGTCTCAGGTGCGGCGGCTCCGGAGGAGCGTCGCCGCGGCGGCCGCGGCCGCGAACACGCCGAGCGCCACCACGCCGCGGGTGAGGTTGCGGCCGCCTTCGCCGCTGACCTCCGGGATCTCGAACATGAACGCCGTCTTCAGCGTGGCGCCGTCCGGCGCGCCGTTGACCAGCGGCTCGTTCTTCACCCGCTCGGCGCCGGCCTCCAGCATGGCGTACCGGGTGCCGAAGTCGGCGGCGGTCTCCTGACCGGCGTCGGCCAGTTGCGACGCGCCCTCGGTCGAGAGCCGCTGGGCGCCGTCGACGAGCTGCGGTGCGCCCTGGGCGGCCTGGAGCAGGCCGTCGTAGATCTGGACGGATCCGTCGGCGGCGGCTTCCAGTCCGGTGGCCAGCACACCGGCCCCGACGGCGGCCTCGTCGGCGCCGTCAGCCAGCTGACCGGCGCCGTCGGCGATCTGCCCCGCCCCGTCGGCCGCCGCGCCCGCGCCGTCGGCGAGCTGACCGGCGCCGTCCTCGATCTGACCGGCTCCGTCGGCGGCGTCGCGGGCGCCGTCCTCCAGCTGCCCGGCCCCGTCGGCCAGCCGGCCCGCGCCGTCGGCGGCGGCCGCCGCGCCCGCGGCCAGCTCCCCGGCGCCGTCGGAGATCTGCAGGTTGCCGGCGTGCAACTGGTGCGCGCCGTCGGTGAGCTGCAGCAGCCCGGCCAGCAGCGCGTCGCCGCCGGCAATGATCTGGTCGACGCCGTCGCTGAGGCCGTTCACGCCGCCACGCAGCGTCTCGTCGGCCGGGGTGTCGTCCGGTTCGCCGACGCCGCCCTGCACCGACTGCACGACGCCGCTGACCAGCTGCTCGATGCCGCCGTCGAGCAGGTCGAGGCCCTGCAGCAGGCCGGGCCGGTCCTGGTCGCAGATGCCGCGCTCGTTGGACAGGCCGCACTGCAGCCGCACGAGCCCTGACAGAATGCCGTCGCCGCTGGTGATCGCGTGCGTCAGCGAGTTGAGCCCGCCGTAGAGCGTCTCGCGGTCGCCCGGGTCCTCCGGGTTGGCCAGCCCCGCCTGCCCGTCCTCGAGTTGCGTGATCAGCGACTCCAGCACGACGGTCCGGGTGACGACGTCCAGGCTGGCCGGGACGCCGACCCGGGCCGCCGTCAGTGCCGCCGCCTCGGCCGCGCCGTAGCAGACCGGGTCGAAGCCGCTGTTCGCCTGGTTCTGCAGGTCGGTCAGCACCGTGATCGCACAGCCGAGGCGCTGGTAGGCGCCCATCTCGTCGCGGTTGTCAGACTCGTTGTAGACGCCCTCGGCCATCTGCTCCAGCGCCGGGACGGCCTGCTCCTCGAGGCCGAGCCGGATCGTCTCCAGGCCGCCGAGCAGCGTGCCCTCCTCGTCGACGTCGCCGATGCCGGCGCGCAGCCGGTCGATGCCGTCGGCCAGTGGCTGCGCCTGCGCGGGCAGCCCGCCGATGCCGTCGTAGAGCCGGGTCAGGCCGGCGTCGACGCGGTCCAGGCCGGACCCGACCTGCTGCAGGCCGCCGATCAGCTCCGGCGCCCGCTCGCCCGCGGTCTCCAGACCCTCGGCCAGCCGGCCCGCGCCGTCGGCCGCATCGGAGGCGCCGTCGGCCAGCTGCGACGCGCCCGGCGCGAGCTGCCCCTGCAGCCCGGCGGCCAGCTCCTCGCCGCCGTCGGCCAGCTGGCCGGCGCCCGGCACCAGCCGCTCCGCCAGCCCGTCGGCCAGCACGCCGGCGCCGGCGGCCAACTGCCGTGCGCCCGGGGCCAGCTCGCCGTTGACGCCCTGGTAGAACTCCTGCGCCCCGGCGTTCAGCTGACGCGCTCCCGGCGCCAGCTGGTCGCCGAGCCCGTCGGCCAGCTCGCGGGCGCCCGGCGCGGCCTCGTCGGACAGGCCGGTGCTCAGCTCCTGCGCGCCGTTGCGCAGCTGGATCAGCCCGCCGAGCAGGTCCGCCGCGCCGTCGCGCAGCCGCAGCAGGTTCTCGTCGATGGTCATCGCGCCCTCGGTGAGCGCCGTGCCGGACTCGATGCCGCCCTGGTAGCCCGCGACGCCACTCGCGTAGGTGGGGCTGTCCAGCGGCGAGACCGGCAGCGCCGACAGCGTCGCCCGCGGGATCACGCCGTCCTCGATGACGGCGGTGTAGCCGAACTCCTGCTCGGCCGAGCCGATCGGCGGGAACAGCGTCAGCGCGTACGTCAGCCGGGTGCCGCCGCGGCCGTCGCCGCCCATGTTGGCCTCGTCGGAGCGGACGTCGGTGAACGACGACGGCAGCGTGGTGGTCATCGTCCCGACCATCGGGACGTACACCTCCTCCTCGGCGGTGACGAGGTTGCCCGTGCCGTCGTCGTACTCGATCTCGCGCGACTCACCGGTCTCGTTGACGACCCGGTACCGGACCTCCAGCTCGCCGGACTCCCCAACCACGTCACCGGCGTCGACGACCTCGCCGTTCAGCCGGTACTCGATGGACACGGACAGCGGCAGGTCGCCCTCGAAGTCGGACACCGTGCGCCGCCGCTGCTCCCCGTCGACGTCGGTCTCCAGGATCGCCTCGCCGTCCTCGGTGTCGGTGTCGCCGAAGCCGTCCAGGTTGCGCAGGCCATCGGTCGTGACGGGGTTGCGCAGCTCGACGCTGCCGGTGCCGGTGAGGTCGAGCTGGTCGTAGACGCGGGCCCGATCGACCCCGCCGTCGCTGTTCAGGTAGACCTGCACGGTCTCGGTGTTCGTGATGTCGACGTCGGCGGCGGCGGTCGGCGCGGCCACCAGCACGAGGGTGACGGCGCCGGCGGCCGCCGTCATGATCCGGCGGCTCATCGAAGCGCCCTTTCCCAGAACGGGCCCCGTGCGGTCTCGCCGTCGGGCTCGGGTTCGGGCCGCACGGCGTCCGGCTCGTCGTCGGAGGCGTACCGGCCGCGCTCGCGGTCACGCTCCTCCTCGATCGTGTTGCCGAGGAAGACGGTGGCGAGGAAGCCGAACGCGGCCGCCAGCAGCACCGTCGTCAGCGCCGTGGGCGAGGTCTCGACGAACTCCGGCGGAGCGGCCGTGTAGGCGACCTCGTACGCGCCGACGACCGCTGCCGCCCCGATCAGGAAGGACCACAGCGGCAGCCGGCCGGAGGTCAGGAACGCGATGAGCAGGCACGCCAGCACGACCAGCATCGCGGCGACGCCGCGTCCGGCGGACGTGTCGGGAAGCCAGGCGGCCCGCAGCGCGTAGCCGAGCCAGGCCAGCAGCGCACCGGCCAGCAGGCCGGCCGCTCGCTCCCACGGCTGCCGATCCGGTACGACGCCGGTCGCGCCACCGAGCGCCGCCCCCAGCAGGGCGACGTGCTCGAGTTCCAGCCCGAGCCAGTCGCCCCCGAAGACCAGTACGCCGGTCGCCACAGCCAAGAAGACCCCTGGCAGGAAATAGCCCCTCATCGCTTCCTCTCCGGCGGACGTCCACGGCCACCGCGTCAATGAGGAGACTTCTTACCAGCCAGTAACAAGAAGGTCCAGTACTTTCAGCAAGAAACTTGGTCATGCAAGCACAACCGTGACATGAGGGACACAGCGAGCCGGAGGAGGCCAGCGCAGACGACCCCAGCAGAGTCGGTAGCCGACCCCGAGCGGACCAGAAGAGGCCAGCGAACCGGCAGAACAGCGAGGCCAGGAGCCAGGGCCCATCTTCCGGCGCCCCCGACACTGGAAGCAGCAGGGGGCAGGCCAACGTGGCAAACCCAACGAACGAGCGCCCGGCCAACGCAAGCCCGGCCACCGAAGCCCGCAAGCCTGGCACGATAGGGCGCGTGCCGCAGCTCGTCAGACGCCTGCTCGGCGCCGGTCGCAGCTCCGCGGGGCTGCTCGCTCTCGGCACGAGCGTCGGCAACCTGCTCGGATACGCCCTCACGGTCGCCGGCGCCCGCCGCCTCGGCCCGCACGAGTTCGGCGCCTTCAGCGCCCTCCTCGCCCTCATCATCGTCGGCAACGTCGCAGCGCTCGCGGTCCAGGCGACCACGGCCCGAGCAGCGGCGACCGGCCGTCCCGTTGCCCCGGCAGTCCGCTCCGGCCTCATCCTCGCCATCACGATCGGCATCGCGCTGACGGCGCTCAGCCCGGCCGCCGAGTCCGTGCTGCAGCTGCCGTCGCCGACGCCGGCAATCGCTGCCGCCGTCGCGATCGCGGCGCTCACCGCCACGGCGCCGTCGCTGGGGATCGTGCAGGGCCGGGAGCGGTTCGGACTGCTCGCGGCGCTGGTGACGATCCAGGCGGCGCTGCGCGTCGGCGGCGGGCTGGCCGGGATGGCGCTGGAGCCGACCGCGACCAGCGCGCTGATCGGCATCGCGGCCGGGTTCGCCGCCGCCGGCGTGGTCGCCTGGCTGGCCGCGCGGCCGGCGTCGCTGTTCTCGCGGCGCGGCGGGTTCGCGGTTCGCGCGACGCTGTCGTCGGGCGCGATGCTGCTGGGCTTTGTCGTGCTGACGAACATCGACGTGATCCTGGCCCGGCACGTGCTGTCGCCCGAGGTCAGCGGCCTCTATGCGGCCGGGTCGATCTTCACCAAGATCGCCTTCTGGCTGCCGCAATTCGTCCCGCTGCTGGCCTTCCCGGCGCTGGCCGACCCGCTGCGGCGGCGCTCCGCGGTGACGCTCGGGGTGACGGCGGTCGCGGTCAGCGGCGCCGCGCTGACGGCGCTGTGCTGGGCGTTCGCCGACCCCGCCGTCGACCTCGTCGCCGGACCGTCCTACGACGACGTCGTGGCGTGGGTGCCCGGGTTCGCCGGGCTCGGCGCGCTCTACGCGCTGGCGCACCTGCTGGTCTACGCGCACCTGGCCCGACGCGACCGCTGGACGACCGGCGTGCTGTGGGTGGTGCTGGCGGCCTACGTGCTGACCGTCGAACTGTGGGCGACGACGCTGGCGGGCGTGCTGGTCCCGGGCCTGGTCGCGGCCGCCCTGATCGTGCTGTGGGGCCTGGCCCGCGAGCGGCTCGGCACCCCGTCCCCGGTTGAGGGAACGGAGAGCGCGGTCGCTCCGGCGACTACCTGACCGGCCGGCCGAACCAGCGGCGGCGGCTGGTCGTCCGCGCCGCCGGGGTCGCGGTGTTCGGCGTCTCGGCCGCGGTCGGCTCCGGCGCGGACTCGGTCGGCGTGCTCTCGGCCGTCGGCGGCTCCGTGGACGGCTCCTCGGTCGGCGCCGGGCAGTCCGGGTCGGTCTCGGGGGTGCCCTCGGCCGGGCAGACGCCGTCCTCGGTCGGCGTCTCGGTGCCGTCCTCGGTCCCTGCGGCGTCGCCGGTCTCGGTGCCGCTGGCGTCGCCGGTCTCGGTGCCGCCGGTCTCCGTGCCCGTGTCGGTCCCGGTCTCGGTCCCCGTCTCGGTCCCGGTCTCGGTCCCCGTCTCGGTCCCGGTGTCGGTGCCCGTGTCCGTTCCGGTGTCGGTGCCCGTGTCCGTTCCGGTGTCGGTGCCGGTGTCCGTTCCGGTGTCCGTGCCCGTCTCGGCCCCGGTATCGGTGCCCGTGTCCGTCCCGACGTCGGTACCCGTATCGGTGCCGGTCTCCGTTCCGGTGTCGGTACCCGTATCGGTGCCCGTGTCCGTCCCGACGTCCGTGCCCGTTTCGCTACCGGATACGTCGCCACCACCGTCATCGTCACCGGGCGGCGTGGTCGGAGGCTTCGTGGGCGGCGGCGTGAAGACCGGCGGCGTCGTGGCCGGAGGCTTCGTCGGCGGCGGGGTGGTCCCCGGCGGCGTGGTGCCGGGCGGCGTCGTCGGCTCCGGGTCCGGCGGGGTGGTCCCCGGCGGGGTCGGCGACGGCGTGCCGGACGGGTTCGGCGCGTCGGTCGACGCCGGCGGCAGCGGCGGGCCGGCCGGGCCCGGGCCGGGCGTCTCGGTGATGTAGCCGTTGCCGTTGTCGTAGGCGCGGATCCACGACATCACGTTGTTCGCGTACGTGGTCGACGGGTTGTAGCGCATCAGCGCGGCCCGCAGCTGCGCCTCGTCGGCCAGGTTCCCGCCGCCGGCGCACAGGTACTTGGCGGCGGCGAGCGTGGCGTCGAAGACGTTGTGCGGGTCGACGGAGCTGTCGCCGTTGCCGTCGGCGCCGTAGGCCTTCCAGGTGCCGGGGATGAACTGCATCGGGCCGACCGCGCGGTCCCAGACCGTGTCGCCGTCCCACCGGCCGCCGTCGCTGTCGCCGATGGAGGCGAAGCCGTTCCCGTTCAGCGCCGGGCCGACGATGCGCGGCTGCACGTCGCCGTTGGCCGCGACCTGCCCGCCGTTCGCGTGCCCGGACTCGATCTTGCCGATGCCGGCGAGGATCTCCCAGCGGATGCCGCAGCCCGGGTTCTCCAGCGTCAGCTGGGCGGCGGCGTTCTGGTACGCCTCCAGGACCAGGCCCGGGATGCCCAGACCGCTGGCGAGGGTCTGTGTGACGACGCCCGGCGACGCGCCCGGGCCGAGCATGAACCCGCCCGCGATCGCGGCCGCGTTGTCGGCGACCACCGTGACCGAGGCCTGGCCGTCGGTGTGGTCGCTGGAGACGATGGCGTCGCCGCGACCGTGGTAGATGTCATCGGACTCGCCGTCGGGATAGTCCGACGACGCCGAGACCAGCGAGGTCGGACCCGGAAGTCCCGCTGCTCCCCCAAGGCACAGGACCCCCGAAGTCGCCACGACGGCTCCAGCGGCTCGCAACACAGGGCGCAATGCGGACTCCCGTTCTCACGACGTCCCCACGAGCCTCGCATGCGATCGTCCGTTCGGTCTACCCCACAGTGCAAACAGATGACCAACGTGTGGTTTACACGGAGGGATCAGTGGCCCGCCTCGTGCCAGGTACGCCCGATTCCGACCGAAACGTCCAGCGGCACCCGCAGCGGATAGGCATCGCCCATCTCGCGCCGGACCAGCTCCTCGACCTGCTCGCGCTCCCCCTCGGCCACCTCGAGCACCAGTTCGTCGTGCACCTGCAGCAGCATCCGCGAGGACAGCTTCTGCGCCGCCAGCGCCTGGTCGACCTTGAGCATCGCCACCTTGACGATGTCGGCCGCCGACCCCTGGATCGGCGCGTTCAGCGCCATCCGCTCGGCCATTTCGCGGCGCTGCCGGTTGTCGCTGGTGAGGTCGGGCAGGTAGCGGCGCCGGCCCAGCATGGTCTCGGTCCAGCCGACCATGCGGGCCCGCTCGACCACCTCGCTGAGGTAGTCGCGCACCCCGCCGAACGTCTCGAAGTACTCGTCCATGAGGCTCTGCGCCTCGGCCACCGCGATGTTGAGCTGCCGGGACAGCCCGTACGACGACAGGCCGTAGGCGAGGCCGTAGTTCATCGCCTTGATCTTGGCCCGCTGCGCCGGGCTGACCTCGTCGGCCGGCACGTCGAACACCCGCGACGCGGTGACGGAGTGGAAGTCCATGCCGGACGCGAACGCGTCGATCAGCGCCTGGTCGTCGGACAGGTGCGCCATGATGCGCATCTCGATCTGGCTGTAGTCGGCGCTGAGCAGCGCCTCGCACTCCGGGCCGACGACGAACGCCTCGCGGATGCGCCGCCCCTCGTCGGTGCGGATCGGGATGTTCTGCAGGTTCGGGTCGGTCGACGACAGCCGCCCGGTGGCGGCGATGGTCTGCACGAATGTGGTGTGGATGCGGCCGTCGTCGGAGACGGAGCTCAGCAGCCCCTCGACGGTGACCCGCAGCTTGGACGCGTCGCGGTGGCGCAACAGCGCGGCCAGGAACGGGTGCTCGGTCTTCGCGTACAGCTCGGCCAGCGAATCCGCGTCGGTGGTGTAGCCGGTCTTGGTGCGCTTCGTCTTCGGCATGCCGAGGTCGTCGAAGAGGATCGCCTGCAACTGCTTCGGCGAGCCGAGGTTGACGTCGCGGCGGCCGATGGCGTCGTAGGCGTCGTCGGCGGCCTGGGCGACGTTGCCGGCGAACTCGGACTCCAGCGCCTGCAGGTGGTCGAGGTCGACGGCGATGCCGGCCCGCTCCATGCCGGCCAGCACGCCGACCAGCGGCAGCTCGACCTGCTCGAGCAGCGTGTGGCCGCCCTTCTTGTCCAGCTCGGCCTCCAGCGCCTCGGCGAGGTCGAGGACGGCCCGGGCCCGGACGGTCTCGTCGGCGCCCAGCTGCTCCTCGTCGCCGCCGTCGAGGGAGAGCTGGACGGCGCCGCCGGCGTCCTCGGCCCGCAGCTCGCGGTTGAGGAAGCGCAGCACGAGGTCGGCGAGGTTGTAGGACCGCTGGCCGGGCAGCGCGAGGAACGCCGTCAGCTCGGTGTCGGCCGCGAGGCCCTGCAGCGGCCAGCCGCGGGCGGCCAGCGCGTGCATCGGCCCCTTGGCGTCGTGCATGACCTTGCCGCGGGCCGGGTCGGCCAGCCAGCCGGCGACGGCGGCGTCGTCCTCGGGCGTCAGGCCGGCGGGCTCGAACCAGCCGCCGGCGCCGTCGCCGGTCGCGATGGCCACCTCGGTGATCTCGCCGGTACCGCGCGACCAGTGGCCGCGCACCGACAGCCCGGCCCGGCCCTCGCCCAGGTGCTCGGCGAGCCAGCCGGCCACCTCGCCGGGGTTGAGGTGCACCGCATCGATCTCGAAGCCCTCCTCGGCCTCCGGTGCGGTGTCGGGCTCGAGGTACTCGTAGAGGCGGTCGCGCAGCACCCGGAACTGCAGGGTGTCGAAGAGCTGGTGGACGGCCTCGCGGTCCCACGTCTGCCGGATGAGGTCGTCGAGGCGGACGTCGAGCGGGACGTCGCGGACCAGCTCGGTGAGCTGCCGGTTGGTGAGCACCTGGCCGAGGTGGGCACGCAGCGCGTCGCCGGCCTTGCCCTTGACCTCGTCGACCCGCTCGACCAGCGACTCCAGGCCACCGAACTCGACCACCCACTTGACCGCGGTCTTCTCACCCACGCCGGGGATGTTGGGGAGGTTGTCCGACGGGTCGCCGCGCAGCGCCGCGAAGTCGGGGTACTGCGCCGGGGTGAGTCCGTACTTCTCCAGCACCGACTCTGGCGTCATGCGGTTCAGGTCGGACACCCCGCGACGCGGGTAGAGCACCGTCACCCGGTCGGTGACCAGCTGGAAGGCGTCGCGGTCGCCGGTGCAGATGGAGACGTCGACGCCGTCCTTCTCGGCCATGCTGGCCAGCGTGGCGATGACGTCGTCGGCCTCGTACCCGTCCTTCTCCACGTACGGGATCTTGAGCGCGCCCAGCACCTCCTTGACGAGGTCGAGCTGGCCGCTGAACTCCTCCGGCGACTTGGTGCGGTTGGCCTTGTACTCCGGGAACGCCTCGCTGCGGAACGTCTTGCGGGACACGTCGAAGGCCACCGCGACGTGCGTCGGCGCCTCGTCGCGCAGCACGTTGATGAGCATCGACGTGAAGCCGTACACGCCCTCGGTGTGCTGGCCGGTCGTCGTGACCAGGTTGGCGTCCTTCAGCGCGTAGAACGCGCGATAGGCCAGCGAGTGACCGTCGAGGAGCAGGAGGCGGGGAGTATCGGATGCGGCAACCACGCGGCAACAGTAGTAGCCGCCTCCGACAATGTCGCAGGGTCCGGGGAGATATCGTCCGGGCCATGACCGACTCCGTCGCCGCGTACAACCGGCAGCCCGGCCTGCCGTCCTCGTCGCTGGACTCGAGGATGGGCATCGAGTACCTCGAAACGAGCGCCGAGCGGGTCGTCGCCCGGATGCCGGTCGAGGGCAACACCCAGCCGTTCGGCCTGCTGCACGGCGGCGCGTCGGCGGTGCTGGCCGAGAGCGTGGGCTCGGTCGCGGCCAACCTGCACGGCGCGCCGGACCGCTACGCCGTCGGCGTCGACCTCAACGCCACCCACCACCGCGGCGTCCGGTCCGGTCACGTCACCGCGGTCGCCACGCCGGCGCACCTGGGCCGCAGCTCGGCCAGCTACGAGGTCGTCATCACCGACGACGAGGACCGGCGGGTCTGCACCGCGCGGCTCACCTGCTTCCTGATCCCGATCGAGCCCGGCGACTGACGGCGGCATGTTCCCGGGGTTCGGCACCGTCCTCAACGTCGTCACCGTCGTCGCCGGCTCGGCCGCCGGCCTGCTCGTCGGCCACCGGCTGCCCCAGCGCACCCGAGACGTGGTCACCGACGCGCTCGGGCTGGTCACGCTGCTCATCGCGGCGCTGTCCGCGGCCGCCGTCCTCGACGCCGGGTTCGCCGAGTCCGTCGGCGACTCCGCGACCGTGCTGATCGTGCTGGGCGCGCTGCTGATCGGCGGCATCGCCGGCTCGCTGCTTCGGATCGAGGCCCGCATCGAGGACGTCGGCGCCGGCCTGCAGCGGCGGCTGTCCCGTGACGGCGACGGCGAGGCCCGGCGGCGCTTCATCGAAGGCTTCCTCACCACGTCGCTGCTGTTCTGCGTCGGTCCGCTGACGATCCTCGGCTCGCTCTCCGACGGCATGGGCCTGGGCTACGACCAGCTGGCGCTGAAGGCGACGATGGACGGGTTCGCCGCGGTCGCGTTCGCGGCGTCGTTCGGCTGGGGCGTCATGGCCTCCGCGCTCGCCGTCCTCGTCGTCCAGGGGCTGCTGACGCTGGGCGGCGTGGCGGCCGGGAACCTGCTCGGCGACGCGTACGTGTCCGCCATCACAGCGACGGGCGGGCTGCTGCTCGTCGGCGTCGCGCTGCGGCTGCTGCGGATGAAGCCGCTTCCGGTCGGCGATCTGCTCCCCGCGCTGCTCGTGGCTCCGCTACTTGTCAGTATTGTTGCCGCGATTAGGTCCTGACGTGCGGGAACGCGTTGACGTCACCATGTGGTATCGGTCCGGACTCGGGCCCCTCGTAGCCTCGGAGACGTCCCAGAAGCGAGTTATGCTCCGGCACGAACGTCTGACGATCGGACGACCGATCTGACGTGTGGCTGCCACACGTGAGCCGGTCCTGGGAGCGGGAGGTACATCACACGTGCAGAAGCTGGCCAGATGTCTGGGAGCGCTGCTCGCTGTCCTGGCCGCCGTCCTGCTCGCCGCGCCCACCGCGGCCGCCCAGGGCAGCGGCGAGACGATCCATGGCACGCTCACGTACCAGGACGCGCCGGTCGCCGGCGTCACCATCACCGTCTCCTCCGCCGACGGCGACGAGATCGGGACCGCGCAGACCGCGGCCGACGGCACCTGGGAGGTGCCGGTGCCCGGCCCGGGCGACTACACCGTCGTGCTCGACGCGGCCACGCTGCCGTCGACGGCGCCCGGCGTCGCCCGCGACACCATCGAGACCACCGTCAACCCGCAGCAACGCAAGGTCGTGCTGTTCCGCGTCGGCGCCCCCGAGGGCGGCGGCGATCAGCCGTCACCATCGGCGACCTCGCCGTCCGAGGGCGGCGAGGAGGAGGGCCAGGCGCCCGGCGAAGGCAGCGCGGAGGCCGAGGCCGGCGAGGACATCACCGCCACCGCCGGCAACAACCAGCTGCTGCAGCTGTTCGTCAGCGGCATCCGCTTCGGGCTGATCCTCGGCCTGGCCGGGCTGGGGCTGTCGCTGGTCTTCGGCACCACCGGTCTCACCAACTTCGCGCACGGCGAGCTGATCGTGTTCGGCGCGGTGGCGGCCTTGCTGATGAACCAGGCCGGCGTCCCGATCCTGCTGGCGGCGCTGCTGGCGACGCTGCTCAGCGCCGTGTTCGGCTGGGGCCAGGATCGCGGGTTCTGGCGGCCGCTGCGCAAGAAACCCACCGGCCTGATCGCGCTGATGATCATCTCGATCGGTGTGTCGCTGTTCCTGCGCTACCTGACGCAGTTCATCATCGGCGGCGGCCGCGAGACCTACGACCAGTACACGTACCAGAGCCCGGTCTCGATCGGCCCGCTCAGCATCACCCCGCGCGACCTCATCATCATGGGCATCTGCGTGGTGCTGCTGGCCGCCGTCGCGCTGGCGCTGACCCGGACCCGCATCGGCAAGGCCACTCGCGCCGTCGCCGACAACCCGGCGCTCGCCGCCGCGTCCGGCATCAACGTCGACCGCGTCATCACCGTCGTGTGGACCGTCGGCACCGCGCTGGCCGGCCTCTCGGGCATCTTCTTCGGCATGATCCAGGGCGTCGACTACCTCATGGGCATGCGGATCCTGCTGCTGGTGTTCGCCGCGACGGTGCTCGGCGGGCTCGGCACCGCCTGGGGCGCCATGGTCGGCGCGCTGGTCGTGGGCGTGTTCATCGAGGTCTCCGCCTACGTCGTCCCATCGGAACTCAAGACGGCCGGTGTGCTGGTCGTGCTCATCCTGATCCTGCTGGTCCGGCCCCAGGGCATCCTGGGCCGCCGCGAGCGGGTCGGCTGAGGCGGAAGGAGCAACGACCATGGACTGGGGAAACATCCTCGAGCTGTCGCTGCGCGAGCTGGTCGGCGTCCAGGCGATCGTGTTCGCCCTCGCCGCCATCGGCATCAACGTGCAGTTCGGCTACACCGGCCTGCTCAACTTCGGCCAGGCCGCATTCGCCGCCGTCGGCGGGTACGGCGTCGCCGTCATCGTCACCACGTACGGCTGGTCGTTCTGGCTCGGCCTGGTGGTCGCCGTCGCGGCGGCGGTCGTGCTGGCCCTGCTGCTGGGCGTCCCGACGCTGCGGCTGCGCGCGGACTACCTCGCGATCGTCACCATCGCCGCGTCCGAGATCGTCCGGCTGGTCGGCAGATCGGCGTGGGGCCGCGACGTGTTCGGCGGCTCCGACGGCATCACCGGCTTCAGCAGCGCGTTCTACGACCTCAACCCGTTCACCGAACCACTGGAGCTCGGCCCGTTCGAGTTCCGCGAGCGGGTGCTGTGGGTGCTGGCGGTCGGCTGGGCGCTGGTGGCGATCTGCACGCTGGTCGTCTGGCTGCTGATGCGCAGCCCGTGGGGCCGCGTGCTCAAGGCCATCCGCGAGGACGAGGACGCCGTGCGCAGCCTCGGCAAGAACGTCTACGCCTACAAGATGCAGTCGCTGGTCATCGGCGGCGTCATGGGCGCGTTCGCCGGCATCGTCTACTCGCTGTTCCAGGGCGCGATGCAGCCGGACGTCTACGCCACCAACTTCACCTTCTTCGCCTACGCCATCCTGATCCTGGGCGGCGCGGCGACCGTGTTCGGCCCGGTGCTGGGCGCCGCGATCATCTGGTTCTCCTTCCAGTTCATCGACCTCGCGCTGCGAGGCGCCATCGGCGAGGGGTACATCCCTGACTGGCTGATGGATTCCAACGACACCGGCGCCGTACGATTCATGTTGACCGGCGTCGTCCTGGTGCTCCTGCTGGTGTTCCGCCCGCAGGGCATTCTCGGCGACCGGAGGGAGATCGCGCTCGATGCCCGCTGACGACCTGACGCCCTCGGCGTCTCTGACGGCCAAGCGCGAAGCCGCCGTGGCCGCACTGGCCGACGTCCCCCGCGAGCCGGGGGCCAAGAAGCCCGACCCGATCCTCGTCGCCGACGACGTCAAGCGGCACTTCGGCGGCCTGCTGGCCGTCGACGTCGACCACGTCGAGATCCAGCGCGGCTCCATCACCGCCCTGATCGGCCCCAACGGGGCCGGCAAGACGACGTTCTTCAACCTGCTCACCGGCTTCGACCGGGCCAACTCCGGGTCGTGGTCGTTCAACGGGCGGTCGCTGCACGGCACGCCGCCGTTCAAGGTGGCCCGGGCCGGCATGGTGCGCACGTTCCAGCTGACCAAGGCGCTGTCGAAGCTGACGGTCATCCAGAACATGCGGCTGGGCGCCACCGGCCAGCGCGGCGAGTCGTTCTGGCGCGCCATGCTGCCGTTCACCTGGCGCGCCCAGGAGACCGCCATCACCGAGCGGGCCGAGGAACTGCTGGCCCGGTTCAAGCTCGACACCAAGCGCGACGACTTCGCCGGCTCGCTCTCCGGCGGCCAGCGCAAGCTGCTCGAGATGGCCCGCGCGCTCATGGTCGAGCCGGAGCTCGTCATGCTCGACGAGCCGATGGCCGGCGTCAACCCGGCGCTCACCCAGTCGCTGCTGCAGCACGTGTCCAACCTGCGCGAGCAGGGCATGACGGTGCTGTTCGTCGAGCACGACATGGACATGGTCCGCGACATCGCCGACTGGGTGGTCGTCATGGGACAGGGCAAGATCCTCGCCGAGGGCCCGCCGGAGACCGTCATGTCCGACCACAAGGTCATCGACGCCTACCTCGGCGCCCACCACGACCAGTCGCTGGCGGAGCTGGAACAGGAGCTCGAGGCGGGCACGCTGACCGAGGAAGAGCCGGCCGCGGCCGAGACGGGGGACGGACGATGAGCCAGCGCGAGACCACCACCGCGGCCGACCGCTCGGTCCACGTGGACGCCGCCGAGGGCGCCGTCCTGCGCGCCGACGAGGTCGTCGCCGGGTACGTCGAGGGCGTCAACATCCTCACCGGCAGCGACCTCTACTGCCAGCAGGGCGAGATCGTCGGCATCATCGGCCCCAACGGCGCCGGCAAGTCGACGCTGCTGAAGGCGCTGTTCGGGCTGGTGCGGGTGCGCTCGGGCACGGTCACGCTCAAGGGCGAGGACATCACCAACCTGCCCGCCAACGAGCTCGTGTCGCGCGGCGTCAGCTTCGTGCCGCAGACGAACAACGTCTTCCCCGGCCTGACCGTCGAGGAGAACCTCGAGATGGGCGTCTACCAGGCCCCGAAGACGTTCGCCAAGCGGTTCTCGTTCGTCACCGACCTCTTCCCCGCCCTCGGCGACCGGCGCAAGCAGCGCGCCGGCTCGCTGTCCGGCGGCGAGCGGCAGATGGTGGCGATGGGCCGGGCCCTGATGGCCGACCCCAGCGTCATCCTGCTCGACGAGCCGTCGGCCGGCCTCTCCCCCGTCCTTCAGGACGAGGTGTTCATCCGCACCCGCGAGATCAACCGGGCCGGCGTTTCGGTCGTCATCGTCGAGCAGAACGCCCGCCGCTGCCTGCAGATCTGCCACCGCGGCTACGTGCTCGACCAGGGCCGCAACGCCTACACGGGCACCGGCCGCGAGCTGATCAACGACCCCAAGGTGATCGAGCTCTACCTCGGCTCGCTGGCCCGCGTCTGACGGTCGTCCAACCGCAGCAACGAAAGAGGCCCCGCCGGGAGATCCCGGCGGGGCCTTCTCGTTGGCTCAGTTCACTCCGACATGGTCCGCTCGACGAAGTCCAGCGGGGTCAGCGTGTTGTCCGGGCCGTACTGGTAGACGCCGATGGTGGCCGTCTCCGGGTCACCGGCCTCGGTGAACTCGATCGGGCCGGAGACACCGTTGTAGTCGATGTCCTCGCCGTCGGCGAGCAGGCCGGCGCACTCCTCGAACGTCGTGCACGCGGTGCCCTCGCGGGACACGTCGACCAGGTTGTCGGCGATGTCACGGCTCTCGACCGACTCGGCTGCGATGGACGCCAGCGCCAGCAGGACCGTCGCGTCGTACGACTCCGGGCCGTAGTTGAAGTCCTGCAGCTCCGGGTCGATCTCGAGCATCTGGTTGCGGAAGTCGTCGCCGATCTCCGCGCCCGGCTGGGTGCCCTTGTTGCCGTCGAGCAGGCCGGCGGGCAGCTGGTCACCGTAGTTCGACAGGTTGCCGTCGACGAAGTACAGCGGGATCTGCTGCGGGCCGATGTTCTGGTTGACCAGCTCGGGGATGATCGTGACGGTCTCCTCGAAGCCGATCAGCGCGATCGCGTCAGGCGCGGCCGCGGCGATCTGGCTGACCTCGGACGTGTAGTTCGAGGCCTGCGGGTCGTACACGATCTGCGCCGCGACGGTGCCGCCGCCGCTCTCGAGCGTCTCGGTGAGGTACTGCGCGAGGCCGTTGCCGTAGGCGTCGTCGAGGTTCATGATCGCGACGTTGGCGTGGCCGTCACCGAGGATCGTGTCGCCGAGCACCTGGCCCTGCAGCACGTCGGACGGCGCGGTGCGGAAGTACAGCCCGTCGTCGTTGTACGTGGTGAAGTCGGGCGAGGTGTTGGCCGGCGAGAACATGATGGTCTCGTCCTGGACGATGCGGTCGAGCACCGTGAACGACACACCCGACGAAGCGGCGCCGATGATGGCCGCGACACCCGCGTTGAGCAGCGAGTCCGTCGACTGCTGGGTGACGGCCGTGTTGCTGGCGTCGCTGGAGTCGGTGTGCGTGACCTCGACGTCGTGTCCGAGGACGCCACCGGCCTCGTTGATCTCCTGGATGGCCAGGTCGACGCCGGCGAACTCCGGCGGGCCGAGGAAGGCGAGGTTGCCGGTCTCGGGGAGCAGGGTGCCCAGGCGCAGCGGGTCCTCGCTGGTCGCCTGCTCACCACCGTCGCCGGTCGCGGCCGGCGACTCGTCGTCCGAACCGCCGTCGTCGTCGCCACCACAAGCAGCCAGCACGAGCGAGGCCGCTCCGGCGACGGCAAGAGACCGCCACAGTCGCGATGTGCGGGTCATGAGATTTCTCCTTCGCCGAGCCGGCGCCGTCCCCTGGCGCCGGTTGGGTCTGCGATGATTTCCGAAACCTATGCCCCGGAGGGGACAAACGCAGTAGTCGTGCGCAACCAGGATCATCTTGTTAGGACACTGTGACCTTGCACATCATCCGTCGGCGGCGGCGGATTCCCACCTATCGTCCCGCAGGACGCTGAACCGGACGCTGCCCCCGCTGCGGTCGCCGTACTCGTCGAAGGACACCTCTCCGGTGGCGCCGGCGAAGTCCAGCTCGCTCAGCTCGCCCAGGCAGCCCTTCCGCGCCGACGACGCCGAGCTGGCCGGCGGCAGGCAGCGCGCCAGCACCGTGCCGACGGCCGTCGCGGCGTCGTAGGCGGCGGCGCCGAACTCGCCCAGCGCGACGCCGGTCTGCTCGGCCAGGCTGCCCGAGCGGATGCCCGCCGTCGCGTCCAGCTCAGCCGGCTCGGCCCGGACGGCGCCGTCCGGGCCCGTCTCCGCGAACTCGCCGCCGAACGCCGTGGCGCCGAGCAGGGTCGCCTCCAGCCGGGCGGTCCGCACCTGCTCGCTCACCTGGACCGCGACCTCCGGGTCGCCGGCCACGAACACGGCGGTCGCGCCCTCGGTCTTCGCCTGCGCGACGACGGCGGCGACGTCGGCCCCGCTGGCCACGATCGCCCCGCCGGCCGCGTCGACGGCGTCGGTGAACGCCCGCACCTCGGCCGGGTCGCCCCCGTCGATCACCGCGACGGTGTCGGCGCCCAAGCCGCTGACGGCGTAGCGGGCCAGCGCCGCGGCCGGCGGCTCGGCGCCCACCGCCGTCCGGTAGTAGGAGCGGTACGGACGCAGCGGCGCGGCCGGGTCGGCGCCCAGCGTGTGCGCCGGCACCACGTCGGCGGGCGACACGAACAGCACGTCTTCGTCGTCGAGGATCGGCTGCGCGGCCCGCACCCCCGGCGTCGTCAGCCCGCCGATCACCGCGACCGCGTCGCCGTCGGCCAGTTCCGTCACCGCCTCCGCGGCGGCGTCGCCCTTCTCGCCCTCGTCGACCGCGACGACCTCGACCGTCCAGCCGCCGATGTCGCCGGCCCGCTCCTCGATCGCGGTGCGCACCGCGGCCACGACGCCCTCGCCGTCGGCCTGCTGCCAGCCGCTCTGCGGCACGAGCACGCCGACGGTCGCCGTCTGTGCCCCGGCGTCCTCGTCCCCGAGGGCGCCGACCATCCCGCAGGACGGGAGCAGTGCGGCGGCCGCCGTCAGCGCGGCCCACCCCGCGCCACGACGCAACGACATGTCAGCTCTTCGGCTCGCCCTCGGACTCGGACAGGACGACCTTCGCCACCTCGCGCATGGACGTGCGCTTGTCCATGGCGGCCTTCTGGATCCACCGGAAGGCGTCGGGCTCGCTCAACCCGTAGCGGGTCTGCAGCAGGCCCTTCGCCCGGTCGACCAGCTTGCGCGTCTCGAGCCGCTCGTTGAGGTCGACGACCTCGTTCTCGAGCTGGGTGAGCTCCTCGTGCCGGGACAGCGCCATCTCGATGGCCGGCACCAGGTCGGCCTTGCTGAACGGCTTCACCAGGTACGCCATCGCGCCGGCGTCCCTGGCCCGTTCGACGAGGTCGCGCTGGGAGAAGGCGGTCAGGATCAGCACCGGTGCGATGCGCTGCTCGACGATGCGGGCCGCGGCGGAGATGCCGTCGAGCACCGGCATCTTCACGTCCATGACGACGAGGTCGGGGCGGTGCTCCTCGGCCAGCCGGACGGCGCTCGCGCCGTCCGCGGCCTCCCCCACCACCTCGTAGCCCTCTTCACCCAGCATCTCGATCAGGTCGAGGCGGATGAGCGACTCGTCCTCGGCCACGAGAACACGTCGGGCGGGCGCGGCTGGCGTAGGCGTTTCGGTCACCCGGGAAGCCTACTCGGCGCATGTTACGGAGAAAGGTAGGCTAGGCCCCTGTCGTGGCCGAGAGCCCGGCCCGGTAGGCAAATTGGCAAAGCCGGCGCACTCAAAATGCGTTGTTTGCGGGTTCGAGTCCCGCCCGGGCTACCCCTTCTCCTCCCGCAGTCACCGGCTCATCCGGCCGACGGGACGGCGCGCTCAACCGAAGCTCGGGTGGTGCGGTCGGCATGCGGCTGAGCAGAACCGCAACGTCTCCTACGGCGCCGAGCTCGAAGACCCACGCGTCCTGGCGTTCGTCGAAGTGCTCGCTCGAATCCCGCACTCCGCGACTCAGCACGGCCGAGGCAGCGTCCAACTCGAGCTGATCCCGCAACCTCTCGCCCCGCAGCATGCGCCTGTCGTACGCAGCACACTCTCGCCGGGTCGCCCTTCCTCATTGCTGCCGCGGAAGCCCGGCAGAGGTGGGAGGCGTGGATCGTCGGCGCACGAGTCGAGTCCCCCGGCAGAGCAAGATCGGCTCGGGGTTGCGCAAGAAGGCGGCCCACAGGCGGCCCGGCCGTCGCCGAGCATTCGTCAGTATGGGTATTCGTCGCGTTCCGGCCGCGGTGGCGGCCATCCTGCTCGGCATGACGACGCTGGCCGGGCCGGGCCAGCAAGAGGCGGTGGCGCTCGGGCCGATCGAGGACCTCGGCACGCCGGTCACCGACTACAGCGTGCTCGACGTCGAGGTCGGGACCGACAGCCTGGGGAACCCCCGGCTGTACGGCAGCACGTACGCGATCGGCGCCAGCCCCGGCGTCGTCTTCTTCGGCGTCGACCCCGCCACCGGCACCGTCACCACACAGAAGTCGATGGCCGGCTCCTACGGCGGCTACCACGTCGCCCGGCGGGCCAGCGACGGCTCGATCTTCCTGCCGACGATCTCCTCGGACTCGATCGGCCGGCTGTGGCGCTACGACCCGGCGGCCGACGCTGTCTCCGTCGCCGCGTACCAGCAGGAGCCGGCCTACTCGTTCTTCTTCGGCATCACGGCGACGTCATGGAACAGCATGTACGTGGGCGGGTATCCGTCGGGGCACCTGAACGAGTTCACGACGGCAGGCAACCTGGTCGACAAGGGGCTGGTGTCCAGCGGATCGACGTACCCGAAGGGCATCGCCGAGGTGTCGTCGAGTCCGAAGACGGTGCTCGTCGGCGGCGGATCGCCGGCCAAGGTCACCGTCGTCAACCTCGACACCGGCACCCGCGCCGAGGTGCTCCCCTCCGCCTACGCCGGCTACTCCTTCGCCTACAACGCCTACCGCGCCGGCTCGGACATCCTGGTGCAGCTGGTGACGCCGGACACCAAGATCCTGCGCTACACCGTCGGCGGCAGCACTGTGACGTTCGCCGGCGAGCTGCCAGGACTGACGAACGCCTGGACGCTGCCGATCACCGGCAGCCAGGTCTACGGCCAGGGCAGCTGCGGCGGCAGCACCGGCCTGATCCGCTACGACCTCGTCACCCAGACGTGCACGTTCCAGGTCGCCGGCGGCCAGTGGCTGGGCAGCCGGATGCACTACGTGACGATCGGCGGCCAGCAGTGGATCGCCAGCGTCGGCGCCAAGGGCATGTTCGGCCGCTGGAACCCGGTCACCGGCCAGGTCGTCACGAACCAGCTCAGCCTGCCCGGCCACCCGACCGCCATCACCGCGCTCGCGCAGGGCCCGGACGGCAAGCTCTACGGCGGCACCTACGAGACGAACGCGCTGTTCCGCTACGACACGACGACGACGGTGCTCGGCAAGGTCCCCGGTGGTGGCGGCGAGATCCTGTCGATGGCCAGCGCGAACGGCAAGCTGTTCATCGGCGCCTACACCGGCGCGGCGATGAACGTCTACGACCCGGCGCTGCCGTGGAACCCCGGCTCGTCCGCCGGCAGCAACCCACGCTTCACCGGCGCGATCGGCAGCCAGCAGGGCCGCCCCTGGGACATGACGGTCGGCAGCGACGGTCGCATCTGGACCGCGACCGGCGCCGAGTACGGCCAGCTCTCCGGCGCCATCACCGCGACGAACACGACGTCGCCGTTCGCGAGCCAGTCCTGGCGCGGCGTCTTCGGCGACCACAACATCTTCTCGATCGCCTCCGGCGGCGGGAAGGTCTTCGTGGGCACCACCAAACACGGTGACGGCGTCAACGCGACCGGCTACGAGCAGTTCGGGGTCTGGGACATCGCGACACAGACGCTGCAGTTCAGCGCCGCCATCGACTTCGTGTCGGACTACTTCTACGCGCTGTGCTACGCGTCCAACGGCATCCTGTACGGCTCGACCGACAGCGGCCAGCTGTTCCGCTACGACCCGGCGACGAACACGATCTTGTCGTCGGTGAGCTTCTCGTACGGTCCGGTGCTCGGCATGATCAACGGGCCGGACGGGAAGGTCTACGGCCACACCGGCAGCACGATCTTCTCCATCGACCCGGTGACGAACACGACGACGGTGCTCGCCACCACGCCGACCAGCTACTACCGGACCCTGGCCTTCGACGCCAACGGGTACCTGTACTGGGCGAACGGCCCTCGGCTGATGCGGATGGACGTGCTGTAGGGGGCTCAGGCCGGCCGGCAGGCGCCGGTCTTGCGCGCACTCCGCGGTGTAGCTAAGGTACCCCTACCGGGTATCTGTACCAGAGGAGCCGACATGAGCACGCAGCAGGTGGACATCGCGCCGGCGACGATCGCGGAGACCGACGCGCTGACCACGATGGTCCGCACCTCCGCCGCCTACTCCGGCGAGTACCGGACGATGGTCGCGAACCAGACAATCGACGCCGCGTACATCGAGCGGCACGTCGTCCGGGTCGCGCACGGCCCGGACGGCGAGCTGCTCGGGTTCGCGACGCTCCAGGTCCCGGGGCGCGGCGGGCCCGGCGAGGGCGAGGTCGACTTCATGTTCGTCGCCGACGGGCTGCAGGGCCGCGGCATCGGCCGGCTGCTCGTCGACGACCTGCGGCGCGAGGCGGCGAAGCTCGGCCTGGTCCGGCTGCACGCCGTCTCGCACCCGCCGTCGGCCGGGTTCTACCGCAGCTGCGGCTTCCGCGACGTCGGCGTCATCGAGCCGTACGGGCGGATCGGCTGGAGCCGACCGCACCTGATCCTGACGCTGGACTGACGGCGACGGTCTGAGTCAACGAGCCCGCAGCGCCTTGCGCAGTTGCCGGCGACGACGCCAGCCCGGCCGCCGGGCGCTGACCGAGCCCATGCTCGCCACGCCTGTGACCTGTACGACCGCACGCGGACCGGCCGGCGGCGGCACCCTGACGTCGACGGCGGAGAACCGGCTCTCGACGTCGACCTCGATCGCGACATCCTCGGGCACCACCAGCTGCAGCGACGAAGCGGACAGGTCCACCTCGATGTGGCAGCCGCGGCCGGCGAACTCGGCCTCGGTGAAGTCGAGCACGACCGCCGACATCGACGCGGTGACGGTGAGCCGCTCCGGCGCCACCCAGTGGCCGGTGCGCTGCCCGGGCGACCCCTGGGCGCGGATCGCCACCGGCTCCCCCGCCGGGCGCGCCGCCACGCCGTCGTCCAGATCGGCGATGACGGCGTCCAGCTCGCCGCGGGTGCGCGCGGCCAGCGCCGAGCCGAGCCGTTCGTCCAGCTCGTCCAGGCCCAGCCGCCCATCGGCGGCCGCCGCCCGGACCCGCTCGGCGACCTGCTCCCGCTCGGCGTCGGAGACCCGCTGCAGCGCGCGCCGGGCGGCGTCGTCATCGGCCATGGCGCGATCCTATGACCCGCCGCCCGGCGCACAGAGGGTCAGCGCTCCTCGCGGAACTCCACGTGCCGCTGCGCGACCGGGTCGTACTTGCGCAGCACCAGCCGGTCGGGGTCGTTGCGGCGGTTCTTCCGGGTGACGTAGGTGTACCCGGTGCCGGCCGTCGAGCGGAGCTTCACGACGGGGCGCAGTTCGGTGCGAGCCATGGGTGTCCTTTCAGGTGGTTCGGACGGCGGTCAGCCCTGCCGGGCCTTCAGCCGCGGGTTCTGCTTGTTGACGACGAACAACCGGCCACGCCTGCGCACGACCTGCGAGCCCGGCTGGTTCTTCACCGACCGGAGCGAATTGCGGACCTTCATGACGACACCTTCCTTCTGAGAACGCTTCTCATAACACCCTCAGTGCCGCCGCTGTTCCCCACCTCGACTCAGCGCGGTTTGACCCCTCCGCCGAGCGGCCGGTAACGTTCCCCACCCCTGAGCGACGCCTCTGTCGACTGGCGGGTGGGGCACTGCCCGCCCGACTCGACGGAGGCTTCTTCGTGTCCACCGCTTCCCCACTCCGGCAGCGCGACTTCCGCCTGCTTCTGCTCGGCCAGACGACGAGCCAGTTCGGCGCTCAGGTCAGCGGCATCGCGATCCCGCTGCTCGCCGTCCTCACGCTCGACGCGTCGGCCCTCGAGGCCGGGCTGCTGGCCGCGGCGTCGACGCTCGCGTTCGCCGTCATCGGCCTGCCCGCCGGCGCCTGGATCGACCGCGCCCGCCGCCGCCCCATCCTGATCGCCGCCGACGCCGCCCGCGCCGCGTTGCTCGCCACGGTCCCGCTCGCCGCCGTGCTGGGCGTGCTGACGATGACCCAGCTGATCGTGGTCGCGCTGCTGACCGGCGTCGCCCGGGTGTTCTTCGACATCGGCTACCAGAGCTACCTGCCGGTCGTGATCGGCCGCGACCGGGTGCTGGCCGGCAACTCCGCCATGGAGACCGTCCGCGCGTCGGGTCAGTTCGCCGGCCCGGGCCTGGGCGGCTGGCTGACCGGCCTGCTCGGCGGCGCGGCCGTCGTGCTGGTCCAGGCCGTGACGTTCGTCGTGTCGGCGATCGCGCTGGCCGCCATCCGCACCCCCGAGCCGGCCCCGTCACGGACCGCGCGCACCCACCTGCGCGCCGAGATCCGCGCCGGGCTCGCCTTCGTCCGGCACACGCCCGCCCTCCGTGCCACGGCCCTGACCAGCGCCGTCGCCAACTTCGGCTTCGCCGTGGCCGCCGCGGTCTCGATGATCTTCATGACCCGGACGCTGCAGTTGCCCCCGTCGGCGATCGGCCTCGTCGTTGCCGCCGGGTCCGCGACAGTCATGGCCGCGGCGGCGGTGACGCCGTGGCTGTCGCGGAGGGTGGGGTCGGCCCGGATCGCCTGGCTGTGCCTCGTCGTCACCGGCCCGGCCGGCCTGCTGGTGCCGCTGGCCGAGCCCGGCTGGACGGCGATCGCGTTCCTCGTCGTGGGGATCGGCGCGGGCGAGGCCGGCCAGGTCGTCTACGCGATCGCCAGCGTGAGCCTGCGCCAGCGGATCACCCCCGACGCGCTGCTCGGCCGGGTCAACGCCACCATGCGGGTGCTGATCATGGGCGCGTTCCCGCTCGGCGGCCTGGCCGGCGGTGTGCTGGGCGAGCTGGCCGGGGCGCGGGCGACGCTCTGGGTGTGCGGCGTCCTGACGCTGCTCACGCCACTGCCGCTGTGGTGGACGCTGCGCCGTGTCCGCGACGTCGACGACCTCACCGCGGCCGCCTCGTGAGCATCATGCGACGGTCGCGGCGCGCAGCGGTGCCAGCGCGCCGGCCCAGGTGACCAGTTCGTCGAGCATCGTCGCGGCGAGCGCGGCCTGCCGCTCGCGCGGCGCCGGGCGGACGAAGTCGGCGAAGTCGTCGTAGAGGGAGAGGGCGACCTGAGCGCGGACGTCGGCGACGAGGAGCATGCCCATGACGCCGCGGAGGTGCTCGACCGCGCGGATGCCGCCGTCGGCGCCGTAACCGACGAAGCCGGCGGCCTTGTGGCGCCACTCGGCGTAGACGAGGTCGATCGCGGTCTTCAGCACGCCCGGGTAGGAGTGGTTGTACTCCGGCGTCACGAAGACGAACCCGTCGAACGCCGCGACCGTCTCAGCCAGCCGCAACGTGTGCGGACGGGAGTACTGGCCGGTCGACGCGGGCAGCGGCTCGTCCAGGTGCGGGAGGTCGAAGTCGGCGAGGTCGACCAGCTCGTACTCGGCGTCGCCGCGCTGTTTGGCCAGGTCGAGGAGCCACTGGGCGACGGCCGGGCCGACGCGGTCGGGCCGGGTGCTGCCGATGATGATCGCGATGCGTGTCATGTCCTCGACGCTAGGAACGAAACCCGGCCGGGGGTATGGGCGCGCGTCTCGCCGTCCTGCGCGATCGTCTCGCGGCCGGCGGCGAGGCGAGACGATCGCCGTACGCTGGACGGCGTGGACCCCTTGAGCCAGGTCGTCGCCGTCATGCGGACCGGACGGCCGCACTCGCTCCGGCTGCAGGCGGCCGGCACGTGGGGCTGGCGGTACCCGGAGGTGCGCGGCGCGGCCTTCCACGTCGTGCTGCAGGGATCGGGCTGGCTGCGCCCGGACTCCGGCGACCCGGTCCGGCTCAGCGCCGGCGACGTCGTCCTGTTCCCGCACGGCACCGGGCACGGGCTGTCCTCCGGCCCGTCGACGCCGCTGACCGAGCTGTGCGAGGGCGATTCCGGGCACCGGGTCCTCGCCGCCGGGACGCAGGCGGACGCGCCCGAGCTCGTGGTGCTGTGCGGGCAGTACCTGCTCGACCGCGACCGCCCGCACCCGATGCTGGCCGCGCTCCCCGACGTCGTGCTGCTGCCGAACCGGCTCGGCCGGCACCCGTCGCTGCACGCCGCGGTCGAGCTGCTCGGCCGCGAGGTCGAGGCGCCGGAGGCCGGGTCCGACCTCGTCGTGCCGGCCCTGCTCGACGTGCTGCTGCTGTACGTGCTGCGGGCCTGGTTCAGCGGGACGGACTGCGCGGGGACGCACACGGCCGGCTGGGGCGCGGCACTGAGCGACGACGCCGTGGCCGCCGCGCTCGCCGTCATCCATGCGAGCCCGGAGCGGCCGTGGACGGTGGAGTCGCTGGGCGCGGTGGCGGGACTGTCGCGGGCGGCGTTCGCGCGCCGGTTCAGCGCGCTCGTCGGCACCGCGCCGCTGGCCTATCTGACCTGGTGGCGGATGACGACGGCGGCGCGGCTGCTGGCCGAGACCGACCTGCCGGTCGGCGCCGTCGCCCGCCGTGTCGGCTACGCCTCGGAGTTCGCGTTCGCAGCCGCGTTCAAGCGTGAGTACGCCCGGCCGCCGGGCCGGTATCGCAGCGAGCGGACGGCCGCCTGAGCTCGGTGACGGCGGCAGCCAGCAGGCCCGCGTGCCGCACCGCCCACGCGTCGGCGAGCACCGCGACGTCGGCCAGCTCACCCTCGTCGACGACGAACGACGCGACCGGCAGGGCCGCGCCAAGGCTGTCCAGGACGGGGCGCAGCTGCAGGTCGGCGGCTCGGCGCTCCGACGGCGTGCGCGAGAGCGTCACCGGGACGACGACCGTGCCGCCGAGCGCGGCGTCGGGCAGCCGGTCGAGGAACAGCTTGAGGACGCCGGTGTACGACGCCCGGCTGACCGGCGTCGCCAGCACGACGACATCGGCGCCGATCACCGTGTCGACCAGCTGCGCGACGCCCGCGGACGGGACGCCGACGAGGTCGGGCACGTACGCCGTCAGGTCGACGACGTCGCGCCAGACCGGCGGCTGCGGCAGCCGGCCGGCCAGCTCGACCGCGAACGCCGCCGCGACCGCCCGGATCCGCGACGACGGCGCCGTCCCGGCCGTCAGCACCACCAGGTCGACGGGGCGATCGGGCATGACGGCTCCTCGGTCGGGCGGCGGCGAGGCTTTATCCTATCAACTCAGTAGGATTTAGCGGGACGCGAAAACTCGCGCGCGAGCCGCGGCCGCCGGATGTTACCGTCGGCCGCATGCAGCGCGCTGACGTGACGACGACGCCGGAGACGGTCCCGGCGCGCTGATTCCTGTCCACCGACGCCCGGGGCGAGTGCCCCGGAGCGCCGCCGCGTGGTCCACTCGCCTCGAACACCTGAGGAGACCACGATGCACGACCATCGCAAGCTCGGCCGCGAGCTGGAGCTGTTCGGCTCCGACCCGCTGATCGGCGCCGGCCTGCCGTACTGGCTGCCGGCCGGCGCTGCCGTCCGCCACGCGCTGGAGGAGTACGTCCACGCCGTCGAGCGACGGGCCGGCTACCAGCACGTCCACTCCCCCGTCCTGGCCAAGCGCGAGCTGTACGAGCTGTCCGGCCACTGGTCGCACTACCGCGACGACATGTTCGCGCCGATGCCAGCCGGCGGCGAGGAGCTCGTGCTGCGGCCGAGCCTCTGCCCGCACCACGCGCTGATCTACCGCTCCCGCGGCCGCTCGTACCGCGAGCTGCCGCTGCGGATCGCCGAGCTCGGCGGCATGTACCGCGCCGAGGCGTCCGGCGTGCTCGGCGGGCTGACCAGGGTGCGGGCCATCCAGCTCAACGACGCGCACATCTTCTGCCCGGTCGACGCCGCCGCGCAGGAGGCGGCCGCCGCGCTCGCGCTGATCCGCGACGCCTACGCGGCGATGGGCATCGAGCCGGCCCGGGTCCGGCTGTCGCTGCCCGGCCCCGGCGGCAAGTACGCGGGCTCGTCCGCGGCGTGGGAGCGCTCGGCCGAGCTGCTGGTCGAGGCGCTGGCCGTGTCGGGCCTCTCGTACGAGGCGGAGGAGGGCGAGGCGGCGTTCTACGGTCCCAAGATCGACGTGCAGATCGTCGACGCGGCCGGCCGCGAGTCGACCCTGTCCACCGTCCAGATCGACTTCCACCTGCCGGAGCGGTTCGGCCTGGAGTACGTCGGCGCCGACGGCGAACGGCACCGGCCGGTGATCGTGCACCGCAGCATCGTCGGCAGCCTGGAGCGGGCGGTCGCGCAGCTGATCGAGGTGCACGGCGGCGCGTTCCCGGCCTGGCTGGCGCCGGTGCAGGTGGCGATCGTGCCGGTCGCTGCCGGGCAGTCCGCCGCGGCCGAGGCTGTGCTGGCGCGCTGCCTCGACGCCGGACTGCGGGCGGAGATCTCCGGGGCGGACGACGGCAGCGTCGGCGCCCGCGTGCACGCCGCCAGGCTGGCGCCGTACGTCGCCGTCGTCGGCCCGCGGGAGGCGGCGGATGACGAGGTCGCGCTCCGGCTGCGTGACGGCGGGCGGCTCGAACCGCTGGCTGTTGTAGAGGCGGTGGCGCGGATCGCCGCGCGGGTCGGTGGCCGGTCGGCGGAGCTCTGGTGACGATGCCGGGGTTCTCGTGCGCCGGGCTCTCGTTGGTTGGGTTCGCCACGTTCGGGTGCCCCCCTCGCTTGCCCATTGTCCGGTCTCGGGACCACGCCTCAAGTCCGCGCGCCCTGGCGGCGCTTGGACTTGACCCGTGATCCCGAGACCGGGGGCAAGACTCGGAGGGGGCCACCCGGAGAAGGGGCCCTGGCTCTCGGGCTCGCTGGGCTTTTGGTTCGTTGGCCGCTTGCGGTTCGCTTGTGGGCTTTCTTTTGTTGGCTACCGGCTTCGCTGTCCTCTGTGTTCGCTGGCCGCTGTCTGGTCGCTTGCTGTGCTCTGTTCCAGGGTGTCGATCTTCTTCTTCAGGCGGCGGAGGATGCGGATGATGAGCCGCGAGACCTGCATCTGGGTGACGCCGAGCTCATCGCCGATCTCTTGCTGGGTGCAGCCGCGGAAGTAGCGCAGGTAGAGGATGCGGCGCTCGCGCTCGGTGAGCGTGCGGCAGGCGGCGGCCATGGTCAGCACGGCCTCGACGCGGAGGTAGGCGGGGTCGGAGACGCCGAGGAGGTCGCCGAGGGTGGCGCCGTCGCCGTCGGAGTCGAGGGCGGGGTGATCCAGGGAGACCGTGGCGTAGCAGTCGGCGGCGCGGGTGGCCTCGAGGACGTCCGTGAGGTCGGCGCCGAGGTGGGCCGCGAGCTCGGCGGGGCTCGGGAGGGTCCCGCGGGTCTGCGAGATCTCCTCCGCCGCCGCGCTCATCGCCGAGCGGAGCTCCTGGACCCGCCGGGGTGGACGGACCGACCACGCGTGGTCGCGAAAGTAGCGTTTCACCTCGCCGACGATGGTCGGGACGGCGAACGAGACGAAGTCGTCGCCGCGGTCGGCGTCGAAGCGCTGGGCGGCGGCGACCAGCCCGGCGCTGGCCACCTGGGTGAGGTCCTCCGCGTCGACGCCTCGACCCAGGTAGCGCCGGCTGATCGCCTCAGCCAGCCCCAGGTTGCGGACGACGACGTCCTGGATGGCCCGTTGACGGTCGGGACCGGACAGCCGGGCGGCCCGGCGGAGCAGATCGTTGGTGAGCTCGTCGTGCTCGCGGCGCTCTTGCAGAGTCGGCATACGCACACCCCTTCGCATCCGAAGCAGGTGGCACGCTGTCTGACCACGGGCTCCAGGCCAGGGATGTCATGGTCATCCCGAGCCTTGTGAGAATTCAATCCACTCGCATTTCCGGCCCGATGTCAACCGATACGGCCACATCCGTCCGGCCGCTCACGACGACGCGACGAGCTCGGCCACCACCACCCCGAACGACGGCAGCGTCACCTTCGTGGTGAGGTCGGCCCGGTCCAGGACGCTGGTCAGCCGGTGGCCCGCGGGCACCCGGCACCCGGCCGTGACCTCGTCGGCCGAGAGGTTGACCAGCCAGACGTAACGGCGGCCGCTCTCGTGGGTGAGACCGTCGACGACCACGCGGGCATCGTCGACGGTGACGGCGGGAGCGGCGCCGGCCGCGTGGGCGAGGGCCCGGTACAGCCGGTGCACGACGTCGTCACGGTGGGCGTCGGGCCGAGCGGAGCCGAAGTACTCGACCGGGTACGTGCCGACGTAGACCGCGCCGTCGCCGACCGTGCGGCGCAGCAGCGCCGGGCGGCCGCGCTGGTCCCGGGCCAGCACGACGGTGCCGGCGTCGGGCGACGGCTCGGCCAGCGGCAGCATCGCCCGCGCCTGGTCGGTCCCGGCGAACGGAAAGGCGAGCGTCGTCCCCGCCGCCAGGTCGCCGAGGCCGGCCTCGAACCGCCACTCGACGACGTCGTCGACCTCCTCGCGCAGGCCGTAGCGCAGCGTGTGCCGTGCTCCGGTGACGCCGTCGACGTCGGGCCACCAGGAGCCGCGGTGCGCGCCGCTCACGCCGGCGAACCAGGACAGGTACACATGGCTGCCGGCCCGGGCCCAGTCCTCCAGCAGGTCGAACGCCGGCGCCGTCAGCAGCTTGTTCGACGGGACCAGCACCAGCCGCGGCCGCTCCCCCGGGTCCAGCGACTCCTCCCGCACCACCGCCGGTGCGAGATCCGCGACCTTCGCCGCGAGATAGGCATGCTCGGTGATCGGCGTGATGCAGCGCCGGTCGGCGTCCGGGATGCGCGGATGCAGATCGAGGTACGACGGGAGCACGATGGCCGTCGCCGTGTCGGTGCGCCGGCAGCCCGCCACGTCGACCGCGTCGAGCACCGACCGGAACGCCGCCAGCTCACGCAGCGGCGCCTTCGGCGTGCCGTCCGGCAGCGTCAGCCCGAAGCCCAGCTCGAACGGGTGATGCCGGTACGGGTCCTGCGCGGTCAGGTCGAAGTCGGTGTTGTTCCAGGCGATCCAGCCGGTCGCGCCGGCCAGCAGCGACGAGTGCAGCGCCTGCCGGTAGAAGTGTGCGGCGTTGGCCTCGGAGCTGAGCGCGTTCGGCACACCGAACTCCTCCAGCACGACCGGCGGGCCGAAGTGCGACAGCTCGCAGGCCAGCGCCGCCGCCCAGTGCACCCGGGCCTGGTCGTTGCCCATCGGGTAGCTGTGCGGGCCGGCGAAGTCGACGAGGTCGAGCTGGCGGCGCAGCCGGAACCCGTTGTCGGTCCCGTACAGCTCCTTCGTCCACGCGCCGTCACCCAGCGACACCGGCAGCGACGACCCGCCGGCCCGGACGGCCTGCGTGCACACGATCGCCCACGCCCGCACGTCGTCCGGCTCGGCCGTGCCGGCGTAGTTGGTGAACTCGTTCGAGATCAGCCACCCGGCGATCGCCGGCGACGAGCCGAACCGGCGCACCGTCTCGGCGATGAAGAACGCCTGCTGGCCGAGCATGAACCCGTCGGTGTAGAGGTCGCGCCCGTGCCGCCATGCGACGTCCCAGTCCTCGCCGGACATGTGCCCGACGAGGAACGTCGGGATGGTCCGCACGCCTTCGTCGGCGCAGGTGTCGAGGAAGCGCTGGTAGCGCCCGCAGAACGCGTCGTCGACGACGTCGGGCGCGGGCTGGAAGTCCGGCCAGAACAGGAACGACCGGGTCAGCTCCAGGCCGTGCTCGCGCAGCACCCGCAGCTCGCGGCGCACGACGGCGTCGTCGTAGTCGCGCCACATGAACGGCCCGCCGGCCGCGGACCAGTAGTTCGCGCCCAGCCAGGTGGCGCCGGCCAGGCGCGGGCTCGGCCGCGCGATCGTGCCGGGATCAGGCGTGCTCAACGATCCAGCCCTCCAGTCCGGCGTCCAGGCCGGGATCGGTCGAGGTGAGGTCCAGGACGCCGTCGGCCCAGCTCGGGTCGACGGCGGCGGCGCGGCCCTCGCGCCACTGCGAGACGGCCACGGGCGGACGGGCACAGGGCAGCCGCAGCGTCCCGGCGCCGATCGGAACGACGGCGACCCGGCCGGCCGCCGGCGCGCTCAGATCCACGTCGTCCAGCGCGACGACCGCCCAGCGGCCGGTGTACTCGACGCCGGCCGGCGCGGCGCCGTCACGCAGGCACAGCGCCGTCAGCACGCCGTCCTCCAGCCGGCCCCAGGAGCGCACGTCCGGTTCGGCGGCGAGCGACCCGACGGACGAGCTCAGCCACAGCGGCCGCCACGACGCGGTGCGACGGTGCCAGCGGTTCAGCGCCCGCCGCCGGGCCAGCGCCCGCACGTCGCTGGAGGACGGCAGCACCGCGCCCGGCACCCCCAGCACCGCCGTGTCCAGCAGCACCTCGTCGTCCTGTGCCCAGTCGTAGCCGCTGGACCCGTTGACGGTGACGCCGACGCCGCCGGCCAGCGCCGCCCACACGCTCCAGTGCCGGTGCCCGGCGCCCTCGTGCGCCGCGCCGTGGTCGCCCATGTCGTCCATCGCGACGACGTCGGCCAGCGCGAGGTGCAGCGGGTGCAGCCCGTAGACCAGGATCGCGACGTCCGGGTCGGCGCGCCGGGCCGCCTCGGCGACGATGCGGTGCAGCTCCTGGCTCAGCCGCTCGCCGCGCAGGGCCGGGTCGGCCGGCACGGCGACGTCCGGGCCGGGCAGGCCGTAGCCGAAGTCCAGCTTGAGGATCGCCGGGCGCTGGTCGCGCACCAGCGCCTCGGTCCGCTGGGCCAGGAACGCCCGCGTCCGCGGTGAGCTGGGGTCCAGGCACCAGTGCTGCGCCGGGTCGCGTGGGTCCTGCGCCCAGTTGGCCCGGCGCGGCCGGCCGTCGGCGCCGCGCAGCAGGTCGTCGTCGGTGAGGCCGACGGCGGCCGGGTCGTCGATCCAGCCGACCGACTGCCAGAACCCGACCGCGAGCCCGTCGGCGCGGGCCGCGTCGAGGTCGGCGGCGAAGTCCGGGAACCGGCCCAGGTGCGGCACGCCGCTGGACACCATGGTCTCCCACTGGTCGTCCAGGACGAGCGCCTCGCACTCCAGGTCGCGGGCGACGCGCGCCGCCCCCGGCAGGTCGTGCGTCCCGGACCGGAAGTCACCCCACGTGTTCCAGACGCTCAGCGCGGCCCGTGGCGACCGCGTCCGGTCGGGCCGCGGGAACGAGGCGAAGTACCGATCGTAGGCATCCCACGCGGTGTCACCCCAGGTCAGGCGCAGCGGCGCGGTCCACGTCCGGACGCCGCCGGGAGCGCCCCACAGGTCCTCGCGGTACGACCAGCGCAGCCCGAAGTTCGCCGACCGCGCCTCCAGCGTCAGCGCCGCGTCCGGGACAGAGCCCGCGCCGGCCAGTAGCCAGCCGCGGTCGTCGCCGAACGCCGCCGCGTAGAGCGGCCGCGGGAACGCCGCCGCGTACGGGGCTCCGACGGCCGGGCCGAACGCCCCCAGCGGCACGGTCGCCTGGCCGAGGTCCCAGCTGCGGAAGAAGCTGGCCGCCGGTGCCGGCCGGCCGCTCGGCACGCACACGCCGCCGGCCCGCCAGTCCGGCCAGTACGGGACGTCCGCGGGCGCCGCCGCCCGCTGCTCGGGCGCCAGCGGCGACGCGCCGAACCACAGGTCGACGATCCGCACGCCGTCGGCCAGGTCCAGCGACAGCGACAGCGACGCGAGGTCGAGACCCGACTCGGTCTCGGTCCACTCGGCCTCGCCGGAGCCGGCCGCACCCAGCGACAGCGTCACGCGGCCACCGTCCACCGACGTCCCGTGCGCAGAGAGGAACGTGTGGGAACCGTCCGGCAGCACCGCCCACAGCGACGGGTACAGCGTCCCGGACCACACCTCCCCGAGCTGCGCGAACCCGGTCGACAGGTCGACGGACAGGACGTGGCCATGCCGGGCCACCGCGAGCGAGTGCTCCACCCTCATCCCTTCATGGCCCCTGTCACCAGCGCGTTCTCCATCCGGCGGCGCAGCAGCAGGTAGGCGGCGTAGATCGGCAGCAGCGTGATCACGGTGCCGGCCGTCAGCAGGCCGTATTCGGCCGACACGTTCGTCACCAGCGTCGGCAGCGCGACCTGCGCCGTCCGCACGTCGGTCGACGGGCCGGCCACGACCAGCGCGATCAGGTACTCGTTCCAGATGTTGATGAAGGTCAGCAGCATCACGGTCGCGACGGCCGGCATCGCCAGCGGCGCGTAGATGCGCAGCAGCACCTGCAGCCGGTTGGCGCCGTCGAGCCGGGCGCTCTCCTCCAGCTCGCGCGGGATCGTGCGCATGTACTGGGTGATCAGCACGACCGACAGCGGCACCGACGTCCCGACGTAGTAGAGCACCAGGAACGTGCGGGTCTGGTAGAGGTCCAGCCAGATCGCCAGCAGCACCGTCGGCACCAGCGCGGCGAACCCGGGGATCAGGAAGCCCAGCGCCAGCGACCGCTCGACGAGCTTCCCGAGCCGGCCGGAGTTCGTCGCCAGCGCGTACGCGGCCGGGACGACGACCACCAGCGCCAGCGCGATCGCGGCCACCGTCACCAGCGCCGAGTTCGTCAGCCCCTTGCCCAGCGAGACGTACTCCCAGGCCAGCCGGTAGTTCTCGAACGACCAGCTCTCGGGCAGGCCGAACGCGTTGGTGAAGATCTCGGTGTTGTCCTTGAACGACGACATCAGCAGGTAGTAGAGCGGCAGCGCGAGCAGCAGCGCGTACACCCAGACGAGGACGTGGCTGACCAGCAGCCCGGGGCGCCTCATACCCGGCTCCGCAGCGCCGAGCGGATGGCGACGGCTCCGGCCAGCCCGAGCACGAACAGCACCACGCCGACCGCCTGGCTGTAGCCGATGTCGGACTGCTGGAACGCCTTGCTGTACACGAGGTACGACAGCGTCACCGAACTGGTGCCCGGCCCGCCCGACGTCAGCAGCAGCACCGTCGCCGCGGACAGGAACAGCGTCCACAGGTACTGCAGCATCGCCACGATCCCGACGAAGCCGCGGATCATCCCGTACGCGACGTGCCACATCGACCTCCAGTGGCCGCACCCGTCGATGCGGGAGGCCTCGATGACGTCGGCCGGCAGCGCGGTGAGCTGCGCGCCGAACAGGACGGCCAGGAAGCCGACCCCGGACCACAGGTCGACGGCCATGATCACCGGCAGCGTGGTGGCCGGGTCGGCCAGCCAGTTGCGCGCCAGCGTCTCCAGCCCGATCGTCTCCAGACCCTGGTTGACCAGGCCGTCCGGGGCGAGGATCGCGTAGAACACCATCGCCTTGGTGGCCACCGACAGCAGCGCGGAGGTGAAGAACAGGATCCGCAGCAGCCCGGCCAGCGGCGGCCGCAGGAACAGGTAGTAGCCGAGCATGAACCCGAGCACCACCATGACCGGCACCACCACGCCGACCTGGACGGCGGTGTTGCGCACCGCCATCCAGAACACGTCGTCGCCGAACATCGTCCGGAAGTTCTCCAGGCCGACGAACTCGCGCGGCGCGATCAGTGTGGTCGCGTTGGTGAGGCTGACGACGAAGACGCTGGCCAGCGGGCCGACCAGGAACACCAGGTACCAGAGGAACGCCGGCATCGCGAAGATCATCGGGGTGTCCCGGTGACGCGATCTGCGCTCGGCCCGCCGGGCCGGCCCCGGTGCGCCCGGCGGCGCCTGTACCAGCGTGGTCACGCTCAGCTCCCGTAGGTCGTGTCCAGCGCGGCGCAGATGTCGTCCGCTGAGGTGCCGTCGGTGAACGCGACCGCGGTCTCGCGGATGACGCTCTGGCTGATCGCACCCGGGATCCAGCGGTCCGGCAGCACCGCGTAGTCGACGATCTCCGGAAGCTCGGCCTGCGCCTGGGTGAGCAGCGGCTGGACGTCGCCGAGGTCGGCGTCGCCGGCGCTGACGGCGGTGATCATGTCGGCGTCGCGGACGAAGGTCGCCACGGTCTCCGGCCGGTACATGTACTCGATGAACTCGCGGACGGCGTCGAGCTTCTCCGCGCCGTTCTTGCTGACCCAGAAGCCGTTCGAGGTGCCCTCGTACGCGGTCGGACGGTCGTACGCGCCGCCGTCGGGCACCGGCAGGCCACCCAGCGCGATGCTGTCGGTCAGCTCCGGCGGGACCTGCGCGAACTCCCAGGAGCCGGCCGTCATGATGGCCGCCTCGCCGGACATGAACTGGGCCACCATGCTCTGCGCCTCGTAGCCCTCGGCGTCGTCGACGAACACGCCGGCGTCGCGAAGCTCGGTGAACAGCTCGACGCCCTGCATGGTCTCGGGGCTGGCGCACCAGCCGCCGTTGGTGAAGATCTCGCGGGCGGCGTCGGGCTCCAGGTAGGACTGGGCCAGCTGGAAGAACAGCTTCTGCCCGCTCCAGTCGTTGCCGCCGATCGCGAACGGCTGGATGCCGGCGGCCCGTAGCGCGTCGGCCGCGGCGATCAGGTCGTCGGTCGTCTCCGGCAGCTCGGTGATCCCGGCCTGCTCCAGCAGCGCGGTGTTGTACCAGACCGGCCACTGGTAGCCCTCGAACGGAAAGCCCTGGACCTGGCCGTCGGCGCGGGTCCACTCCTCGATCGCGCCGGGCGAGAGCCGCTCGCGCAGGCCCCACTCGTCGAGGTAGTCGCCCACCGGCACGACCACGTCGTTGTCGATCCAGGTCAGCGGCTTGTCGACGGGATTGATGTGGACGATGTCGGCCTGCTGGCCGGCCGCCACGGAGGTCTCGAACACCGTCGGCAGGTCCTCGCCGGCCACCTCGACCTGCACCTCGATGCCGGTCTCCTCGGTGAACTGCTCGATCACGTCGCGCAGCACCTGGCCACCCGGCGAGCTGGGCGCGGCCGGCGTCAGCAGCGTGAGGCTGTCCGCGCTCTCGGCCTGGTCGTCCCCCTCGCCGTCTCCGCCGGAACACGCGGCGGTCGTCAGCAGGACCGCGCTCGCGATCAGCCCGGAAGCCCACTTCGTCGTGCGACTCATCTCCAACTCCGTTCGTAGGAAAGGTTGTGGTCCACGGCGACCGCGGCGTCTGGGTCGACGATCGCACCCTGGTCGCGGAGCCGGCCGCGCAGCCACGCCGCGTCGACCTTCCGGACCTCGCCGTGGTCGCGGGCGGCGGCCGCCGCCTCGCCCGCCGCCTGCCCCATCGCCATGCACTGCGCCATCGAGCGGACGGCGGCATGCGCGCCGTGCGTCGCGGAGAAGCAGCGCCCGGCGACGAGGACGTTGACGGCGTCCCGGGGAACGAGCGTCCGGACGGGGATGCCGACGACTCCGCCGTCCGGGATGTGCTGCCACGCGGTGTCGGCGCCGTCGTGGTGGTCCTCGATCGGCGCCCCGCACAGGCCGATCTGGTCGTCGAACTGGGTGGCCGCGAGGACGTCGGCCTGGTCGAGCCGGTAGTCGCCGTAGACCCGGCGGGTCTCGCGGACGCCGATCTGGCTGCTGAACGAGGCCAGCTCGGCCCGCTCGTAGCCGGGGACGCGGTCGCGCAGGAACCGGACGTACTCCAGCGCCTGCTCCCGGCCCTGCCGCTCCCGTTCGGAGAGCAGCTCGGGGTCGGTCGCGGTGACGACGGCGCCGGCCCGCTCCTCGGCGGACGGCAGCCGCGTCATGATGGTCGCGGTCATGCCCTCGACCGCGGCGCGGTGGTCGCTGCCCTCCAGGCGGGGCAGCGCGTACTCGCCGGTCGCGGCCGCCGCCCGCATCAGCGCCTCGAGCTCGGGGCGGCCGACGGTGGCGCGGCGGGCGAGATCGACGTTGACCATCTTGAACGTGGTGGTGAGCGTCTGCGCGGGACTGTCGACGCCGGCCAGCTCGTAGCCGAGGCCGGCGAAGTGGCACAGGTCGGCGTCGCCGGACGCGTCGACGAAGATGCTGCCGCGCACCCGCCACAGCCCCTGCTTGGTCGCGACGGTGACGGCGGTGACGACCCCGTCGCCGTCGGTCTCGGCCTCGACGAGGCGCGAGTGCAGCAGGATCCGCGCGCCCGCCTCGGCGACGAGACGTTCCCAGACGACCTTGAGGTACTCCGGGTGGTAGGTGACGCCGGTGCCGGCGCCGAACGAGTTCGGCCGGTGGATCGTCCGGCTGACGGCGGCCAGCCCGGCCAGCACGTCGTCGCCGATGCCGCCGACCACCTTCCGCGGGGTCTGGCCGGGCGTGAAGAAGCCGTAGAACGTGTCGAGGACGGCCGCACCGGTGCCGCCGAGGAAGCCGTTGGCGTCGATCAGCAGCACGTCCGCTCCGGCCCGTGCCGCCGCCGTCGCGGCCGTGGCGCCGGCCGATCCGCCGCCGACGACCACCACCCCGGCGGTCAGTTCCCGATCCGTCATCGCCACCCTCAAATTGGTTGCGCTTTGGTTGAATTGGTTGTGGCGGCGACTGTACGCGGCACCACATTGACGGTCAAGCGATGACGACCGAACCGTTACATCCAGGTATCGTCCCAGCTCAGTTGGTTCAGTCTTGACGTGCCGCGCTCCACAGGCGTAGCGTTCGCGGCCAGACAATTGGTCTACTCGGAAGGGTGTGAGGCGTGCTGACCCGGCTGGCGCAACAACTCGCGGCCACACTGGAGGCACAGATCCTCGACGGCCGCTGGAAGGTCGGCGACCGGCTGCCGCCGGAACGGGAGCTGGCCGGTCAGCACGAGGTCAGCCGGACGGTGGTCCGCGAAGCCCTGGAAGACCTGGAACGATCCGGGCTCATCCTGCGCCACCAAGGCCGCGGCACCTTCGTCGCCCCACGCCGCCTGGAGCAGTCGCTGCTCGGCCACTTCTCCATCGTCGAATCACTACGCGCCTCCGGACAGGCGGTGTCCACCCGGCTGCTGGACGAACGCGTCGTCCCCGCCACCCGGACGATGGCCCGCGAGCTCGACGTCGACCCCGGCGCCCACGTCCTGCACATCGAACGGCTGCGGCTGGCCGACCGCGTCCCCTTCATGGTCGAACGCACCTGGCTCCCCCTGAGCCGGCTGCCCGGCCTGGACACCCTCGACCTCACCCAACGCAGCCTCTACGAGGCACTGCGTACCGAGTACGGCGTCGTCCTGGAGCGCGCGGTCGAGTCGTTCGAGCCGGTGCTGCTCACCGCGTACGAGGCCGACGCGCTGGACCGGCCGGCCGGGTCACCGGCGCTGCTGCTGCTGCGCACCACGTTCGACGCCCGCGACGTCCCCGCCGAAGCAGCCCGCGCCGTACTCCGCGCCGACATCGTCCGGCCCCTGGTCGAACGCAAGGTCCACGAGCCGGTCCGGTTCTGAGGCATGGAGAGTTCGAGTTGATCGTCACCGTCCTGGGCGAGATCGCGCCCGCCGAGCTGGGCCCGGCCGACTGTCACGAGCACCTGCTGATCCGCGGCGGGCTGCCCATCGTGCTGGAGCCGGACTTCGCGCTGGACTCCGTCGACGCCGCGGTCGCCGAGGTGGGCGAGTTCGTCGCCGCCGGCGGGCGCGCGCTGGTCGACTGCATGCCGCTGGGGGTCGGCCGCGACGCGCGTGGGCTGGTCGAGGTCGCGGAGCGGTCCGGCGCGCACGTCATCGCGACGACCGGTTTCCACAAGGACCGCTACTACGCCGCCGACCACTGGGTGCACACGTACTCCGTCGAGGCGATCGTCGAGCTGCTGGTCGCGGAGTTCACCGAGGGCCTGGAGGTGTCCGGGTACGGCGGGCCACTCGTGTCGCGGCTGACCGCGCGGGCCGGCGCGATCAAGGTCGCGACCAGCGGGCCGATCCCGACGGCGACCGAGTTGCGGCTCGTCGAGGCGGCCGGGCACGCGCAGGTGCGCACCGGGCTGCCGGTGCTCACGCACACCGACGACGCCGGCTCGGCCGACGTCCAGCTGTCCGTCCTGACCGCGTGCGGTGTGGCGCCGTCGTCGATCGTGTTCGGGCACATGGACCGGCACGCGTCGGTCGCGGCCCTGGCGGCGATCTGCTCGACCGGCGCGTCGGTCTGCCTGGACTGGATGGGCCGGCACGACCGCCGTCCGGACTCCTACATCGCCGACCTCGTCGCCGCGCTCGCCTCGGCGGGGTATCTGGAGCACGTCGTGCTCGGCCAGGATCTCGCCCGCCGCGCCTACTGGCACGCCTACGGCGGCGGACCGGGGCTGGCGAATCTGATGGAATCCTTCCCGGCGTTGCTGCACAAGGCCGGGCTGAGCGACGACCAGATCGATCAGGTGCTGGTCGGCAACCCACGTCGTGTACTGAACCGGACGGAGACACCACTCGCATGAGCCTTCGCTACGCCGCCGTCGCCCGCGAGATCATCGACCGGATCGAGCAGACGCAGGAGGAGCCGATCCGCGCGGCCGCGGACCTGTTCGCGTCCTGCATCGCCGACGGCGGGCTGGTGCACCTGTTCGGCGCCGGGCACTCCCGGATGGGCGTGGAGGAGATCTTCCCGCGCATCGGGTCGATCGTCGGCTACCACCCGATCGTGGAGATGTCGCTGTCGTACTACACGAACGTCGTCGGCACGATGGGGCTGGCGCAGTCGCTGTTCCTGGAGCGGGTGGACGGCTTCGGCGAGGTGCTGCTGGACAACTACGTGTTCGACCCGGCCCGCGACGCCGCACTCGTCATCTCGTCGACCGGGATCAACAACGTGCCGGTGGAGGTGGCGCTGGGGCTGCGTTCCCGCGGGCTGAAGGTCGTCGCGATCACCAGCGTCGGGCACTCGTCGTCGGTGCCGTCGCGGCACCCGTCCGGGCAGCACCTGTACGAGGTGGCCGACATCGTCATCGACAACTGCACACCGCCCGGCGACGCGTCGATCCAGGTGGAGGGCGCGGACTTCCCGGTGTCGCCCACGTCGACGCTGGCCACGACCACGATCGTGCACAACCTCAACTACCTGGTGGCCGAGGGCATCGTGGCGCGCGGGCAGAAGCCGCTGGTACTGGGCAGCCCGCACTTCACCGACCAGGAGGCGGCCCGGGCGAACCTGCGCGAGTACTACGCCGAGTTCCGCCGCCGCACCGCCCGGCCAGGGGTCTGACCCGGCATGCGGACCGGCCCGGTCGTCGGCGTCGACCTCGGCACCAGCTCGGCGAAGGTGGTGGTCTTCGCCGCGTCCGACGGCGTGCTGGGCGAGGGCTCGGCCGAGCATCCGACCCGGGTGCCGCGGGCCGGCTGGGCCGAGCAGGACCCGGCGTCGTGGTGGGAGTCCGTGGGTGGCGCCGTGCGGGCGGCGCTGACCTCCGCCGGGGTGGCGGGCAGAGACGTGACGGCGCTCGCGGTCAGCGGGCAGGGCGCGGCGCTCGTCGCGCTGGACGAGGCCGGTGCGGCGGTGCATCCGGCGCTGATCCACCAGGACCAGCGCTCGCCTGCGCTCTCGTCGGCGTGGCGGCGCGACGCGGCGCACGGGCCGTGGAACGTGGCGGCGAAGCTGTCGTGGCTGCGGTCGGAGTCGCCCGCGGCGTTCGCACGGGCGGCCGTGTTCACGTCGGCGTCGGGCTACCTGCTGCGCCGGCTGACCGGGACGGCGTGGCAGTCGCACTCCGACGCCGGCATCTCCGACCTGTATGACGCGTCATCGCGGGGGTGGTCGGCGGCTGGGCTGGCGGCGGTCGGGGTGGGTGTGGAGCGGCTGCCGCGGCTGGCCGTGTCGACGGCTGTCGTCGGGTCGTTGCGGCCGGAACCGGCGGCGGAGCTGGGGCTGACGCCGTCGTGCTGGGTGCTGGCCGGCGGCGAGGACACGTCGAGCGCGGCGCTGGCGGCCGGGGTGACCGGGCCGACAGAGGGCTTCGTCAGCCTCGGGTCGGCCGCGGTACTGGGGGTGGCGGTCGCGGCCGCGGCGGACGGTCCGGCGCCGGTCCTGCGGTTCCCGCACGTGCTGGCCGGGCTGGACCTGCTGTCCGGGTCGACGGCGACGTTCGGTGCGGCGCTGCGCTGGCTGTCCGGGCTGCTGGGGCAGCCGGTGGAGGAGCTGCTCACGCTGGCCGGCGGCGCGCCGGCCGGTGCCGACGGCGTCGACTTCCTGCCCTACCTGGCCGGCGAGCTGCACCCCGTCGCCGATCCGTCGGCGCGTGGCGTGTTCGCCGGGCTGTCGCTGGCGTCCGGGCCGGGCGCGCTGGCCCGTGCCGTCGTCGAGGGGACGGCCGCGGCGATCGCGCACAACCTGGCCGCCTGCCGGTCGGCCGGCGCGGCACCGGACGCGCTGGTCGCCGTCGGCGGGCCGGCCCGGTCGGCGCTGTGGTGCCAGGCGATCGCCGACGCGTGCGGGCTGCCGGTGCGGGTCGCGTCCGGCGCCGGCGCGGCGGCCGGCGATGCGATGCTGGCGGCGAGTGAGGACGACGACGAGGCCCGCGCGCTCGTCGCGGCGCACCTGCGGACAGGACGGCGGTATGACCCCGACCCGATCGAGCACGAGCGAGCCGGCGAGCGGCTCGAACGACTCCAGCGGCTCTACGCGGCCACCCGTGGCTGAGGGCGGCGTTGCTGGCGCGGCTGGCCGCCACGCACTCGTCACCGGCGGCGCGTCCGGGATCGGCGCGGCGGCGTGCACGGCGCTGCTGGCCGACGGCTGGACGGTCACCAGTCTCGACCTGCGCCCGTCGCCGCTGGCCGGCGTCGCGTCGGTCGTCGGGGACGTGACGGACGAGGCCGGGCTGCGTGCCGCCGTCGCCTCGACCGGTCCCCTGCACGCGCTGGTCTGCTCGGCCGGCGTGTCCGGCAGCTCCGTCGGCGACGGCCCGGTGTGGTCCGCCGACGCGGCCGCCTTCGACGCCGTCCTGGCCGTGAACCTGCGTGGCGCGTTCCTGGCCGCCGGCGCCGCGTGGCCGGCGCTGGTGGCGCAGCCGGGTGCGGCGATCGTGACGGTGTCGAGCGTGCTGGGCTTGACCGGCGGCGGCGGGCCGTTCCGGTCGCACGCCTACATCGCGGCAAAGGGTGGGCTGGTGTCGCTGACGAAGGCGCTGGCCGCGGCCGGTGCGGAGCACGGGCTGCGCGCCAACTGCGTCGCGCCCGGGCTGGTGCGCACGCCGCTGGCCGGCCGGGTCAGCTCCGATCCGGCCCTGTCGGAGTGGGTGGCCGCGAAGCAGCCCCTGCTCGGCGACCTCCTCGACCCCGCCGACGTCGGCGGGCTGATCGCCTTCCTCTGCGGTGACGCCGCCCGCGCCGTCACCGCCCAGACCATCGCCGTCGACGCCGGCTGGCAGCTGGACTGACTCACACCACCTCGACGCGCGCGCTGTGGCCGGCGGAGCGGCCGAGCCGGGCGTCGCGGGTGACCAGGGGGCAGTCCAGCGCCTCCGCCAGCGCGACATACGCGGCGTCGTAGGCCGAGAGGTTGTGGCCGAGCTGCAGGGTCCGTCGGCGCAGCGCGTCGGATGCCTCCCACCGCTGGATCGGCAGATCCTCGAAGTCCGTCAGCGCGTCGCTGGCCCGTGCCGCGCCGAGATGGCCGCCGAGCACCAGGCCGCGCAGCGCCGACACGACCTCGTAGTCGAGCAGGTGCGGGGCGTGCAACTCCTCGATGGCAAGGCGGTCCCGGAGTGGCTGGGCTCCGGCCTTGACCGTCAGCGCGTCCACCACGGCCGCGCAGTCGACGACGATCACCGCGTGGGGTACTCGCGCTCGCGCTCGGCGCGCGCCTCCGCCAAGACGTCGACCGCCGACGCCGTCGACGACTCGGCCCGGGCAGCCGCCCGCTCGAAGACCTCCGCCGCCGTCGGACGCGAGACCTCACGCTCGATGAGGTCCAGGAGGTAGGAGTTCAGCGACTTGCCGGCCTGCGCCGCGCGCGTCTTCAGCGTGCGGCGGGCCTGCTCCGGGACGTTCCGGATCTGCAGCAACGCGCTCATGAGATTGATTGTACATTTATATAGATGCAAACTGCATGCAGCCCACCTACCGGCGCCATGCCTCGGGGTGCCGGGCGGTGTGGATGACGCGCAGCACCTCGAGCGACTCGCCGAGCTCATAGAACACCGCGTAGGGGAACCGACGCAGGACCGCCCGGCGGACGCCCGCGTAGCCAGCCACGGCCGGAGCACTGCGGGGAACGTCTGCACGCGCTGGCGTAGACGATCGACGTCGTCGATCAGGTCGTCGCCGAGACCCGGCTTCGCGTCGTCGTAGTACTCGAGTGCCGACCGCAGGTCGGCGACGGCGGCCGGCCGGAAGGCGATCTTCATCGGCGCGACCGCAGCTCCTCCTGCACGTCGTCCCAGGATCGACTCGAGCCGGGGTCACGTCGAAGGTCGTCGAGCGCCTCGTCGATCATGCGGCGCTCCTCGTCGGTCGGAGTGTAGACCGGCTCATCACCGCTCCTTGGCATGATCAGTACCTCACTTCGACTGCGGCAGCTTGACCGAGCCGCGGCGCGGGGCGGCCGCGGAGGGCGGGGGCACGACCGGGCCGATGTCGCCGTCAGGTGCCTCGTCGAGGTCGACGATGACGGGGGCGTGGTCGCTGGGGCCGGTGCCCTTGCGCGCGTGGCGGTCGACCCAGGCGGCGGCGACGCGCTCGGCGACCGGGGCGCCGGCCAGCACGAGGTCGATGCGCATGCCGAGGTCCTTGTGGAACATGCCGGCCCGGTAGTCCCAGTAGGTGAACACCCGCTCCGTGGGCCACCGGTCCCGCACGACGTCGTGCAAGCCGGCCGACTGGAGGTCGGCGAGGGCGGCCCGCTCGGGCGCGGTGACGTGCGTCTGCCCGACGTAGGCCACGGGGTCGAAGACGTCGGCGTCGGCAGGGGCGATGTTCATGTCGCCGCAGACCATGACGGTGTCCGGGCCGGCCTCGACCTGGGCGCGCAGCGCCGCCAGCCACTCCAGCTTGTACGCGTAGTGATCGGAGTCAGGCACCCGGCCGTTCGGCACGTAGACCGAGTGCACCCGCACTCCCCCGCAGGTCGCCGACACGGCGCGGGCCTCCTGGTGCGGGAAGCCCGGCCCGCCCGGCAGCCCCGTCACGACGTCGTCCAGACCCACCTTCGAGAACAGCGCGACGCCGTTCCAGCGCGCCTCGCCGTGGTAGGCGGCCTGGTAGCCGCGCTGCTCGAGCTCGGCGTCGAGCAGCTCCCCGATCTGGTCGTCGGCGAGCTTGGTCTCCTGCAGGCAGACGACGTCGGGCCGGCGCTGGTCCAGCCAGGGCAGCAGCCGCGGCAGCCGCTGCTTGACGGAGTTGACGTTCCAGGTGGCGACTCTCACCGGACCAACCGTAGTCGTCTCCGCCGACAGCTAAGGCAGGGCCGCCGCGAGCCGTGCGGCGAACGCGCGGACGTCGTCGGCGCGCGCCGGGTCACAGTCGAACGCGGAACTGGAGTGGATCGCGGTGATGACGACGCGGGTCGAGCGCTTGCGCTCGATCACCTCGATCTTGGGGCGTTGCAGGACGAGGTGGAACCGCCGCCCGTCGACGCGCCCGAAGATCTCCAGGACGTGACCGTCGTTGCACAGCACGGTGCTGTCGTCGGCCCAGACCTCGTCGCACGTCGTCATGGCGCGAGTGTAGAGGCAGCGTCAGCGGTGCTGCAGCGCCAGCCGCAGGCCGAACCCGACCAGCACCACACCGGTGACGCGGTCGGCGATCCGGGCGAACCGGGACCGCCCCAGCGAACGCGCCATGAATCCGGCGCCGCCGATGACGACGGCGAACCAGAGCATTCCGATGACGTTGTGCACGACCGCGAGCAGAATTCCCATCAGCAGCGGCGAGGTGCCGTCGGGAATGAACTGCGGAATGGTCGCGACGTAGAACACGCCGATCTTCGGATTCAGGATGTTCGTCCCGAGTCCGGTCAGCCACGACACCCACAACGAGCCCGGCGCCGGCGCCACCTCCGGCAACTCGGCACCGGTCCGGCGGAAACTCGACCACAGCAACGAGGCGCCGAGCCCGACGAGATAGACGGCGCCGGCCAGGGTCAGCACGCGGTACGCCGCCTCCGACGCGACCAGCAGCGCCGACGCCCCGACCGCGGCGGCGACGCCCCAGGCCAGGCAGCCGGCGCCGATGCCGAGGGCGGCCGCGACGGCGTGCGCGCGGCCCCGGCTGATCGCCGCGCGCAGCACCAGCGCGGTGTCGAGCCCGGGAATGACGGTGAGGAGGGCGGCCACGAGGGAGAACGACGCCACAGCCTGTCCGATGGTCACGGATCACCCTAACCCGGGACGAACTCGGGCGGAATCGGCGTCATGACCTCGCGTGATTTTACTGTCATCCGTAACAGCGAACAAGACTGTTCATGATCGACGGTTTCGGTTACGTTCCAAATCGGAGTTGCTCTCCGAGCGGAAGAAACGAGGCCGCCCATGGACCGTCTCCAGCACATCGCGACGTTCTGCGGCAACTGCGATTGCGGTTGCCCGGAGTTGTTCCTCGACCAGAACGCGCCGCCTGAGCGCCGGGTCGTCATCACCGACGACTTCGGCCAGCGCGTGCAGATGAGCCTGGCGCAGTTCCGGCTCATCGTCGAGTCGGCCAAGGAGGGCCAGCTCGACGAAGTGCTGCAGCCGGCCAACGCCTGAACGACGCCGGCCGGCCGCAACGAGGCCGGTCAGTGGTAGGCCGGCGCGACCTTGCCCACGGCGTCGCCGATGCGGTGCACCCGCATGGCGTTGGTCGAGCCGGGGATCCCGGGCGGGGACCCGGCGACGATGATGACGAGGTCGCCGCGCCGGCACCGCTCCTGCTCGAGCAGCATGCGGTCGACCTGCTTGACCATCTCGTCGGTGTGGTCGACGTGCTCGGCGGTGAACGCCTCGATCCCCCACGACAACGCCAGCTGGTGCCGCGTCGCGCTCAGCGGGCTGAACGCCAGCAGCGGGATGCCGGGGCGCAGCCGGGCCATCCGCCGCGCGGAGTCACCGCTCTGCGTGAACGCGACCAGGTACTTCGCGCCCAGCAGGACGCCGGTCTCGACCGCGGCCTTGGTGATGGCGCCGCCCTTGGTGCGCGGCTGGGTGCCCAGCGGCGGGATGCGCTCGAGACCGTGCTCCTCGACGGTCTCGACGATCTTCGCCATGGTCCGGACGGTCTCGATCGGATAGGCGCCGACGCTGGTCTCGCCGGACAGCATGACGGCGTCGGCGCCGTCGAGCACCGCGTTGGCGACGTCGGAGGTCTCGGCCCGGGTCGGCCGCGGGTTGGTGATCATCGAGTCGAGCATCTGCGTGGCGACGATGACCGGCTTGGCCCGGCGCCGGCACAGCTCGACGGCGGTCTTCTGCACCAGCGGGACGTCCCACAGCGGCAGCTCGACGCCGAGGTCGCCGCGGGCGACCATGACGCCGTCGAACGCGTCGACGATCTCGGCGAGGTTCTCGACCGCCTGCGGCTTCTCGACCTTCGCGATGACCGGCAGCCGCACGCCCTCCTCGGCCATGATGCGGTGCACGTCGTCGACGTCGGAGGCGGACCGGACGAACGACAGCGCGATCATGTCCGCGCCGATGCGCAGCCCCCAGCGCAGGTCCTCGATGTCCTTCTCCGACAGCGCCGGCACGCTGACGGCGGTGCCGGGCAGGTTCAGGCCCTTGTGGTTGGAGACCTTGCCGCCGATGACGACCGTGGTGACGACGTCGGTGTCGGTGACGTCGGTGACCTCCAGCGCGAGCCGGCCGTCGTCGATGAGCACGGTGTCGCCGGCGCTCACGTCGCCGGGCAGCCCCTTGTACGTCGTCGAGGCCCGCTCCGCTGTGCCGTCGACGTCCTCGACGGTGATGGTGAAGGTCTGGCCGACCTCGAGCTCGGCCGATCCGCCGGCGAACTCGCCGAGGCGGATCTTCGGGCCCTGGAGGTCGACGAGGACGCCGACGTTGCGCTCGGCCTCGGTGGCCGCCTTGCGCACCCGTAGATACCGTTCCTCGTGCTCCGCGTGGCTGCCGTGGCTGAGGTTGAACCGCGCGACGTCCATGCCGACGTCGATCAACTCCCGCAGCCGCTCCGGCGAGTCGGTCGCTGGACCAAGGGTGCAAACAATCTTCGCTCTACGCACGTCCGCCAACACTAGTCTTCTCGGGGCTCAAACTGCGAGCGCACGGTCGGTGGGCGAGACCGGCGAAGGCAGCCGGTCGACACCCGTGAGCTTGCGGTCGACGGCCGCCGCGACCGATCGGCCCTCGGCGATCGCCCACACGATCAGCGACTGCCCGCGCCCGGCGTCGCCGGCCACGAACACGCCGGGAACGGTCGACTCGAACGACTCGTCGCGCACGATGTTGCCGCGTCCGTCCAGCTCGACGCCGAGCTGCTCGATCAGCGGCGACTTCTCCGGGCCGACGAAGCCCATGGCCAGCAGGACGAGATCGGCGGGCAGGTCGCGCTCGGTGCCGGGCACCGGCTCGAAGCCCGACGCCGTCCGCTCCACGTCGACCAGCCGCAGCGCCGTCACCCGGCCGTCCTGGCCGGTGAACTCCACCGTGGAGACGGCGTAGACGCGCTCGCCGCCCTCCTCGTGCGCGCTGGACGTGCGCAGCATCAGCGGCCAGGTCGGCCACGGCGTCGACGCGTGCCGGGTGCCCGGGGGCTCGGGCATGATCTCCAGCTGGGTGACCGACGCCGCGCCCTGCCGGTGGGCGGTGCCCAGGCAGTCCGCGCCGGTGTCGCCGCCGCCGATGATCACGACGTGCTTGCCCTCGGCGGTGAGCTGGCCGGGCACGGCCTCGCCGAGCGCGGACCGGTTGGCCTGCGGCAGGTAGTCCATCGCCTGGTGGATGCCGTCGAGCTCGCGGCCCGGGATCGGCAGGTCGCGCCCCTCGGTGGAGCCGACGGCCAGCACGACGGCGTCGTAGCGGGCCCGCAGCTCCTTGCCGGTGATGGCCGCGCCGACGTCGACGCCGGTGCGGAAGATGGTGCCCTCGGCCCGCATCTGGTCCAGCCGGCGGTCCAGGTGCCGCTTCTCCATCTTGAACTCGGGGATGCCGTAGCGCAGCAGCCCGCCGGCGCGGTCGGCCCGCTCGTAGACGGCGACGGTGTGACCGGCCCGGGTGAGCTGCTGGGCGACGGCCAGCCCGGCCGGCCCGGAGCCGATGACGGCCACCGTCCGGTCGGTCAGCCGCTCCGGCGGCAGCGGCGCCACCCAGCCCTCGTCGAAGGCCTTGTCGATGATCGAGACCTCGACGTTCTTGATGGTGACGGCGTCGTCGGCGATCGCGACCACGCACGCGGCCTCGCACGGCGCCGGGCACAGCCGGCCGGTGAACTCCGGGAAGTTGTTCGTGGCGTGCAGCCGCTCGGCCGCCACCTTCCAGTCGTCGCGCCAGACGAGGTCGTTCCACTCCGGGATCAGGTTGCCCAGTGGGCAGCCGTGGTGGCAGAACGGGATGCCGCAGTCCATGCAGCGCCCGGCCTGCTCGACGATGATCGGCAGCAGCGTGTGGCCGATGCCGGGCGCGGGATAGACCTCGTTCCAGTCGCGCAGCCGCTCCTCGACCGGGCGCGCCTTCGCGCCCTGCCGCGGGGTCTTCAGGAAGCCTCGTGGGTCAGCCATGCGCCGCCTCCATGATCGCGACGTCGACATCGCGTCCATCGCGCTCGGCGGCGGCCTTGGCGGCGAGCACTCGCTTGTAGTCCGTGGGCATGATGAGCGAGAACCGGGCCTGGGCGAGCGCCCAGTCGGCCAGCAGCCGCTCGGCGACGGGCGAGCCGGTCTCGTCGCGGTATTTCTGGATGACGGCGTGCAGCCGGGTCAGCTCGCCGGCGTCGGGCGTCTCGACCTCGACCATCTCAGGATTCACCAGGCTGGTGTCGAGGTCGAGCACGAACGCCGTCCCGCCGGACATGCCGGCGGCGATGTTGCGCCCGGTGCGGCCGAGGATGACGACGGTGCCGCCGGTCATGTACTCCAGGGCGTGGTCGCCGACGCCCTCGACGACGGCCGTGACGCCGGAGTTGCGCACGCAGAACCGCTCACCCACCAAGCCGCGGACGAACAGCTCGCCGCCGGTGGCGCCGTAGGCGGCGACGTTGCCGGCGATGATGTTCTCCTCGGCGGCGAACGGCGCGGCGGCGTCGGGCCGGACGATCACGCGCCCGCCCGACAGCCCCTTGGCCAGGTAGTCGTTGACGTCGCCCTCCAGCCGCAGCGTGACGCCGGCCGGCAGGAACGCGCCGAACGACTGCCCGGCCGAGCCGGTCAGCATGACGTCGATCGTGTCGTCGGGCAGGCCCACGCCCTCGGTGCGCTTGGTCACCTCGTGGCCGAGCATGGTGCCGACGGTGCGGTTGACGTTGCGCACCTCGAGCTTGACCCGCACCCGCTCACCGTGCTCGAGCGCGTCGGTGGCCAGCGCGATCAGCTGGTTGTCCAGCGCCTTCTCCAGCCCGTGGTCCTGGCTGACGACCTGGCGCCGGGCGGCGCCGTCAGGCAGCTCGGGCACGTGCAGGATCGGCGACAGGTCCAGCCCGGCGGCCTTCCAGTGGCCAACGGCCGCGGTGGTGTCGAGCAGGTCGGCGCGGCCGATCGCCTCGTCGAGGCTGCGCAGCCCCAGCTCGGCCAGGTACTCGCGCACCTCCTGGGCGATGTACTCGAAGAAGTTGACGACGAACTCCGGCCGGCCGGTGAACTTCTTGCGCAGCTCCGGGTTCTGCGTCGCGACGCCGACGGGACAGGTATCGAGGTGGCAGACGCGCATCATGATGCAGCCGGACACCACCAGCGGCGCCGTCGCGAAGCCGTACTCCTCCGCGCCCAGCAGCGCGGCGACGACGACGTCGCGGCCGGTCTTGAGCTGGCCGTCGGTCTGCACGACGATGCGGTCGCGCAGGCCGTTGAGCAGCAGCGTCTGCTGCGTCTCGGCCAGCCCCAGCTCCCACGGGCCGCCGGCGTGCTTGAGGCTGGTCAGCGGCGCGGCGCCGGTGCCGCCGTCGTGGCCGGAGATCAGCACGACGTCGGCGTGCGCCTTCGAGACACCTGCCGCGACCGTCCCGACGCCGACCTCGGCGACCAGCTTCACGTGGATGCGGGCGGCCGGGTTGGCGTTCTTGAGGTCGTGGATGAGCTGCTTGAGGTCCTCGATCGAGTAGATGTCGTGGTGCGGCGGCGGCGAGATCAGGCCGACGCCGGGCGTGGAGTGCCGGGTCCGGGCCACCCACGGGTACACCTTGTGGCCGGGCAGCTGGCCGCCCTCGCCGGGCTTCGCGCCCTGCGCCATCTTGATCTGGATGTCGTCGGCGTTGCTCAGGTAGTCCGACGTGACGCCGAACCGGCCGCTGGCGACCTGCTTGATCGCGCTGCGCCGCTCCGGGTCGTGCAGCCGGTCGGTGTCCTCGCCGCCTTCGCCGGTGTTGGACTTGCCGCCGAGGCGGTTCATCGCGATGGCGAGCGTCTCGTGCGCCTCCTTGCTGATGGAGCCGTACGACATGGCGCCGGTGGAGAACCGCCGCACGATGCTCTCGACGCTCTCGACCTCGTCGATCGGGATCGGCGTGCCGGTCTTCAGCGTGAAGAGGCCACGCAGCGTCATCAGCCGCCGGGACTGCTCGTTGACCGCTTGCGTGTACTGCTTGAACACGTCGTAGCGGCCGGCCCGGGTGGAGTGCTGCAGCCGGAACACCGTCTCGGGGTCGAACAGGTGCGGCTCGCCCTCGCGACGCCATTGGTACTCGCCGCCGACCTCGAGCTTGCGGTGCCGGGTGGCGCTGCCGCCGCGCGGGTACGCGCGGGTGTGCCGGCGGCGCACCTCCTCGGCGACGACGTCGAGGCCGATGCCGCCCAGCCGCGACGTGGTGCCGGTGAAGTACCGGTCGACGACCTCCTGGGCCAGGCCGACCGCCTCGAAGATCTGCGCGCCGGTGTAGGAGGCGACGGTCGACACGCCCATCTTGCTCATCACCTTGAGCACGCCCTTGCCGAGCGCCTTGATGAGGTTCGCGACCGCCTTCTCGGGGCTGACGCCGGGCAGCAGCGTGCCCTGGCGGACCAGGTCCTCGACGCTCTCCATGGCGAGGTACGGGTTCACCGCGCCGGCGCCGTAGCCGATCAGCAGCGCGACGTGGTGCACCTCGCGGACGTCGCCCGCCTCGATGACCAGGCCGACCTTGGTCCGGCTCTTCTCCCGGATCAGATGGTGGTGCACCGCGGCGGTGAGCAGCAGCGACGGGATCGGGGCCAGCGTGGTGTCGGAGTGCCGGTCGGACAGCACGATGATGCGCGCGCCGGACTCGATCGCCTTCGACGCCTCGGCGCTGATCTCGGCCAGCCGGCGGCCCAGCTCCGCGCCGCCGCCGGCGACGTCGTACAGGCCGCGGATGACGTGGGTGGCGTAGCCGGGCAGGTTGCCGTCGCGGTTGATGTGGATGATCTTGGCGAGTTGATCGTTGTCGATGACCGGGAACGGCAGCACCAGTTGGCGGCACGACGCCGGGCCGGGGTCGAGCAGGTTCTCCTCCGGGCCGATCGTGCCGGCCAGCGACGTGACCAGCTCTTCCCGGATCGCGTCCAGCGGCGGGTTCGTGACCTGCGCGAACAGCTGGGAGAAGTAGTCGAACAGCAGCCGCGGCCGGTTCGACAGCGCCGCGATGGGCGTATCGGTGCCCATCGATCCGATCGGCTCGGCGCCGGACTGGGCCATCGGCGCGAGCAGCAGCCGCAGCTCCTCCTCGGTGTAGCCGAAGGTCTGCTGGCGGCGGGTGACGCTGGCGTGGGTGTGCACGACGTGCTCGCGCTCGGGCAGGTCGCCCAGGCGGACCAGGCCGGCGTGCAGCCACTCGCCGTACGGCTCGGCCACGGCCAGCTTGTCCATCACCTCGTCGTCGTCCATCACCTTGTGGCCGGCGACGTCGACCAGGAACATCCGGCCCGGCTCGAGCCGGCCCTTGCGCACGACCGTCGACGGGTCGAGGTCGAGCACGCCGGCCTCGGACGCGAGCACGACCAGGCCGTCGTCGGTGATCCAGTACCGGCCCGGGCGCAGGCCGTTGCGGTCGAGCACGGCGCCGACCAGGCTGCCGTCGGTGAAGACGACCGCGGCCGGGCCGTCCCACGGCTCCATGATCGTGCTGTGGAACTCGAAGAAGTCGCGCCGGGCCTTCGAGATGCCCTGGTGGTTCTCCCACGCCTCGGGGATCATCATCCGCACCGCGTGCGGCAGGCTCCGCCCGCCCAGGTGCAGCAGCTCGAGCACCTCGTCGAAGCTGGCGGAGTCGCTGGCCTCAGGCGAGATGACCGGGTACAGCCGCGACAGGTCGCCGGCGATGACGTCGCTGGCCAGCTGCGACTCACGGGCCCGCATCCAGTTGCGGTTGCCCTGGACGGTGTTGATCTCGCCGTTGTGCGCGACGAACCGGTACGGGTGCGCCAGCGGCCAGCTCGGGAACGTGTTCGTCGAGAACCGCGAGTGCACGACGGCGATGGCGCTGGCCAGCCGCTCGTCGGACAGGTCGGGGAAGAACGGCTCCAGCTGGCCGGTGGTCAGCATGCCCTTGTAGACGATGGTCCGCGACGACAGGCTCGGGAAGTACGCGCCGGTGGAGCGCTCCAGCCGCTTGCGCAGCGCGAACGCCTTGCGGTCGAGGTCGATGCCGGCGGCGCGCGCGTCGTCGGCGTCGGCCACGAACAGCTGGCGCACGCGCGGCAGCGTCGAGCGCGCGGTCTTGCCCAGCAGGCTCGGCGTCGTCGGCACCTCGCGCCAGGCGAGCACCGTCAGGCCCTCCTCGGCGGCGATGCGCTCGGTGGCCGCCGTGATCTCGGCGTCCTGCGCGTCGTCGTCGGGGATGAAGGCCAGGCCGGTGGCGTAGTGCCCGGCGGCGGGCAGCTCGGCGCCCGCGACCGCGCGGCAGAACGCGTCGGGGACCTGCAGCAGGATGCCGGCGCCGTCGCCGGAGTCGGGCTCGGCGCCCGAGGCGCCCCGGTGGTCGAGGTTGCTCAGAGCGGTCAGCCCGCGATCGACGATCGCGCGGCTGGCCACGCCGTCGAGCGTGGCCACGAAGGCCACGCCGCAGGCGTCGTGCTCGAACCGGGGGTCGTACAGGCCCTGGCTGTCGAAGCCCAGCTTGCCGGGGCCTTGGGGGTGAGGCGTGAGGCGCATGGCACTCCCGTCGTCAGACTGGCGGCGGGTGCAGGGACGACTCTGGCCCGTGCGTGAAGTTTCGTGGAGATTACAACACTTCGACCGTCGTGTGTTGTCGCGTCTCTCCATGATATCGGCGACGGCGCCGGTCGGCACGCGAGCATACCCGCTGTTGATCATCGGATTCTCCACCGATGACCGATCGTTGCCGCAGATCGTCAGGTCAGTGGACTGTCGAACCGTACAACTACGTTGACGTCCACGCAGTTGTGGAGGTGGTCACCCCGGGCGTGCCGCCCGGGGTTCGTGGCCGTTTCGTGACGTAGGTTGGCGGCTTCTGACCGCCGGGTGAGGCTCAGCCGCCCGCGGGGGTGCCCGTGGAGTCGGCGGCGGGAGCACCGGTGGCCGGGTTCTCGGCCGGCGCGTCGGCCTTCTTCGCCGGTGTCTTCTTGGCCGGCGTCTTCTTCGCCGTCGTCGTCTTCGCCGCGGTGGTCTTCGTCGCGGCCGTCTTCTTGGCGGCCGTGGTCTTCGCGGCCGTCGTGGTCTTGGCGGCCGTCGTGGTCTTCGCCGCCGCCGACTTCGTGGTCGTCTTCTTGGCCGGGGACTTCTTGGCCGCCGTGGTCTTGGCGGTCGTCTTCGCCGGCGCCGCGGCCGTGGCGGGTGTCGCCGTGGTCGCCGGGGCCGGCTTGTCCTCGTCGGGCTTCTCCGCCGGCTTCTCCGCCGGCTTCTCCGCCGGCTTCTCGGCCGGCTTCTCGTCGGCGGGCTTCTCGTCCGCCGCGGCCTTCTCCTCGGCCGGCTTCGGCTCCGCCTCGTCCTCGTCGTCGTCCGGGAGGGTGATCGGCGTGTCCTCGTCGGCCTTGGCCTTGTCGTCGAACGGGTCCGGCTGGTCGTAGAAGCCGCGCAGCGACTCCGGGTCCTCCCGGCCGGGGTGCCGCCGCAGCGACCAGAAGAAGTAGGCAACCGCCGCGACGAAGATCAGCCCGGTCACCCACAGGTTCACCCGCAGGCCGAAGACCTCGTTCGCCGGGTCGATGCGCAGGTACTCCCAGAAGCCGCGGCCCAGCGTGTAGCCGGCCACGTACAGCGCGAACAGCCGCCCGAACCCGATGGCGTACCGCTTGTCCAGCCACAGCAGCAGGAACGCCAGCGCGACCGCCCACAGCGCCTCGTAGAGGAACGTCGGGTGGAACGTCGTGCCCGGTTCGTAGCCGGCCGGCGGGTCGTCGATCTCCAGGCCCCACGGCAGGTCGGTCGCGCGCCCGTACAGCTCCTGGTTGAACCAGTTGCCCACCCGGCCGACGGCCTGGGCGAACAGGATGCCCGGCGCCAGCGCGTCGGCCATGGCCGCGAACGGGACGCCGCGGCGGCGGCAGGCGATCCAGACGCCCAGGCCGCCCATCGCGATGGCGCCCCAGATGCCCAGGCCGCCCTCCCAGATCCGCAGCGCCTGCCAGGGGTCGCGGCCCTCGCGGAAGTACAGCTGGTTGTCAGTGATGACGTGGTACAGGCGGCCGCCGATGATGCCGAACGGCACCGCCCACACCGCGATGTCGGCGACGACGCCGGGCTCGCCGCCGCGGGCCAGCCAGCGCCGGTTGCCGAGCCAGATCGCCAGCACGATGCCGGCCATGATGCACAGGGCGTACGCCCGCAGATCGAACCCGAACACGTCCCACGTGCCAGTGCTCGGGCTCGGGATGGAGGTGGGCACCACGGCCGGCGTCGCGATCACAGGCGAACCGTACCGGACCGGTCGAACCGGGTCATCATCGCGGCGTGCTCCAGGTCACTGCGTGGCGGACGGGTCGGGCGTCTCGGCGGCGGGCGGCGTGGCCGGCGGCGTCGTGCTGCCGTCGGCCGGCGGCGTCGCCAGGCTGCCGCCGGCGGCGACGGTCGCAACGGCGGCGTTGATGCCCTCGGGCGTCCACTGGGTGGAGTCGAGCAGCTCGCCGTTGACGAAGACCGTCGGCGTGCCGGTGATCTCGTTGTCGCGCGCCGTGTTCGGCACCGCGGCGGCCCAGTCCTCGAAGTCGTCGTCGCGGACGCAGCCCTCGTAGTCGCCGCCGATGCCGGCCTGCTCGCCGAGGTCGACCAGTGAGCTGGTGGACCACTGGGTGCCGGCCGCGGCGAAGGCGGCGCTCTTGAACTCGACCGCCTGGCCCTCCTGCGAGGCGCAGGCGAAGGCGTTGTTGGCGCGGCGGGAGTACACGTTGCCGGTGAAGTCGAGCGGGTGGTAGACGATGTTCGCCTGGCCGGAGTCGACCAGCTGCTGGATCGCCGAGCTGTTCGCCGTCTCGAACTCGGCGCAGTGCGGGCAGAGGAAGTCCATCCAGTAGTCGATGGTGACCGGCGCGCTGGCGTCGCCGACCAGGATGCCGCCGCCGTCGCCCTCGATGACCTGGCCGTTGCCGGACCCGACGGCGTCGGGCACCGCGACCGGGCCGTCGCTGCCGCCGCGGCTGGCCGCCACCGCGACCGCGATGATCGCCACCGCGGCGACGATCGCCACCGCGACGCCGTAGCGCATCATGCGCTCGCGCCGCTTCTCCTGGCGCGCCTGCTCCTCGCGCATCGCCTTGATGCGCTCGCGGGCCTCGGCCTTCTTGCTGCTCATCGATGGGCTTCCTTCGACACGAGTGAGTTCACGGGGATTGACGAGGGTACAACTTCATTGAACATGACGTGAGTTCCGGATCTTACTGTGGCGACGACTGCGCCGCGGCGGCGACGGCCGCGTTGATGCCGTCGGGGGTCCACTCGGTGTTCGGCAGCGTCTCGCCGTCGACGAACACGGTCGGGGTGCCGGTGACGGCGGCGTCGCGGGCCGTGTCGCGGACGTCGGCGGCCCAGCCCTCGTAGGTGCCGTCGCCGACGCAGGACGAGTAGTCGCCACTCACGCCGATCGAGTCGCCGAGCTCGCGCAGCGAGTCCGACGTCCACTGCTCCGGCGCCGCGAACGCCGCGTCGACGAACTCGGCCGCCGAGCCCTCGTCGGCGGCGCAGGCGAACGCGTTGTTGGCCCGTCGCGAGTAGGTGTCGCCGGTGAAGTCGAGCGGGTGGTAGACGATGTTCGCGTCACCGGCCTCGACCAGCGCGTCGATCGCGCCGGCGTTGGCGGCCTCGAACTCCTGGCAGTGCGGGCAGAGGAAGTCCATCCAGTAGTCGATGGTCACCGGGGCGTCCGGGTCGCCGACCATGATGCCGCCGCCGTCCACGGTGACGGTGTCCGGACGGGGCGTCGGACCGTCGCTGCCCCGGCTGGCCGCGATCGCGACGGCCACGATGGCGACCGCGGCGACGACGGCGCCGGCGATGCCGAACCGCAGCGCCCGCTCGCGCCGGCGCTGCCGCCTGGCCTGCTCCTCGCGCATGGCCTTGACCCGCTCGCGCGCCTCGGTCTTCTTGCTCATGAGCGGCCCACCTCCGCCGGACGGCAACGACCGTACAACTTCGCGCAGGTCAGCGGAGTTCCGGAGGCCATGTCACGATGCCGTCACGGCGGCCTCGACGGCGGACCGGAACTCGTCGGCGCTCATCGCGGCCGGATTGTCCAGTGGCTCGCCGTTCAGCAGCACGGCCGGCGTGGCCTCCAGGCCCTCGTTGCGGAAGGCCTCGAGGACGTGCTGGCCCCAGTCGGAGTAGGTGCCGTCCCGGACGCACGACTCGAACACCGCGTCGTCCAGGCCGACCGCCTCGCCGGCCGCGAGCAGGTCGTCGGTCGTGTAGCCGCCGGTGCGCTCCTCGGGCTGGTTCGCGAACAGCTCGGTGAGGTACTCGACCGGCCGGCCGGCGTCGATGGCGCAGCCGAAGGCGTTGCTGGCCCGGTGCGACTCGTCGCCGAGGAAGGCGGCCGGGTGGTAGACGACCTGAGCGGTGCCGTCGGCGACCAGCTCGTCGAGCACCGCACCGTTCTCGGCCTCGAACTCGCCGCAGAACGGGCACTGGAAGTCGAACCAGTAGTCGATCGTCACGGGAGCGTCGGCGGGGCCGACGGCGACGCCGGTGCCGCCCTCGACGGTGCCGGACGGGATCGCACCGGTGCCCTCCGGTCCGTCGGACGAGCGGTTGACCAGGACGATCGCGATGACCGCGACGACGACCAGGACGCCGACGGCGATGCCGGTGCGCAGGAACCGCTCCCGCCGCCGCTCGGCCAGCGCCCGGGCCTCGGCCTCCTTGCGCAGCGCCTCCGCCCGGGCCCGGGCCTGCTCCCGCTTGCTGGCCATCAGCGCGTCCGCACTCCACCGGCCAGGTCGGCGGCCAGCTCGGCGACGGCGGTGACCCCGGCCGCGGGGTCGGGCGCCTCGAGCAGCCGGCGGACGAACGCGGACCCGACGACGACGCCGTCGGCGTACGCGGCGATCTCGGCGGCCTGGGCGGCGTTGGAGACGCCGAGGCCGACGGCGACCGGCAGCTGCGTCGTCGCCTTCGTCCGCGCGACCAGCCCGGCCGCGGCGTCGCCGACCTGCTCGCGGGTGCCGGTGACGCCCATGACGGAGGTCGCGTAGACGAAGCCGCGGCAGGCGGCCGTCGTCATCGCGATCCGCTCCTCGGTGGAGGACGGCGCGACGAGGAAGACGGTGTCGAGGCCGTGCTCGCGTGCGGCCGGGATCCAGGTGTCGTCGGCGTCGGGCGTGAGGTCGGGCGTGATGACGCCCGAGCCGCCGGCGGCCGCGAGGTCGCGGGCGAACGCCGCGGCGCCGTACCGGTCCAGCGGGTTCCAGTACGACATGACGACGGCCGGCGCACCGGTCGCGGCCACGGCCTCGACGACGCGCAGCACGTCCTTCGTCGTGGTGCCGGCCCGCAGCGCCGCGTCGACCGCGGTCTGGATGACCGGCCCGTCGATCAGCGGGTCGCTGTAGGGCAGCCCGACCTCGACGACGTCGACACCGGCCTCGACCATGGCCCGGATGGCCTCGATCGACCCGTCGACGGAGGGGTAGCCGGCGGGCAGGTAGCCGACGAGCGCGGCGCGGCCCTCGGCGCGCGCCTTCTCGAACGCGACGGAGGTGGTCATCGCCCGCCCTCCGACTCGGAGTCGTCCATCAGCCCGAACCACGTCGCCGCCGTGTCGACGTCCTTGTCGCCGCGTCCGGACAGGTTGACCAGGATCGTCGCCTCCGGCCCGAGCCGCTCCCCCAGCCGGCGGGCGCCGGCCAGCGCGTGCGAGCTCTCGATCGCCGGGATGATCCCCTCGGTGCGGCACAGGAGCCGGAACGCCTCCATCGCGTCGGCGTCGTCGACCGGCTCGTAGGTCGCCCGGCCGGAGTCCTTCAGCCAGGCGTGCTCCGGGCCGACGCCGGGGTAGTCCAGCCCGGCCGAGATCGAGTGCGACTCGATCGTCTGCCCCATCTCGTCCTGGAGCAGGTACGACCGCGCGCCGTGCAGCACGCCCGGCGAGCCGGCGGTGATGGTCGCCGCGTGCCGGCCGGTCGCGACGCCGTCGCCGCCGGCCTCGAAGCCGTACAGCGCGACCTCGGGGTCGTCGATGAACGCGTGGAAGATGCCGATGGCGTTGGAGCCGCCGCCGACGCAGGCCGCGACCGCGTCGGGCAGCTTCCCGGTGAGGTCGAGCACCTGCTGGCGGGCCTCGACGCCGATGATGCGCTGCAGGTCGCGCACGAGCGTGGGGAACGGGTGCGGGCCGGCGACGGTGCCGAACACGTAGTTCGTGGTGGCGACGTTGGTGACCCAGTCGCGCAGCGCCTCGTTGATGGCGTCCTTCAGCGTGCGCGAGCCGGTCGTCACCGGAACGACGGTGGCGCCGAGCAGCCGCATGCGGGCGACGTTGAGCGCCTGCCGGCGGGTGTCCTCCTCGCCCATGTAGATGACGCACTCCAGGCCCATCAGCGCGGCCGCGGTGGCCGTCGCGACGCCGTGCTGGCCGGCGCCGGTCTCGGCGATCACCCGCGGCTTGCCGATGCGCTTGGTGAGCAGCGCCTGGCCAAGCACGTTGTTGATCTTGTGCGAGCCGGTGTGGTTGAGGTCCTCGCGCTTGAGCAGGACGCGCGCGCCGCCGGCCGCCTCGGCGCCGAACCGGGCCGCCTCGGTGATCGGCGTCGGCCGGCCGGTGTAGGTCGTCAGCAGGTGATCGAGCTCGGCCGTGAAGGCCGGGTCCTGCTTGGCGGCGGCGTACTCGCGGTCCAGCTCGTCGAGCGCCGCGATCAGCGCCTCCGGTACGTAGCGGCCGCCGTAGGGGCCGAACCGGCCGGGCCGGTCGGCGGAAAGGACGTGCCCGGAATCGGGCCTGGTGTCCACCCGAGTAGCTCCTCGATGCGTGGCAGAGATGGCTGACAGGTGACGAGAGCGCAAGCCGTGCGCCGTCACTGGCGACGGTATCGCAGCGCGCGCCCGCAACCCCAATCGCCTCCGGTTCCGCCGAACCGCTTGACGCCGTCGCTCGCCGCCGGTTGACGTTGAGGGTGCAACCGTTGGCCGTCGTGCTGCAGGTGCCGATGCGCTGCCGTTGGCCGTCCCCCTGCTGCCCATTTTCTTGGCCCGGGTCGTGCGCCTCAAGTCCGACGCCCCTGGCTGTTCGCTGTCCGTCGTGGTCGGGGGCTCTGGACTTGACCTGCACGCCCCGGGCCAAGAACGGGCAGCTATCAGGGGGACGGGGGGAGTGTGGCGACGCCCCTGAGGGCTCCGGCGTCGTGTTCTGCGGTGGTGCGGGTTCGCTGGCCGCTCCCGGCGGTCTGTGGGGCCTTTCGATGTGACGTTGGTGTCGTGGAGTGTCCACGTGGCGAGATCTCGCCGCGTTTTCCGGGCTGCCCACCAGGCGTACTCCCGCTCTGCAAGGCATGCATGGGTGGTAGAGCAGGAGAACGCCTAGCGAGGCACCGAATCATTGATGATCATCGCTGTCCACAGCCCGGCAAACGCCGCAAAACGGGCACGCGCTGACCGATGAGGCACCGCCCGCCGGCCGGAACGGCCGCGGACTTGAGGCGCGCGACCGGGGCTAAGAAAATAGGGCAGCAGGGGGACGGCCAACGGTCGCAGCCCTACAAGCCAACGTTCACAGCCCCACAAACCAACGGCCGCAGCCCCCACAGCCAACGAGAGGGAACCCGCCACACTCGCCCGGCTCAGCCCTGGCGGCTGCCCCGGTTCAGCGCGGGGTGGGCGCCGGCGGCGACGAGGTCGGCGACGGCGGCGCGGGGGTCCTTGCCGGTCACCAGGGTCTCGCCGACGAGGACGGCGTCGGCGCCGGCCCGGGCGAGGTCGATGACGTCGCGCGGGGACTTCACGCCGGACTCGGCGATCTTCACGATGCCGTCCGGGACCAGCGGGGCCAGCCGCTCGAACGTCGTCGTGTCGACCTCGAGGGTCTTGAGGTCGCGGGCGTTGATGCCGATGAGCTTGGCGCCGGCGTCGGCGGCCCGCTCGATCTCGTCTGCGGTGTGCGCCTCGACCAGCGGCGTCAGCCCGATCGACTCGGCCCGCTCGATCAGGCTCACGAGCGCGAGCTGGTCCAGCGCGGCGACGATGAGCAGCGCGAGGTCGGCGCCGTAGGCGCGCGCCTCCCACAGCTGGTAGCTGGTGACGATGAAGTCCTTGCGCAGCACCGGCGTGTCGACGGCGGCCCGGACGGTCTTCAGGTCGTCGAGGGTGCCGCCGAACCGGCGCTGCTCGGTGAGCACGCTGATGGCCGCGGCGCCGCCGGACTCGTAGTCGACGGCGAGGGCGGCGGGATCGGCGATCTCGGCCAGGGAACCCCGCGACGGGCTCGACCGTTTCACCTCAGCGATGACCGAGACCCCGGACGAACGGAGCAACGGCAGCGGGTCACGGGCCGGCGGCTGCTTGGCCGCCAACGCCTTCAGCTGGTCGAGCGGGCACTGGCTCTCTCGTTCGGCCAGGTCGGCACGCACACCCTCGATGATCTCTTCGAGAACGCTCATCCCCGCCCCTCGCCGGTACCGCCGGCCGGATCGGTCGACCCGGCTGGTCCAGAGTAACGGCGCGCGAGGGGTGCTCTCGACACGCCCCCTGGCTCAGCGCTCCGGGACCGGCTCCAGCGCGTAGCCGACGCCGCGGACGGAGCGGATGGTGAGCGCGCCCTCGAGCTTGCCGCGCAGCGTCGCGACGTGCACGTCGACCGTGCGGGTGCCGACCGGCACCGGGTAGCCCAGCGCCTGGCACATCAGCTCCTCGCGGGTGCAGACCCGCCCGGCACGGACCATCAGATGGGCGAGCAGCGCGGCCTGCAACGGCGTCAGGTCGGCCTCGTGCCCGCCCGGCGTCTCCACGCGGCGGTGGCCGACGTCGAGCGTCACGCCGGCGACGGAGACGACCGGCGGACCCGCCCGGGTCCGATCCGACGTCGTCCTGCCGGCGCGTGTCATGGCCTACCCGATGCGGTCCTCGCCCGTCGCGCCGGCGGGCTGCCGGGGCCCGGCCTGCGGGTCGCGCTGCCCGAGGCCCATCATCTGCATGACCTTGCCGACGATGCCGGCGACGACGACCAGGCCGACGCCGCCGATCCAGAACAGCGGCCAGTTCAGCAGGATGACGGCGATGGCGCCGACCACGAAGCCGGCCAGGATCAGGATGACCGTGGTCCAGGCGGCCGGGGTGTGGCCGTGCTCGTTGTGCGCCATCGTGTGTCACGTCTCCTGTCGTCGTGGCGGCCGTTACCGCTCATTGTGCCCGATGAGCGGCCGGCGCCGTGGGGCGACCTCCGTACCGGTTCAGCCGGTCGGATCGTCGCCGCGGTCCAGGGCGTCCCACGTGGCCCGGTTGCCCGCGGCCGGCTTGGCCCGCGCGGCGCGTCCGGCCCGCTCGTAGCGGGCGCCCATCGACGGCCAGGACGGGCCGCGCAGCGCAACCAGCAGCCCGGCCAGCGCCACCAGCAGCCCGGCCAGCGCGACGGCGACCGGCCACAGCGGCGTCGTGGCCACCGACTCGACCGGGCCGGCGGACTCCGGGCTGCCGGCCAGCCAGTCCGCGACCCGTCCGTCCAGGTCAGGGAGCACGACGACGGCCATGACCGCCTGGGCGGCGCCCAGCACGGCCAGCACGCCGCCGACGATCCGCCGGCCGAGCCGCCGCACCGCCGGGACGGCGACGACGGCGGCCAGCGCCACCAGCGCGACCGCCGGCGCCAGCGGCAGCAGGTCCGACCCGGACACCGACGTCTCGGTGACGCTGAGCGACGACGACTCCGCACCGGTCCCCCACGTCCGGCCGGCCGCGACCAGGCCGAGCACGCCGCCGGCGGCCAGCAGCAGCAGCGCGCCGAGGTACTCGCGGCGGGCCGGCGAGGTCATCGCACCGGCCGCATCGTCTCGGCGACGGCGATCGCCCGCAGCGCGGCCGCGGCCTTGTTCCGCGACTCCGTCCACTCCGACTCCGGGTCGGAGTCGGCGACGATCCCGGCGCCGGCCTGCACGTACCCGACGCCGTCGCGGATCAGCGCGGTGCGGATCGCGATGGCGACGTCGAGGTCGCCGGCGAAGTCGAGATAGCCGACGACGCCGCCGTAGACGCCGCGGCGGACCGGCTCGAGGTCGTCGATGATCTCCATCGCCCGCACCTTCGGCGCACCGGACAGCGTGCCGGCCGGGAAGCACGCGGCCAGCACGTCCAGCGCCTCCTGGCCGTCGCGCAGCCGCCCGACCACCGTCGACTCGATGTGCATGACGTGGCTGTAGCGGCGCACCGTCATGAAGTCGACCACCTCGACGGTGCCGGGCGCGCACACCCGGCCGAGGTCGTTGCGGGACAGGTCGACCAGCATGAGGTGCTCGGCCCGCTCCTTCGGGTCGGCGAGCAGCTCGTCGGCCAGCGCTGCGTCGGCCTCCGGGGTCTCGCCGCGCCACCGGGTGCCGGCGATCGGGTGCGTCATGACGCGGTCGCCGTTGACCTTGACCAGCGCCTCCGGGCTGGAGCCGACGACGGAGTAGGCGCCGTCGCCGTCACCGCCGGGCCCGGGCAGCCGGACGAGGTACATGTACGGGCTCGGGTTGTCGCGGCGCAGCACCCGGTAGACGTCCAGCGCGTCGGCCGTCGTCGGGGTCTGGAACCGCTGCGAGAGCACGATCTGGAACGCCTCGCCGGCCCGGATCTCCTCCTTCGCCCGCTCGACCGCGGCGAGGAAGTCGGCCTTCTCGGTGCGGCTGTCGTGCCGCGGCGGCGTGCCTGGCTCGTAGGTGGCGACCGACGACGGCGTCGGCTCGGCCAGCTCGGCAGTCATCCGGTCCAGCCGCTGGACCGCGTCGGCCCACGCCTGGTCGACCCGCTCGTCGCTGTCGTCCCAGTTGACGGCGTTGGCGACCAGCAGGATGGTGCCGTCGTCGTGGTCGAGGACGGCGACGTCGGTGGCCAGCAGGAACGACAGGTCCGGCAGCCGCAGGTCGTCGATCGTCGTCGACGGCAGCCGCTCCAGCCGCCGCACCGCGTCGTAGGCGACGAACCCGACCAGCCCGCCGGTGAGCGGCGGCAGGCCGGGCAGCCGGCGGCTCCGAAGCGCCCGCAGCGTGCCGCGCAGCGCGTCCCACGGGTCGCCGCCGGACGGCAGCCCGACCGGCGGGTTGCCGTGCCAGACGGCCTCGCCGTCGCGCTCGCTGAGCACCGCCGCCGAGTGCGCGCCGACGAAGGAGTAGCGCGACCAGACGCCGCCGTGCTCGGCCGACTCCAGCAGGAACGTGCCGGGCCGGTCGGCGGCCAGCTTGCGGTAGACGCCGACCGGGGTCTCGCCGTCGGCCAGCAGCCGCCGCACGACCGGGATGACCCGGTGCTCCTTGGCGAGGACCCGGAATGTGTCGAGATCGGGCGTGACGTTCATGCGGCGGCCCCGATGACGGCGTCGAGCCGGCCGTCGTCGAAGCAGGTGCGGGTGCCGGTGTGGCAGGCCGGGCCCTCCTGGTCGACCTGGAGCAGCACGGTGTCGCCGTCGCAGTCCAGCCGCACCTCCTTGACCCACTGCCGGTGCCCGGACGTCTCGCCCTTGACCCAGTAGTCGGACCGGCTGCGGCTCCAGTACGTGGCCCGGCCGGTGGTGAGGGTGCGGTGCAGCGCCTCGGCGTTCATCCAGGCGAGCATGAGCACCTCGCCGGTGTCGTGCTGCTGGACGACGGCGGGCAGCAGGCCGTCGGGCGACAGCTTGAGCCGGGCGGCTACGGTGGGGTCGAGACCAGGCATCCACCTATTCTCGCCGACCGTCGCGGTGACGGGCGACACGCCTCGGATCTCGCGTATCGCATCGTGGACGACACGATGACCAACTATGGTGCCGTGGTTGGCTGACTACGGCCGGGCACCGACCTGTTGACGAAGGAGCGTTCTCGTGGCACGCACGACCCGCGCCGCTGCCGCGGTGGCGGCGATGGTGGCCGCGATCGTGCTCGCCGGTTGTTCCGACGACGGTGACGAGCCCAAGCGTGACGCGTCGGGCAACGTCACCGAGTCCGCCGGCGCCGACGTCTTCGACGTGCGGGTCGGCGACTGCCTGGGCGACTTCGGCGACACCGCCGAGGTCACCGACGTCTCTGTCGTCCCGTGCGACCAGGAGCACGGCCAGGAGATCTACGCCACGGCGCAGGTGCCCGACGGCGAGTTGCCGTCCGAGGAGGACCTGCGCGCGCAGGCCGAGGAAGTCTGCACCGCCGAGTTCGAGAGCTACGTCGGGCTCCCCTATGCCGAGTCCGCCCTCGACTTCACCTGGCTGCAGCCCACCACCGAGTCGTGGGACCAGGGCGACCGCGAGCTGGTCTGCCTGGTCAACGACCCCGCCGGCCCCGTGACCGGTTCGCTGCAAGGCGCGAACCGCTGACTCCGATGGTCCGGCCCACCGAACCCCGTCGTCCGTCCGAGCGGACGGCGGCCGAAAGACGCCGTGTCAGCGGCGTGTACATCCTGAAGGAGACAATGATCGTGCGGATCACGATTCGTACCGCGGTCACGGCGCTGGCCGCCGTCGCCGCTCTGAGCCTGAGCGCGTGTGGCGACGACTCGTCGGACGACAACGCCGACGGCGGCGACTCGACCACCACGTCGGAGCCCACCGAAGAGGACACCCCCGCCGAGGAGGACACCCCGGCGGAGGAGGACACGCCCGCCGAGGAGGAGTCCGACGCTCCCGAGGGCGAGACCCAGGACGTCTTCGACGTTGGCCTCGGCGACTGCATCAGCAACTTCAACGCCGAGGAGCAGGTCAGCGAGCTGACCGTCATCCCGTGCGAGGAAGAGCACGACCAGGAGGTGTTCGCGGTCTTCGAGGTCCCGGACGGCGACTTCCCGGGCTCCGAGGCGTTCCAGTCGCAGGTCGAGACCGACTGCATCGGCTCGTTCGAGACCTTCGTCGGCATGCCGTACAACGAGTCGGTCCTGGAGATCCAGTGGCTGGAGCCGACCGAGGAGTCGTGGGCGCAGGGCGACCGTGAGCTCGTCTGCACGGTGCTCGACCCGTCCGGCCCGGTGACCGGCACCCTCGAGGGCGCCAACCGCTGAGGCGACCGCACCCGGTCTGGGTCAGCGCGACTGGCTGACCCAGGCCGCGTGCAGGGCGGCGTACACGCCGCCCTTCTCGACCAGCTCCGCGTGCGGCCCGGACTCGACGAGCCGGCCGCGATCGAACACGAAGACCTCGTCGGCGGCCTCGGCGGTGGACAGCCGGTGCGCGATCGTCACCGACGTCCGGCCGCGGGAGATCCCCTCCAGCGCCCGGGCCAGCCGCACCTCCGTCGCCGGATCGACCGCGCTGGTGGCCTCGTCGAGGACCAGCAGGTCCGGGTCGGCCAGGTAGGCGCGGGCCAGCGCCACCAGCTGCCGCTCCCCCGCCGACAGCGACTCACCGCGCTGCCCGACCGGCGTCTCCAGCCCGTAGGCCAGCGAGTCCAGCCAGTCGCCCAGCCCCAGTTCAGTGACGGCGAGCAGCAGCTCCTCGTCGGTCGCCTCCGGCTTGCCGTAGCGCAGGTTCGCGGCCAGCGTGTCGTCGAACAGGAAGCCCTCCTGCGGCACCATCACGACCCGCTCGCGCAGAGACGCGAACCGCACCTCGCGCAGGTCGGTGCCGTCGACCAGCACCCGGCCGCGCACCGGGTCCATCAGCCGGGTGAGCAGCTTGGCGAACGTCGTCTTGCCCGAGCCGGTCTCGCCCACCACCGCGACCCGGGTGTGCCGGGCGATCGCGACGTCGACCTCGTGCAGCACCGTCGGCCCGTCCGGGTAGGCGTAGGAGACGCACTCGAAGCGGACGTCGATGGGGCCGCGGGGCAGCTTGACGCCGTGCTCGGCCGGGTCGGCGACGTCGGCCGGGGTGTCGAGGATGCCGAGCACCCGGCGCCAGCCGGCGATGGCGTTCTGCGCCTCGCTGAGCACCTCGGTGCCGACCTGGACCGGCGCCACGAACAGCGTCACCAGGAACAGGAACGCCACCATCCGGCCGAGCGTGATGTCGCCGGCCACGCCGAGCAGCACGCCGACGACCACGATCGCGGCGTTGACCAGCCCGGCCACCACCTCCCCGGTGGAGAACGCCGTCGCCGCGAGCCGCTGCGCCCGGCTGGCCGCGGCCCGGTGCGACTCGACGGCGTCGTCGATGCGCTGCTGCGTGCGGCCCTCGATCGCGTACGCGCGGACCGCCTGGGCGCCGACGACGGACTCGGAGATCGCGCCGAGCATGCCACCGACCCGCTCGCGCACCACCATGTAGGCGCTGGACAGCATCCGCTGGAACGTCCGCAGCGCCAGGAACAGCGGCAGGAAGCAGACCCACACGAGCAGCGTCAGCTGCCACGAGTAGACCGCCATCACGATCGTCGCGATGATCAGCTGGCCGACGCTGACCAGCAGGATCAGCCCGCCCCACTGGACGAACTGGGAGATGGTGTCGACGTCGCTGGTGACGCGGGAGACCAGCGAGCCGCGCCGCTCGGTGTCCTGGGTCAGCACCGACAGGTCGTGCACGTGCCGGAACGCCTTGGTGCGCAGCGTGGCCAGGCCCGCCTCGCTGGCCTTGAAGATGCGCCGGTTCATGAGGTAGGCGGCGACGACCGTGACGAGGACGCCGACGCCGGCCAGCCCGACCATCCAGCGGACGTAGCCGAGGTCGGCGCCGCCGGGTGCGTTGAGGCCGTCGTCGATGGTCTGCTGGACGGCGATCGGCACGACCACCCGGCCGGCCGTGGCGACCAGCGCCAGCAGCAGCGTGACCGTCAGCCCCTGGGTGATCTCCGGCGACAGCGCGAGGCCGCGCCGGAACGTCGCCCAGGCCGAGCCGGAGCGGACCTCGCCCAGGCGGGAACCCTGGCCGGCTACAGCGCTCATGGCCGGTTCTCCTTGTCGGCGCCGGCCATCGCCCGCTCGACGGCGTCCCGCTCGTAGGCGGTGATGAGGTCGCGGTAGCCGGGCGAGCGGTCCAGCAGTTCGGTGTGGGTGCCGCGGGCGGACACCCGGCCGTCCTCGACGTAGACGACCTCGTCGGCCAGCGCGATGGTGGCCCGCCGGTAGGCGACCACGACGACGGTCGACGGCAGCGCGGCGTCGCGCAGCCCGGCCAGGATGCGCCGCTCGACCTCGGGGTCGACGGCGCTGGTGGCGTCGTCGAGGACGAGCAGCCGGGGCCTGCGCACCAGCGCCCGGGCCAGGGCCAGCCGCTGCCGCTGGCCGCCGGACAGGGTGGCGCCGCGCTCGCCGATGCGGGCGTCGAGCCCGCCGTCGAGCTCGTGCACGAACCGGTCGCCCTGGGCCAGCCGCAGTGCCGCCCACACGTCGTCGTCGGGCACGGGCAGGCCGAGGGCGACGTTGTCGCGGACGGTGTCCTCGAAGATGAACGGCTGCTGGAACACCAGCGACACCACGTCCGCGACCGCGCCGGGCGCCAGCCGGCGCAGGTCGGTGCCGTCGAGCAGGATCGCGCCGGTGCCGGGATCGACCAGCCGGACCAGCAGGCTGGCCAGCGTCGACTTGCCCGACCCGGTGGAGCCGACGACGGCGACCGTGCGGCCCGGCTCGACGTCGAGATGGACGCCGTCGAGCACCGGGGTGCCCTCGACGTAGGAGTAGCCGACGTCGTCGAGGCCCAGCCGGGCCGGCCCGCCGTCTCCGTCGCCGCCGGCCAGCCGCTCGCTGCCGTGCGGCAGCGCGCCGGTGGCGTCGAGCACCGCCTGCACCCGGCGCCAGCCGACGGTGGCGCGGGGCAGCTCGCCGAGCACGAAGCCGATGGCGCGGATCGGGAACGCCGTCACCGTCAGCAGGTAGGCGACCTGGACCAGCGAGCCGGCCGCGAGCGACCCGTCGGCGACCCGGGCCGAGCCGATGATCAGGACGGCGAGGACGCCGAGGTTGGGCAGCGCCTCGAGCATCGGGTCGAACGCGCCGCGGACTCGGCCGACCGCCGCGTTGGCGTCGCGGAGCTGGCCGGCGACCTTGGCGAACCGGGCGGTCTCGGCGGCCTCGCGGCCCAGCGCCTTCACGACCATGGCGCCGTCGAAGGACTCGTGCGCCACCCCGGACAGCTCCGCCCGCAGCGCCTGCGCGCGCGTCGCCAGCGGTGACAGCCGGCGCTGATAGACGAAGTTCAGCAGCAGGATGGCCGGGAACACCAGCGCGCCGACCAGCGCAAGCCACGGGTCGGCGAGGAACATCGAGATCAGCGCGAACACCAGCATGACGACGACGCCGAGCGCGAACGGCAGCGGCGCGATCGGCCAGAACGACGCCTCGACGTCGGCGTTCGCGTTGGACAGCAGCTTGCCGGTGGAGTGCTGGTGGTGCCACGACAGCGGCAGCCGCAGGTACTGGCGGCTGACCTGGCGCCGGTACCGCGCGTTCAGCCGGTACTGGCCGAGCCCGGCGAAGTACCGGCGCACCACGATGCCGCCGGCCTTCACCAGCGCCGTCACGATGATCGCGAGCGCCGCCAGCGCCAGCGCGCCGGTGGTCGTCTCGCCGTCGCGGAAGGCCGGCACCACGACGCGGTCGGTGACCCGCCCGATCACCTCGGCCGCGGCCACCGTCGCGAACCCGTACACCGCGCTGCCGGCGACCGCGATCCCCAGGATGACCGGCTCGTCGCGCATGGCCCGGACGAGGATCCGGATCCCTTCGCGCAGGGTGGCCTGCCGCTCGTCCCTCACAACACTCGCTCTCTGCGCTCGCCCGGCTTTGTACAGTACCAACCGCCGCCGACAGGGCTGAAATCGGTTTCCACCGGACACGGCGCTGCCCGCCTCGCCGCGATGGCGAGGCGGGCAGCGGTCGTCTGACGCCCCGAGGTCAGGCGGTGGCGCGCCGGCCGCGCAGGACGAACGCGAGCCCGACGAGGCCGAGCAGGGCGGCCGCGGCCAGCGGCAGGCCCGGCCCGGCGCCGGTGTCGGGCAGCGGCTCGCCCGTCGGCGTCGGGGTCGGCGTCGGGGTGGGCTCGGTGACGGTGATGCCGACGTTGGCGGGCTCGGACGTCGCGGAGCCGTCGGAGACGGTGAACGTGAACGATTCTTCCCCGGTCCAGCCCTCGGCCGGGGTGTAGGTGAGGTTCGGCGCCTCGCCGCTCAGCGTGCCGTTCGCCGGCTCCGAGGCCAGCTCGTAGGTGAGCTCGTCGCCGTCCTCGTCGCTGCCCGTGAGCGTGATCTCGACCGGCGTGTCGACGGTGGTCTCGACGACCTGGTCGACGGCGACCGGCGGGTGGTTGGCCTCGAACGTGCCGGCCGCGATGATGACCGTGGAGTCGAGCTGGTGGTCCGACGCGTCGGCGATGGCCAGCTTGACGTGGTTGGTCTCGCCGGCGGTGACGTCGGCGGCGCAGGTCAGCACCGTCGTGAAGCCGTCCAGCTCGGTCGCGTGCGCACCTTCGGGCAGCTCGTTGTCGACGTAGAGGTCGGCGTTGAGGTTGTTGTTGATCGTGTTGATCGTGACCGGCTGGGCGTCGGCGCCCACGACCGCGCAGTTCTCGCCGTTGACGAAGAAGCCGAAGACGTCGTTGTACTCCGAGTCGACGTACTCGTTGTACTCCTCGGAGCCGAAGATGTAGTCGAAGCGGATCTGATCGGTGGCCGGGACGAAGTCGAACTCCAGGATGGCGGCGTCCAGGGTCGGGAAGGCCGCCAGCGGGTCCAGGTCGGCGTCGCCGGCCAGCAGGAACTCGGTGGTCATCTCGTTGGAGACGTTCGGGCCGAGGACCGAGCTGCGCTCGCCGGCCACCGAGCCCGACGACAGCGCCACGCCGCCGGGCACGCCGAACACGTCGTCGAAGCCGCCGGCCAGGCCCGCTGCCTGCGGGCTGCCGGTGTAGACGACGTTCTCGGCGGTGACGCCCTCGCCGAGCAGCGACTCGACCAGCTCCTCGGCGGTCAGGCCGCCGGTGTCGAGGTCGACGGCGGTCTGGTCGCCGACGCCCTCGCCCTTGGCCGACAGCGGCGTGGACGAGCCGCGCTCGGCCGGCTCCTCGGTGGCCAGCGCGGCCGGGGCGCCGGCCGTCGCGATGATCAGCAGGGCGCCCGCGGTCAGCGCGGACGTCCTGCGGGCAGACAGGTACCTCACTGGAGTGCCCCCCTCAAGGCATGGCGACGCCGCGACGCCGCCGAAGAACAACAGAAAGTCGAAGTTTCGTGTCGGGGTCCGCTGGGTAGCCGGACCCCGACACCTTAGCGGCATCCGGGGCGGTTGTGGTGACTCGACCCGGTATGAGTTCGGCGTGTTCTAACGGACGGTATGACCCGATTCCGCCAGGGCCGTCTTGACCTCGCCGATGCGCAGGTCGCCGAAGTGGAAGACGCTGGCCGCGAGCACGGCGTCGGCGCCGGCGTCGACGGCGGGCGCGAAGTCCGGCAGCGCCCCCGCGCCGCCGCTGGCGATCACCGGCACGTCGACGACGGCGCGCACCGCGCGCAGCAGCTCCAGGTCGTAGCCGTCCTTGGTGCCGTCGGCGTCGACGGAGTTCAGCAGGATCTCCCCGGCACCGCGCTCGGCCGCCTCGGCCGCCCAGCCGACGGCGTCGATGCCGGCGCCGCGCCGCCCGCCGTGCGTCGTCACCTCGAAGCCGGACGCGGTGCCGCCGCCGCGCCGAGCGTCGACCGACAGCACCAGCACCTGGCTGCCGAACCGGTGCGCGATCTCGGTGACCAGCTCGGGCCGGGCGACGGCGGCGGTGTTGACGCCGACCTTGTCCGCGCCGGCCCGCAGCAGCCGGTCGACGTCCTCGACGGCGCGGACGCCGCCGCCGACGGTCAGCGGGATGAACACCTGCTCCGCCGTCCGCGACACGACGTCGTAGGTGGTGGACCGGTCGTCCGACGATGCGGTGATGTCGAGGAACACCAGCTCGTCGGCGCCCTCGGCGCCGTAGGCCGCGGCCAGCTCGACCGGGTCGCCGGCGTCGCGCAGGTCGGTGAACCGCACGCCCTTGACGACGCGGCCGGCGTCGACGTCGAGGCAGGGGATGACGCGGACGGCGACGCTCACGAGGCGGCGACCTTCAACGCTTCCTCCAGCGTGAACTGCCCGGCGTAGAGCGCCTTGCCGATGATCGCGCCCTCGACGCCGATCGGCACCAGCGAGCGCAGCGCCGCGACGTCGTCGAGGCTGGACACCCCGCCGCTCGCGACGACCGGCTTGGTCGTCCGCGCGCAGACCTCGCGGAGCAGGTCCAGGTTGGGGCCGCGCAGCGTGCCGTCCTTCGTCACGTCGGTGACGACGTAGCGGGCGCAGCCGTCGCGGTCCAGCCGCTCCAGCACCTCCCACAGGTCGCCGCCCTCACGGGTCCAGCCGCGGGCGGCCAGCGTGGTGCCGCGCACGTCCAGCCCGACGGCGACGCGGTCGCCGTGGCGGGCGATGGCCGACGCCGTCCACTCCGGATCCTCCAGCGCGGCGGTCCCCAGGTTGACCCGTCGGCAGCCGGTGGCCAGCGCGTTCGCCAGCGACTCGTCGTCGCGGATGCCGCCGGACAGCTCGACGTCGACGTCGAGCTTGCCGACCACGGCGGCCAGCAGCTCGCGGTTGGAACCGCGGCCGAACGCGGCGTCGAGGTCGACCAGGTGCACCCACGGCGCGCCGGCGGACTGCCACGCCAGCGCCGCCTCCAGCGGGTCGCCGTAGGACGTCTCGGACCCGGCCTCGCCCTGGACCAGGCGCACGGCCTGCCCACCGGCGACGTCGACGGCCGGCAACAGCTCGAGCACCGTCATCAGAGCTTCACCGCCCGGAACCGCAGCCGGCGGTAGTCGGCCCACCAGGCGTCGTCGTGCCACAGCTCCGGCCGGGCGATCTCCTCCGCGCGCGCCACCACCTCCGCCGGCAGCGTCTCGACCTGCGTCGACGCGAACATCTCCAGCCACTTGCGCATGCCGTCCGGGCCGGTCAGCTTGGTCGGCCGGTCGTAGAAGTCGAGCTGGCGGATCTCCAGCCCGGCGTCCTCCAGCATCGCGGCGTACTCGGCCGGGGAGTTGAAGAACCACGGCCAGCTCCGGTCCGGCAGCCCGGCCTCGCGGCAGGCCCGGTCGACGGCGGCGGTGACCGACGCGACGTTGCCGGTCGCGCCCATCTCGGCGACGAACCGGCCGCCCACGCGCAGCGCGTCGGACACGCAGCCCAGCACCTCGACCTGCGCCGGCATCCAGTGCAGGGCGGCGTTGGAGATGACCGCGTCGACCGGCTCCTCGACGGTGAAGTCGTGCGCGTCGGCGACCCGCAGCTCCGCCGCGTCGCCCAGCCGCTCGCGGGCGGCCTCGATCATCGCCGGGTCGGCGTCCATGCCGATCACCCGGGCGCCGGCGTCGATCAGCCGCGCGGTCAGCTCACCGGTGCCGCAGCCGAGGTCGAGGATGGTCTCGCCGGCCTGCGGCTGCAGCCAGTCGAGCAGCTCCGCGCCATAGGCGGCCACGAACGCGAAGTCGCGGTCGTAGGCGCGCGCGTCCCAGTTGGTCACGGTCACAAGCTCCTCATCCAATTCTCCAGCAGGTGCAGTCCCGCATCGCCGGACTTCTCCGGGTGGAACTGCGTCGCGGTCAGCGGCCCGTTCTCGACGGCGGCGACGAACGTGTCGCCGTTGTGGTCCGACGTGGTCACCAGGGGCGGTTTCAGCCGTTCCGGCGCCGGCAGCACCCACTGTCGGACGCCGTAGGAGTGCACGAAGTAGAACCGTTCCTTCTCCACGCCGTCGAACAGCACCGTGCCGGCCGGCGCCTCGACGGTGTTCCAGCCCATGTGCGGCAGCGGGTTGGCCTGCAGCCGCTCGACGGTGCCCGGCCACTCCCCCATGCCGTCGGTCTCGACGCCGTGCTCGACGCCGCGCTCGAACAGGATCTGCATGCCGACGCAGATGCCCAGCACCGGCCGGCCGCCGGCCAGCCGCCGGCCGACCACCTCGTGCCCGCGGGCGGCGCGCAGCCCGGCCATGCAGGCGGCGAACGCGCCGACACCGGGGACGACCAGGCCGTCGGCCTCCGCCGCGGCCTGCCGGTCGGCGGTCAGCGTGACGTTCGCGCCGACCTTCTCCAGGGCGCGGGTCGCCGAGCGCACGTTGCCGGATCCGTAGTCGAACACGACCACGTTGCGGTTGGGTTGCACGTCACTCATCGTCCACCTCCCCGTGTCAGACTGCGAATGTGACCCTCGACGATGGCGCCGCAGCGCTCGGCCGGCGTTGGCCGTTGCGCGTCGCCGTCGGCTCCGCGGCGGTCGCGGTGGCCGGGCTGGCCACCACCGGCGCCGGCGGCTGGTACTACGCCGACGAGCTGCTCCAGGTGCGGCCGGAGCCGCCGGACTACCCGGTCGAGGTGATCGCGGTCGTCGGCACCACCGTCACGCTGTCCGGCCCGGGCGCCGACGAGCCCGGCGTCGTCGGGCTGGAGTGGCCCGGCGGCTTCGCCCGCGTGGGCCGCGAGATCGACGTCGCCGGCGAGTACGTGCTGCGCAGCATCCAGCCCTACCCGCAGCTGCCCTCCGTCGGCACCCAGGTCCGGGTCGCCTACTACGCCGCGCCCGACGACCTGCGCGACCTGTCCCGCGTCGCCGGCGTAGCCGCCCGCCGGATCGAGTTCGACGGCCCGCTCGGCCGCTACCCGGCCACCTACCTGCCGGGCGACGGCGAACGCTGGATGGTCCACGTGCACGGCCGAGGCGCCACCCGGGGCCAGGCGTACCGGTTGATCCCGGCGGTGCACCGGCTCGGGCTGCCGCAGCTGTCCATCGCCTACCGCAACGACGACGGCGCGCCCGAGGGGCCGCACCGCGAGTACGGGCTGGGCTGGACCGAGTCCGAGGACCTCGCCGCGGCGCTGGACTGGGCCCGCGAGCAGGGCGCCCGCGAGTTCGTGCTGACGGGCTACTCGATGGGCGGCGCGATCGTCGGCAACCTGCTGCGCCTCGCCGGGTCCGACGGCGTCGCCGGCGTCGTCTACGACTCGCCGGTGCTGTCGTGGCTGGACATCCTCGCGTACCAGGCCCGGCTGCGCGGCGTGCCGGCGTTCGGCGCCACCGTCGCGGCGTCGGTCGTGCGGGCCCGCACCGGCATCAACGTCTGGGCCATGGACCAGGTCGCGCACGCCGACCGGCTGGACGTCCCGGTGCTGCTGTTCCACGGCTCCGGCGACACGACGGTGCCGGTGACCTCGTCGGACCGGTTCGCCGCGGCCCGGCCGGACCTCGTCACGTACCTGCGCGGCGAGGCCGAGCACGTCCGCAACTGGAACCTCGACCCTGCGGCCTACGAGGCGGCGGTGACGGCGTTCCTGACATCGCTGCCCGCGCACGCCGCCGTCAGGGCCTAGCAGCGTCACAACGCGCCCTTCGTCGACGGCACGCCGCGCTCACGCGGGTCGATCGCGACCGCGGTGCGCAGCGCCCGGGCGACGGCCTTGAACTGCGCCTCGGCGATGTGGTGCGGGTCGCGGCCGCCGAGCACGCGCACGTGCATCGTCAGGCCGCCGTGGTGGGCCAGGCTCTCCAGCACGTGCGCCGTCAGCGAGCCGGTGAAGTGGCCGCCGATCAGCACGTACTCCTGCCCGGCCGGCTCGCCGGAGTGCACGAAGTACGGCCGGCCGGACACGTCGACGACGGCGTGCGCCAGCGCCTCGTCCAGCGGGACGGTCGCCTCGCCGTAGCGGACGATGCCGACCTTGTCGCCGAGCGCCTCGCGCAGGGCCTGGCCGATGACGATCGCGGTGTCCTCGACTGTGTGGTGGACGTCGATGTGGGTGTCGCCCTCGGACCGGACGGTGAGGTCGATGAGCGAGTGCCGGGCCAGCGCCGTCAGCATGTGGTCGTAGAACGGCACCGACGTGGCGATGTCGTTGCGGCCCTCGCCGTCGAGGTCCAGCTCGACGCTGACCTTGCTCTCGCTGGTCGCGCGCTCGACCTTGGCGGTGCGGCTCATCGTTGCTCCTTCACTACGTCGACCAGTGCCACCTTGAAGGCGGTCGTCTCCTCCGGAGTGCCCACCGACACCCGCAGCCAGCCGTCCGGGCCGGTCTCGCGGATCAGCACCCCGTGGTCCAGCAGACCCTGCCAGACCGCGTGGCGGTCGGCGAACCGGCCGAACAGCACGAAGTTCGCGTCGGACTCGGCCACCTCGAAGCCCTGCTCGCGCAGCCAGGCGGCCAGCGCGTCGCGCTCGTCGCGCAGCTGGGCGACGCGGCCCTGCAACTCGACGGCGTGCTCGAGGGCGACGACGGCGACGGCCTGGGTGACGGCGGACAGGTGGTACGGCAGCCGGACCACGCGCAGCACGTCGATGATCTCCCGGCTCGCCGCCACGTAGCCGAGCCGGGCGCCGGCGAACGCGAACGCCTTGCTCATCGTGCGCGTGACGATCAGCCGCGGGTGCGTGTCGAGCAGGCTGAGCGCGCTCGGCACGCCGTCGCGGCGGAACTCCGCGTATGCCTCGTCCACCACGACGACGCCGTCGCTGGCCTCGTGCAGCGCGCTGACCAGGCCGAGCGGGACGGCGGTGCCGGTCGGGTTGTTGGGCGACGCGATCAGCGTGACCGTGGGCCGGTGCTCGGCGACCGCCTTGAGCGCGACGTCCTCGTCGATGCCGAAGTCGTCGTCCCTGCGGGCGGCCACCCAGTGGGTGGAGGTGTCGCGGGCGTACTCGGGGTACATCGAGTAGGTCGGCGCGAAGCTGAGCGCCGTCCGTCCCGGACCGCCGAAGGCCTGCAGGATCTGCAGCATGACCTCGTTGGAGCCGTTGGCGGCCCACACCTGGCCGGCGTCGAGGCTGACGCCGGCCTCGCGCTCCAGGTACGCGGCCAGCCGCTCGCGCAGCCTGGTCGCCTCGCGGTCGGGGTACCGGTTGAGGCCGCGGACGGCGTCGGCGACGGCGCGGGCGGCGTCGGCCACGAGCCGCTCCGACGGCGGGAACGGGTTCTCGTTGACGTTCAGGCAGACGGGCACGTCGAGCTGCGGCGCGCCGTAGGGCTCGACGCCGCGCAGCTCGTCCCGGATGGGCAGGTCACTCATCGGGGAACCTCGCGGTGACGGCCTCCCCGTGTGCGGGCAGGTCCTCGGCGTCGGCGAGCGCGCGGACGCCGCCGGCGATGTCCTTGAGCGCGTCCCGGTCGTACTCGACGACATGGACGCCGCGCAGGAACGTCTGCACCGACAGGCCGGACGAGTGCCGCGCGCTGCCGCCGGTGGGCAGCACGTGGTTGGAGCCGGCGGCGTAGTCGCCGAGGCTGACCGGCGACCAGGGGCCGACGAAGACGGCGCCGGCGTTGCGCACCCGTGCGGCCAGGGCGGCCGCGTCGCGGGTCTGGATCTCCAGGTGCTCCGCGGCATAGGCGTCGACGAAGGCCAGGCCCTGGTCGAGGTCGTCGACGAGCACGATGCCGGACTGCTCGCCGGCCAGCGCCGTGCGGACCCGCTCGTCGTGCTTGGTGCTCGTCGTGCGGGTCTCCAGCTCGGCGGTGACCGCGTCGGCCAGCGCCTCATTGTCGGTGACCAGCACCGACGCGGCCAGTGGGTCGTGCTCGGCCTGGCTGACGAGGTCGGCGGCGACGTGCCGCGGGTCGGCCGTGTCGTCGGCCAGCACCGCGATCTCCGTCGGCCCGGCCTCCGCGTCGATGCCGACGACGCCGCGCAGCAGCCGCTTCGCCGCCGCGACGTAGACGTTGCCGGGACCGGTCACCAGGTCGACCGGCTCCACCTCGCCAGGAACGCCGTAGGCCAGCATCGCCAGCGCCTGGGCGCCGCCGACGGCGTACACCTCGGTGACGCCGAGCAGCGCGCAGGCGGCGAGGATCGTCGGGTGCGGCCGGCCGCCGAACTCACGCTGCGGCGGGCTGGCGACGGCGAGGCTGCTCACGCCCGCGACCTGCGCCGGGACCACGTTCATGACGACGCTGCTCGGGTAGACGGCCAGGCCGCCGGGCACGTAGAGACCGACCCGCTGGACCGGGATCCACCGCTCGGTGACGGTCCCGCCGGGGACGACGGTAGTGGTGACGTCGGTGCGGCGCTGGTCGCCGTGGACGAGGCGGGCGCGGCGGATCGACTCCTCCAGCGCCGCTCGCACCCGGGGGTCCAGGGCGCCGAGCGCGTCGTCGAGCGCCGCCTGCGGGACCCGCACCTCGGCCGGTTCGACGCCGTCGAACCGCAGCGTCAGCTCCCGGACCGCGTCGAGCCCGCGATGCCGCACGTCCTCGCAGATCGGGCGGACGGCCTCGAGGGCCGCCTCGACGTCGATCGGGGCGCGTGGGACGAGCATGCGGTAGTCGAGGCGTTCGCCGGCGGCGAGCCTCCCCCGCAGGTCGATGCGGCGTATCACTCATCCGAGTCTAGGTGCGCGGTTCACCAGTCGGACGCATTGCCCGCATCGCAAGACTCGATGGGTCGCTAGTCGAACAGGGCCCGCACGAGCGCCGGCACCGACGCGGCCACCTCGCGAACGTAGCCCTGCCGCGTCCCGGGCCCGTTGGCGTCCATCGACTCGTGCGCGACGCCGACCGCGTCGAGGCCGATCGAGCGGCACAGCGCGATCGACCGCGGCAGGTGGAACCGCTGGCTGACCACCAGCAGCCGGGTCAGCCCGAATTCGTCGCGGGCCCGGGTGCACGACGCCCAGGTGTCGACGCCGAGCGGGTCCTCGACGATCGCGCCGGACGGCACCCCGGCGTCGATCAGGTACCGCCGCATTGCCGCCGGCTCGTCGTAGCCGCCGGGCGCCGTGCCGCCGCTGACCAGCAGCGTCCGCGTCCGGCCGAGGTGGTACAGCGCGGCCGCGACATCCAGCCGCCCGGCCAGCAGCCGCGACGGCGTCCCGTCGGCCCGCACCCCGGCGCCCAGCACCAGCGTCACGTCCCGCGACGGCGCCTCGGCCGGGTCGGACAGGATCCGGCCGGCGCTCGCTGTGTAAGTCCATACGGTCGGCGCGGCGATCGCCAGCAGGGCGGCCGCCACCGCGGCGAGCGTGAGCCGGCGCCGGCGGCTCATCCGACCACCGGCTCGAGGTACCCGTGCAGGACGGCGCGCAGCTCGCCCGCCAGTGCCTCCCGCTCGGCACCGTCCGCCGCGACGATCAGCGGCATCATCGCGCGGACCAGCTGGATCGCGACCGTCGCCGTCCGCTCGACGACCTCGCCGGGCAGCTGCGGGGCGCGCGCCGCGACCAGCGTCGTCACCCGGCCGAGCAGCGCGGCGTGCAGCGGCGCGACCGCCGCGGTCAGCGACGGCGGCAGGTCCGGCCGGGCGAACAGCGCCTTGAAGCCGTGGTTGGCCAGGTTGAACTCGATCAGCGGGCCGGTGATCGCGGCGATCAGCCGATCCAGCGGCAGCGCGGCCGGGTCGACGCCGTCGAACGTCGTCTCCCGCAGCTCGGCCAGCTGCTCGGCATACCGCTGCGCCAACGCGTGGGCGATGTCGTCCTTGTTGGCGAAGAACTGGTAGAGCGAGCCCGGCGAGATGCCGGCCCGGGCGGCGATCGCGTTGGTGCTGGTCGCCTCGTAGCCGGACTCGGCGAAGGCCTCGGCCGCGGCCGCGAGGATCTGCTCCATCCGCGCCTGCCCGCGCGCCTGCCGTTTCGTCACACCCCGGCTCCCACTCGATTCGACAAATACGAGCGGTCGCTCGTATTGTGCAAAACACGAGCCTCGACTCGTCTTTTCAGCGACGCTACCACGAGGGAGCCGCCGATCATGCTCGGCCGATACGTCACCCGCGCCCCGCGCCGGATCCTCGCCGGATCCGTCCTGCTGTTCCTGCTCGCCGGGGTGCTGGCCGCGAGCGTCATCGAGGCGCTCGCGCTGAACCGGTACGAGGCGTCCGGATCGGAGTCGCTGCGGGCGCGCGCCGCCCTCGCCGAGCAGTTCGGCACCGGCACGCCGAACGTCGCGCTCCTGGTGACGGCCACCGGCGACGGCTCCGTGGACGACGCCGAGGTCGCCGCGGCGGGCGCCGCGCTGACCGACCGGCTGGCCGCGGAGCCCGGCGTCGGCGACGCGTGGTCGTACTGGAGCGACGGCGCCGCGACACTGCGCAGCGATGACGGCCGGCACGCGCTGGTGCTGGCCTGGGTCCCGGGCGACGCCGACCACGTCCGCGGCGACGTGTTGCCCGGCCTCACCGAGCGGTTCGGCGGCGTGGACGGCCCGCTGGAGGTCGCGATCGGCGGCGGCGACGAGGTGTTCCGGGTGGTCGCGGAGCAGGCCCGCGCGGACTTCCTGCGCGCCGAGATCGTCATCCTGCCGCTGGTGGGCGCGCTGCTCTGGCTGGTCTACCGGCGGCTGGCCCCGGCGCTGGTCACGCTCGGCGTCGGGTTGTTCTCCGTCGTCGGGACGCTGGCGATCCTGCGCGTCGTCACCCTCTTCACCGAGGTGTCCACGTTCGCGTCGAACATCGCGCTGGTCATGGGCATCGGGCTGGGCGTGGACTACGGGCTGTTCGTGACCTACCGGTTCCGCGAGGAGCTGGCGGG